>NC_014935.1:1400856-2101285 GCF_000186245.1 Nitratifractor salsuginis DSM 16511 | reverse complement strand
ATGTGCCCATAGTATTAAACCGGCAAATATCATTTTTCACTCCAGTCAGAGTTTTCACTCGACAGCTCTGGCAGTCGCAAACACCTGCGGTGCCCCTACGGGGTTGGGTGCTCCTTTGTCGCCATCGAGTGAAAGCTCCCTCACAGATGTGGGTTAATGGTTGCCGGAGCAATACTCTAAATGTGTCTCGCTGCGTCGTTGAAAAGGATGTGAAAAACTCGATGGTTATCATGGGAATCGATCCGGGAAGCCGGAACCTCGGATACTGCTTTCTCCATTATGAAAGGGGGAAGATGGAGCTTTTGGAGGCGGGGTTGCTGAAAATTGCACCGGGGACGCTCCAGGAGCAGATTGTGGAGTTGGCCGAGGGGCTGGACCTTCTACTGAAGAAGCAGCATCCCGATGAGGTGGCTATCGAGGATATCTTTTATGCTTTCAACCCCAAGACGGTCCTGAAGCTGGCCCAGTTTCGGGGGGCTTTGAGCCTCAAGGTGCTCCAGGAGGTGGGTTACTTCTACGAGTATACGCCGCTGCAGGTCAAAAAGGCGCTGACGGGCAACGGTAAGGCGGCCAAAGAGCAGGTGGCCTTTATGGTCAAACGGCTTTTGGGGATCCGTCGGGAAATCAAGCCTCTGGATATCACCGACGCTATGGCCATTGCCATTACCCACGCCCAGCGGGTGAGGCTGAGAAAATAAATTAAAGTTAAAGGAGAAAAAAATGAGTCAAGAAGAGACGATTTACGATCTGATCATTATCGGAGGAGGTCCCGGGGGGATCGGCACGGCGATCGAGGCACGGGCTCTGGGGATCGAAAAGATCCTGCTTTTGGAAAAGAGTGACAACCACTCCGACACGATCCGTAAATTCTACAAGGACAACAAGCGGGTGGACAAGGATTGGCAGGGGCAGATCGTGGAGATGGAGGGGAGCATCCCCTTCATGGACGGGACCAAGGAGAGTACCCTGGACTTCTTCGACTGCCTCATCGATCAGCACGTCATCGACAGCCACTTTAATTGCGAAGTGGACAAGATCACCAAAGAAGAGGATGGGATCTTCACCGTCCGGGCCGGCTGCGGAGAGTTCCGCGGGCGCTATATCGTCATCGCCATCGGACGGATGGGAAAACCCAACAAACCCTCCTACAAGATTCCCCCTTCTATCAGAAAGAAGGTCAATTTCAATCTCGACCAGTGCGACAAGGGAGAGAAGATCCTTGTCGTCGGCGGGGGGGATACCGCGACGGAGTATGCGGTGGAGCTGGCAGAATCGAACGATGTGACGCTGAACTACCGCCGGGAGGAGCTGACCCGTCCCAATCCCACCAATCAGAAGCTGATCAAGGAGGCATTTGAGAGCGGGAAGGTCCGTCCCAAACTGGGGGTGGATATCGAAGGCCTGGAGAATGAGCACGGGAAGGTCAAAGTCCACTTCAAAGACGGGAGTGAAGAGGTCTACGACCGGGTGATCTATGCCATCGGAGGCACCACCCCCGTAGATTTCCTCAAAAACGCCAACCTGCAGCTGGATGCGACGGGTGAGCCGGTCTTCAAGGAGAATCTGGAAACCAGTGTCGAGGGGATCTACATTGCGGGAGATATCGCCTTCAAGAGCGGCGGCAGCATCGCCATAGCCCTAAATCACGGTTACCGCATCGTCCAGGATATCATTTCCCAAGGGAAACTCAAGCTCAACAAACAAGACATCAGTACGGTCTGTCAAAAGAAATGACGCCGTCTCTTACGCTCTTTGCGTAGGGGGTTGAGGCGTTTTTCCGGCACTCTGAAGCTTGCCTTCTTGTGCCCCTCCATCGATTCCCAGATCATTTTGTCGTAGAGATAGATATCGTAGAAGAAATAATCCTTTTTCCCCTCCCGGCGCACCGTGAAATAGACGATATGGACGGGAATCGCCTTTTTCAGGCGGATGGTCGTCGGTTTGTTGCTGGCTAAGATCTCTTGAATCTTTCCTTCCGAGTAGTTTCCCCGGGCGTAATGGAGCAACAGGTCCATAAAATCGAAAGGCTTGGCAACCCGCATACACCCGGAACTGAAGACGCGATAGCGGTAGCCGAAGAGCTTTTTGTTGTCGGTATCGTGGAGATAGACCGAGTATTTGTTGGGAAACATAAATTTGACCCGTCCCAAGGCGTTTTGATCGCTGGGGAATTGGACGAAACGGTAGGGGATGGGCCGGGTATCGTGTTCATAGCTGAAGAGCTTCTCGAAGTCGAGTTCGACCTCGGGTGCGTTGGGTTTGTAGCTGGTATAGACGTGGATGTTGTGCTTTTGCAGATAGTCGGGCTCTTTTTTCAGCATCGGGATCAGATCCCGGCGGACCAGATTGTCGGGGATGGTCCAGGTGGGGTTGAGGACCATATAGGTCATTTTGCTGTCGAAGATGGGCGTCGGCCTGTCGATGCGTCCCACCACCACATCACTGCTGAAGATCGGTTGTCCGTTGCGATAGAAGCGCATCTTGAATTCGGGGACATTGACTTCGACATAGTCGGGTTCCCAACGGTGCGGGTAGAGTTTGAGTTTCTCCAGATTGACCAGGATCTTCCGGAGGTACTCCTTCTTCGTCGTGTTGAGGGCCTGGATCACCTTGTTGTCCACGGTGTTGCCGGGAGGGAGCTTGAAACGGCTGCGGAAGCTGCGGATCGCTTGGGCAAAGGGGCGGTCGAATTGATTGTCTTCGGCAAAGTGTTTTGGATAATCGCCGAAAAATTTCAGCATCCGCTTGATCTGGGGGATACGGCTGTCGGTGCTGTTGATGCGCAGGGTCCGGCCGTAGGAGAGTTTGGGAAAGTTCGGCATCGTACGGTATTTGGCCAGTAGAGCCAGGAGCTTTCGGTAGCGTGGTTCCAGGGGGAGCTGCTTGCGAAGATAGGGAGCCAACTCTTTTTGATTGAGTACCTGGTAGAGCTCTTTGGTCTCGGGGAGCTTCTTGGGGCGGATATCCCAGGCTGCCTGGACATCCTGGGTCTCCTTGAGCCGTTTGAGCTTTTGCTGGACCAGAGGCCAATCCACATCCCCCACCCGAATAAAATGGAGCAGTCGCATCAGGGCGTCACTCATCAGCACATCGAGGCGTGCCCTGGCCGCGGGGACGTTGGCGGGAGGTAATTCTCCGTTGTCCAGGAGGAAAGAGAGGCGTTTGATCTCATTGAGATTGAAATCTTTGTGGTTGTAGTTGTAGAGCGGGTTCTCCAGGGCGTGGAGCAGCGCAGCGTAGTTGGCGGCATTTTCCGGACCCACCCAGAGCGCTTTGAAACCGTTGAGACGGTAGAGCTCCGCGATCTGCGTCCGGTAGGGGCTGTGGAGCTTCGAATCGAGGGTTGTCTGGATCTGCGTGCCGAGAAGATCGCTCTCTGGGGTAGGAGCGGGCGCTCCCATCAGGACTCCCCAGCCTAGAAATAGGAGTAGAAAAACTTTTTTTGTCATTATAAAACCTCAAATATGGATGATTTTTTTGTTTGTGGAAGCATATTGGATACAGGAAACGCTACTCTTCGAGCTCACGCTCCGGATAAAGGGACTCGTCGAAAAGGTATTTATGATCTTCGGGCAGGTGATCGTAGAGGGTATAGGCCAGTTTTCGTATCTCCCAGAGAGCGCTTTTGTTACTCCGCAGCGTCAGGAAATTCTGCAGGCTTCGGGCATTGATGGTCCAGGTCAGTTCGGTCTTGTAGGATTCGGGGAGGGCGAATTTGGCATAGTCGTTGCTCACTCCCTCTTTGAGCAGGGCTTGCAGGTTGTTCAGGGCCCGGATCGATGCCCGGTCCACCGCCTCGTGATGGGTCAGGACGATAAAGCGGGAGGCTCCTTCGAAATCCTCTTCATCGAAGGGGGCGCACTCCTTGAGCTCTTTGAGGGTGTAGCGGGTGCTTTTGACGCTGAGGCTGGCCATACGGTGACGGGCCAACTCCTGGAGCAGGGCCCGGCTTACTCCCTGGATATAAAAGGTATAAACCAGATGCTCCAGGGTCGAGGCGTGTTTGTATTTGTTGCCCACCCGGTCGATCAGCGCCCGGTCCTTCTCCCCGCCTTCGTCGCTTTTGTCGAAGCTCTGCCAACAGGTACGAATGGCGTGGGCACAGACCTCCAACGGTGTGTAGTGCAAAAGACTGACCTGCATCCCTTCTCCCTCTCTAAAGTGCTACAATTGTGCACAATTATAGCTAAATTGATTAATCGAGGATGGGCAAAAATAATGGGGCCTTATGATCGTTTTTTTCCGCTGGAAGAGGATTTTCGTGAACCTTTTTCCCGGGATCGGGACCGGGTATTGCACTGCGGTTCTTTTCGCCGTCTGGAGTACAAGACCCAGGTCTTCCTCAATCACGAGGGGGATTATTTCCGCACCCGCCTGACCCACACTTTGGAGGTGAGTCAGATCGCCCGGACTCTGGCGAGGCAATTGGGTCTGGATGAGACCCTGGCGGAGGTGATCGCCCTCTCCCACGACCTGGGCCATACCCCCTTCGGTCACGTAGGCGGGGACGAGCTGGACCGCCTGCTCAAAGAGGATGGCCACCCCAACGGTTTTGAGCACAATTTCCAATCCTTCCGGGTTTTGACTACCCTCGAGAAACGCTATAAAAACTTCGACGGCCTCAATCTCACCTTCGCTACCCTCGAAGGGGTTCTCAAACACTCCTACCCCTACGACAAACCCTTCTACCCCGACTGGATCCGTGAAGCCTTTGCTCTGGATCGGCACCCCTCCCTGGAGGCAATGATCGTCGATCATGCCGACGAGATCGCCTATACCAGCCACGATATCGACGACGGGATCAAATACGGCCTGATCGGTTTCGGGGATCTGGAGGGTTTGGAGATCGTCGATCGGGTTCACCGGATGGTGGCGCGCGAAGGAGTCGCTTGGGAGGATCATCTCTACCGTCATCGCTTCGTCGCTTCGCTTATCCGCCTTTTGGTGGAGGATTTCATTACCGCTTCCCAAAAAGGGGTCCAACGCTATCGCGGAGAGAGACCTCTCTGCGCCGCGATTCCCGCGGAAGAACCTCTCCCCGTCGGCTTCTCCGCCGAAACAGGCTCAGAACTCAAGCGCCTCAAAAAGCGGCTCTTTCAGCGCCTCTACCGCCACGAAAAGATCGTGCGGAATATGTACGCCGGAAAGCAGTGCGTGCGCGCTCTCTATCGTGCCTATGTCGAGGAACCGGATCTGCTTCCCTTTTCCCAGCGGGAGCTTTTCGACCGGCGCAATCCCCGCCGGGTCGTGGCCGATATGATCGCTTCTATGACCGATCGCTATGCGATGAAGAGTTACCACGAAATCTACGGGATCTCTCTGTAGTCGTTGGCCATTGGTCCTTAGTCGTTGGGATCATCCTAACAAATGCCGATGGAATTTCCGAATACATTCAGAATGATTCCGCCTGCAATTTTCTTTTGTAGTCCAAATTGGCTCTCATTACGATAATATGGGCCTTCAACGATCCACGACCAATGGCCCGCGACGATTTCGATATAATGCGCGCACTTTACGATAGGAACAAGAATGCAAAAAATCAAGAACATCGCCGTTATTGCGCACGTCGACCACGGCAAGACAACTCTGGTTGACGGATTGCTTCAGCAATCCGGGACCTTTGCCGCCCACCAGGAAGTGGACGAGCGGGTGATGGACAACAACGACATCGAAAAAGAGCGGGGGATCACCATCCTCTCCAAAAACACCGCCATCACCTACGGAGATCACAAGATCAACATCATCGACACCCCGGGCCACGCCGACTTCGGCGGCGAAGTGGAGCGGGTGCTCAAGATGGTCGACGGCGTTCTGCTGCTGGTGGATGCCCAGGAGGGGGTCATGCCCCAGACAAAATTCGTCCTCAAAAAAGCGATCGAACTGGGCCTCAAGCCTATCGTTGTCGTCAACAAGATCGACAAGCCCGCCGCCGAGCCCGAGCGGGTGGTCGATGAGGTCTTCGACCTGCTCGTGGCATTGGATGCCAATGACGAACAGCTGGAGTTCCCGGTGCTTTATGCCGCCGCCCGCGACGGCTATGCCAAATGGAATCTTGAAGATGAGAACAAAGATCTCACGCCCCTGTTTGAAGCGATCATCGAGCACGTCCCCTATCCCGAAGGATCAGCCGACGCTTCGACCCAGGCGCAGGTCTTTACGCTTGACTACGACAATTTCGTCGGGCGGATCGGGATCAGCCGGATCTTCAACGGTCGGATCAAAAAGGGTGACGAGTATACGCTCCTCAAAGCCGACGGAGAAAAGACCAAGAGCCGCGTAAGCAAGCTCATCGGTTTCCGCGGGTTGGATCGTGTCGAAATCGACGAGGCGGAAGCGGGCGATATCGTCGCCATCGCCGGATTCAACGACATCGACGTCGGAGATACGATCGCCGATTCCGCCAATCCTCAGCCTCTCGATCCTCTGCACATCGAAGAGCCGACCCTTTCAGTCATCTTCAGTGTCAACGACGGCCCGCTGGCGGGTACCGAGGGCAAACACGTCACCTCCAACAAGATCCGCGAGCGCCTCGAAAAAGAGATGGAGACCAATATCGCGATGAAGATGGAGCCCCTGGGGGATGCCAGCTTCAAAGTCTCCGGACGGGGAGAGCTGCAGATCGGCATTCTCGCCGAAAATATGCGCCGGGAAGGCTTCGAGTTTCTCATGGCCCGTCCCGAAGTCGTCATCAAAGAGGAGAACGGGGTTCGCATGGAGCCTTTCGAGCATCTGGTCATCGATGTCCCCGAAGAGCATCAGGGAACGGTCATCGAAAAGCTGGGTAAACGCAAAGCCGAGATGAGCTCCATGACCCCGATGCCCGACGGCACGGTCCGGATCGAATTCGAGATTCCCGCCCGGGGCCTCATCGGCTTTCGCAGCGAATTCCTCACCGATACCAAAGGTGAAGGGGTCATGAACCACTCCTTCCTGGAGTACCGCCCCTATACCGGCAGCGTCGAGAGCCGAACCCAGGGAGCGCTGGTCTCTATGGACAACGGTGTCGCAGTCGCCTTCAGCCTCTTCAACCTTCAGGCCCGTGGTACCCTCTTTATCGAGCCTCAGGCGAAGGTGTATAATGGAATGGTGATTGGAGAGAGCGCCCGTCCCGGTGACTTGGAAGTCAATCCCCTCAAAGGGAAACAATTGACCAACATGCGCACCAGCGGTGCCGACGACGCCATCAAGCTGGTCCCGCCCCGCAAAATGACCCTGGAGCAGGCGATGGAGTGGATCGAAGATGACGAATTGGTCGAAGTAACCCCCGAAAACATCCGCATCCGCAAAAAGTATCTCGATTCCGCCGCCCGCCGCCGGGCCGCCCGGGATAAGAAAGCCGCGGCGCAGAGCTGACTTTAGTCGCACGTCGCAAGCACGGGTCTGCGGCCCTCAAGTCGCAAGTGTTTTAGTCACTGGTCATTAGGCATTGGTCATTGGGGTCATTAAAGGCGATTAAAGAAGAAGGACAACCATTTCTGATCTCTCAGCAATCCATAATCCATAATCTTCCATCATCCATCATCCATCATCAATTGATATTCCCGCTCTGATCCCGCTCGTCCACGCCCAGTGGAAGTTGAAGCCGCCCCGATCCCCGTCCACGTTGAGGATTTCGCCGGCGAAATAGAGTCCGGGAACGAGTCGGGATTCCATCGTCTCCGGATCGACCTGAGTGACGTCGATGCCTCCGGTCGCCACTTCGGCGTAGCGGAAATCCCGGGTCTGAGTAACGGCAAGCTTGAGGTTTTTGACGGCATAGACGAGTCGGCCGATGCTTTTGCGGTTGAGTTGTGATTCGTCGGAGAGTTTGAGGCCGCTTTTCTCCAGGATGATCGGTACCAGTTTGCGATGCAGTACCCCTTCCAGCCAAAGATCGATCGGGAGCCGGCGATGGGGATCGATACGCTTTGTCAAGAATGCTGTCAAGCGCTCTTTACTCCATTGGGGCAGGAGGTCGATAAGCAGGTCACAGGGTTCCCATTCTGCCAGTCTCAGGCTCGCCTCCCGGCTCAGATCCAAAACCGCCAAACCGCTTACCCCGTAATCGGTAAAAAGCAGATCGCCATCCTTCTCTTTGACCGTCTGTCCCGATGCCGCCAGTCTGACTCTGGCACGGACTTTGACCCCCGCCGCCTTTTTGGGCCAAGCCTCTTCGCTCTCCAGCGCCACCAGGGCCGGACGGGGCGGGATGAGTCTGTGGCCCAGACTCTGAGCCATAAGCATTCCTCTGTTGCTGCCGCCCAGCTGGGGTGCGGCGGGCGCTCCCCCGGCCAGGAGCAGGGAGATATCCCGAAAAATTCCGCAGCTGCTTTTTATGAGGAAGCCCTCTTTTTCTTTGATGATCTCTTCTACGTGACAATCGGTGACAAGCTTCACACCCAGACGTTGACATTCCCTTGTCAAGAGCTTGACGACACTGGCAGCCTGGCGTCCCATCGGAAAGAGTTTGCCCTCCTCTTCCTCTTCCACTTCGAGCCCCAGGCTCTGCAAAAAGCCGGAGATACGTTCAGCATCGAATCCTTTGAGGGCTTTGCGAAGAAAATCGGGATCGTTGGAATGAAAACGATGGGGCTCGGGATGGTGGTTGGCAATGTTGCAGCGGCCGTTGCCGCTGACCAGGATCTTTTTGCCCGGTTCTTTGTTCTGCTCCAGCAGGGTAACTTGCATCCCTCTTCTTGCCGCCGTGATGGCTGCCGCCAAGCCCGCGGCACCGGCACCAACGATCAGCATCGGGTATTGCCCGATGTCGAAGTGAGGAGTGAGAAGTGAGGAGTGAGGAATTTTTCGTTTTTTGTTCGCATATGGCATTATAACGTCCGATTCATCATCCATCATCCAAAATCCGACATTTCCAAAGGAGCCTTGATGTCCGCCCTCGTCGAATTTGCTATGTTCCCCACCGACCAGACCGAATCCAAGAGCGCCTTTGTGGCGCGGGTCCTCGATCTCGTCGATCGCAGCGGTTTGCCCTATCAGCTCACACCTATGGGGACCATCATCGAAGCCGAAACGGTCAGCGAGATTTTTACCCTGATCGAAAAAGCTCATGCCGAATTGGAATCCGATTGCAACCGCATCTACAGCGTGCTCAAGATCGACTATCGCAAAGGGCCGGTAGGTCGGCTGCAGAAGAAAAAAGCCTCCGTCGAAGCCAAGTTGGGAAGGAAGCTCAACGGGTAGCTGCGCTATAATCCGATATATTTACACAGGAGCGTCGAAGATGATGTGTGCCGAGCGGATGCAGCGTATTTTTCTGGCCATTATTTTGGGAATCAATATGGGATTGGCGGTCAGCCAACCCCGGATCGCCTTTCTCGTACAGTTGGCGGTGATCGTTCTGCTGCTGGTCGGCGGTTTTACCGGCAAGTGTCTCTCCCTCGAGATTCTGCGGCAGTTCATCCCTCCCTGCGACGCTGACGGAAAGGAGCCCAAATGAGCAATGAAAAGATAAGCTACAAGGATGCCGGTGTCGATATCGATGCCGGGAATCAGTTCGTCGAAGCGATCAAGGCGGAGGTCAAATCGACTTTCGATGAGAATGTCATCGGGGGTATCGGCTCTTTCGCCGGGGCCTACGCACTCCCCCAGGGGTGCCGGGAGCCGGTCCTCCTCTCCGCCACGGACGGGGTGGGGACCAAGCTCAAGCTGGCCATCGAGAGTGGCAAGCTCGACGGTGTGGGAATCGATCTGGTGGCGATGTGCGTCAACGACCTCATATGCAACTTCGGGACGCCGATGTTCTTCCTGGACTATTACGCCACCGGAAAACTCGTGCCCCGGGATGCTCAGAGAGTCATCGCCGGCATCGCCGAAGGGTGCCGCCGGAGCGAATGTGCTCTCATCGGCGGAGAAACGGCCGAGATGCCGGGGATGTACAGCGAAAAGGACTTCGATCTGGCCGGTTTCGCCGTGGGGATCGCCGAGCGCAGCGAAATGGACCGGATCAGCCTGGTGCGCCCCGGACAGATCCTTTTGGCCCTTCCCAGCTCGGGGATCCACTCCAACGGTTTCTCCCTGGTGCGCAAACTTCTTTTCGAAAAGCTGGGCCTCTCCTTTGACGAGGAGTTCGAGGGTCGTCCGCTGATCGATGTGCTGTTGGAACCGACCCGTATCTATGTCCGGGAGTTCAAAGCGTGCAAAGAGCATCTCGTGGCCCTGGCCCATATCACCGGCGGCGGGATCGTAGAGAACCTCCCCCGAGTCCTGCCCGAGAATGTCCACGCGGTCATCGACCGGTCCAAGATCCGCATCCTGCCGATCTTTGAATATATGGCCAACTACGTGGAGGAAGAGGAGATGTTCCGCACCTTCAATATGGGAGTGGGGATGATCTGGGTCGCAGAGCCCGAGCACGTCGACGCGATTTTGGAGCGGACCGATGCCTATGTCATCGGAGAACTGGTCAGTGGCGAGCGGGGTGTGACTCTGGCCTAGAGCTCTGATCGGGGAGTTGTCCCCTCTAAATTCTAATGCCGATCTGCTATAATCGGCCCCATTATAATCTGCACAAACGATCGTGACAAAAGGGTTTACAGTGAGTGAAAACATCATAGGCTATATCAATGACAGGGGAGAGCTTGTCGATACCCAGAGTGCTGGCGATTCCTGCGAAGGGTGCCGGGAGATTTTCTTTGACAATTCTCCGGAGGCGCTGGAGATCATCCGTCACTCCACAGCCCACCTGATGGCACAGGCGATCCGGGAACTCTATCCCGATGCCCAATTCTTCGTCGGGCCCGTCGTGGATGAGGGATTCTATTACGACTTCCGTACTTCCGAAAAGATCGGGGAAGAGGACCTCAAAAAGATCGAAAAAAAAATGAAAGAGCTGGTCAAAAAGAAGCTCCCCATCGAAAAGTACGAGATCAGCAAAGCCGAAGCGGTCGAAAAGTTCAAAAACGACGATCTCAAACAGGCGGTATTGAAAAACATCCCTTCCGAAACCGTCTCCATCTACCGCCAGGGAGATTTTGAAGATCTCTGCCGCGGTCCCCACGTCCCCAACACCCGTTTTCTGCACAACTTCAAGCTGACCCGGGTCGCGGGAGCCTATCTGGGCGGAGATGAGAATGCCGAGATGCTCACCCGCATCTACGGCATCGCCTTTGCCGACAAGGAGTCCCTCAAAAAGTGGCAGCAGATGATGGAGGAGGCCAAACGGCGCGATCATCGCAAGCTGGGCACCGAGCTCGAACTCTTTATGTTCAACGAAGAGGCCGGAGCGGGGCTGCCCTTCTGGCTCCCCAAGGGGGCGCGTCTGCGCAGCAAACTGGAGCAGATCCTCTGGCGCTCCCATCGTCGCCGGGGTTATGAGCCGGTCCGGGGCCCCGAGATTCTCAAAGCCGATATGTGGCGCACCAGCGGCCATTACGCCTGCTACGGGGAGAATATGTACCTGACGGAGATCGACGGCCAGGAGTACGGCCTCAAGCCGATGAACTGCATCGGACATATCCTGATCTTCAAAAACTCCACCAAGAGTTACCGGGACCTTCCGCTGAAATATTTCGAGTACGGCGTCGTCCACCGCCACGAAAAGAGCGGGGTGCTCCACGGTCTGCTGAGGGTGCGGGAATTCACCCAGGACGATGCTCATATCTTCTGTACCCCCGAACAGATCAAGCCGGTGGTTCTGGAAGTGGTGGAGTTCGTCGATGCGGTGATGAAGAAGTTCGGCTTCGAGTACACGATGGAGATCTCCACCAAGCCCGAAAAGGCGATCGGAGACGACGAAGTCTGGGAGGTAGCTACCCAGGCGCTTAAGGATGCGCTGGACGAGAACGGTTTGGAGTATGGGATCGACGAGGGGGGCGGAGCTTTCTACGGTCCCAAGATCGATGTCAAGATCACCGATGCCATCGGACGGAAATGGCAGTGCGGTACGGTGCAGGTGGATTTCAACCTCCCTGAGCGTTTCGACGTGGAGTATGTCGCCGAGGACAATACCCGCAAGCGTCCGGTAATGATTCACCGGGCGATCCTGGGAAGCTTCGAGCGCTTCATTGCCATCCTGACGGAGCATTATGCCGGAGAGTTTCCCTTCTTCATCGCCCCGACCCAGGTGATCTTCGTTCCCATTGCCGCGGAGCATACCGCCTATGCCAAAGAGTTGGCCGAAGCCCTGATGGAGCGGGAGATCGACAGCGAGATCTATGACCGCAACGATTCGCTGAACAAGCGAATCCGCCTGGCGGAGAAACAGAAAGTCCCCTACGTGGTGATCGTGGGAGATGAAGAGGTAAAAAACCGTTCCGTAGCCGTCCGGGACCGCCGTAAAAAGGAGCAGTACAATCTGTCAGCCGATGATTTTATGCTACAATTAAGCAAAGAACTTCAAGAAGGGAAAATTTGAGTAAACAACAGCGCAACACACGGGGGAAAAGAAGAGAGGACAGCGTCATTATGAATGACGCCATACGGGCACGCGAACTTCGCGTCGTCGGTGACGACAAAGAGCAATACGGGATCATCCCCCGGGCAGATGCGCTCAAGATTGCCGAAGAGAAAGGGCTTGACCTGGTCCTTATCTCCCCTGATGCCACTCCGCCGGTCGCCAAGATTATGGACTACGGGAAACATAAGTACCAGGTAGAGAAGAAGAAAAAAGAGGCGAAGAAAAACCAAAAGAAGATCGAAGTCAAAGAGGTAAAATTCTCTTGCAAGATCGCCGATAACGACATCGCCTACAAAGTCAAACATGCACGGGAGTTCCTTGAAAAGGGCAAACATGTCAAACTGAGGGTTTTCCTGCGGGGCCGTGAAATGGCCAATCCTGAATTGGGAGTGGAAGTCCTCAAACGTGTCTGGCCGATGATCGAAGATATCGGTGTTATGGAAAAAGCCCCTCACCAGGAGGGACGCTATATCACTATGTACGTGACTCCCAAGAAAGAAAAGTAACTTCATAATCGGACCCAAACGGGCCGATGACTCTCCAAATAATTTCCAAGTTTTTATTACGATCTAAATAGGTATTGATCCAGTTTGGAATAAAAGATATGTAGACCACTCTGGGATAGTGGAGGAGAAAAAAGCGGGAAGAGCCCCCGTTAACTGCGGCTGCCGGGTTTGACGGCTTCGCTTCCCTCTTTGCACATAGGGCACTCTTCCGGAGAATACATTTCGAATTCGAAATCATCCAGGGCGAAAAAAGGCTTATCGGCGGGGAGCTTGCACTCCGGCTTGGCTGCTTTGCCGCTTCCGCTGCGGCTGCAGAATCCCCGATTGGCCAGGGCGGCGAAACCTACGATCTCGGCCCCAAGGCTTTCGATGATCTTGGCCGCCTCCATCGCGGAACCGCCAGTAGTGATGATGTCTTCACAGATCAGCACTTTTTCTCCGGGGTGAACTTCAAATCCGCGACGCAGCTGCATCTGCCCCTCTTTGCGTTCAACGAAAATGGAGCGCACTCCGAGGGCTCGGGCAAGCTCGTATCCTGCCAGCACCCCGCCCAGGGCGGGAGCACAGACCGTTTCTACTTCGAGGCCGCTCTCTTGGATGAGTCGGGCCAGTTCCTTGGCCAGCAGCTCTGCACGCTTGGGATCCTCAAGAACCTTGGCACTCTGGAGATATCGGTTGGAGTGGTTGCCGCTGGAGAGGATGAAATGGCCCTCCAGCAGAGCGCCGGCGTCCTTGTAAATCTTTTCTACATCCATCGATCAGACCCGAAGGATATCGGCCTCTTTGGCCTTGAGGGATTCATCGACTTTGGCGATAAACTCATCGGTGAGCTTCTGGATCTGATCCAGGGCACGCTTCATCTCATCCTCGCTGATCTCTTTGTCGTGCTCGAGGCGCTTGATCTTGTTGTTGGACTCCTTGCGGACATTGCGGATGGCCACTTTTGCCTTTTCCGCCATCTGCTTGGCCTGCTTGACGATCTCCTGGCGCTGCTCGACGGTCATCGGAGGGAAGAAGAGCTTGATAAAGTCTCCGTCGTTGTTGGGATTGACGCCGATATTGGCTTCCTGGATCGCCTTTTCGATGGCGGGAAGCATCGATTTTTCCCAGGGATTGATAGCGATGGTCGTTGCATCGGTCACGGTGACGTTCCCCACCTGATTGAGGGGAGTCGGCGTTCCGTAATAGTCCACTTTGATATTATCGACGATCTGGGTGGTTACCTTTCCCGTCCGAAGGGTCGCGAAATCCCTCTTCATTGCTTCGATGCTTTTGTCCATATGATCACGTGTCTCTTCAAAAATCTCTTCGATCATCTACCGCTCCTTGAAATTTATGTATGGTTTAAATGGGGATATTCTAGCCTCTTTTTGCTTACGCAGGAAGCGTAGAACCCCAAAGAGGTCTCACTGCATCCAATGCTTGATGAGAACCCGAGAGTGGGGTTGGGATCTATTTGGAAGTTTTTTCTGTCGGTGCGGCGGGGGCTTGGGGAGCGCTTTTTGGCGCAGGCGCCGGGACAGGAACGCTTGTCTTCTGTTTTGAGAGGGTATCGGTGACGGAACGATTGCTCTCTTTGTTGTAGAGGTAACCGAGAGCCAGCGTATTGATCACAAACAACAGCGCCAGGGTAAAAGTCGCTTTGGCGAGAAAGCCGCTGGGCCCTTTGGCCCCGAAGAGGGATTCGTTGCTTCCGCTGTAGGCTCCCAGGCCGATGCTGTCACTTTTCTGCAGGAGGATCGTGATGGTGATAAGGATTGAAAGAATAATCTGTACGATCATAAGGGTCGATGTCATATTGGCCTCTTTCCCATTCTGCCAAGGGGATGGCTTTGGGTATAATTTGGCGCGATTATACCTAAATTATCATAAAAAGAGATCATGAGAGTCATTCGAGCCTTCAGCCGCGCTGCCGATACCTACGGGCAATACAATCTCATACAGCGCGATGTGGCCCGACATCTGGTCATGGATTACTTGCCGAACAACCCTGGTCATATCCTCGATCTCGGCTGCGGAACCGGGGAACTCTGCCGGCAACTTCTTCAAAGCAATGTCGATTTCAAAACTTTCATCGGTGTCGATCTCTCATCTTCGATGCTCTGCCGACATCCCCAGGATGAAAAGATTTTCATCCTGCAGGGAGACTTCAATGACGTTGAGTTCCTCCGGCAGCTTGGGACGAGAGATATCCAGACGGTTCTCTCCTCTTCGGCGCTGCAATGGACCAAAGATTTGGACCGGACGCTCCGGCAACTCTCTGCCATAGGGGAAGAGGCCGCTTTTGCCATCTTCACTTCAGGAACGTTCCGTTCACTTCACAGTTATCTGGGTCTCGATTCGCCGATCAGGGATTTTGATACGGTCCAGGGAGTATTGGAGAGATATTATACCGTTTATCGTATCGAACGCCGGGAGTATCGTCTCGATTTTGAAAATCGTAAAGAACTCTTTCACTACATCAAAGGAAGCGGCGTCAGCGGCGGGACCTCACGTCTGAGTGTTGCCCAGGCACGTCGGCTGGTGCGTGAATATCCCTCTCAGTCGCTGGAGTTTGAAGTACTCTTCTTCCGGGGAAGGCCCAGGAGCTCCTTTTCAAGAGCATAGAGTTCATAACGTATATTTTTGAAAAGGGGAGAGAGCTTTGGATCGAGGAGCTTGAAAACCTCCTCCAAGACACGGGAAGACTCCTGGGCTCTGGAAAAATTGGCGATCATAAGGTCCGAGATCCGAGAGCGTTTAAGCTCACTCTCCGTCGTCTCTTTGGCCACATCGTTTTCGATATCCCGGTATTGGAGACGCTCGACATCATAGGCGGCCTGGAGAGAATGGCGCAGCTCTTTGAATCGGTAGGAGTATTCGGAACGGTCGAAAAAGTAGCGTTGTATATCTTCGAGGAGGCGCAACCCCTCCTTCAAACGGTTGAGATTGGCATCGACAATACGTTGAAGCCGATCGGTCTCCTGCTTATTCATCACTACCGAAAATCCCCAGGAGTTGCAAAATCGCAGTGAACATATTCAAAAAGTCGATATAGAGTGATACGGCGGCATCGACCGGAGAATCGTAGGCGCCGTTGGCGATATTCTGGGTGTCGTAGATGGTAAAGAGCCCGAAGAGAAGAAGTACGCCTGCGGTAATGAGTATGTCGATCATTGGGCTTTTCAGGAAGAATATATTGATCAGAGAAGCCACGATAACCACGATCAGGGTAATGAAGAGGGGTTTGCCCCAACTGGAAAAATCGCTGCGGCTATTGATGGCGAAAAGGCTCAGCGCTCCGAAGAGCACCGAGGTCATCAAAAAAGCATTGCCGATGATGGCTCCTTTGCCCAATCCGATCAATGAGGCGAAAAGAGGGACCAGAGAGACACCGGTCAGGAAGGTGAAGAGGAAGAGCATCAGGAGATTCAGTCCCGGTTTACCCCGAGAAAGCCCCAGGCCGAAAAAGAGGACAAGCAGTTCGGCACCGAAGATGAACCACCGGTATTCATAAACGGCCTGGGCAAAAGGCATTGTGACATAAGCCCCCACGGCGGCAGCAAGCATGCTGGCAGCGAGAAGCTGATAGGTTTTTTTCAAAAATTCGACACGGGAGCTCTCCATCGCGCCGGTCGCGCGGAGCTCGGTTGCGGGTTTGGCATAGTCACGGTCATAAAGAGACATGGCTACTCCTTTATTAAAATTTGAGGAACTATAGCACGAATTTTATCGTCAAGGTTAACGACGGGAAATTATACGTCCCCTCTAGGATAAGCAGTGCTTCTAAGAGTGACATGTTTAAGCGGGATGATCGATTTTGAGTATATAAAAACCCGGATTTATAATCTATATCTATATAATGTAAGTCCGCGAGAAATTTCGAAAATTTTTTCATATTTTCCTGCAAACCCCTTGACAAGAGGTGGAGAATTGTCTATAATACGCGTCCTCAAACACAGAGAGCGATTGAAAGCGATCTGAGAGAGATACCCAAAGTATGGGATCTTGAGAGTGTTTGAACGTGATCTTTGACAACCGAATATAAGTAAACAATCAACCGTCTATCCGATAGGTTTTTTTCAATAAAAACAATCGAGATAGAAACACAATAGTGATTTCATCTTGAGACACTGGATTGAATGTCCATTTTTAATGGAGAGTTTGATCCTGGCTCAGAGTGAACGCTGGCGGCGTGCCTAACACATGCAAGTCGAACGAGAACGGCCCCTGGCTTGCCAGGGGTGTCAGCTAAGTGGCGCACGGGTGAGTAAGGTATAGCTAACGTGCCCTATGGAGGGGGATAACGGCTGGAAACGGCCGCTAATACCCCATATTCCTTCACCACATAAGTGGTGTTGGGAAATGGATTCCGCCATAGGATCGGGCTATATGGTATCAGCTAGTTGGTGAGGTAAGAGCTCACCAAGGCTATGACGCCTAGCTGGTCTGAGAGGATGATCAGCCACACTGGAACTGAGACACGGTCCAGACTCCTACGGGAGGCAGCAGTGGGGAATATTGCACAATGGGCGAAAGCCTGATGCAGCAACGCCGCGTGGAGGATGACACCCTTCGGGGCGTAAACTCCTTTTATAGGGGAAGATAATGACGGTACCCTATGAATAAGCACCGGCTAACTCCGTGCCAGCAGCCGCGGTAATACGGAGGGTGCAAGCGTTACTCGGAATCACTGGGCGTAAAGCGCGCGCAGGCGGGTTGGTAAGTTGGGTGTGAAAGCCTGCAGCTCAACTGCAGAACTGCACCCAAAACTGCCAGCCTAGAGTCTGGGAGAGGTGAGTGGAATTAGTGGTGTAGGGGTAAAATCCGTAGAGATCACTAGGAATACCGAAAGCGAAGGCAACTCACTGGAACAGTACTGACGCTGAGGCGCGAAAGCGTGGGGAGCAAACAGGATTAGATACCCTGGTAGTCCACGCCCTAAACGATGGATGCTAGTCGTTGCCATGCACGTCATGGCAGTGATGCAGCTAACGCATTAAGCATCCCGCCTGGGGAGTACGGTCGCAAGATTAAAACTCAAAGGAATAGACGGGGACCCGCACAAGTGGTGGAGCATGTGGTTTAATTCGAAGATACGCGAAGAACCTTACCCGGCCTTGACATCCCGCGAACCCTCCAGAGATGGAGGGGTGCTACTTCGGTAGAGCGCGGTGACAGGTGCTGCACGGCTGTCGTCAGCTCGTGTCGTGAGATGTTGGGTTAAGTCCCGCAACGAGCGCAACCCTCGTGTCCAGTTGCTAACGGTTCGGCCGAGCACTCTGGACAGACTGCCTGGGTAACCAGGAGGAAGGTGAGGACGACGTCAAGTCATCATGGCCCTTACGGCCGGGGCGACACACGTGCTACAATGGGCAGGACAATGAGATGCGATACCGCGAGGTGGAGCAAATCTAGAAACCTGCTCTCAGTTCGGATTGCAGTCTGCAACTCGACTGCATGAAGCTGGAATCACTAGTAATCGTGGATCAGCCATGCCACGGTGAATACGTTCCCGGGTCTTGTACTCACCGCCCGTCACACCATGGGAGTTGAGTTCACCCGAAGACGGGAAGCTAAACCGGCTACCGTCCACGGTGGGCTCAGCGACTGGGGTGAAGTCGTAACAAGGTAACCGTAGGAGAACCTGCGGTTGGATCACCTCCTTTCAAGAGTACGCACGGCACTTTCTCACGGGAGTGTCGTCAGAGCCCTGAGGGTAGACGGTTGATTGTGAGCCGATATTCGGTTGTCAAAGATCACAGCGTGTTCTTTGAGAGAGTAGAGAAAGAGGGCGTATAGCTCAGCCGGTTAGAGTGCACCCCTGATAAGGGTGAGGTCCCTGGTTCAAGTCCAGGTACGCCCACCAGAGATGGGGAATTAGCTCAGCTGGGAGAGCGCCTGCTTTGCACGCAGGAGGTCGCCGGTTCGATCCCGGCATTCTCCACCAGGTGAAGTTTGATTGAAATCTTTTGCGGAAGATTTCAATTAGACTTCGGTCTAAGGTTATTTAACTTAGCATTGTTAAGAGTCTGACGTAATGCCGCAAAGACTTGAAAAAGAATTTGCGAACAATTACACTGTAAACAGAAATCTTCGAAAGAAGAATTCTTCCAAGCGAAACACTCAGAAGCAACATTGTTTGATGCGTGATGCATTGAGCAAGGTAGTGCCTTAGATTCAAGAGATTGAATCAAGGGCAGACGGTGGATGCCTTGGCACAGAGAGGCGATGAAGGACGTACTAGGCTGCGATAAGCCGCGGGGAGCTGCCAAGAAGCTTTGATCCGCGGATTTCCGAATGGGGCAACCCGGCTGGCTTAACGGCCAGTCACTCCTTTTAGGAGAGCGAACCCGGGGAAGTGAAACATCTCAGTACCCGGAGGAAAAGAAATCAACCGAGATTCCCAAAGTAGCGGCGAGCGAAATGGGATTAGCCCGGTCAGTGATAGCACAGTGGATAGTAGAAGGATCTGGAAAGTTCCGCCATAGAGGGTGAGAGTCCCGTATACGAAATCCATTGTGTGGTACTAGGCTGACGAACGAGTAGGTCGGGACACGAGAAACCCTGACTGAAGATGGGAGGACCACCTTCCAAGGCTAAATACTACTCTGTGACCGATAGTGCACAAGTACCGTGAGGGAAAGGTGAAAAGAACCGCGGTAAGCGGAGTGAAATAGAACCTGAAACCGTCTGCCTACAATCATTCAGAGCCCTATGTTCTTCGGAACAGGGTGATGGACTGCCTTTTGCATAATGAGCCTGCGAGTTGTGGTCACTAGCGAGGTTAAGCACACGCGAAGCCGTAGCGAAAGCGAGTCTGAACAGGGCGAATAGTTAGTGGCTGCAGACCCGAAACTAAGTGATCTATCCATGGGCAGGTTGAAACCGGTGTAAGAGCCGGTGGAGGACCGAACCGGTGGAGGTTTAAAACTCCTCGGATGACCTGTGGATAGGGGTGAAAGGCCAATCAAACTTAGTGATAGCTGGTTCTCTCCGAAATATATTTAGGTATAGCCTCATGTTCGAAGCACAGGGGGGTAGAGCACTGATTCGGCTAGGGCCTACACCAAGGTACCAAACCGAGTCAAACTCCGAATACCCTGTGTGGATTCATGGGAGTCAGGCCCTGGGTGATAAAATCCAGGGTCGAAAGGGAAACAGCCCAGACTACCAGCTAAGGTCCCCAAGTCCTACTTAAGTGGAAAAGGAGGTGGGGTTGCTTAGACAACCAGGAGGTTGGCTTAGAAGCAGCCATCCTTTAAAGAAAGCGTAACAGCTCACTGGTCTAGCGATCCTGCGCCGAAAATATAACGGGGCTAAAGTAGGCACCGAAGCTGTAGGTTCTCACTGATGTGAGAGCGGTAGGAGAGCGTTCTTGTCAGCGTTGAAGGTGTACCGGTAAGGAGCGCTGGAGCGGCAAGAAGTGAGCATGCAGGCATGAGTAGCGATAAAACAGGTGAGAATCCTGTTCGCCGAAAACCCAAGGTTTCCTACACGATGCTCGTCAATGTAGGGTTAGTCGGGTCCTAAGCCGAGTCCGAAAGGGGTAGGCGATGGCAAATCGGTTAATATTCCGATACCGGCTATGGCGCGCGATGGGGGGACGCATAGGGCTAAGCGAGCTCACTGATGGAATAGTGGGTCGAAGGGTGTAGGCCGCCATCCAGGTAAATCCGGATGGCAGTAAGGCCGAGACCTGACAGGCCCCCTGAAGCCTTCGGGCGGAAGGGGGAATCGCTGATGCCGTCGTGCCGAGAAAAGCCTCTAAGTATAGCCATAGTCGCCCGTACCGTAAACCGACACAGGTGGGTGAGATGAGTATTCTAAGGCGCGTGGAAGAACCCTGGTTAAGGAACTCTGCAAACTAGCACCGTACCTTCGGAATAAGGTGTGCCTCCTCGGGTGAAGCTCCTTGCGGGTGGAGCCTGAGAGGTTGCAACAAAGAGTCCCTCCCGACTGTTTATCAAAAACACAGCACTATGCTAACTCGTAAGAGGATGTATATGGTGTGACGCCTGCCCGGTGCCGGAAGGTTAAGTGATGGGGTTAGCCCTTTGGGCGAAGCTCCTGATCGAAGCCCCGGTAAACGGCGGCCGTAACTATAACGGTCCTAAGGTAGCGAAATTCCTTGTCGGTTAAATACCGACCTGCATGAATGGCGTAACGAGATGGGAGCTGTCTCGACCAGGGATCCAGTGAAATTGTAGTGGAGGTGAAAATTCCTCCTACCCGCGGCAAGACGGAAAGACCCCGTGGACCTTTACTACAGCTTGACACTGCAATCGGGATATACATGTGCAGGATAGGTGGGAGGCTTTGAAGCCAGGGCGCCAGCCCTGGTGGAGCCGTCCTTGAGATACCACCCTTGTATATTCTGGTTGCTAACTTGCGCCAGTTATCCTGGCGGAGGACAATGTCTGGTGGGTAGTTTGACTGGGGCGGTCGCCTCCTAAAAAGTAACGGAGGCTTACAAAGGTTGGCTCATGGCGGTTGGAAATCGCCAGTAGAGTATAATGGTATAAGCCAGCTTGACTGAGAGACACACAAGTCGATCAGAGACGAAAGTCGGTCATAGTGATCCGGTGGTTCTGTGTGGAAGGACCATCGCTCAAAGGATAAAAGGTACCCCGGGGATAACAGGCTGATCTCCCCCAAGAGCTCACATCGACGGGGAGGTTTGGCACCTCGATGTCGGCTCATCGCATCCTGGGGCTGAAGCAGGTCCCAAGGGTATGGCTGTTCGCCATTTAAAGCGGTACGCGAGCTGGGTTCAGAACGTCGTGAGACAGTTCGGTCCCTATCTGCCGTGGGCGTTGGAAGATTGAGGAGAGTTGCCCCTAGTACGAGAGGACCGGGGTGAACGAACCACTGGTGTACCAGTTGTCCTGCCAAGGGCACCGCTGGGTAGCTATGTTCGGATGTGATAACCGCTGAAAGCATCTAAGCGGGAAGCCAACTCCAAGATGAATCTTCCCTGAAGGTCCGTCGAAGACTACGACGTTGATAGGCTGGATGTGTAAGCGATGAAAGTCGTTTAGCTGACCAGTACTAATAGACCGTTTGAAATCTCTTGAAATCTAGGCACTACCTTGCCCAGTGCATCTTGAGCGTTTGATCGTGTATGCATTACCCGGACTCTTAACAATACTAAGTTACCTCTCCCGAGAGAGACAAGCACATTACGATGTGTTTCTCTCTCTCGGTGGTGTCGCTGGCGAGAGGGTCACACCCGGCTCCATTCCGAACCCGGAAGTTAAGCCTCTCAGCGCCGATGATACTGCAGACTACGTCTGTGGGAACGTAGGTCGACGCCACCCTGAGATATTAATCCTCTTTTTAATCTCCCCCATTAAAATTCTTTTTATCTACTCTATGAAGTATCAGTGACTTTTTATAGCTTCTTTTCCTTTATTACTATCCTATTGTTATAACGCTCCGCTCCATCTGATATCTTTACTCAAATGAGCTTTATTCCTTCTATGTTTTCTTTTCTGTGTTAGAATGATTTTTATTAGTATACTAAGGAGTGGTCGATGCAGAGATGGGTTGTCGAGAAACTCTCCTATCTTCCCAAAAAAAGTCGCGATAAATTTTATGAGCGCCTGCGGGACAGGGCGCTGCTGCGGACGCGTGCCAGGTTGATCGAGAGTGGAGTTGACCTTAATAGTCTGAGCGATGAAGAGCTGGAGGTTATCATCGCTGATGAGGAGGATAAGCTGATCAGTGAGTATAAGTCTCGGGGTTTGATCGCTCTGTTGGCACTTCTGGGTATCAGCTTGTTTTGAACGATGTATCATTATCTCAAGTGGGCCGCGCTCTCCTATTTCTTCAAACGAAATCTCCGCTCTTTGATCTTTGTCTTTTTGGGCTTGGCCGGGATCTATAGTTCAGATGCCGTGTATCAGGATTTGAAAGATTATGCTCTCTCTACGGATCAGAAGGATCTGGTCTTTTATTTCCTTCTGGGGAAGTGGGCTTTGGATCTGATCTCAGCAGCCTTGCTGGTCTATGGGGTGATGAATCTGGGGCTGGGTAAGGGAACGGATAAACGGCGTAAAAACAGTCGAGTCGGAAAAAGCCCAAAGAACTCTGAAAATCCTGTGAAAGAGACTGAGCGGGATGCGGTGATGGAGCGTCTGGAGAAATTCAGGGGAGCCAAACGATTGAGGCGGCGAAGTGATTTGTTGATAAAAGAACGGGGGAAAAAGCGCCCAAAGTAAACCTCTGTCTATGAATTCTGCGAATAGCTTTTCCTCCCCGTATAGACGAATAGTATTGTCGACGTGACAAAAGCACCGAGAGCCCATCCGGCCAGAACATCGCTGCACCAGTGGGCATTGAGCCAGATGCGGCTCAGGCCGATGAGAAGGGGCCAGAGAAGTACCGGGAATGCCCTATTTTTATACCGGGGATAGAGCCAGGCCAGAAAGAGCAGGGCCAGGGCCATAGAGGTGGCGCTGTGCCAGGAGGGGAAAGAGGGGCTGTGGATCTCCACGAGTCGATCGGTGGGCCTGGGCCGCTTGACGAGCTCTTTGACAAGGGTTGTCGCCAAGGCGGTTCCCCAGAGCCCGGCGACGAAAATCACTGCTTGGAGCTTTCTTTTTTTGTAGAGAAGCATAACCCCCATAATCAGGGTGACCAAGAGCAGGGCCAAAGGGGAGTTCAGCTTTGTCAAGAAAATGACAAGCTGATCGACAAGGGGTTGATGGAATCGCTTGATGGTTTCGGAGACGCTTTGATCACAGGCTTGGGTGAGGCCGCTGATGACCGATATCGCCATTGCCAGGAAGATAAGCAACCCTCCCCAGGCGCTCAAGCTGAAAAAACGTCGCAGACCCATCTCTGCCCTTTCATAAAAAATCATCAGAAAAGTTTACCGATCTTTCTAAAGCCGTAGAGATAGAGAAGGAGGCCCAGGATGGTTACTCCGAGGAAATAGGGCCAGAGGTCTGTGACGGCGGTGCCTCTGAAGAAGATGCTTTCACTCCCCTCGATGTAGTAACGCAGAGGAGAGATGAGTGAGAGTTTCTGCAGCAGCGGGTGCATCGCGTGTATGGGTGTCCAGGCGCCGCTGAGGAAGATCAGCGGCATCATAATGAGGATGGCGACCATCGCGACCTCTAGCATTGTCCGTGAGACGGCGGCGACGAAAAGCCCGATGCCCGCGCTGGTGAAGGCATAGAGGAACGAAAGGAGGAAAAAGACCCAGATTGATCCGTTGATCGGCACATCAAAAGCACCGAAGAGCACGATTCCCGTGGCGATGACGACTCCCGCCATAATGATGAGCACCTGGGAAAAACTCTTGGCCAGGATGATCAGTTTTGGATCGATGGGCATTAGCAGCATAATGTCCCAGGTGCCGTTCTCTTTTTCACGGACGAAAACGGCGGCGGTGAGGATGACCCCCAGGAGGGTGCTGATCGAGAGCATTTCGGCCAGGGCCATAAACCAGGAGGTGGTGGCATTCTGGTTGAAGAGCTTATGCACCGCCAGATCGACAGGTAGATCGGTCTTCGAATAGTCGAGCAGGATATTCTGCAGATAGGAGAGAGCCTGGAAGCTCTGGGTTGCGGCGATCGAATCGAGGAGGATATTTAGCTGGGTGTGGCCGGTGGCGCGGTATCGCTTGGCGAAGTCTTGATCGAAAACGAGCCCCACCATTATTTCCCGGTTGAAGATGGCGTCGCTGAGGGCCTTTTGAGAGAGAAAGCGCACCGGAGGCTGAAATTCGGGCCGGTGGAGGCGGCTGAGGATCTTTTGGCTGAGCCCGCCGCCGCTATCGTCTACATAGCCCACCGCGACATTCTTGGCTTGCATTTCGATCCCCTTGCCGGCGATGTAGATATCGAAGGTAAAGGAGTAGAGCACCACGGCTACCAAGCCCCAGGAGCGTAAAAAGGAGATGAGCTCTTTCATAATCAAAGAAAGCATTGTGCGCATTATCGGAGCTCCTTTCGCATAAAAAAGGTTCCCAGAAAGAGAAGGAAAAAGGCATAGAGTATAAGCACGCCCAGATAGAGCGCGACCTTCGGCGAGGCGATCCCCTGGCCCACCAGGAAGGTATCGTAGACGATATGGTTGTAATACATCACCGGGTAGATGTGGGCTTCGATTTTCGATTCGGCCCGCATCGAAGAGATCGGCATCAGCATTCCTGAGTAGAGAAAGCCGGGGATGATGGTGATAATGACCGTCAGGACCACGGCCACGATCTGGGTACGGGTGAGGATGGAGACGAGCAGGCCGATGCCGATACTGATGAGGACATAGAGCTCCGAGGCTCCCCAGTAGAGGAGAAAACTTCCCCGGAAAGGAACGGCGAAGAGCCAGGTCGCCAGGAGGAAAAGGAGGAAAATATTCAATGAGTGCAGGAGAAAGACAGGAAGGATCTTGGCGATGACGAGTTCACTCTTTTTGACGGGAGAGGCGTAGAAGTTGAAGATGGTTCCTTCTTCCTTCTCCTTGACCACCAGCAATGCGGCGAGAATGGCGGGGGCGACCAGCAGGATCAATCCGATGAGCCCGGGGACGATCGCATCCTCATCCCGCATCGCCTGGTTGAAGAGATTTCGGTTATCGATGGTGATGAGCTTGAGGGCGGCTTTGGGCATCGTGCTCATCGCGGCGTGATAGATGACCCCCTCGACATAGTTTTGCATCGTGGTCGCGCGCACGGGAAAGGCCCCGTCGACGAAGACGGCGATCTGAGTTTTGTCTCCGTGCAGCAGCCGCTTTTCGAAGGAGGAAGGGATGAGGATGAGAATCTCGGCCTTGGCCTGCTTGATGCGATGGAGTGCCTCCTGCTCCGTAATCGAGACCAGACGGGTATTGAAATATTTGGAGTGTTCGAAACGGCTGATGAGATCACGGGAGAGGTGGCTCCGGTCATTGTCGATGATGAGGGTCCGGGCGTGGGTGACCTCCAGACGTATGCCGTAGCCGAAGAGGATGAGGATCATCACCGGCAAAATGTAGACCATATAGATCATCTTCGATCGGATCAAGTCTTTGAACTCTTTGAGCATATAGGCTTTGATGACGCCGAGATTCATTCCTGTTCCTTGTAGAAGTGCAAAAAGATCTCTTCGAAGCTCCGGGCCTCCGGGAACCTTTTGTGGAGATTTGCGACGGTGTCGTCGGCGATCTTTTTACCCCGTTTGAGTAGGACGACCCGGTCACAGAATTCCGCTTCGCTCATATAGTGGGTGGTGATCAGGATCGAGATGCCCCATTTCTCCTTGAGGAGGCGGAGCATTTCCCAGAATTGGGCCCGGGCGATGGCATCGACTCCGGAGGTGGGTTCGTCGAGGAAGAGGACCACCGGCTCGTGCAGCAGTGCCGCGGCGATCGAGAAGCGCTGGTTGACCCCCAGGGGCAGGGAGGTGGGCAGATCGTCCATATACTCTTCGAAGCCCAGCTCCTTGGCGTAGCGTCCGATCCGCTCCAGCGCCGTGGCGACGGGGAGGCGGTGCATATTGGCGAAATAGATCAGGTTTTCCCGCACCGTCATATCCTTGTAGAGGGCGAAGTGCTGGCTGACATAACCGATCTTGGCTTTGAGGGCCTGCCGGTCTTCGCCGCTTCGGATCGGGCGGCCCAGCAGGGTCAGCTCCCCTTCGTCGATGGGGTAGAGCCCCAGCAGCATTTTGATGAAGGTGGTCTTGCCCGCCCCGTTGGCCCCGAGAAGTCCCAGGATTTCACCCCGTTTGAGCTGCATATCGATGTGATCGTCGGCGACGAAGTCTCCGAAGCGTTTGGTCAAGCCCTTGGCTTCCATCACGACTTCGGGCAAGTCGATCTTTTCGCTGCGCTCATTGATTTCGATCCTGGGCGGGCGTTTGCCCCGTTTGAGGGCGTTGACGAAGAAGAGGTCCTCCAGTGTGGCTTGGGCGTGGGGGGCATTCAACGGAGTAAGGGAGTAGCTCTTGTCGTGGGCACTGATGCAGTCGTCGCATTCGGTTCGTCGGTAGACATAGGGGGCGATGGAGGCGACCAGCTCGTCAGCGCGTCCCCGGGCGATGATCCGCCCCTCGTCGAAGAGTAGCACCTTGTCCATCTTGGCGGCCTCCTGCATATAGGCGGTGCTCACCAGGGCGACGGTTCCCTCCTCCTTGCGAATGTTGTCGAGGATCTCCCAGAGTTCCAAGCGGCTAAGGGGGTCGACTCCCGTCGTCGGCTCGTCGAGGATCAGGAGTTTGGGGCGATGGAGCAGGGTGCAGATGAGGGAGAGCTTCTGCATCATTCCCCCGCTGAGATGGCCGGCCAGACGGTCCGTAAATTCGCTCAATCCCGCCATATGCAGGAGCTTGTCGCGGTAGGCGAAGAAGGCTTTGTCCCGCTTAATTCCCCGAATATCGGCGAAAAATTCCAAATGTTCCCCCACGCTCAGCGTATCGTAGAGCACCAGCCCCAGGCCCTGGGGCATCAGGCCGATGGAGGGTTTGACCTTTTCCGCCTCTTTGGGGGAGCGGTAGAGGGTACCGTCGTAAATAATCTCCCCTTCGAAGCGGATCACCCCGGCGATGGCGTGCATCAGGGAGCTCTTTCCCGTGCCGTCGGCGCCGATGAAGCCGATGATTTCGCCGCGCTCCGCCTCCAAAGAGGCCTTTTGGATGCCGATGCGTTTTTTGTATCGGACGGTGACGTCACGGACTTCAAGCAGCGCCATCGATCCACTTCCCGGATGAGGTTATTTGGTCAAAAGAGCCAAGAGGGTTCATCATAGCGGCGGGAGTTCGTCGAGTGAGCGGGGGAGCCCCTTGCCGTCGAGGGAGATCACCCCTATCGCCGGAAGGCCCAGCTTGAGCAAGGGGTCGGGTTTGAGGGGCTTAAGATGCACGGCGAAGACTCGCTGGATTCTGTCGCTGCGCACGCTGACCTCCTTGGGGGTGAACTCCGCCTTTTGGGCGATGCGGACCACTTCCGCCGGAATGGGCCGGTCGGGCCAGGCGTCGAGGAAGATCTCCGCCTTGTCGTGGAGTTTGATCTTGCCGTTTTCGATCGTATCGACAAAGATCTTCAGGTAGAGGGATTCGGGGGCGACGAGGGTGGCCACGGGCATTCCTGCGCCGATCACTTCACCGGTATTGGCGATCTTTTCGACGGTAAAACCGGTCAGCGGGCTTTTGAGGGTCAGCTCTTCGATCATCGCTTCTACCTGCGCTTTGGAGGCTTCCAGGGCGGCGATCCCTTTTCGGAGGGCCGCGACACCCTCGCGCATCGCATCGAGGGATTTTTGAGCGGCGATGGCATCGGAGAGGTCACTCTTGGCGATGGCGATGGCTTGAAGGAGCTGTTTGCGTTTATCGTCGAGGGCCTGGAGGGCATTGTGATCCACATCGTACTTGAGTCGGATCTCTTCGAGTTTGTGTTTTTCGATCAGTTTTTGGGCATAGAGCTTTTGCATCCGCTCAAGATCCCGCCGATCCTGCTCCACAAGTGCGCGCTGGGAAGCGATGGAGTTCTCGAGTTCCTGAAGTTGGCTTTCCTTTGCCTTCAGGGCCGCTTGGGCTTTGTGGAGGAGTTGGGGGATCTTGGTTTCGTTGATACTCAGTTCGATCTCCTTGGCTTTGAGCTCCTTATTCTTGGCGGCGATCTGATCTTCGAGGCTCTGCTTTTGGGCTTCAAACTCTTTGCTGCTCAGCCGGGCGACGAGCATCCCATTCTTGACCGGGACCCCATCATCCACATTGAGGGAGACGATCCTGCCCGGATATTTGGTGTTCAGATTGACCAGATCCCCGTCGATACGGCCAGTGCCGGCAACGAGGTTGGCTGGGAGCTCTTTGGGGTGGAGCTTGAGATAGATCAGAACGGCCGCGATGCCTACCAGGATCAGAACCAGAAGGCCGATCCAATACTTTTTAACTAGTTCCATAGAGACTCCTTAAAAATACGCCCTGTGCTTTCATCCTATATTTTCCAGTGCCCGCTGTGCATAGAACCGGCCCGTTTCGATCACTTCCCAGGCTTTATGGAAATCGAGGGCTCCGCAGACCTCCTGAGGGATCTCGATCATCAGATCGGGGGGATAGCCCCCCAGGCGGTAACCCAGCAGGGTCTTCTGCATCGAATCGATGGTCTTGTCGATGATATCGAAAAGGTGGTAGGACTTCTCCTCTTCCTTCTCTTCGTCACTTGTCCGTGTTTCGAACCATCGCCTAGTCCGGGCAATGATCTCGGAAGCGATCTCGTCGAGCTTCGACTCTTTGAGACGGACCTCTTCGGGCATATCGATCCTGGGCGCAGGGCCCTCACCGAAAAGGCTCACGGCGATGGTGAGGTCACTGTGAGAAGCCATCGTGGGGGCGACGGGGAGCGGGTCGACGGCTCCTCCGTCGACCAGAAGCATCCCGTCCTTTTCGACCGGTGTGAAAAAGGAGGGGATGGCGATGGAGGCACGGATCGCCTCGAGTAGATCGCCTTCCTGGAACCACACTTCGCGGTTGCGTCTCAGATCGGTGGCTACGGCGGTGTAGTCGATGGGGAGCTCCTCGATACGGGCTTTGCCGAGGATCTTTTCGAGTTTGCGCAGGACTTTGTCGCCACGCACCATTCCCCGACTGTCCCAGCTGAAATCGAGCAGGCCCATCACATCCAGGGCATCCAGGCCCAGCACCCATTTTTTGTACTCCTGGAGTTTCCCCGCGGCGTGCAAGCCTCCGATGAGCGCCCCCATCGAAGCGCCGCTGATGCAGACGATCTCGTAGCCCTGCCGTTCCAGCTCTTCGATGACGCCGATATGGGCATAGCCGCGGGCCCCGCCGCTGCCCAGTACGAGAGAGATCTTTTTACCATTAGTTTTTTTCATCGGCGCTCCTCCTCTCTCTCCCGGATACCTGTCAGGAAGCGTTCGAAGACCTCTTCGGCTTTCTCTTCGAGCTCCCCGCCGAAATTGAGCCAATATTCGATGTATCCCATTGTCGCGGCGTTGAAGAGATAGGCTGTCTTCATATGATTGGCGGTTTTGAGCGGGGTGTTGTGTGCCAATCTTTCAAACTGTATGGCCAGAAATTCATAGATCGGTGAGGCGGGGTTCTCCTTGTGGGTATTCATCTTGACGAAAAAGAGGGGATCGCCTATGACCGGATCCTCCAGAGCTTTTCGTTTGGAGGCGAAGGTGGCGAATTTGTGTTGGATATAGAGGATGAGGCATCGGCGGGGGTCGTCGATATCCCGGCACGCCTCGGTGATCTGCCGATGGAATTTGACGATCTGATGGGAAACATAGGCGAAAAAGAGGGCCTCTTTGGAGGGGAAATATTTATAGAGCGCCCCGACGGAGATGCCGACGGCTTTGGAGATCTCCTGCATCTTGGGTTCGGCAAAACCCACTTCTTCAAAATAGTCGGAGACGGCATCGAGGATCAGTTCTTTTTTGGTTTCCAGGACTTTCTGGCGGATTTTCTCTTTCATCGTATCACTTATATGCGTAGGTGAAGTTCATAAAAGAAATGATAACCATATTCTCTTAAATAAGAATAAATTAATACTTTTGTGAATATAATTCACTAATTTAGCCCGATGGATGGTATTTATGTCGAAAAAATTCGGTTCGCTGCTTTTGCTGCTTCTGGTGTTGATTCTGGTCGTCATCGGATACCGATATATCCATTACCGGACTGTCAACGCCGTCAGCGACGCCGCCTTTATCAAAAGCGACCGGCTGGCGACCCTCTCTTTCAAAGTGGGGGGCAAGGTGATCGAAATGAAGAAAGAAGAGAATCGAGCGGTACACAAAGGTGAACTTCTGGCGCGCATCGATCCGACAGACTTCCTTACCGCCAAAACACGGATGACCCATCGCCTCGAGGCACTGGAGCAGAAGATCGAAGCGGCGTCATTGCGGAAGAACCGCCTCGAAAAAGTCTTGAAACTTCAAAGCGATATCGCACGCAACGATGTGAACGCTACGCGTAAAAATATCGACTCGATGGCACTGAAGATCGCAGCGGCCAAAGTGCGTCTGGCCAAGCTTCAAAAGGATCTGGCGCGTTTCGCCGACCTCTTGGCCAAACGGCTGATCGAAGGTGAAAAGTATGAGACCGTCAAAGCGGAACACGATGCGCTCGTGAAGAATATCGAAGCGATGGAGATGGCGCTGGATGCGCAGAAAGAGAATTTGAAAAAAGCACAAAACGCTTTCAAACTCTCCAAGGTCAACGAAAAAGAGATAGCGGAATTGAGCAAAACCATCGCCTCTTTGCAGGAGCAGCGAAAAGCCCTGCATAGCGCGATCGAGGATTTGGATCACAAGATCGCCTATACCCGGCTTTACGCCCCCTTTGACGGTATCGTCGCCAAAAAGTTCTTCGATGCCCCCAAGGTCATCAAAAAAGGTTCTCCGGTCTATGCGATTACCGACCCCAAAGCCCTCTATTGTGAAGTGCTCCTCTCTGAAAAGAAGATGAAAGGTGTGCAACCCGGCAACCGTGTCGAGATCAGCGTGGATGCCCTCGAAGGAAAGAAATTCGAAGGGAGCGTCGAATCGATCGCCCCAACCTCCGCTTCGACCTTCAGCCTCGTGCCCCGGGACATCGCCAGCGGGGAATTCACTAAACTCGATCAGCGTTTCAACGTCCGGATCAGACTCAAAGAGCTCGATCCGCTGCTCCGGGCGGGGATGGGGGCGACCGTCGCCATCGAGAGGAAATAACGATGGCCCTACCGGCGGAAGATACAACGCTTCAAAGTGGGAAGAAACCCTGGGAGATCACTCCGGGTGAGCGGGCGATCTTCTCTATCATCGTGATGACGGGAGCTTTTATGGCGATCCTGGATACGACGGTGGTGGATGTGATCGTCCCCAAGCTCACCGGTCCCCTGGCGACCGATATGTACGGGGTGCAGTGGATCATCACCAGCTATATGGTCGCCGCGGCGATTGCGTTGCTCATCACCGAATATCTCATCAAACGTTTCGGGGCCAAGGCAGTCTTTTTGGGCGGGGTGGCCCTTTTTACCGCGGCCTCTTTTTTCTGTGGGCTCTCCGACTCTTTGGAAGAGATCATCATCTTTCGGATTATTCAGGGGGTGGGTGAGGCGCTGATTATGGTGACCAGCCATATTATGATCTTCAGTTACTTCCCGCCCGAGAAGCAGGGCTTGGCGATGGGGATCTTCGGCCTGGGGGTGAGCTTTGCTCCGGCTTTGGGCCCTACAATCGGCGGGTATCTGACCGAGTATTACAATTGGCGGATGGTCTTTTTCGTTAATGTGCCGGTGGGGCTGCTGCTGGTGCTGGCAGGCTTGATCTACCTGCCCAAAGAGTCGATGTTCCAGAAACTCCGCTTCAATTTCGTCAGTTTCATACTTTTATCGTTTGCGACGATCTCTCTGCTGGTGATGCTCAGCCGCGGCCAGCAGCTGGGATGGTTCAACTCGATTGAGATCGGCGTGCTCTTCTTCTGCACCCTGATCGGCTTCGCCCTCTATGCCCTGAGCGAGATTAACGCCAAAGATAAGCTCATCGACTTTTCTCTTTTCAAAAATCCGGTCTTTGCCAACGGGATGATGATCTACTTCTTCATTCTCGGCTTTTCGATGTATCAATATTTCTATCTCTTGCCGGTCTATTATGAGCATATCAAGATGCTCCCCACGCTGGATGCGGGGATAGCCGTCTTCGCTTTTGCCGTCTTTATCGGGCTCTTTTCTCCGCTGGCGGGGATGCTGGCCGACAAGATTGGGGCGAAGAAGACGGTGGCGATCGCCGCCTTTTTTTATGTGACGACCTCCATCCTCTTCCTGCCGACACTCAACTACTACACTCCCCTGCACCAGGCGATGGCACTGACGATTCCTTTCGGGATCGGGATGGGGCTCTTTTTTGCCCCGGTGACGGTGATGGTGCTCCAAAGTGCCCCGGCACACAAGGGGGAGCTGGCGATCGTGCTGATGGATTACTTCCGCTTCGTCGGCGGCAGTTTCGGCACGGCCCTGGCGACGAATAATATGGAGTATTTCAAAAACCTGCACTTTCTGAGGATGGAGGAGTTGCAAAATGTCGAATATTTGAGCTACTTCCTGCAGAAAATGCAGGAGAGTCTGGGGATCACGATGGCGCAGGTCAAGGCGATTTTCGGCAACTACGAGGCTTTTATGAGTTACAATTACGGATTCTACAACACCTTTATGCACGCGGGTTATTGGGGTATTTTGGGGTCGGTCTTTGTTTTGCTGCTTTTTGTCAAAAACCCGTTTGGAATCAAAAGGAGATGATATGAGAGGCATTGGGCATTGGGCATTGGGCATTGGGGGGAGTTTGCGGCGAGGGCCGGCAGCTCTTTTGTTCGTATCTTCGTTGCTGGGGACGCTTTCGGTTCAGGCCCAGAGCTATCGTGAGATCATCCGGCATATCGCCGAAACGCCCGCGATGCAGAGTGCGAAACTGATGGAGCGCGCAGCGGGGGAGATGGCGTCGGCGGCTGAGGGGAAGAACCTGCCCAGTATCGATCTCTCGGTGCAGGGGGCGTGGCTCAAAGATACCCCCGAGATGATATTGCATTTTCCTATGTTTCCTAGCCAACCGCTGCCTATGGGGAAAACCCGCCAATTCGTCGGGGAGTTACGTCTGAGTTATCCGCTTTTTACCGGCTTCGCCATCAGTGCACAGATCGAGCGGAGCCGCCTGGAGGCCCAGCGGGCGAAGCTGAAGGTTCAGGATCTGCGCCGCAACCTGATCCTGAACGCGACGCAGCTCTACGGAGCCATCGAAGCGACCGAAGCGGCTCTGGCGGCCGAGAGAGAGGCAAAACGTGCGACGCTTAGTGCCCTGAAAAAAGCGGAGGGGTTCTATAAGCACGGCCTGCTTCCTCCGGCGGATCTTTATAATATCAAGGCGAAAGTCTATGACGTAGAGGCGGCCATAACGCAAACCGAATCCCAAAAAGAACAGCTGCTTAATCAACTCTCCTATCTCAGCGGGACAACGGTGCACTCCATTCACGGTTCGATCCCTCTGCCCGATCCCTCCTCCAGAAAGAGGGTGAAAAAACTGGCTTACCGCTATCGCAGTGATATCCGGGTGCTTCAGACGCTCCTGAGGGTCGATGACGCCCAGATCCGTCTGGCCGAAAGCCGCTACTATCCTACCGTCGGTGTGGCGGCGGGGCTCAAGCGGCACGGGGATACTTTAGCGCTGAACGGGGACGGATTTACCAATGCCGACCAGAGTTATCTGGGAGTCAATGTCTCCTGGAATCTCTTCAACGGCGGCAGCGATCGGCATACGGTGGAGGCAGCCCGATACAAGAAGCTTTCCGCCGCTTCATCCCTGTTGGATTATCGCTGGCGGGTCGCTACGGAGATCGACAACGCCTTTACCGAACTGAGGGCTTTGCGTTCCAAATTCAGGAGCGCCCGGATGCAGGTGAAGGCCCAGGAGGAGTATTACAAGCTGACACTGGGTCGTTTTGACAATCAGCTCGCCAGTGCCGATGAGCTGAGCCGCTCCATCGCCGATCTGGCCAGGGCTCGTGCCCGTGCCGCTGCAATCCGGAGTCAGATCCGGGTCCAGAGGGCAAAGATCTGGCTGCTGAGCGGGGTGAAAGGCTTTGAGAGAAAGCTCGGCATCGCGGGACGATGATGGGCCATTTTGTGTTATGTGCTAAGTGTTAAGAAAAAGCGTTGCGAAGCAACGCAAACCGTAGTTCCTCTCTCCTAATTCCTCGTTCCTCACTCCAGGAGGCCGGTTTATAAACCGGCCTCCTGGATAGCTTCCGCCTGGGCGTGGGCGATGAGGGGGTCGATGACCTGTTCCAGGGTGCCGTTGTTCATCACATCGTCCAGGGCGTAGAGGGTCAGGCCGATGCGGTGGTCGGTGATGCGGTTTTGGGGGTAGTTGTAGGTGCGGATCTTTTCGCTGCGGTCTCCGGAGCCCACCTGGAGTTTGCGCTGCCCGGCGGTCTCCTCCATCTGTTCGCGCATCATCGCTTCGTGGACCCTCGCTTTGAGGACCTTCATCGCTTTGTCCCGGTTTTTGTGCTGGGATTTCTCATCCTGGATGGCGACGACGATGCCAGTGGGGAGGTGGGTGAGGCGGACGGCGGAGTCGGTGGTGTTGACGCTCTGGCCGCCGCATCCGCTGGAGCGGTAGACATCCATCTTGATCTCGTTGGGTTTGATGTCGATCTCCACATCCTCCACCTCGGGGATCACGGCGACGGTGATGGCGGAGGTGTGGACCCGCCCCTGGGTTTCGGTGGCGGGGACCCGCTGGACCCGGTGGGTGCCGGCTTCGAATTTGAGTTTGCTATAGACCCCTTCGCCTTTGACCAGGGCGATGAGCTCTTTGTAGCCGCCGGCGGTCCCTTCGGAGGAGCTGACGATCTCAACTTTCCACCCCTGGCGCTCGGCGAAACGCAGATACATTTTGAACATATCCTCGACGAAGAGGGCGCTCTCGTCCCCGCCGGCCCCGGCTCTCAGCTCCAGGTAAATGTTTTTATCGTCGTTGGGGTCTTTGGGGATCATCAGGACTTTGATCTCCTCTTCGAGCCTGGGCAGTTGAGGTTCCAGCTCGGAGAGCTCCTCTTTGGCCAGTTCTCCGAATTCGGGATCGGAGAGCATCGCCTTGTTCTCTTCGATCGCTTCGCTGATCTCCAGATATTTTTGTGCCTTTTCCACCAGCGGGGCGATGGAGGATTGCTCTTTGCTGAGCTCGGTCATCTTTTTGACATCGGCGGCGATCTCGGGAGAACTCAGAAGGCGGTTGATCTCTTCGTAGCGGTCGATAAACGGCTGAAGTTTCTCTTTGAACATTATTCAGTCCTGAAAAATAGAAATAGGAAAAAATCCCGGCACAAAACCGGGAGGGTATACAGATTGGATGGGGGAGGGGAGGTTAGGCGGCTTCGATGTTGTTGACCAGCTTGTGCAGGCGGCTGACCTTGCGGGAAGCGGTCTGCTTTTTGAGGAAGCCTTTGCTCACGTAATGGTGGAGCTGCTTGTTGGCGATTTTGAACGCCTCCAGCGCCTTCTCTTTGTCTCCGGCCTCTGCCGCTTCGCGGACGGCGCGGATGATGTTCTTCATCCGGGTGCGGTAATAGCGGTTGCGCTCAGTCTTCTTGACGGTCTGCTTGATGCGTTTTTTCGCTGACTTGTGATGTGCCATAAACTCAGTCCTTTTATTTGAAAATATTCTGCTTCGGAAATAGTCTGCCTGGATGCAGGGTCTATTGAGTGGGCGAATATTACCCAAAAAAAGCTAAATCGAAAATGAAAAAGTGAAAAAATCCTCCCCTTTGGATAGAATATCTCTCAAAAAAGCTCGATTTGAAGTAAGAAGGGAACGATGATGGGAAAACTGTTCGGTACGGATGGGGTGCGGGGCAAGGCAGGGGTCAAAGTCTCGGCACCGGCGGCGATGCGCTTGGCGATGGCGACAGGAGCCTATTTCCGCCCCCATTCACGGACCAACAAGATTCTGGTGGGCAAAGATACGCGCCGCAGCGGCTATATGATCGAAAACGCTATCGTCTCCGGCTTGACCGCCGTGGGGTACGATGTGATCCAGATCGGGCCGATGCCGACACCGGCGGTGGCTTTCCTGACCGAAAATATGCGCTGTGATGCCGGAATTATGATCAGCGCCAGCCACAACCCCTATTATGATAACGGGATCAAGTTTTTCGATGCCGAGGGGAACAAGCTGAATCGGGAAGTCGAAGAGAAGATCGAAGCGATCTATCAGGACGACGAGGCGATCGCCAGGGCCCAGAAGACCGGGAAAGAGATCGGCAAATCGAAGCGGATCGACGATGTGATCGGACGCTACATCGTCCACATCAAAAACTCCTTTCCGAGATCCCTGACCCTCTCCGGACTGCGGGTGGTCGTCGACTGCGCCAACGGGGCGGGCTACCGGGTGGCCCCCACGGTTTTGAGCGAACTGGGGGCCGATGTGGTGGTCCTCGGCGATGAGCCCAACGGTTTCAACATCAACGAAGGGTGCGGGGCGATGCACCCGGAATATCTGGCCAAAGAGGTCCTGCGCTACCGGGCCGACGTGGGGGTGGCCCTGGATGGGGATGCCGACCGTCTGGTGATGGTGGATGAGCGGGGTGAAGTGATCGACGGGGACAAGCTGATGGGGGTCCTGGCGATTTATCTCAAAGAGCAGGGCACCTTGCGCAACGACGGAATGGTCGCGACCGTGATGAGCAACCAGGCGCTTGACGACTATCTGGCCCGGCACGCTATCACCCTCTACCGCAGTGCCGTGGGAGACAAAAACGTGGTGGAGATGATGCAGTCAAAAGGGCTCAACTTCGGCGGGGAGCAGAGCGGGCACATCATCTTCAGCGATTTTGCCAAGACCGGCGACGGGATCTCCAGCGCCCTACAGGCTCTGGCCTATCTGGTCAGCAGCGGCAAACGGGCCAGCGAAGCCTTCAACCCTTTCGAACTCTATCCCCAGAAACTGGTCAATCTGAATGTAGCGACGAAACGGCCGCTGGAGGAGATCCGGGGGCTGGCGGAGCTTCAAGAAAAGATCGAAGCGGCCGGGATGCGTCACCTCTTCCGCTATTCCGGGACGGAGAATAAAATCCGCCTCCTCATCGAAGGCAAAGATGCCCAAGCCCTGGAAGAGGCGATGGAGGAGGCGGAAGCTCTCTTCCGGCGGGAATTGGTCCGGTGAGGAACTGGGCGGTCTTTTTCCTGGCGGCGCTGGGGACTTTCATCATCGATCAGGGGATCAAGGAACTCTTTTTGGAAGGCTACCAGTGGCAGAGCCGCTGCCTCTCTTTGGAACTCCATCTCAATCGGGGGGTGGCTTTCAGCCTTTTTGCCTTTCTCGGCTCCTGGCTTAAGTGGTTGCAGCTTCTGCTTGTCGGCGGGCTCTTTCTCTTTTTCCTCCGGGAAGGGTGGATCCGCCGCCACGCTTTTGCTCTGGGCCTTTTGCTGGGGGCTGCGGCGGGGAATCTCTGGGACCGTTTCGCCCACGGGGCGGTGGTGGATTATGTCTATTGGCACTGCGGATTCGACTTTGCCGTGTTTAACTATGCCGATGTAATGATCGACCTCTCCATCGCCTGGCTGCTCTGGAGCGGCTGGCGCGAGCATCGGCGCTCCAGGGGTTAAAGTGCGCATTCTCCTGCTGCTCCTGGGGCTCTGGAGCTTCGTGTCGGCGGAAGTCTATCCGGTCAATATCTGTCCTGAGGGGCAAAAGAGCGATCGGGTCGGATCTCTGCGGATCCTGGATCAGAAAGAGCTGATCTACCCCGAGATCGACGGGAAACACTTCGCCGAAATCTCCGATCTGGCCTATCTGAAAAAGCGCCACTGGCTTTTTATGGTCAGCGACGAAGGGAAGCTTTTTCGTTTCCGCGCCCTCTTCGGGCCGGAGAAGATACGTGAACTGACCCCCCTCGATGCCTCGAGACTTCGCAGGAAAAACGGAAAAAAACTCAAAAAATGGCGTCGGGACAGTGAAGGGCTTGCACTGGACGGGAAAGGGCGGCTTTATGTCAGCTTCGAGGAAAAGCCCCGTATCGCCCGCATCACCTATGACGGCCGGATCGTCAAATATTTGCCCCTCCCGCGCGTCATCGATCGGCAGAGCAGGTTCCGCAGCAAAAACAAGGGGCTCGAAGCCCTGGCCTGGCATCCGAAATACGGGCTGGTGACCGCTGCGGAGTATCCGGTCAAAGCGTCGAAAAAGAGTCTGCAGCATCTCTACTCCCTCCGGGGTCGGCAATGGAGCTTTAGGCGTGGGAAAGAACGCCATAGTGCCATTACCGCCCTGGAGGTTCTGGACAATGGGAACTTTCTGGTCCTGGAGCGGGCCTATAACGGCCTGCTGGAGCCGATGGTGATCACCCTGCGGGAAGTGCAGATCGACCGCTGCCGCCACGGCCTCTGCCCCACGAAAACCCTGGCCCGCCTAGACAGCTCCAAAGGGTGGGCTGTGGATAATTTCGAAGGCTTGGCCAAAGTAGGGCCCGATCGTTTCGTGATGGTCAGCGACGACAATGACAATTTTTTCCAGAAGACTTTGCTGATCTATTTTCAAGTTTTAGGTCATTAGAGTTTATGCACAGATGGGTCGCTTTGCGGTAGGAGTGTTGTGAAGCGCATCTATACAGAGGATGATTGGATAAAATACAAAGCAAATTACCAGCACTAAAAGGTCCGAAATTATGAGTGAAAAGAGAAAAGATTTTCTGCGTGCGATTGTAGAACGTGATCTGGCGGAGGGGAAATACAAAGAGGTCGTCACCCGTTTTCCTCCCGAGCCCAATGGCTTTCCCCATATCGGGCACGCCAAATCGATCGTGCTCAACTTCGGCATCGCGCGGGATTACAACGGGCGCTGCCATCTGCGGATGGATGATACCAACCCCGAGACGGAGGAGATGCGCTACGTCGAGGCGATCAAAGATGCCGTCAAGTGGCTGGGTTTCGACTGGGGAGAGCATTTCTATTTCACTTCCGACTACTTCGGGCGACTCTACGACTATGCTGTGGAGCTGATCAGGATGGGCAAAGCCTACGTCGACAGCCTGAACGAAGAGGAGATCCGCGAATACAGGGGGACCGTGACCGAGCCCGGGCGGCGCAGTGTCTATGCCGAGCGCAGTGTGGAGGAGAACCTGGAGCTTTTCGAGCGGATGCGCAAAGGGGAATTCCCCGAGGGGGCCCACGTGCTCCGGGCCAGGATCGATATGGCTTCGCCCAATATGAAGATGCGCGATCCGCTGCTCTACCGCATCCGCCACACTCCCCACTACCGGACGGGGGAGACGTGGCATATCTATCCGATGTATGACTTCGCCCACTGTCTCTCCGACTACATCGAAGGGATCACCCACTCCTTCTGCACCCTGGAGTTCGAGAACAACCGGGAAGTCTACGACTGGATTCTCGATACCCTGCAGGTCAAACCGCCCCGCCCCCATCAGTACGAGTTCGCCCGGCTCAATATGAACTATACCGTGATGAGCAAGCGCAAGCTCAGAGAGCTGGTGGAAAAGGGAGCGGTGGAGGGCTGGGACGATCCCCGTATGCCCACGATCGCCGGATACCGCCGTCGGGGATACACCCCCGAATCCATCGTCAATTTCTGCGAAATGATCGGGGTGGCCAAGGCCAACTCCGTGGTGGATGTCTCTTTGCTGGAGTTCGCCATCCGGGACGACCTCAACCCCAAGGTCCCGCGGGTGATGTGCGTGCTGAACCCGCTGAAGGTGGTTATCGAGAATTATGAGGGTTCCGAAGAGATCGACGCATCCTACTACCCCCACGATGTGCCCAAAGAAGGCAGCCGCAAGCTCCCCTTTTCCCGGGAGATATACATCGATCGAAGCGACTTCGAAGAGAATCCCCCCAAGGGCTACTACCGCCTCACCCCCGATCAGCCGGTGCGGCTCAAACACGCCTACATCATCCGCTGCAAAGAAGTAATCAAGGATGAGGAGGGTGAGATTATAGAGATTCGGGCCGAGTACTACCCCGACTCCCGAAGCGGCAGCGATACCAGCGGCATCAAAGTCAAAAGCGCCATCCAGTGGGTGGAGGCCAAGCGGGCCGACCGGGTGGAGGTGCGGCTCTATGACCGGCTCTTTAGAGTCGAAAATCCCCAGGGGCCCGAAGACCTCAACCCCGATTCGCTGAAGATCATCCCCGAGGCACTGATCGAGCCCTCCGTCCTGGCCGAAAAGCCCGACGAGCGCTTCCAGTTCGAGCGGGAGGGGTATTTCTATCTCGATCCGGTGGCGTCCGAGGAGGGGCATCCCGTCTTCAACCGGATCGTTCCCCTCAAAGACTCCTGGGCCAAAAAGAGCCAAAAGAAGCCGGCTGCGAAAGAGCAAAAACCGGCGAAGAAAGAGCAGAGCAAAGTCCCCCAAAAAGAGGGAGAAGTCACGCCGATGAACGCCGAGCAGCAGGTACGTTTCGAGCGTTACACGGGTGAATTGGGCCTGGGGACCACTGTGGCGGAGATCCTGGCCAGGGACGAGGCCCTTTCAGTCTTCTTCGAGCGGGCGATGGAGGAGACTGAGGCCCTCTCTACCCTGGCCAACCTGGTGGCCAACGAAGTCTCCAAAGCGATCAAGGAGCAAGGTGTGGAGACCTTGCGCTTCACTCCGCAGCAGATCGCCCAATTGGCGGGGATGATCGAAGCGGAGGAGATCTCCAGCAAGATCGCCAAAGAGGTCTTCGAAGCGATGGAGAGAGAAGGGGTGGACCCTCTGGCCTATGTGGAGGAGCGGGGGCTCCGCCAGATCAGCGACCCGAATCAGATCGCCCCCATCGTCGATGAGGTGATCGCCGCCAATCCGGAGAATGTGGAGAAATACCGCGCGGGCAATGAACGGCTCTTCGGTTTCTTCGTTGGGCAAGTGCTCAAGGCTACTGGGGGCAAAGCCAATCCGAGGGTAGTCAATGAGCTCCTAAAGCGGAAGCTTTCAGGAGAGTGAGGAGTTAGGAGTTAGGAATTAGGAATTGAGGTTTGCGTTGCTCGGCAACGCCTTTTTTGAATTGATTGTCGAGACTCGAGAAATCAGCAATAGCTATTCATATCCCCTAATCGCCTTTAATGGCTTTTAATAATCCCAAATGACCAATGACTAATGACCAGTGACCAATTACTTGCGACTTGAGGGGCGAAGCCCCGTGCCTGCGACGTGCGACTATATATAAGGCGGTAGAGCTTCCAACAATGCCCGGTGAATCGCCGGGGTACCGGTGACGATCCCCCTGTCGCCGAAGCGGTAGGGCTCTCCTGCCAGGTTGCTGACTCTCCCTCCGGCCTCTTGGACCAATAAAATTCCCGCCGCGACATCCCAGGGTTTGAGATTGATTTCGTAAAAAGCGGCGAAGATCCCCCGGGCTAGATAGCTCAGATCGCAGGCGGCGGAGCCCAGGCGGCGTAGGTCCTGGATCCGGGGGAGGATTTCGGCAATGGCGTCGACCACCCAGCGATACTCCGCTCCCCGATTGACCTTGGCGTAGGGAAAGCCGGTGGCGATCAGGGCATTTTGCAATGTCTGGTCCTCGGAGACCCTGAGCTGCTCCTCTCCCAGCCAGGCCCCCCGGCCCCTTTCGGCCCAATAAAGTTCGTCGAGGATGGGGTTGTAAACCACGGCCATTGTCGCTTCGCCCCCTTCCCAAACTCCCAGGGAGACAGCCAGGTGGGGGATGCCGTGGACGAAGTTGGTGGTGCCGTCGATCGGATCGATGTAGATCGCCCGCTCCAGATCCCAGCTACCTGTATAGCTCTCTTCTCCCACCAGGGTATGGTCGGGGAAGGCTTCGCTCAGAGCATCGAGCAGGAAACGCTCCGTTTCGACGTCATACTGGGTTACCAGGTCCACCACCCCTTTGTGATGGATCTCTTTGTGGGAATGATACCCCCGGCGGACAATTTCCCCCGCTTCCCGCGCAATTAGCTTCAACAATTTAATATCAGACATTATTTATCTCTCCCAACAACTCTCAATCAATTTTACAAAATAACCTAACGGGCAACCAGGTGACCGAGCAATAAAACCTCTCAACGCTCAGCGCTTAACGCTCAACCCTCTCACAATGACCATTCCGGATTATATCCCTTTGGCTATAATCGGCCTATGAAATGGCAAACGATTTTGGGATTGATCTGGACAGCGGCTCTGGTGGTGACGATGGCCTGGCTGGGCAAAGAGGGGTATCGCGCAGCGATCGCCTATGAACAGGCCTCCGCCGAGAGCGCCAAAATGATGGAGGCGGAGCAGGTGGCCCAGTCACGGCTCAAGGATTTGGCCAGCACGCTGACCTTCGGGATGGTAAAAAACGATCTACGAGAAAAGCTCCAACGCCTCGAGGCCCAGCAAGAACAAGCCCGGCAAAAGGCTCGGCGCATTGTCCTTTGGTTCGCCGGTACGGCATTGTCCGCCCTCGTGAGCGCCTTTTTCCTGCCGATCCGCCTGGCAACGGGCCTACTCTCCGTTGCCGCCCTTATCGCCCTCATCAACGGCCTGATCACTCCTATTTTGATGGTGACGGTCCACAAAAACGTAGAGTATCTGGGGGATGTGGTGCTCTCCTTCGAATCCAAAGGGATCCTGGGTTCGGTGGCGAAGCTTTTTCACGAGGGCAATTGGCCCATCGCCGGGGTGATTCTGCTTTTTTCGGTGCTGCTCCCCGCGCTCAAGACCCTCTCCCTGCTCTTCGTCTCTCTCTATGAAACCCGCCCTTTCGCCGCGAAGATGGTGCGTTTTTTCAAACATCTGGGCAAATGGTCGATGCTCGATGTCTTCGTCGTGGCGCTGCTGCTGGTCTTTCTGACCTCCCGGGGCACCGATGTCAGCCGGGCCGAAGCGGAGATCGGGATCTACTTTTTCCTCGCCTATGTGATCCTCTCCCTGGCGGCCAGTCTGGCGGCGGAGAAAATGCTTGAGGGAGTGAGGAGTGAGGAGTGAGGAATTAGGAATTGAGGTTCGCGTTGCTTAGCAACGCCTTTTTTGAATTGAATGTCGAGACTCGAGAAATCAGCAATGGCTATTCTATCCCCTAATCGCCTTTAATGGCTTTTAATAATCCCCAATGACCAATGACTAATGACCAGTGACCAATTCACCTGAGACTTGAGGGGCGAAGCCCCGTGCCCGCGACTTGCGACTAAATTACCATATCCACATCCTCGTGGTCCTGGAACGCTTTGAAGAGTTTGTCGCGCTCCTCTTTGCTCTCGACGTGGCAGCTGGCGTTGTGGCTGTGGAATTTGCCGGTGCGCGATGCGTTGCCGGGGGAGGAGAGGTGCTCTTTGTGGCCCAGGACCTCTTTGACGGCGGCGGCGAGCTTCTCTTTGTCCCGTCCGATGATCTTGAAGCCCCATTGGCGGGGGTAGCTCAATTCCTCTTTTTCAAGCTTTTCGTTGATAGTCTCCACTTTTGCCTCCTGTTTTGGACTCGAGACGGATCTGACGGATCACCATCCCCTTGTCGATGGCTTTGAGCATATCGTAGATGGTCAGCAGGCCGACGCTCACGCCGGTGAGGGCTTCCATCTCCACGCCAGTTTTGCCGGTGAGCTTGGCGGTGACGTAGAGTTTGAAGCCGGGGAGCTCGGGCAGCTCTTCGATCTCGGTCTTGACGGAAGTGAGCATCAGAGGATGACACATCGGGATCAGCTCGGGGGTACGTTTGGTCCCCTGGATCGCCGCGATGACGGCGGTCTGCAGTACCGGGCCCTTCTTGGCGGTATTCTCCACTACCGCCCGGTAGGCATCAGGGCTCATTTCGATCATGCCTGATGCCGTGGCGCTGCGGAGTGTGTCGTCCTTGGCGCTGACGTCGACCATTTTCGGCTTGTCCTGTTCATCGAGATGCGTCAATTCCATCCGGGAAATCCTTGTTTTCTTTTGATTATAGCACATCAACGTGACGAAATAACGAAGAAATGACGTAAAAAAAGATGAAATTTAAGAATTATTTCATCATTTGGGCGCTATAGTTCGGCTGAGGGTAAGGAGGTTGTTTTGACAGTTGCACTCATCAGACAGCTCTCCGGCGACGAATCGTTACTGCAGCAGCGGGCCGCGATCATGGCCTATGCCGAGCAACGACAGTTGACCCTTGAGAAAGAGATGATTGAATTTGAGCGGGCGGGCCGTCCTCTGAAAGAGCGTAAGAAATTTCAGGATTTTTTACACTCGCTTCAGGAGGGGGATCAGCTGGTCGTCGCAGAGATCGGTGTATTGGGTGAAACGGTGGAAGAGGGCATTGTGGTGATCAACTGCATGCTCACCCACGGGATTACCCTGCACCTGGTCTCTCCGGGCCTGGTGGTCGAACGCCAGACCGGGCTCGCGACGATTCTGCCGGTGCTGATGCGGCTGGATGAGCAGCGCCAGACCCGGGAGAAGGATCATCGGGTCGGACGCCCGAAAGGCCGACGCTCCGCCTCCAAATTCGATGTCTATCTTCCCCAGATCATGTCCGGGCTCAAAGCGGACAAAAGTGTCAGCGCTTTGGCCCGGGAGCTGGGGGTGAGCCGCAGTTCGCTCAAGGACTATATCGAATCGAGGCGTCTCAAGGAAATCCTGGACGATTCCTGGCTGGAAGAGGCTAAGAAGACCCATCAGATGGCGGAGGCGGAAAAGCCGGTCATGGCTTGCACGCTCAAACAAGACTAAACGTAAGTAAAATAACGATTCCACGACAAAGGATATCACGATGCAAGACGCAACGCTCAATGCCGGTGCGACACCCAAGCCCAAGAAGAAAAATCGGGCCAAAGATTATCTCAAGGGTTGGGTCCCCTATCGGATCAAGCGCTATTGGACCTTCGGGATCATCTCGACGATCGCTTTGGTGCTTCCCTGGATCCGGATCAACGGCAACCACTTCTTTTTGCTGAACTTCGACCATAAGCAGCTTCACTTCTTCTTCGTTCGCTTTGATATGCAGGAGCTCTATCTGATGCCTTTCCTGCTGATGCTGCTCTTCCTGGGTATTTTTGCCATGACCAGTGTGGGCGGCCGGGTCTGGTGCGGTTGGGCCTGTCCCCAGACCATCTTCCGGGTCATTTACCGGGACCTTTTCGAAACCAAACTGCTCCATCTGCGCAAGCGGATCAACAACAAGCAGATCGAACCCGATATGTCCAAGCCCGAAAACCAGATCAAGCGTCTCATCGCGATCCTGCTCTGGTCGATCCTGGCCTTCATCGCCGCGGCCGATTTCCTTTGGTATTTCGTTCCGCCCGAGGATTTCTTCCGTTACATCACCGATCCTGCCAACCATACCGTGTTGATGGGCTTCTGGATCGGAATCGCCCTTTTCTTGATCGCGGATATCGTTTTCATCAAAGAGAATTTCTGTGTCTACATCTGCCCCTACAGCCGGGTCCAGTCGGTCCTTTATGACGATGATACCCTGATGGCGGTCTACGACCCTGTCCGCGGAGGGCACATCTACGAAGGGACCGGGAACAACCGCCACAAAGTGGTCACATCGGTCAAGGAGCTGCATCAGAGGGAACCGGAGGCGGAGTGTACCGCCTGTGAAAGCTGTGTAAAGGTCTGTCCTACCCACATCGACATCCGCAAGGGTCTGCAGCTGGAGTGTATCAACTGTCTCGAGTGTGTCGATGCCTGTACCAAAGTCATGGGTGCTCTGGGCAAGCCCTCGCTGGTGCGCTGGTCGAGTGAACGCGAAGCGGTCCTGCACGAGGGGAAAACCCGGATTTTCCGTCCCAAGGTCATCGCCTACTTCACGGTTCTGGCGATCGTGCTGGTGGCCCTCTTTGTTATGGGAAGCAAGAAAGAGCATATGCTCCTCAACGTCAACAAAACGACACGCCTCTATAAGGTTCATCCGGGCGGTATCGTCGAGAACGATTATCTCTTCCTCTTCCAGAATACCGAGGATAAGCCTCACCGCTACACCTTCGAAGTGGTAGACCATCCCGAGATCAAGATCGTCCGCCCCAAAGGCAGCTTCGAGCTGGGTGCACGGATGAAGAAGAAAAAAGTTGTCGTCCTGGAGACGGATAAAGTCTTGGCGAAAAATACCAAGAAAGATACGCCGATCCCCATCACGATCCACGCCTATGCAACGGATGATCCCAAGCGTGTCACCGTTACCCGTAAGACGGTCTTCGTCTATCCTCCCTACGATGAGGTCGAAAAGGCCCGCAAACAAAAATAGGAAAGCTTCCAGTTTGGCAACTTCACCCCTCGGCCCAAATCCGGCCGCGGGGTTTTTTTTGGTTAAAATATATCGACTTATATAAAAGATAAGAAGATCAAATACCACAAGGAGTGAGTATGGATAAGAAAGATAAAAAGGTTTTGGTTCTCGGCGGAGGGTTCGCCGGGATTGAGACAGCGATCTTTCTCCGAAAAAAGGGCTATCCCGTAACCCTGGTGAGCGATCGGGACTATTTCTACATCTACCCCACGTCGATCTGGATCCCCACAGGAGAAGCGAAGTTCGAGGATATCGCGGTCCCGCTCAAGGATTTGCAGAAAGCCCACGGCTTTGAACTGGTCATCGACCGGATCACGGAGATTCGCTCTAAAGAGCACAAAGCCATCGGAGAAAAGGGCGAATACAGCGGGGATTATCTCGTGATCGCCATCGGCAGCGGCAAGGTCAAGCACGAAGGAAACGAGCACTTTCTCTCCATCTGCGGCAAACCGGAAGAGTCCCTCCAGATCAAAGAGCGTCTCGATGCGCTGATCGCCAAAGGAAGCGGCAAGATCGCTATGGGCTTCGGCGGCAATCCCAAAGACCCCAGTAACGTCCGGGGAGGGCCGGCCTTTGAAGTCCTCTTCAATGTCCACAATCGGCTCAAGAAGCTGGGAATCCGCCAAAACTTCGAGTTGACCTTTTTCGCTCCAATGAAAGAGCCGGGGGCGCGTATGGGACCCCAGGCGCTGAAGATGATGGGGGTCTTCTTCAAAAAGCTCGATATACATACCCATTTCGGAAAGAAGATTCAGCGCTTCGAAGCCGACGGCATTGTCTTCGAGGATGAGAGCAAACTGGAGAGCGACTTCACGATGTTCATCCCTGCCGGGAATGGGCATCCGGTTTTCCAAAATTCCGATCTGCCCCTCAACGAGGCGGGGCTCATCCGTATCAACGACTATTGTGAAGTGCAGCACAATTTCGACGACATCCCCGAAAGGTACAATGTCTTCGCCATCGGAGACTCCGCCGCGATCGACGGACCCGACTGGCGGGCCAAGCAGGGGCATATCGCCGAGGTGATGGCCCGAAACGTCGCTTTCAATATCGACGCGATCGAGCAGGGCAGAGAGGAGCGCAAAGGGTATCTCGAACACCTCAACATCCTCTGTGTGATGGATACCGGCGACGGGGCCGCCTTTGTCTACCGCGACAACAAAGGAGGCAAGATGGTGCCTATGCCCGTCATCGGCCACTGGCTCAAGAAGGGCTGGGGCTGGTATTGCCGCAATTCGAAACTGGGAAAAATCCCCCGCATCCCCGGGATGTAAATTTCAGGGAAGTTCCCTCTTCCCATTATTCCCCGCCTGCCACTCAGGGTAACACTTGATCAAAATCAAGTTTTTTTCATCAAATAGGACAAAAGAACTCCAATTTAAGCTATACTCTTCTCAGTGCATTACCCGATTACAGGTAAGCGTCCTATCAAAACTATTTCAAAAGGATACCCATGGCAACTGTTACACTCAAAGGCAACGAAGTCAAACTGGCAGGAAAAGAGAAGAACGTCGGAGACAAGGCTCCCGAGGTTCAGGTGGTCAAATCGGATGACCTGAGTGACATCACCGTCGGCGGCGCCAAAGAGAACGCTCAGCTGATCATCGCCGTTCCCTCTCTGGACACTCCCATCTGCGCGATGGAGACCAGCAAGTTCAACCAGGAGGCTGCCGGAATCGAAGGGCTCGAAGTGACGGTCGTCTCTATGGACCTCCCCTTCGCTGCCAAGCGTTTCTGCTCTACCGAGGGGATCGAGAATCTGACCGTCGCTTCCGACTACCGCAACAAAGATTTCGCCAACGAGTACGGTGTACTCATCGCCGAAGGCCCCCTGGCCGGTGTCACCGCCCGGGCAATCTTCGTCATCGACCGTGACGGCAACATCGTCTACAAGCAGCTGGTCCCCGAGATCACCGAAGAGCCCAACTACCAGGAAGCGCTCGAAGCGGCCAAAGCGGCGGCCGCCAAGTAAGGTACCTTCTCCTTCAGCACGGGAATTCCCGTGCCACTTCGTCTACCCATTTTCCCCCATAAAATCAATACTTTCTATGCTAAGATACCGTTATCACTTTTCAAGGATCATTATGAGTAAAATCGTTATAGGCTTGACAGCAGCATTGGCTTTGTGGCTGGGGGGATGCGGCGCCCCAACCGGCAAACCCGGAGGGCGATACAGTGCCAAGGATTGCAAGCCGATTCCTTTCCGACCCGATCGGGCCGCCGACAAGGTGGTCATCAAACAGCGGGAGCACAAGGTCTATGTCTATCACAACGGCAAAGTGATCAAGGTTTTCCGCAGCTCTCTGGGGAAAAACACTATGAGCAGGGGCCCCAAGGTGCAGCAGGGAGACTTCTGTACGCCTGTGGGCCATTACCGCATCGTCGACAAGCGCTGCCACGCTCTGAAATACCGCGCGATGACCATCTCCTATCCCAACACCGAGGATCTTGCCCGCGCCAAAAAGCTCGGGGTCAAACCCGGGGATTACATCACCTTCCACGGCCAGCCCTATTGGAACCGTGACGGCCACGGTGACGAATACACCCTCAAACACGACTGGACCAACGGCTGCATCGCCCTGACCAACAAAGACCTCGACTGGCTCTGGAGCGCCGTCAAGGTCGGCACCCCCATCATCATCGAGCGATGAGCTCCCAAAGCAGACGTTACACCCCCAAACAGATCGAAAAGTACCAACGCCAAAAATACATCGCCCACCTGGAAAAGATCGGCAAGAATCTTTTCCGCCTCCTCCGCCATCCCGATACCAGCGCTTTGAAATTCCGGCAGCGATTCACCGAGCTGATGCAACGCCTCGACGAGCTGGATCAGATCCGCCTCGACAGCGAATATCTGCGGGAGAGTGAAAATCATTACCGGAGCTTTTTCCGGCGGATCGACCGGAAAGATTTCGACGATCGGGAATTGGACGGGATGCGTGAAGCGGAGATGAGTAATCTCAACCGCCTCCAAAAGATGAAGAACCGCAGCAGTTACCGCAAAGCGAAGCATCGGGAACGGGTGAAGAATGATGGATGGGAATAGTAATTGAGAATTGAGAATGGAAAATGGAGAATTGTTTTTGGCCTGATTGATAGAAGTTACCCTAAAAGTTACCCCTAAAATTTTTTGATTTACGTGAAATTGGCCTGAGCCAGTAGGGATAGAAAAAGTAGAGAGATGGGCCTTAATGAGCCATTTTTTGGCAGGTTGCTGAGTTGCTTAGGATTGGGATAAATTGGGGAATGGTGGACCCTACCGGGATCGAACCGGTGACCTCCACGCTGCCAGCGTGGCGCTCTCCCAGCTGAGCTAAGGGCCCGGGAAAGAAGTGACGGCATTATAGCCGAGGGAAGTTTAAAAAAACTTGAAAGGAAACCCTCTCAGAGTTTGAGGACGAAATATTTTTGGGCTTCTGCTTTGCTCGTGAAGGGTTCGACCTCATAAATTTCGTCACCCACTTTCACTTCATAGCGCTCTCCCGGCAGGCTTTTGCCGTAGGTGAGGGCGATGCGGGCGGCCAGCTCCCGGTCGGCTTGGGTGGCGCCGTGGTAGAGGAGGGAGTAGGGGCCCGCTACCGGCAGGCGGACCGGGATGTAGTCGGGATTGACGACCTTGAGCAGGGCTTCGTTGTCCTCTTTGTGGCGGCCTACCACCAGTTTGGCTCCGTCAGGCAGGCGGAAATGGCGGCCGTATTTGAGCAGATCGATATCCTCGACACCGAACTCTTCGTGGGCGATGAAGTCCCGCAGCTTTTGGCTGAAGGCGGGATCGGTAAGCAGGCAGCCTCCGCCGGGGCTCTCGTAGTCTTCCCATCCGTAGGCCGCCGCCATCGCCAGCTGGCGTTCCCGGCTCCGGCCGTTGATATCTAGGAGTTTCTCCCGGTCGACCCAGCCCTCCAGCTCGGGCTTGGTGGGGGGCAGGAGCTTGGCCGAGAGGGGGCGGAGGATCAGCTTGTCCTCATTGTCCCCGGCCAGCTTGCTCACCTGTCTCAGGGCATCGGGGCGCTGGCTCATGGGGCGCTGGCCTACCACTTCGCCGGTGACCAGAAACGAGGCCCCCTCTTCGGGCATCAGGGCCCGGGCGATCTTGAACATATAGCCGTGGCAGTCGATGCAGGGGTTGAAGTTTTTGCCGTAGCCGTAAACGGGGTCGAAGAGAATGTTCTGGATGTAATCCTCCCGTACATCCACCATCCGAAAATCGGCGCCGGCCAGCTCGGCCCGCCGTTTGAGCTGCTCGCTCACGTCGCCGGTGCTGCCAAAGCCGATGTGGACATAGAGGGCGGTGACGTCGATGCCCTGTTCGGTCATCAGTTTGACGGCCAGCATACTGTCCAGGCCGCCGCTAAAGAGTGAAATCGCTCGCATAAGGGACAAGTTCTCCTTTTTTCAGTCGGGGAAGTATATCGGTTTTGATTTTGCGAATCCAGTAGCTCTTTTCCTGATAGGGAAGCCGGGGATTGCGGGTGATCTCCTGGAGTTTGAGACGGTAGAAACGCTCCATCTGGGCCCGCAGGGTCCGCCAAAAGGCCTCTTCGTCCAGGGGATGGACCTCTTCGGCGATGGCGATTCCCCGCAGGCGGGGGTGTTCCCGCTCCCCCTGGATCAGTGCCTGGAAAGCCTCTTGATACTCCCCCGCCATTCTCGGGTCGATGAGGTCCAGCACTTCGTCGATGAGCCGCTCGTTCTCCAGCAGGGTGCGCAGAATCGCCTGCCAGGCGGGATCCTCCTTGCTCCGGGTAGACGTGCCGAACTCCTCCTGGCGGCGGTTGCGGTTGCGCCCGGGGGTAAAGAGGGCGGCGTGGACCCCCAGCAGGGTAGCGGCCTGGGGGATGTAACTCTCGCGGATGATGGGGCTGAGGGTCTCCAGGAAGCTCCTGGCTTCACCGAAGGCCCGTTCCTTTTCCCTGGGATTGTTCAGGTCGTGGGCGGCGGCGATCTTCTCCAGCACGAAAGGAATCAGGGGTGTGCCGCTGCCCAGGAGCTTTTTGAGCCCCTGCAGATCCCCCTGATGGACCATATCGGCCGGGTCCTGCCCGCCGGGGAAGAGAACCACCGAGCCTTCGAAACCGTGGGGGGCCAGGAGCCGGGCCGCTTTGAGGGCCGCGGCGACCCCGGCGCTGTCGCCGTCGTAGGCCAGGGTGATGGCGGGCTCGCCTTTGCGCAGCAGAGGCAGGTGTTCGGCGGTCAGGGCGGTTCCCAGGGTGGCGACGGCGGTACGGAAGCCCGCCTGGTGGAGCATAATCACATCGAGATACCCTTCGCAGACGATGAGCTCTTTTTGGTGGTAGATGTGCTCCTTGGCCCGGTGGTAGCCGTAGAGGAGGCGGGATTTGTTGAAGAGCCGGGTCTGGGGGGAGTTGATGTATTTGGCAGGGTGGTCTCCCAGGGTACGGCCGCCGAAGCCCACCAGCGCCCCGGCGGGAGAGTAGATGGGGAAGGTGACCCGCCGATTGAGCCGGGCGTAGAATTCGCCGCGCTCCCCCTGGGCGACGATGCCCGCCTCCGCCGCCAGAGGCAGGGGGATGCTCCGGGAACGCAAAAAGGCCATCACCTCCTCCCCGCCGGGGACATAGCCGATGCCGAAATCCTCGATGGAGGATTGGGTCACACCCCGGGAGCGCAGATACTCCAGGGCCTGGGGCTGGTGGTCGAGCTGGGAAGTGTAGAACTGCTGCATCAGCTCCAGCACACGCTTGGCTTCGCCGTATTGCCCTTTGCCCTGGGTGTATCGGAGGGAAAAGTTGTACATCGCCGCGATCTTTTCGATCGCCTCGGGGTAGCTGAGCTTTTCGTACTCCATCACGAACTTGATGGCGTCTCCCCCCACGCCGCAGCCGAAGCAGTGGTAAATCTGCCGCTGGGGGTTGACGTTGAAGCTGGGGGTCTTCTCGCCGTGGAAGGGGCAGTTGCACTTGTAGTTGGCCCCGGCCTTTTTGAGTTCGAGATAGTTGCCGATGACATCGACGATGTCGATGGACTGTTTGAGGGCTTCAATAGAGGAGGGATCAATCATAGGAGGATTATAGCAGTTTGGGCATTGGTGTATTGGTGTATTGGTCGTTGGTCGTTGGTCGTTGGTCGTTGGTCGTTGGTCGTTGGTCGTTGGTCGTTGGGGCGGTGGATAAAAATTACTGGTTACTCATTTCTCGGTTGCTCGGTTTCAAGAGACCGGATATAATATCTTTCAAAAAAGAGGTACGGTGAACGGATTTCTTCCCAGTTACCACGATCCCGTCTTCAGTATCATTCTCATTGTGCTCATCGCCATTGCCGTGGCGATGGTGGCCCAAGCCTGGAGCCTCTATCGGCGGGAGCGGCTGCAAAAGAGTCTCTACTCCTTTCTGGACAAGTTCGACAGTGCCAGCTGCAGCCTCGAAGAGGAGGAGGTCCCGTTTGAAGAGGGGATGGCCAAGCCGCTGCTCCTTCTGGCCAAAGCCTTCGAGCAGAGCGGCAACTATTCCAAGGCGATCAGCATCTGCCTCTACCTGATCCGCCATACCAAAGACGACGAGCTGCTGATCTATCTCGGCAGCGTCTATCTGCGGGCCGGGTTCTATCAGCGGGCGGAGGAGATCTTTCTGGAGATCATCGCCCGGCATCCGAGGCGCAGCGATGTGTTGACGCGGCTGGAGTACATCTATGAATCCCTGCGGGACTTCGACAAGGCACAAGAAGCCCTGGAAGCCCTCGCCGCCCAGGGGGTGGAGACCGGGGAGATGGAAGAGCACCTGCGCTTTCTGCAGATTCGTCACGACCCCCAGAGGCTCCCCGCTCAGAAAGCCGAAGCACTGGAGGCGTTGCTGGAGGAGGAACCGAGGCTCTACCGGCCGGTGCTCTCGGAGCTTTTCCGGCTCGATACGGACCGGGCCTGGAAGCATTGCTCTTCGGAGCGGCTGCCCGAGATCCTCGATCTGCTCTGGTTCCTCCCCCCGGCGCAGCTTCGATTGGATATAATTGCCTCCGAACCTGCCCTGCAGGCGCTCTATTACGCCCGGGGCGACCTGGAGGAGGCTCCGCAGCAGCCGACGGGGATTTTCGCCGTGGATATGCTCGCGGCCGCCCGGCGCAGCGGCTACGTGGAGGGGGATCTGAGCTTCGGATATCTCTGCCGGGAGTGCAAGCAGAGCTTCCCGGTCTCCTTCGTCCGCTGCCCCTCCTGCCTGGCGCTCAATACCCTGAAAGTCGAGGAACACCTTGTCCAGCAACAGCCTGAAAACCGTGACACTCTACTCTGACGGCTCCAGCCTGGGCAATCCGGGCCCCGGCGGCTACGCCGGGATCCTGGAGTACCGGGGCAAACGCAAAGAGTACGTCGGCGGCGAAGCGATGACCACCAACAACCGGATGGAACTCCGGGCGGTCATCGAGGGGCTCAAGCTCCTCAAAGAGCCCTGCAACGTTGAAGTGGTCACCGACAGCAGCTATGTGGCCAAGGCGATCAACGAGTGGCTGCCGGGCTGGATCGCCCGCGGCTTCAAAAAGGTCAAAAACCCCGACCTCTGGCAGGAGTACCTCGAAGTTTCCAAACCCCATCGGGTCCACGCCACCTGGGTGCGGGGGCACAACGGCCATCCCGAGAACGAGCGCTGCGACGAATTGGCCCGCAGCGAAGCCGAACGGCAAAAAGCGAATGCACGTCAAACGAAAGGATAGATTTTATGGAAAATTATCACGAATTGGAACGACGCCTGGGCTATGAGTTCAAGAACCCTCAGCTCATAGTCGAGGCGCTGACCCACAAGAGTTACAAAAAGCCCTACAACAACGAGCGCCTGGAGTTTCTGGGCGACGCGGTGCTGGATTTGATCGTGGGGGAGTTTCTCTTCCACAAATTCCCCCAAAGTGACGAGGGGGTCCTCTCCAAGATCCGGGCTTCCCTGGTCAACGAGAGCGGCTTCGCCACCCTGGCGCGGGCCATCGACCTGGGGCGCTACATCTACCTCTCTCCGGCGGAGGAGAACAACCAGGGCCGCAGCAAACCCTCCCTGCTTTCCAACGCCTTCGAAGCGGTCATCGGGGCGATCTACCTGGAGGCGGGACTGGAGAATGCCCGCTCCATCGTCGTCAGACTGCTGGACGAGACCTACCCCCGTATCGATCTGGATACCCTCTGCAAAGATTACAAGACGGCGCTGCAGGAGCTGACCCAGGCGACCCACGGCGTGACGCCCGACTATGAGATGATCGGCTCCAGTGGGCCCGACCACCGCAAAGAGTTTGAAGTGGCGGTGAAGCTGGATGGCGAAACCATCGCCTCGGCCAAGGGGCGCAGCAAAAAGGCGGCCCAGCAGAAAGCCGCCGAGATCGCCCTGCAGAAACTGCGTAAGGAGCGGGGATGAACACCTTCGGACGGAAACTGAGACTGACCACCTTCGGAGAATCCCATGGCAAAGCGATCGGCTGTGTGCTCGACGGCGTGCCGGCGGGTCTGGCCATCGACGAAGCCTTTATCCAGAGTGAGCTGGACCGCCGCCGTCCTGGGCAGAGCGCCCTGACTACCGGCCGCAAAGAGCCCGACCGGGTAGAGATCCTCTCGGGGGTCTTCGAAGGGAAATCCACCGGCACCCCCATCGCGATGGTGATCTTCAACACCGATCAGAAGAGCCGGGATTACGAGAATGTCAAAAAGCTCTTCCGCCCCGGCCACGCTGACTACACCTACTGGACCAAATACGGGATCCGGGATTACCGGGGCGGGGGACGCTCCAGCGCCCGGGAGACGGCGGCGCGGGTTGCGGCGGGGGCCGTGGCCAAGCTGATGCTCAGGGAGTTGGGAATCACCGTGGAAGCGGGGATCGTGGAGATCGACGGGATTGAAGCGAAACGCTGCGATTTTGAGCACGCCAAAAAGAGCCCCCTCAACGCCCTCGACCCCGAGGCGGAGAAGGCGCAGGAGGCAGCGGTCTTGGCGGCCAAAGAGGCCCACGATTCCGTCGGCGGGGCTGTGCTGACCCGGGCCGTGGGAGTTCCGGCGGGCCTTGGCGAGCCCCTCTATTACAAACTCGACGCGATCCTGGCCGAGGCGATGATGGGGATCAACGCCGCCAAAGCGGTGGAGGTCGGCGTAGGGGCCGCCGCCGCACGGATGAAGGGGAGCGAGAACAACGATCCGATTACCCCGGAGGGCTTCGGGAGCAACAACAGCGGCGGGATCCTGGGCGGCATCAGCAACGGCGACGAGATCTACGTCACCACATGGTTCAAGCCCACCCCCAGCATCTTCAAAGAGCAGCAGAGCCTCACCACCGAAGGGGAGAGCATCCGCTACAAGCTCAAAGGCCGCCACGATCCCTGCGTCGCCATCCGGGGGGTCATCGTCTGCGAAGCGATGATGGCCCTGACCCTGGCCGATATGGCCCTGCTCAATATGGGAAGCAGGATGGAACACCTGACGAAGGTTTACAGCGAGCTGTAAACCTTCGGATTGAGAATTTTGGATTTTAGATTTTGGATTGAGAATCTTCCTGAACAATCTCAAATGACTAATATTCCAAAAATCTTGCGACTTGCGACTTTTGAATGATGAAAAAATCTACCCACTACCCACTACGGACTACCCACTTTTTTCCCTTTTCTCTGCTTCTGCTCTTGCTGTTCACCTTGCCTTCCCCGGCCCGGATCGACTACTCCCGTCTGCCGGCGGCGCGTGCTTTTGCTGAGAGGATGCATCAGCGTTACGGCTTTGACGAAGGGGAACTTCTTGGGCTGTTGAAGCGGGCCCGGCATCAGGCCGAAACGCTGGCCCGTTACCGGGGGCGGCACAAGGTGGGGGCTACCGATTACAGTTGGCACCGTTACAAAAGCAGGATCCTGGTTGACGAAAGTGTCAGGCTCGGTGTCAAATTTATGTCACGCTACCGCCGTTGGCTTTCGCTCGCTTCCCGGCGCTATAGGGTCGCTCCCAAGATCATCACCGCTTTTATCCGGGTGGAGAGCAAGTTCGGGCGCTACGGCCACGAATATCCGGTCTGGGATTCACTGGTGACCTTGGCCTTCAACCCCAACCGTAAGCAGAAGTTTTTCAGGGGAGAGTTGGAGAAGCTGCTGATCCTGGCTCGAAAGAACCGGCTCGATCCCCTGAAACTGCGGGGTTCCTTCGCCGGGGCGATGGGGTGTGCGCAGCAGGTCCCTTCCATTCAGCTGCGCTACGGAGTGGATCTCGACGGAGACGGGCGAAAAGATCCCGACTCTATCGCCGACTGTATCGGAACGATTGCCAACTTTTTGCACCGAAACGGATGGAAAAACAACCGGAAGACGCTGGTGCGCGCCCGACACAGGGGAGAGGGGTTCTTGCGCCTTCGCAGCGGTTACCGTAGCCTCTACCCCCTGGCGACCCTCCGCCGCTACGGTGTCACTCCCGCCGAGCTCTTCGGGGGGAAGAGTGCCTACTATCTCCGCCTGCGTGACGGCAGGAAGTGGGATCTTTTCCTGGGAGACCGGAACTATCGGATCATTACCCTTTACAATGCGTCGAAACGTTACGGAGTGACGATCGCGCTCTATGCCGAAGCGCTGCGATGCCGGCATTAGGCCGCTAATTTCCGACGCTCGGTTCTCCTCTGTTCCTTTCTTTCTTCTTTGTTCCGCCACAAAGAAGAAGAGAAACGAACCCAAAGAAAGAAGAAAAGGCGATGCACTGACGTCCGCTAGAGACTACCAAGAGTTTGAGCTGTTTTATCTGCTTATAGACTTCCTATTTTTAAAAAAAGCGTTGCAAAGCAACGCAAACCAAAATTTCTAGTTTCTAGTTTCTAGTTTCTCATTCCTCTCTTTCATCCCCCGCAGTGAAAACCCAAAGACCGACCCCTCTCCGGGGACGCTGCGTATTTCGAGCTCCGTTCCGTGGAGGCGGAGGATGTATTTGACGATGTAGAGGCCTACGCCGATGGAGTTGTTCCAGCTGAGGCGGTCGACGCGGTAGAATTTTTTGGTGATCTTTTCCAGGTCTCCAGGCTCGATCCCTTCTCCCCGGTCGATCACCTCCAGTTTTTCGGCATCACAGCGGACGATCACCTTGTCAGCGGAGTATTTCAGGGCATTTTCTATCAGGTTCATTACCGCCTGCTCGATCATATCCCGGTCGGCTTCCAGCTCGACGGGTTCACACTCCAAAACAATCTCCCGGCCCGGGTATTTCTGCAGCAGGGTCTCCCGCACGGAGCTGATGACTTGAGAGAGGGGGAAACGGTTGCGCTTGGGGGTGAAGCCCCGGTTCTCCAGGCGGATGGCGAGGGATAGGCGGTCGATCATCGCCGAAATCTTCTCGGCGTTGCTGTGGATCTTCTCCAAAAAACGCTCCCGGATCTGGGGATCGAGGTTTCGGCTCTCCCGGAGGGTCTGGGCGTAGCCCATAATGGCGGCGACGGGGTTTTTGAATTCGTGGCTGATGGCGGAGATGATGTCGCTCTGGCGCCGGGTGAGGGTTTTGAGTTTTTTGGTGTATTTGGCCTTTTGGCGCTCCCGTTTCGCCAATTTTTTGGAGACCTTCCGGAGCATCTTGCGGATCTGGGCGAACTCTTTGCAGCACTCGACCGTATCGATCTCGGCGTCGTAATTTTTTTCCAATAGCTGCTCCAGGGAGCGGCGGAGGCGGTCGCTGTCGCCCTGGATTCGGCGATTGAGCCGGAGGCTCAGGGCGAGAATCAGCAGAAGGATCAGGGCGAAAAAGCCCAGGGCTTTGAGCCAGAGCTGTAGGAGCTGACGGTGGATGCGCTCCAGGGAGTAGGCGGTTCTGAGGTAGGAGTCGCCCTCCCGGTGGGCGATATAGAGGAGGTCCTCATCCAGAGTGGCCGAGTGGCGCACCGCTTCGCCCCATCCCGATTTTTTGGCCTGGAGGATCTCGGGGCGGGTGGCGTGGTTCTCCATCCCCACGGGAGAGCGGTTGCTCTCAAAGAGCACCTTTCCGTCGGGGGCGATGACGGTGATGCGGATGCCGGTCTTTTGGTGGATGGTGCGCAGGGTGGCGGGGATCTTCGCGGGAGGGAGGGTTTGGAGCTCCTGCTCGAGGATCGTCAGGCTGTTGCGCAGCATACGCGCGTGGGTGTCGATCTCCATTTGCCGCAGGAGGTAGTAACCGGTAAGCGCCGCCAGGATGAAGGTCACCGTCAGGATCAACGCACTCCGGCGGAAGAAGAGTTGGGAGAGCTTCAGCATAGACGGTATCCCGCCCCTCTGACCGCTTCGATGGTGGGGGCTTCGGGGTCGCGTTCGATCTTCTTCTTGAGGCGGTTGACGGCGACGTTGACCGTTTTCTCTCCGCGCTCCCCGCTATCATCCCAGACTTCATCGAGGAGCTCTTCGCGGCTGATGACCCGGCCGGGGTTTTCCAGGAAATAGCGCAGGAGCTCGAATTCGAGCCGGGTGAGGCTCAGCTCCTCCCCCTCCAGTTCGATCCGGCGTGCCGGCAGATCCATCTTCAACGCGCGGTGGCGGAGGATCTCCTCCTCCGAGGCTTGGCCGCGGCGCAGCAGGGCTTTGACCCGCCAGACCAGCTCGTTCATATTGAAGGGTTTGCGCAGATAGTCGTCACCGCCGCACCTAAAGCCCTCTTCCACATCTTCGTCCCGGTCTTTGGCGGTGACGAAGATCACCGGCAGGCCGAAGCCCTCCCGGCGCAGAGCCGCGATCAGTTCGCTCCCCTCTTCGCCGGGGAGGTTGCGGTCGACGACCATCAGGGCTACCTCTTCCTCTTCCAATGCCTGCCGGACCCCTCTGGAAGAGAGGAACCCCATCGTCTCAAACCCGGCGTTTTGGAGATGAAACTCCTCCAGTTCGAGGATATCCTCTTCGTCTTCGATGATGAGAATGAGGGGTCTTCGCTCCATAAATCTTCTCTCGTATCCCGGTGTGTGACTCTGATACGAATCTTATCATAACGGAACGGATAGGATCCGCCCCGACGGTAACAAAACGGTAACAGGGCTTTCAATGGGGTGTAAAGCTAGCTTTGATACCATAGCCTTGTTTATCGACTTCATCCCAAAGGAATGACGGTGGAAATCAACACCTTCGAAAAGATCCAGAAAAAGACGGCCAAGAAGACCCGGAACGACTTTCTGAAGTTGGGCCTCTCCCTGATCTTCATGGCCCTGGTGCTGCTGGCAACCTGGAACAAGATCCCCGGCAACCCCTTCCTGGCCGTTGCCGCGGTCTTCGGCGCCTATATGGCGATGAACATCGGGGCCAACGATGTGGCCAACAACGTTGGTCCGGCGGTGGGCTCCAAAGCCCTGTCGATGATGGGAGCGGTGATCCTGGCGGCGATTTTTGAATCGGCGGGAGCGCTCATCGCCGGAGCGGATGTCACCGGCACCATCAAAAAAGGGATCATCGATCCGGCCGCCTTCGCTCAGCCCGAGTATTTCGTCTGGGCGATGACCGCCGCGCTGCTGGCGGCTGCCCTCTGGCTCAACCTGGCCACCTGGCTCAAGGCCCCTGTCTCCACCACCCACTCCATCGTGGGCGGAGTGATGGGGGGCGGGATCGCCGCCGCCGGTAGCTTCGCCATCGTCCACTGGGGAACGATGGGCAAGATCGTCGCCAGCTGGATCATCTCCCCGATCCTGGGCGGCCTCATCGCCGCGGGTTTCCTCTACGCCATCAAAAAGACCATCTTTTACCAAAAGGACACTAAAGCCGCCGCGATGAAGATGGTCCCCCTCTATGTGGCGGTGATGGGCTGGGCTTTCATCACCTATCTCATTATGAAGGGGCTTAAGCACCTGGTCAAGCTGGGCTTCCCCACCGCGGCGGCAATCGGCGTGCTGGGAGCGATCGCGATCTTCTTCGGCGTCAAAAAGGCGATCGCCAAATATGCCCATCTGGTCAGTGACGAGCGGGAGAGCGTCAATCGCCTCTTTACCATTCCCCTCATCTTTGCCGCGGCTCTGCTGAGCTTCGCCCACGGCGCCAACGACGTGGCCAACGCCGTCGGCCCCCTGGCGGGGATCTACGACGCCCTGGCCCACTCCGCTGTCTCTACCAAGGCGGCGATCCCCCTTTGGGTGATGCTGATCGGTGCTCTGGGGATCTCCCTGGGGCTGGCCCTCTACGGCCCCAAGCTCATCAAAACCGTCGGCAGCGAAATCACCGAGCTCGATCAGGCGCGGGCCTTCTCTATCGCTCTGGCGGCGGCCATCACCGTCATCATCGCATCGCAGCTGGGCTTGCCGGTCAGCTCCACCCACATCGCCCTGGGCGGGGTCTTCGGTGTGGGCTTTTTGCGGGAGTGGCTCGACCGCACCCAGCGCCTGCAGTATCGCATCAAAGAGGAGCGTGAGAAGATCGAAGCCCTCAAGCGCAAACTCTCCGCTCTGAAAGAGGAGCTCAAGTCCCTGGAGGCCAAAGAGGAGAAATCCCACGCCGACTATGAGCGCATCGTCCATCTCTTCGAAGCCATCGAGGGTATGGAGAAGGAGCTTAAGGCCGAGACCAAGGCTCTCAAACGGGTCTATAAAACCCGCTACGTTCAGCGCAGCGCCGTCAAGAAGATCGTCGCCGCCTGGGTCATCACCGTGCCTGCTGCCGCTGTGGTTTCGGCATTGATCTTCTATATCATCAAAGGGGCGATGCTCTGACCCCTTTGAGCTTGTTCCCAAAAGTCGTTTGCAAAATTACTTCTTACGTAAAAATCCTCTCTTCCATTCCTGCTTCTTTGTTCCTTTCTTTCTTCTTTATTTCGCCACAAAGAAGAAGAGAAACGAACCCAAAGAAAGAAGAAAGGGCGAAGAACTGTCGTCAAATTGATACCCCCAAATTTGATTGGAGCTTTTGTTTGCCTAAGTTAAGCGGTTTGAGCGTATGAAAACTCCTCTACTTTTGGAAACCTTGCGTATCGAGGGGGGTGAGGTTCAGAACCTTCTCTGGCACAACCGCCGCTTCAACCGGAGCCGTCGGGAGCTTTTCGGGGCGGAGGAGGAGCTGGATCTGGCCGATTTTCTTGGGGATCTTCCCGGAGAGGGGATCTGGCGGGCGAGGGTGCTTTATACATTATATATAGAGAAGGTCGAGCTTCTGCCTTATACCCTTCGTCTGCCCAAGAGCTTCGCCTCGGTGGAGTTTCAGGATGATTACCGTTTCAAATATGCTGATCGGAGCTCTTTCGATGCGCTCAAAGCGGCGCACCCCGAAGCGGAGGAGCTTCTGCTCTGCCGCGACGGCCTGCTCACCGACACCACCATCGCCAATTTGGCCCTCTACCGGGATGGACGCTGGTTCACCCCCGCCCGTCCTCTGCTGGAGGGCACCACCCGGGCACGACTGCTGGTGGAGGGGAAGCTGATCCCCGCCGAGATCCCCTGCGCAAGTCTCGGGGAGTATGAAGCGCTGGCGGTGATGAATGCGATGATGGGGTTTCGGGTTTTGGAGGATTGGGAGATTGTCTAAAAGTCGCAAGTCGCAAGCACGGGGCTTCGCCCCTCAAGTCTCAAGAATAGAGCTGTGTTAAGTGCTATGTGCTACGTGCTAAGATTTTTTGAGACTATTTCCTTTGAATTCTTCTCAAACCATAATTCTCCATTTTCAATTCTCAATTACTCGGTTGCTAATTGATTTGATCTTTGTTTCGCCACAAAGAAGAAGAGAAACGAACCCAAAGAAGAAAGGGCGAAAAACTGTCGTCGGGGAGAAACCACCAAGAGTTCCCAACTATCATATATGCTTCCTCTTTTGAATGAAACTTGGCAAAGTAGGAGAAACTAAAATTTCTAGTTACTTGTTACTAGTTTCTAGTTACTCCCGAGTATAATACGCCTAAAAGAAATGCAAAAGGACCTCCCATGCCCAAGAACGACCCCTTCCAGTCCGAAGCCTATCGGCAGATCCAGCGGGAGCATCTCTACCGGACCATCGCCTTTCTCCTGGAGGAGGGGATCGAGTTCGCCGTGGCGGCGGAGGTGGAGTATCTGCAGTTCGAGCCGCCTCTTCCCGAAGAGGTCGCCGAGCGGATGGCACCGCTTTCGCTTTTTGTTCTGAGCAACTATACTTTCGAGAGCAGCAGTGTCGATGAAGAGGTGCTCAGCTTCGAGGCGGGCTTCGGTCCGGAGAATTTCGGAGCCCTGGTGACGGTGCCGCTGCTGGCGATCAAACAGGTGATCGTGGGCGAATATCCCATCGCCATCAACATCGCCGAGCCATCTCCCCTTGAGGCCCCTGAAACCGCACATTCCATGGAAGCCCTTCTCAGCAACCCCGAGAACCAAAAACTCCTCAAAAAAAAGAAGTAAGCCACCCGAGTCCTTAAATGAGAGTACATTTTTGCTTTGATTAATCGGAAAATCAATAAATAGCAATATGGGTATATTTTTTAATATGTCTCAAAAGTCCCATATAATGGATTCTTTGAACTTTGTCTGTTAATTTCTTGTTTATTTTTAGTTGGAATACCGTTAATTTCCTTGACAGGAGATCGAAAATGGTGTTATACTTTCGCTGTAACTAAAAACAAGGAGTTTCAAATGAAAAAAGGTCTTTTGCTCTCAGTAGCAGCTTCCGCAATTATCTTCGCCGGTGGCGATATCGCTCCCGTAGAGCCTGCAGCACCCGCATCTGCAGATTTCTGGGGACAGATCGGGTTCCGTTATGAGGCGAACTCATTCGACGGAGACGCTCTGAGCATTGTCAACGGAATGCCTGTGTGGAATCACACCAAGGTAGATTTTGGTGATGAAGAAAACAACAAATTCAGTACTAGTGTAGTACTGGGTGTTGAGAAACAACTGGGTTACGGCTTCGGCTTCGGTGCTGAAGTTGCCGGTTGGACCGATTTCGGTTTTGATATCGCCGATAATGCAGCCGTTGTGGCATCTGATGCAACTTCCGCTGAAGTTTCTCAAGCTTACCTGACCTACAGCTTCGGCAACACAGCCATCAAAGCCGGTCGCCAAGCTCTGCCCAAAGCGGTTTCTCCCTGGGCATGGTCTGACCGCGATGCCGGCGTACTGGATATCACTTATGAGGGTGTCGTAATCGCCAACACTGATATCCAGGATACTACTCTGGTCGGTGCCTATGTTGCCAATGCAGTGAATGAAGATACAACTATTCATATCGGTGAAAATGGCGATATCGATGGTCTCTATATGCTGGCAGTCATCAACAAGTCTCTGGCCAATACGACTCTGAGCGCTTCTGCGTATTATCTGCCCAAAGCAATCAGTGCTACGAGTAGTGATGCTGAGTGGTCTCTCTGGGCATCTGCCGTTGGCAATGTTGACAGTATCAACTGGGGTCTTCAGGGTGTCTATGTCGATGGTGACGCAAATGGCAAGGATGCCACTTACGGTATCGCCGGTAAGATCGGTTCCAGCTGGGGTGATTTCGATGCCAGCCTGATCGCTGCCTATGTCAATGACGGTGACTTCAGTATGAAAACTGCCGGTACAGGTGCTAGCACTAGTGCTTTCTGGGGTAACAGCATCGGTGGCCTGATGACAGGTGGTGACACTCTGTATAACACTGATCAGACGATTATTCGTGCAGTTGCAAGCTACAAGATCTGGAACGGAAAAATCTATGGTGAGCTTGCCTATGACAACTTCGGTGACAATTGGAAGAACATCCTCAGTGGAGAGTTCGATGATGCTTATGGCGCTCGTATCGGCTATAAATTTAATGTAGCAGGTGTTGATGCCAACATCGAGTACCGCTATGTTAACTATAACGCTACTGCTAATTGGGATGATCTGACCTTGCAGCGCATCCGTGTCGAGGCTTACTACAAGTTCTAATCCTTGCACACCCTTTCGGGAACGGGCTTCGGCTCGGGCCTGAATTTTCCTTTCTTTATTCTTCATTCATTCAATTTTTCTCAACTATTTTTACATACATAACTTTTCCGATTTTGCCTTCCTTTGTATAGACAAGTATATGCTATGATTTCCACATGACAATTTATAAAATGTTTATGTTATCTATTCTAGCCGTAGGCTTGTCGGCATGTGCCGATACACGGACCCCGCCCGCCGATATCTGGGGTGGTGTGGGCTTCGTTTATGAATCGGGCAAGAACAGTGGGGTTTACAAGAAGGGGGGAGCCGCTGCTGTTGGATTCGAGAAACGTTTGAGCTCCGGCCTCGGTTTCGGGGGAGAGGTGGCAGGATATTGACCCCTGTGTCAAGATGCTTTCCATTGAAGAGAATGATCAAACGTCTTCTTCGATGAACGATCACGATATCAAGGGTTGATAGTGAAAAATTTGGTTGAATATCTGGCATCGTCGGGGGTGATCTGCCGACGTCTGGAAGAGGTCACGCCGCAACAGTTGGGAAGCCGAAAACGGGTGAAGATCTATCGGGGGGTCGGGACGGATGACTATTACTGTATGATTCTGGTCCTGCGAAAAAAGAGCCGGATTCTCCGCAAAGAAGCGGAAGAGCTGGAAGAACTTCACAGGCGCTTGGAAGAAAAAATGAAAGCGAAGGTCAAGAAACTCTATTTGCTCTACCATGCCCCCTTATGCTCCAAGGCGAAAGCCTGGCTTTCGGAACGGGGATGGAGGCTTATGGCTTTGCCGGATTAATCAGGACTCCTGCTCCTTTTTGTATTCCAGGATCATTTTCAGCGCTTCGTCCTTGAGGAGGAGTTTCTCTTTTTTGATCTGCTCCAGTTCCGCGTCGCTCAGATGCAGGCGTCCTTCGTCTGCATCTTTTGCTTTTTGGTCCAGTTCGTTGTGTTTCTCGAAAATCTTGGCGAAGTGGGCGTTTTTCTGTTTGAGTTCACTGATCTCTTGACGGTATTCAGAGAGCATTTTTTTCTCCTTATATAGATTGGTAGGATAATGTCATTGTAGCCAGAGGGGGGTTAAAAGAGCGAGAGGTGAAGTGTCGGGGAGACCCGGAGGCTGCTATACCGAAGGGGTTTTTCGGCGGAAGCGCTTGATACGGGGGCTCATCATCAACAGGAAGCTCACGAGAAAGACCGCTTCGAGGATCAGGGAGACGATGATCACCTTGGCTGTGCCGTTGGGGTCGTCGGTATAGGGGAGCCCCCCGGTATTCATCCCGAAAAACCCTGTCACCAGAGTCAGGGGCAGGAAGATCGCCGAAATGATCGTCAGCCAGTACATATTGCGGTTCATCCGCTCGTCGACCTTGGTGCGGTAGAAGTCGTGGAGGTTGTCCAGTTTCTCCATCGCCGCTTTGGAGAGGTCCCGCACCCGAGTCATATGCTCCAGGATGTCGGCATAGGCCAATTCGTCGAAATCCTTGGACTTTTTGCCGTAATGGACGAAGAGTTCGAAGGAGAGGGTCGCGTGGAACATCAGGCGGTTGATGAGAGAGACCTCCTTTTTGTAGGTGATCCAGCGCTCCATAAAGTCTCTGGGGGAGTGGTCGTCATAGAGGGTCTCTTCGAGCCTGTCGATCTCCACGTGGTATTGGCGGATTTCACGAACCAGGCGGTCGGTGGTCTCATCGAGGATGCGGTGGAGATCCTGAAAAGTCCCGATCGCTTCGAAATCTCTCTTGTCACGATTGTAACGGTAGCACTTGCCTTGCCGGGTGAGGAAAGCCAGGGAGTTCACTTCCAGCTCACCGTTCTTGCCACGATGGGGAAGGCGGAGGATCAAAACGGCGTAATCATGGCCGCTTTCGAAATCGGAAGGGTGCTCCGGGTTTTCAATATCTTCAAGGATCAGGGTATCCAGAAATTCGGCAAACTCTTTATTCATTTACAATCACTTTCATTTAATTTTTCGGAAGTATAGCGACACTTCAGCGGAAGCGCCAGTATAATGTGGGATAATCGGTCAAAATATTCAGCAAGGCAAATAAGAAAATGAAGAAAAAACTTATAGCAATCTTGATCGTTTTGGCGGCGGTATTTCTGGGAGGGAGGGCTTGGATCTCTTCGCACGGGGAACAATACCTCAAAGAGGTGCTCGATGCCTACAACCGCGGGCAGAGAGGAGAAGCTGTCGCGGACCTCCGGCATTTCGAAAACGGTTTTTCCTCGGCCCGGGCGGAGATCAATGTCAGCTTCCCCGGAGCGGAGACGGAGGATTTTCCCCTGCAAAACCCTCTGATCATCCCGGCCAGGCTTCGCTATGGCCCCGTCGTGGAGGGGCTCAGCCCGGCATTGATGGAGCTCGAATTCGACGACACGATCAACCGCTGGCTCAAGCCGGAAGTACGAAAACATTTCGAAGAGGAGGTCGAAGGGAATGTGACTCTCCGCTATCGGGGGTTTCTGGACTGGTCCAAAAAGATGCACGAGAAGATTACCATCGGGCAAATTCTTTCGAAGGATCCCCACAGTGAGGGCTTCCTGCTGATCGCCCCGATCCGTATCCGAAGCGATTACGACCTGCGGACCCTGGCCGGGAAGGCGACGCTGCTCAGTGAAAAGATCCACGCCAGCGATCCCAACCAGCACTCGGAGCTCAACATTACCCGTCCCGAGCTGGCGATGGAGGTGACGGAGTTTCCCGAGACCGGCCCTATCTTCGGCCGCCTGATGATCCGGGCAAAGGAGATCTCCCTTACCCGCAGCGACATTCGTCCCCCGATAGAGATGCGCTTCTCCGGCAGTATCGGCGGAGCCCTTCTGCACAGTGCCCCCCAGGAGGCGGGTGTGGCCTTCGGGACGGACCTGCATACCGAGGACCCCGCCACGATCCATGCCTGGCAGGGGCTTCGCCGCGTCAAGACCGATCTGAAGGTCTCGGGCCTAGGGCTGAAAGGGCTTGAGGAGCTGAGCGCCCTGCAACAGCGCCAGCTAAAGTTGCAGCAAGAGTTGGGGCGCGCCTCGGGAGCGGGAGACGATGTAGCGATGCAAAAAGCGATCCTGGCCCTTCAATCCCTCAACGATGATTGGATAAAGATCTACAACGATCTGCTCATCCCCGGAAAAACCCACCTCACGCTCAATGAAACCCTTGTCAGCAAGAAGACAAGCACGCTCAAGCTCGACCTGACCTTTACGGGGCAGAAGCTCCGAGGCAACGCTATGTCGGCGATGATCGCCCTGATGGCCCATCTGGACCGGCTCGTCGAGGGAAGCTTTGAGTTGACCCTGGAGAAGGAGTTGGCGCACAAACTCTATCCCAATGCTGTCTTCATCCTCGATTCGATGGTTTCGAAGAATATGGCGACCCTCAAAGAGGGGCTCTATCATCTCAAAGGTCGGATCAAAGAGGGCAAGATCATCATCAACGGCACCAAATACGCTCCCCAGGAGCTGATAATGATGATCCTGATGTAAACGATGTGTGCGATCTTCGGCATTCTCGGCCGCTATGAATCCAAAGAGGCGAGGGAGGCCTTTGATCGCCTGAGCCATCGTGGCCCCGACGACAGCCACTTGATCCTGCGTGACGAGGGAGCCTGGGGGGTCCACCGCCTGGCGATCGCCAGTGCCGGCGAAGCGATAGAGCAGCCCTTTGAAGAGGGTGGGGAAGTTCTGCTTTTCAACGGAGAGATCTACAATGTCCGCGCTCTGGCCGATGAACTTGGGATCGAAGGCGATTCGGAGAGCCGGGTGCTCCTGGCGGCGTGGCGGCGATGGGGCGCAGCCTTTGTGGAGCGACTTCGGGGGATGTATGCCATCGCCATCCTCCGCCCCGCTGAGGGGAAGGTCTCCCTCTTTCGCGACCCGTCGGGTAAAAAACCCCTTTTTTATCTGAATAGCCGAGATTTTTTCGCCTTCGCCAGCGAAGCCAAGGCCCTCTACACCCTCAAACCCTTCCATCTCGAACGGCGGCACCTGATCCAGTACCTCGGTTTTCAATCGACAATCGCCCCTCATACACTGGACCGGGAAGTAAAAAAGATGGAACCAGGCGAGCATATTGAGTTTTTATTTGAAATCCAAAATCCAAAATCCAAAATCCAAAATTCCATTTACGATCCCTGGCTGGAGGGCCCCATTCTTTATCGGAAGGAAACTTCGGCGGCAAGCGCGGTGGAAGAGGCGCTTGATGAGGCGGTGGCTTCGAGGATCCCGCAAAAGGTGGAGTGGGGGGTGTTGCTCAGCGGAGGGCTCGACTCTTCTTTGGTGGCGGCCTTGGCGGCGAATCATAGCGAGAGGCCTCTGCGGGCCTTCAGCGTGAGTTTCTCCGGCTACGATAAATACGATGAAGCGCACTGGGCGGAGCAAACGGTCCGTCATCTGGGGGCGGAGCATCGGGTCTACCCCTTCGGCAAGCGGGAGTTCTTCGAGACGCTGGAGGCGTTACTGCCCCTGCTGGATGAGCCCCTGGGGGACCCGGCGATGGTGCCGCTCTTTTTCCTGCTGCGCCAGGCGGCAAAAGAGGGGGTGAGGGTGGTCCTGGGAGGTGAGGGGAGTGACGAACTCTTCCTCGGGTACCGCACCTATCCGGAGTATTTCGCCGTGGAGAAGGCGAGAGAACTCCCCTACCGCAACTGGCTGCGCCACTACTTCCGGGCCCACTATTCGGAGAACAAGGAGTGGGAGTGGTACAAAAGGGCCTGGGAGGATACGCCTATTTTCCGCTCCACGGCAGAGCTCTATACCGATTTGCAGCTCAACCGCCTCCTGCGGCAGAATGTCCGGGACGGGGCCAACCTGGAGGCGATCCGCCCCTGGCTGGAGCGTTTCGAAGCTTCGAAACGGAGCCATAGCGCCGACTGGTACAGCTATCTGGATCTGAAGGTGCTCCTGGGAGAAGTCTATCTGGTCAAGCAGGACCGGGTCAGTATGGCCGCCGGCATCGAAGCCCGCTCCCCCTTTTTGGACCGCCGGGTGATCGAAACGGCCTTTGCCATCGACCCCCAGCTACGTATCGACACCGCCCCCAAGGGAATTCTCAAGATGGTTGCCCAAAGATATCTTCCCGCTGAGATCGTCCATCGCAAGAAAAAGGGGCTCAACTACCCCTTTATCGAGTGGATCCTAGAAGAAGACGGCATCGAAGTTCTTTGGCGCTTGCAGGAGAGAAGCGGGCTGTTTAACGAGGAGCAGCTGGAGTTTTTGGCGAGGGGGGCGGACCGGGGAAAGTTCCGTCAGCATCTTTTCCCCCTCTATCTCCTGGCGAAGTGGCTGGAGAGTCGAGAAAACGGGTGAAGGTTTACCCCTCAGCAGAGGGTAGGGGCAGGTGCTCGGGTTCGATCCCTTGGAGGCTGAGGTAGGGGCGGATCTTTGGAGGGATATTCAAGAGGCGGCAGCGCTCCCGAAAGGCTTTCTCCATCGTTACATCGTCGTGATAGGGGGCGATGAAGAGGAGATCCCCCCGTCGTTCCACCGCCCAGCGCCTGCCCAGAACCAGAGAAGAGTGTTGGCGCAGAAGCTCCCGCTCTTTATAGCTCGGAAGATAGCTCAATTTTTTGAGGGTCTCCGCGGTCGCCAGGGGGATGAGCGAAGGGACTGAAACTTGGAGGATGCGCAGGAGCTTTTCCCGGTAGAGCTCCCGGTAGCCTCGGCGTAGGTAGGCGGCGTCCTCCGCCAGATAGTCGAAGCTCCGGGCGATGCCGGAGGCGTGGCGGCGGACCAGCGGTTCCAGGAGCGGGCGCAGGCGGTTGCGCTCGTAGGTGTCGGAGGCGTTGCTGCTGTCCTCGAACCATTCGACCCCCCGTGAGCGCAGATAGTGCTCCAGCTCGTACTTTGGAGTCTCCAGCAGGGGGCGGATGAGCCGATAGGGGGTGCCTGAAGCGGTGAAACGCTTCGCAACCGCCTCCATCCCCGCCAGCTCCACCGTTCCCGCCCCGCGGATCAACCGCATCATCATCCACTCCAGACGGTCGTTGAGCTGATGGGCGGTCAGGAGATTCTCATAACCGTGCTCATCGATGAGGGATTCGAAAAAGTCGTAGCGAAAGCGCCGTGCCTCGGCTTCGAAATTGCTACGGAACCCGGGAGCGTGAGCGACAAAAATCCGCCGCTTGTCTCTTCGGGCCAACTCCCTCGCCGCCGCTTCCTCCTCCTCCGCTTCGGGCCGCACGCCGTAATTGACCAGGGCGATGTCGAAGGGGATGTCAGACTCTTTGAGGAGGTGGTAGAGAGCGGTGGAGTCCAGGCCGTGGGAGAAAGCGAGTAAATTGTTTTTATTAATGAGTAACCGAGTAACCGAGTAACCGAGTAACCGATCGGTGGGGGAATTTTTCATCTATTTTTCAGTGTGTTTGATTGTTTTGGTACTTGAGACCAGAATTTTCAGGAGTTCCGTGATTTCCGGTTTGATGCTTTGATACATTTTGTCATCCAAATAGTCCGACTTCCAAAGAAGTTCCAACCAATAGTCCGTTTCATAGGCTTCTTTAAGAGCAATGGAGAGTTTATGGAGAAAATCAGGCTTGGATTGAGCAAATTTGGCTTCGCGGACCAGTGCCCCGATCGCCGTTCCGCTACGGATTACCTGTTTGGCCAGCTCATATTCCTGATGAGTTTCCCTCAAATATTTGGACAATTTCACAATGCGTATCGCAAAGTGAAAACTTTTCCGGCTCAACGGATCATCGACTGGATATTCAGTTACTCGGTTACTCATTACTCGGTTACTCGGTTACTCGGTTAGCGGAGTTTCGAGCGAAGCGAGCAAATACTCCCCCGCCTTTTCAGTGATCTTTCCTTGGTAGAGCCCTCCGATCTTCACGTCGAGATCGTTGGTGTCGTTGACCAGGACTTCGCCGTCGATCTCGGGGGCCCAGAGTAGGGGGCGGGCGGAGAGGAGGTATTCGTGCTCCTGGCTGGGGCCGTCGATGGCAAGGCGGCAGCGGCGTCCAATCATCCTCTCCAGAGAGGCGTCCCGGGAGCGCTGGGCGATCTCTCCCAGGATCTCGGTGCGCCGGGTGATGACCTCTTCGGGGAGCTGCTCCATTTCGTAAGCGGCGGTCTCTTCCTCGTTGGAGTAGGCGAAGACGTTGATCCGGTCGAAGCCGAAGCTTTCCAGGAAGTCGCAGAGTTTTCGGAAACTCTCTTCACTCTCTCCCGGATGGCCGGCGATGACGGAGGTGCGCACGAAGCTTCCTTCTTTGGAGCGCATCGCCTCCAAAAGCTCCCGGGTTTTGGCTTCGCCGAAGCCCCGCTTCATTGTCTTGAGCACCCGGTCGTCGATGTGCTGAATGGGCATATCGTAGTAGGTCTGGAAGACGGGGGAGTCGGCAATGGCGTCGATGAGCTCGAAGCTGGTGGTGCTTGGATAGAGGTAGAGGATCCGGGCGCTGCGAACACCGGGGATCTGCTCCATGTGGCGGATGAGGTCGATGAGCCCGTCTCTCATCCCCAGGTCCCGCCCGTAGCTGGAGCTGTCCTGGGAGATGAAACTGAAATCGTAAAAGCCCTTGGCGGTCAGGGCCGAGACTTCGGCGACGATGGAGTCGAGGGTGCGGGACTGGAGCCGCCCTTTGAAGGAGGGGATGGCGCAAAAGGAGCAGTTTTGGTTGCACCCCTCGGCGATCTTGATGTAGGCGTGGTAGTTGGAGCCGGTGATGAGCCGGGGGGATTTTTCGGTGGCCAGGTAGACCTGGGGGCTGAAGGTGCTCTGCTTTTGGCGGATCAGCTCGTCGATGCGTTCATAATCCCCGACACCGGTGAAGATATCGATCTCGGGCATCTCCTTTTGGAGCTGCTCCTTGTAGCGCTCGCTGAGGCAGCCGCTCATCACCAGCAGAGAGTCCTCTTTGCGCCGCTCGTGCAGATCCAGGACCGTGGCGATCGATTCTTCCTTGGCCGCTTCGATGAAGCCGCAGGTGTTGACGATGATCACATCGGCTTCGGCAGGCTCGTCGCTGAGTTCATAGTCGGCCAGCTTGCCCAGCATCACTTCGCTGTCGACCAGGTTTTTGGTGCAGCCGAGGCTGACGAGATGGAGTTTTTTTGACATCGTTTTTCTCTTTTCGGGGTTTGGGGGATTATAACATTATGAATAACCGAGTAACCGAGCAACCGAGTAATGAGTAACCGAATAATTGAGAATAGGAAATGGAGAATGGAGAATTTTGGATTTTGGATAGGGGAATGCGCTTGAATTTTTCCTAATGTCTTAATGCCCAATGCCCTAATGCCCCAAATCCAATTTCTATCCAATGACCGATTCTCTTGCGACTTGAGGGCCGCAGGCCCGAGCATACGATTTGCAACGCCTAGTAGACCTCTCTTCTATGGGCGATGCGGATGATGGTGATGAGCAGGAGTTGCCCCTCTTTGTAGTAGATGATGCGGTAGTTTCCGGCACGTTTTCTAAATTTGCCTTTATGTTTGCCCTGGAGGGCTTTGTCCCCCCGGAAATTGCCTTTTTGAAGATCGAGGATCTTTGCGGCGATAAGCTTTCGGGTCTCGGGATCGAGTTTGAGAAACTCCTTTTCGGCCCGTTTTTCAAAGGCGACGGCGAACATTAAAACTCGATCCCGGCTTTTTTGAAGACCTCCTCTATAGAGACCACTTCGCTTTTGCCTTTTTTCAGATCGTCGATTCTTCGATCAGCGACCATCTCATCGAGACGATCGAAATAGAGTTCGATCGCTTTTTCCACCAAAGAGGTTCGGGTCTTGTTCAATTCGTGGGCATACTCATCCAGCTGTTCCAGCATCTCCTCTTCGAGACGGATATTGACGGCTTTTTTCATTAGCGAGCCCCTTGCTGCTATTTTGTATATACAATTGTAGTGCAAAGAAGTCAAATAATCAACTGAATCAACCGAGTAAGCGAATAATTGAGAATTGAGAATATGAAGGCTTCATTGGGGCTATGCAAAACTCTTGGCACGCAGTATAAACGAACCCAATGCCCTAATGCCCAATGCCCTAATGCCCCAAATCCAATATCTACCCAATGACTAATGATCAATGGCTAATGACCAAATAACTTGCGACTATCTTCTGCTTCCCAGCAAATGATGGAGAAAGAGGATCTGGGCGAAGAGGGGGGCAAAGATGTTGAGGAGGGGAATGTAGTTGAACAAAGCGGCGATGAGGGCGATGAGGCGGGATTTTTTGGTCTGGCGTTTGAGTTCGGCGGGATCGGAAATAAAGAGGGAGCCCACATCGTAGACCGTCGGTTCACGCAAGAGAATCGACCAGAGCCAGAGCATCCAGAGCTGCCCCAACACGGGAACGAAGATCAGGGGCAGGGTGAAGAGGAAGAGGAGCAGAAAGACGACGCTGGCTTTGAGGGTGTAGTAAAGGGAGCGATGAATGGCGGGGCTGCCCACGGGCTTCACGCCGTAGTCCCGCTCGGCCAGGCGGATAAGAATTTTCTCACTATACAGGGAAGTGAGGATGGAGATGGTAATGATGATGAGCATATAGCCCAGGGCCAGGGCAGCAAGAGCGGCTCCCGTGGCCTGGAACCAGGCCCAATGGCCGACAAGGGGGATCATCGTAAGATAGGAGGCGACAAAATGCTCGAAGGGCTTCCAGAGCAGGCCCAGCACCAGAAGCCAGAAGAGGAAGCTGCCCAATCCCACTTTGAGAATGAAGCCCAGGACCATCGGGCTGAGGATGTCCCGGAAGGTTTTGGCGAGGGTTTGGGAGAAGTTCATAATAAACCTTTTTATATAGGGTTAATGGTTAATAGTGAATGATTAAGGATGGCATTTTTTCAAAATGCTTCTTTAACCATTCACCAAAATAGTAGTGCAGGCTATTTTCTATAATTCCTCATAAATTCTACATACCGTCTGGCCGAGGCGTAGAGCTCGGCGACCTCTTCGTCGCTGAGCTGGCGGACCACTTTGGCGGGGGAGCCCAGGATCAGGGAACGGGGCGGGAAGATTTTGCCCCCCGTTACCAGGGCTCCGGCTCCGACGATCGATTCTCGGCCGATGATGGCGCCGTCGAGGATCGTGGCGCTCATCCCGATGAGGCAGGCATCTTCGACGGTGCAGCCGTGGAGCATCACCCTGTGGCCCACGGTGACGTCATCACCGATGATCGTGGGGTGGCCGTCGCTCTTGTCGGGATTTTTGTAGTGGGTGACGTGGATCATACTGAGGTCCTGGATATTGCTTCGCGCGCCGATACGGATGCGGTGCACATCACCCCGAACCACACAGCCGAACCAGATCGAAGCATCTTCCCCCAGCTCCACATCGCCGATCACCGTGGCCCCCGGAGCGATCCAGCTTCCGGCTCCAAGTTTGGGGCTCATTCCCTGATATTCCAAGATTCGAGGCATTTTGTTTCCTTTCCTTTCTTTTCGTGTTACGTGCTAAGTGTTACGAATTTAATATTCGGTTACTCGGTTATTCGGTTACTCATTACTCGGTTGCTCGGTTATTCTCAGCTCTCCTTGAGCAGTTTCTCCGCCAGCCGTTTGACATAGTTGTTGCCTTTGCTGTTGTTGTGTTTGCGGGTCCGTTCGTAGAGTTTGTTGACATATTTCTCCAGCAGTTCCTGGGAATTGACGGGGCGCTCTCCCTCTTTGGGATGGACTTCGACATAGTCGCCGTCACTCCGGAGTACCCAGCGCAGCTGGTTGTCGGCCAGCTGCAGGGTCAGGATCTGCTCGATACGCTCCGCCAGGGCCGGTTCGATGATAGGAGTCATCAGCTCGATGCGGCGGTCGAGGTTGCGGGGCATCAGATCGGCGCTGGAGATGTAACAGCCCACTTCGTCGTGTTTGAACCAGTAGATACGGGGGTGCTCCAGGTATTTGCCGATGATGGAGGAGACAGTGATATTCTCGCTGACCCCCTCGACCCCGGGCCGCAGGCAACAGATCCCCCGAATGATCAGTTCGATGCGGCAGCCCTTCTGCGATGCTTTGTAGAGGGCGCGGATGATCTCGGGATGGGCCAGGGAGTTGGCTTTGAGGATCATATGCCCCTCGCTGCCGTACTCCGCTTCTTTTTCGATCAGTTTGAGAAGCTTGGGCTTGATCTGGTTGGGCGACATATAGAGGGTCTGGAGCTTGGCGTAGGCGGAGAAGCCGGTGAGGAAGTGGAAAAAGCGTGTCGCGTCGTTGTTGAACTCTTTGCGGGCGGTGAAGTAGCTGATGTCGGTGTAGATCTTGGCGGTGCCGGGGTTGTAGTTGCCGGTGGCAAGGTGGAGATAGCTTTTCAGTTGACCGTTCTTCCTCTTGATCACTTGGGCGATCTTGGCATGGACTTTGAGGCCGGGGATACCGTAGACCACGTGGGCGCCCGCCTCTTCCAGCTTCTTGGCCCAGCGCAGGTTGTTCTCTTCGTCGAAGCGGGCTTTGAGCTCTACCAGTACCGTCACTTGCTTGCCATCCAGGGCAGCGTCGATAAGGGCTTTGACGATGGGGGATTTGGCACCGACGCGGTAGAGAGTCATCCGGATCGCCAGAGTATCGGGATCGGCGGCGGCCTGCTGGATGAACTTCACTACCGGCTCGAAGCTCTCGTAGGGATGATAAAGGATGCTGTCCTGGGCTTCGATGGCGCTGAAGACCTCTTCCCGGTCGAAGGGGGGCAGGGTTTTGGGGGTGTATCCCGGTAGGAGCAGATGGGCCAGGGATTTGTCACCCACGATCTGCCAGAGGGCTCCCAGGTTGAGGGGGATGGATCGGTAGTAGTAGATGTCGCCTTCTTCTACCCGTAGATGGCTGTTGAGAAACTCCACCAGGTCTGGATCGGCATCGCCGGTGAGCTCCAGACGGATGATCTGGCCTTTGTTGCGGCTGCGCAGCCCCTCCTCCATCATCTCCAGGAAATCGTCGGCCTCCTCCTCTTCGATGGCCAGGTCGGCATTGCGCGTGACCCGGAAGGGGGTGCTGGCCACTTCGGTGTAGCCGGGGAAAAGGTCGCCGATGAAGTGCTCGACGACGCTTTCGATGGGGACGAAGGTGTGATCGGCCTTGAGGAAGCGGGGGAGCAGCCGGGGGATGCGCACCAACCCGTGCTTGAGGTTGCCCTCCCGGTCCTGGAGCTTGACCGCCAGGGCGAAGCTGAGGTTGTTGAGGTGGGGGAAAGGGTGGGTGGCGTCGATGGCGATGGGGATGATGACGGGGTAGATCTCTTCGTAGAAGGCTTCACGCATCTTCTCCCGGGTGGCGGCATCCAAGGCATCGAAGGGGCGGATATGGACTCCTTCCTCTTCCAGTTCGGCGGTGATGGTGGTGTAGCGCTCTTCGAGTTCCTGCTTCTCCCGGTGGAGATAGTCTCGGATGGCCTGGAGCTGCTCCGCGGGGGTGAGGCGGTCGGGTCCGGTCTCCTGGATCCCCGCCTTGTAGAGGGAGATCAGCCCGGCGACACGGACCATATAGAATTCATCCAGGTTGGTCCCGTAGATGGCGATGAATTTGAGGCGCTCCAGGGGCGGAAGCTGGGATTTGCGGGTTTGGGCCAGGACCCGGGTGTTGAACTGAAGCCAGGAGAGTTCCCGGTTGATATAGAGGGAAGGGTCTTTCAAATCGAGGGACATAGTTACTCCGAAAATTAGGAATTAGAAATTAGTCGTTAGGAATTATTTGGATTATATCATCTCTCTCAAAATGCAGCGTTTTACGCTGCCCCATAATTTCTCATTTCTATTTTCTCATTATTTAGAGCTTCTTGATCTTGGCAATCTCATCCCTTAGCCTGGCCGCCTCTTCAAAATCAAGCTTTTTCGCTGCTGAGAGCATCTTGGCCTTGAGCTCTTTGACGATGCGCTGGCGTTCGGCTTTGGGCATCTTGTCCGTTTTGGAGTGGCGGTTGTAGAGTTCGCCCGGTTCGGCCACCTTCAGGTCGGTGTCGAGTTCCCGGACGGTGGTTTTGGGGGTGATGCCGTGTTTTTGGTTGTATTCGATCTGCTTTTGGCGCCGGGCCCGGGTAGTTTCGATACAGGCTTGCATCGAGGGGGTGATCCGCTTGGCGTACATCAGCACCTTGCCGTGGACATTTCTCGCTGCCCGGCCTGCGGTCTGGATGAGGGCGGTTTCGCTGCGCAAAAAGCCCTCTTTGTCGGCATCGAGGATCGCCACCAGGCTCACTTCGGGGAGGTCGAGCCCTTCGCGGAGCAGGTTGATCCCCACCAAGACATCAAACTCTCCCAGACGCAGGGAGCGGATGATCTGGTTGCGCTCGATGGCATCCAGGTCGGAGTGCATATATTTCACCCGCAGGCCCAGGTCGTTGTAGTAGGTGGTGAGCTCCTCGGCCATCTTTTTGGTCAGCACCGTCACCAGGACCCGCTCGCCCCGTGTCGTGACCTCCTTGATCCGGTCGTGGAGGTGGGCGACCTGGTTTTCGCTGTCGATCACTTCGATCTCCGGGTCCAGCAGCCCCGTCGGGCGCACCACCTGCTCGGCGATGACGGCGGAGTGCTCCGTCTCCCACTCTCCCGGTGTGGCGGAGACGAAGAGGTAGGCGGGGGCTTTGTCGATGTACTCTTCGAATTTCAGGGGGCGGTTATCCAGGGCGCTGGGGAGGCGGAAACCGTACTCCACCAACACCTCCTTGCGGCTGCGGTCCCCGGCGTACATCCCACGAAACTGCGGCAGGCTCACGTGGGACTCATCCACCATCACCAGATAATCCCTGTGCATCGCTTCGAAATAATCCAGCAGGGAATAGGGGGTCTCGCCCGGCTTCTTGCCCGTCAGGTGGCGTGAGTAGTTCTCGATCCCCTTGCAGACGCCGGTGGTCTCCAGCATCTCCAGGTCGAATTCGGTACGCTGTTTGAGGCGGTTGTACTCCACCATCCGGCCCTCTCGCTCATAGAATTTCAGTCGCTCGCCCAGCTCCTCTTCGATGCTCTTGATGGCCCGGACCATCTTCTCCCTGCCCACGATGAACTGGTTGGCGCTGTAGAGGGTGAACTCCTTGAGCTCGTGGACCTTCTCTCCCGTCAGGGCGTCGAAACCGATGATCGCTTCCACCTCGTCGCCGAAGAATTCGATCCGATAGGCCAGCTCTTCGCTGTAGGCGGGGTAGATGTCGATCGCTTCCCCGCTGACCCGGAAATCCCCTCGGTCAAAGAAGTCGTCGTTGCGCTTGTAGCCCATCTCCACGAATTTGAGCAGGAGTTCGCGTTGGTTGTACTCTTCGCCCACGACGATCTTCTGGACGATGCTGCGGTACTCCTCAGGGCTTCCCAGGCCGTAGTTGGCACTGACAGAGGCGATGACGATGACGTCGTCGTGGCTCAGCAGGCTGGCCGTGGCGCTCAGACGTAGCCGTTCCAGCTCGGCGTTGACGGAGCTGTCTTTTTCGATGAAGAGGTCCTGGCGGGGAATGTAGGCTTCAGGCTGGTAGTAGTCGTAGTAGCTGATGAAATATTCGACGTGGTTGTTCGGAAAGAAGCTTTTGAATTCGCTGTAGAGCTGGGCCGCCAGAGTCTTGTTGTGGGTCATGATGAGGGTGGGGCGCTGGGTCTTCTCGATGATCCGTGCCATAGTGTGGGTTTTACCCGATCCGGTGACACCCAGCAGGGTCTGATAGCGGTTGCCGGCTTCGATGGAAGCGGCCAGTTTCTCGATGGCTTCGGGCTGGTCGCCGGCGGGCTGATAAGGTGCCTGGACTTTGAATTTGGGCATGGATCTCTCTTTCCTGTCTTTCCTGGGGGATAACGCTCTTTTGTAATAATTTGATATTATATCGGAAGCAATCAACCATCGAAAAAAGGATGAAACTGTGACCGCATTGGATAAACTGAAAGAAAAAGTAGAAGGCTGGAAGAGCCGCATCACCGAGTTGGAAGCGGAGAACGAGGCGCTGCGCGGTGCCAACCGGGATTTGACGACACAACTGGAGCAGTGCCGTGAGGGAAGTAGCCAGGAGCTCGAAGCCCTCAAAGCCGAGCGCCAAACCCTGGCCGGCCAGCTTGAGGCCAAGGAGGAGACCATCACGGCGCTCCGGGCCGAATTGGAAGCCAAAGATGCCGAGATCGAGGCGATCATCGCCAAGGTCGAAGCTCTTCTGGAATAAGGAATATCGATGAGAGATCTTACCCTGACTGTCAACGGCCTGCGCTTCAAGGCCAAAAACCTCGACGATGAATTTGCCGCATACGTGGAGAAACTTTTGGAGGAATCGGGTGTCCAGACCAACCGGGACAATCCGGCAGAGAAGCTCTTTCTCGCCTATCTGCGCCTCGCGGCTCAATCCTACAACTACGAAAAAGAGATCGAAGAGATCATCAGCGGTGAATAATCCGGATTCACCCTTTATTGGTTAAGCGTTTCCAGAAACTTTCACACTCTTCCCCGTCTTCTTTTGTCTTTTCTTCGGTGATCAGCTCTATATCTTTTGTCAAGTCATCCAGCTTTTTCAAAAGCAGTGAATCCATTCTTTCTTTGGCCCGATGAGCACCTTCAGCGGCGGTATTGGGCATGAGAATCATAAACTCGGTATCCGCAATCCGGCACACAGTATCGCTGAGACGTGTATCTTCCTTCAAGACTGTCTCGACTTCTAGAATAGCGTCGGCGAGTTTTTCCATATTGTGTCTGTTTTTCTCCTTCACATTGATATGCATACCGGAGAGTGGACGTCCTGTGCGTTCTGACTGTGCGCATAGATGTTTGAAATTCTGATGACAGTATTCACGGTCCTGAAGTTCTTCCCTCGGAGATTGGATGACATACCTACAGACTTGACAGTGCATGTAGTATCTTATGAAATAGACCAGCAGGAGGAAAAGGCCGAGGCTGAGGGCGATGAAGACAAAGAAGAGGTTTCGAATCCGATCCAGGGTGAGTGTATTGGTCCGTTCTATAGCAAAAGTAAGTTCATGTGCACGGGACCAACACTCCAAAGCCTTGGAACTTTCCGGTTTGGAAGAGAGTTCGTGCCAGCAGGAGAGGAGGTTTTGGAAATCTTTCCAGGGTGTGGAGGGACCGACATAGAGCTTCAACTTTTCCTGTTTGCGGTACCATGGTTCGATTGTTCGAAAGTTTTTCTCGATTGCCGACCGAAGCCGCTTACGTTGGGACGCCTCCTGTGTTAAAGTGAGTGCGAGCATCATTGCTCCGTTTTCCGATGTTTTTCGAACGACCGCCTCTCCCTCACCGACAGAGTTTATCTGGTGATAGAGAAAATAGAGAGCTGCCGGTGTCAAAAGTATCCCGATATAGAGTAGCCAGGTGATACGATAGGCTGACCAGATACTATGATTCTTTTTCATAGAGTAGAACTCCTTGTTAGCTAAAGTCGAGTGTAATTATTGCACGATTAACGTTCCACGAAGCGGAATTGGAAATCTGCTGGTGTCGATCAGGCTGCGGAGCCGGTCGCATTGACTGTTCGTTGTCGTGCCGTTGGCTTCGATCACCAAAGTTTCCGTATTCCCTCCCTGATCCTCGATTTTAAGCATAAGACACCTATTGATTCCCCCCCACTGGATATCCAGTTCCGGTTTACCAGCTATCTGTGTAGCATCTCCTTCATTGATTAGTTCCTTTACACTATATGACATCTGAGAAAGATTTGATTCTGTTCTACCTTTAGTGACAGCATAAGCGGCGATGTCTTCTGCCGCTATCATTATATTATGTGCGATGGTAGACATCAGTGCGTCATTTCGAGTTGCGGCTAGTTTGGGAATGGCTACTGCTGCCAAAATTCCGATAGTTACGAGCACAAAAACCAGCTCTATAATACTAAAGCCGTTTCTTAGGTGTGTATGACTGCCCAACTCCCGCCTCCGTTCTCTTAAAATATTAGAATATTCTTTTTATACTAATTATAGTAAACATAATTTAAAATAGTTTTATTTTAATAGTATTTTGTCAAAATATTTTTATAGACTAAAATTAACTTAAGTATATTTCCTGTAGAATTGTATGTGTGAGAGTATGAATTTCTCACGGATTTTATTTAAGGAGTTCTCTATGAGACGCGGATTTACCATGATCGAATTGATCTTTGTGATCGTAATTATCGGAATTTTGGCAGCAGTAGCCATTCCCAAATTGGCAGCGACAAGAGATGATGCAAAAGACGCCAAAATCAAATCAAATGTTGCGACGTGTTTGCAGGATGCTGTTTCGCTATATACTTCCAGAGGTACCACACCAGCCACTGGTATCAGTGATGCATGTGGATCGGGAGTCAGCGTCACCCCCAGCGGTGATGTAGTAACTGTAGCAGGTACACTGTCTGATGGTACAACTTATCAGATGAGCGCTACCTATAAGGGTGTCGGCGTTAGCTATTAAATTCTAAAACGTTGATATGCTTTCTCACGTGAGAAAGCATATCTGTCTTTACTTTCTTCAATATTCTTTTTTCTTTCTTAATTATTATAAGGCAAGGTTTTCTTTATACCACAAGTGTAATTTCCACCACTAAGCTGCCGTAACCCTTTTGAGAACTGTCCAAAGAAGACCTCGTAAGGTGTTTTGAACCCCAAGGCTTTTCGTGGATGATGATTGAGCCGATCCTGGATAATAGCCAATTCCCTTTTGCTTACACTGAGGAGTTATCTTTCCTTGGGAAGATACTGTCAGATGAGGCCATTGGTGTGTTCATTGAGCCCCCTCTCCCAAGAATGATAAGGATTGGCTAAATAAAAAATCGGCTTCAAGCTCTTCGACTATGATGCTATTTTTGGCAAATTCTTTACCATTGTCACTGGTAATAGTGTACGTTAGAGCTTTAAGAGATTTAAGTAGTTTAAAGATTAGCTGTCAGGTTTCACCACGTTGTTGAAACCAGAGAGCAGTGTGTCAGCTTTGAACATCTCAGGAGATTTCCTAAAGATATCAGATTCCAGGTTATACCAATAGCACAATGCTTCAAGTATACTGACCCCCAGCCCGACTGCACAATGTATAATGCGAGGGATACAGGAGTGACAGTATGGAAAAAGAGGCTAATGAGATCAAACGCTTTACCGCCAGGAAAAAGGCAAGTATCGTGATGGATATATTCCAGGGAAAGACCAGTATCGCCGAGGTTTCCCGTAAGTACGATCTGACACCTGCCACCATTGAAGAGTGGATGGAAGAGGCCCGTCTGGGAATGGAGAATCAGTTGCGGGCACGCCCCAAAGATATCGCAGCCCAATACGAGGAGAAGATCAAGGAGATGAAAGCGGTCATCGGTGAGCTGACCCTGGAGAATATCGCCTTAAAAAAGTACGACGCTCTGTTCGGAGAAGAGAAGATGTGATGCGGGTTCAGAGCGAAATGAGAGAGGAAGGGCATCCCATCAGCATCACGAAACTCTGCGGTCTGTTTGGAATCCCTCGTAGGAGCTTTTATTACAAACCGATCGAAAGAACTCCGAGAGTGGACGAAGAGCGTGTACGAAAGGTTCAAGAGAAGATCGAGGAGTTTCCTACCTACGGCTATCGGCGTCTGGCTCTACTGCTGGGGATGAACAAGAAAGCGGTTCAGCGGATTCTACAGCTCAAAGGCTGGCAGGTGAGAAAACGAGCAAAAGGCCACAGGCCAAGGGCCAAAATGATGCCCTCACGCTCACAATATCCCAATCAAAGATGGGCCATCGATATGACCAGAGTCTGGAGTGCCGAGGGAGGATGGGGAACCCTGGCTTGTGTCATTGATACCTGTACCCGGGAGATCGTAGGGTGGAGACTGTCAAAAAGCGGCAAAGCCAAAACGGCGGAAGCGGCTTTGCAAGAGGGATTGATCTATCGATTTGGCCAACTTAAGCGGCTGGGGAAGCCTATAGTTCTTCGAAGTGACAATGAGCTTGTCTTCAGCAGCAAGTCGTTTGCCAAAACGGTCAAAGACTACAATTTCACCCAGGAGTTCATCACTCCCTACACTCCGGAACAGAACGGTATGATCGAACGATTCTTTAGAACCATCAAGGAGGAGTGCATCTGGCACCACAATTTCAAGGCCAACCGGATCATCGGAGACTGGATCGACTTCTACAACAGGGAACGGAAGCATTCGGCGCTGCGATACAAAACACCGGCAGAGGTGTTCCGTTTAGCGGCTTAGGTGTGCAGGAATGGAGGGGTCATTACATACTTACAAAGAAATCAATGTTAGCTATTGACTTTTTGGGCGGCAAGGTAATCTGTACAGATAGATGTCCCAGGAATCTTTGGCCCCTTTGATATAAACTATCTGCTTAAGAAGATTTAGATCTATTTTATAAGAGGATATAAGGTACTTTGCACCGAGATTACAAATTGAAGCTATGTTAAAGGAAGGCTTATGGACTACGACTCCTTTTACAATTTTGTAGGTATCAAGCTGATTGGGCATTGACATGATATAGGCCTTACTTCCCCATCTATCAAATTTATTGCCTTTTTTGATCTTAGAGAGGTATTCCTCTATAACTTTACGGAACTTATGCTTGTATGCCAGGGGATAGTTGGTTACATAGCCATCAATAGTGTAAAATCCATTATAGAGTGCAACTGCCGGCTCGATACCGTAACTTACAACTCTTGCTTTGCTATGAGGAGGAAGGTGTTTTTTCAGTTTTTCAAAAACACTTGGTTCATAATAGCTTTCAAAAGTTGCAAACTTATTGAGTGAACGATTAGAATACTCTTTACTGTTAAAAGCCAAAAAGAGTTGAGCGATTATAAAAAGCCAGAGGAACGCTGTACTGTACTCAAGCCTTTTGCGAATCTGATCGATCGAGAGTGCTAGTAGGACTCCCCAGATCAAAGGTTGAACGAAAGCGGCTCTACTGACATTGAGGGTTTTTAAAATTGGAAAGTATTCCTGCAGTGACTCAGCACATGAACAGAACATAATAAAAGTCAACACTCCAAAAAGTATTTGCAATAAAAAAAGTACAGGAACGATTTTTGGACCTTTGGTCAAAAGATACACCAAAAGAGCGAATATTGTCAGGAGTGGTATCGTGTAAAGTTGCGTAAGGAGATATGTCCAGGTATCTGTAACGAAACCTATGAGCACTGTCAGCCATATTATCATTGATTCGACTCGTGAAAAACGCCGCTTTCCCAAGGAAAGAAACATACCTAATAAAATAATTGGGATGACATAAGGCATGCTTAGATCGACTAAGTGCTGTGGGTGACCATTGAGAAAGAAGACATGTCCTTTACGAAAGGCTTCAAGAGGATCATAGGAAAAAAAGATATGAAATTCCTGACGATGGGATACAAATTTATGGTCAAAAAAACTCAACAATACTAGTCTATATTCTACCAAAAGGAACAAAATCCCCATTAAAACAATGGCAGAGAAAAATCTCCAGTTTATTTTCCTATTTACAACACTATCCCAAAGACAATATATGCCGGCCATCGCGATATAAAACATATAAATAAAGATAAAACTACTATATAAAGGTAATAAAACAAGTAGTAGCCAATCCCATTTGGTATCGACACCTTTTTTTATATCGATCAAGCTCATTGTGACGAGAGGAAGTAAGGGGATGCTTAGACCTTCTGGTGAGAAAAAAGGTAAGGTACCATAATAGAGTGCTCCCGCTAAAATTGTGAGCCGGGCAATGTGGCTTCTCTCCGTAATGACATATTTTGACAGTAGTAGATACATAGAAACATAGGCGACAATATGTATCAAAACTTGATTGATAATATAGGCTGTCTTTGGATTGAAAAGGTAGTTCAGCCACAAGAGCACATTGAATTCACTCCCATAGACAGCTCTGGGGAGCCCATCCATCATATTTGGAACAATGGTATGATTGTTGGCAAATATCATGCCGCTATGCGCTAAAATCTTCAGTTGAGGTATCGTCGAATCAAGGATATCGAAAATGGAGATATAAAGAGGCTCTCTGCAAAGAGATAGGAGATAAAGCAATATGACAAAGAGTCCAAACCAGAAGTATCCATTTCCTTGAACAAAAAATATTCTAAAGGATTCTAATATTTTTTTCTCTTCGCTGCGCAGGGCATTGCCCAGTATAATCCAAACGGCTACCAAAAGTAAAAAAGGATTTAAAAGGGTTTCAATAGAAAGGAGACCTTTGTAGATGAAGTCAATAAATATGTAATTTTTTGGAACGATAAGAAATACAGAAGTAGCAAGAATGACATTTAAGTGCTTTGGTGAGAGTGATTTCGGGTTTTTTTGCGAGAATGGTATCAGTAAAAAAAACAGATAGGGCAACAAATGATATGTTGCAAATATGGATGAAGATAATGTGTAGATAGCCATCAGAAGAAATGCAAATTCATAATCAGTTAAGTATTTTTTTATTTTGGCATAGATAGTAAGTAAAATTGTCAAGAGTCCTACGCCAGAAATGACTTCATTAATCAACAAGAGTGTAGAGGGATCGACATTGATTTTCCATGCAATTAGTAACGTACGTATGGCTCCATAGAGTGAATTATTGAATAGAACACCAAGACTGCCAGTAACATACAGATGCATGTAATTTTTCAAGCCGGAGATGAAGTGCTCAAATGTGTAATAACTATTTATAGTGTGAGCACCCCATAGTGACAGAATAAAGATTATAAGAGCCAGCACTCCTGCCAGAATGGTATAACGCAAGGCGTTTTTTGGTGGAAGGACTAGGAAGAATGGGGCTAACAAGAGTGCATTGGGATGTAGGTTTATACTGATGGCCATTAGGAATGTCGCTAGAAATAAATACTTTCGTTGATGCAGAAGATAGAAAAAGAGTATTAAGGAAACTCCATTGAGAAATGCGAAGAGATTTCCTCTAGACAACACAAATAGCAAAGGATAACTCAAGAGACTCCCTGTGAAAATGACGATAAAGTCCTTTTTATTTCTGGAAAACACTGCGCTGATAGCGGCTAAAGTCAATATGACAAAGCTATAATAAAAAAGAAGCAACACTGTCGGTGAAGCACTTTTCTGAAGTATGAGGCTCAAGAGCCAGCCAACTAGATAGGAAAAGGGCGGCATGTGGGCATTATCCAAATGATGGTTTAGAAACCATCCTTCTTTAAATAGTTTATAATAATTTTGATAGATTGGATCCCAGTGGTTGACATTAAAAGTAATGGTGTGCGGCAAGTATCCCATCGCCATTTTGACAAGATCCGCATGCAAGTCACTGGCGTAAAACAAAAAAGTATTGAAAGGGAAAGGATTCCCATATGCGGAAGCAAGTGCGTTGAAAAGTGCATTGAGCGATACAAAAACATAGATGAAGAGAAAAGGAAGGTACCTCTTGTCTATGTTTAGAGTCATTATGAATTCATTTTGTCTCATATTCATCTTCATCTTCTTTGTCAAAATTGATCCGTTCTTTTTCGAAAACAAGAGGCCTATTGAGTACTTGTGTATAGATCATTCCGATGTATTCTCCAAGGATACCAATAAAAAACAGCAGTATGGAAAAGGCAAATGACGCACCGATGAGCAAAGGAGCGATTCCGAGACTCATCTGGTTCCAGTAAATTAGTTTGACGATCAGGTATCCCAGGCCGACAAAAAAACTTACGGTACCGGTAATCAGACTGAGAAATGTCGCAATTCTCAGCGGTACTTTCGAGTTATTGATGATACCCAGCATTGCCATATCATAAAGTGTATAAAAATTGTTTTTTGTTACACCATGCAGGCGGACAGGCTGATCGTAGGGTATCTTGGTAACCGTATATCCTACTTCAGCAATCATACCTCGGAAAAAGGGGTAAGGATCGTTCATCTGCCGTATCGCGTCCATCACTTTCCGGTCATAGAGTCCGAATCCCGTGAAGTTTTTATAGACAGGTACTTCAGAGAGGCGGTAGAGAAGATTATAATAAAGCTCCCTCACCTGAAACATCCATTTATTCTCGGCACTATCACGCTTGATGGCCAGCACGATATCCGATCCTGCCTCCCATTTGCGTATGAAATCCGCGATCATTTCGGGGGGATCCTGCAAATCGGCGACGATCGAGATGACTGCATCCCCATCCGCCAATTGCAATGCGTGCATCGGAGAACGGATATGGCCGAAATTTCTTGAATTGACGATGATCTTGATCCTTTTGTCCTTTTCGGCAATCTCTTTGAGAATGGCAACCGTTCGGTCTTCTGAAGCATTGTCGATAAAGATATGTTCGAAACTGTATTGAGGGAATTGTTCAAAGACTCTCCGAACCCTCTCTATAAGAATTGCTACATTCTCCTCTTCGTTGTAACAAGCTGTGACTATACTGATTTTCTTCATTTCTTTTTCCAAAATACAAAATATTTATTCAATAAAAAGGATATCACTGCCATAGGTGCAAGCAGCAGGGCCCCGGCAAGATACATATTTACACCTAAAAAGTCAAACACCGCCAAAAAAGCGATGCTGAGTAGATAAGTAATACCGTAAACGGCGAAAAAACGGACCATCAATCGGTAATCGTGGCAACCGAATACAATCTTTCCGATCGTATGAAAGTTAAACAATATGCCCAGAATAGTCGCCAAAAGTGACGCCAGTGCATAATGCAACCCCAAAAAAATGAAAAATGCGAACAGACCGTAACCTACTGCCGTATTGAGCACACCCACGGCTATAAAGCGGTGAAACTGTTTGTCAAACAGAAGCCGGCGCATCATATCCGCTGCAAAAATCCCGGATAGTACTGACCATATAATCAATCATCTCTTCGCTCATCCCGGGATAAACACCCAGCCAAAACGCGTCGTTCATCAGACGATCGGTATTCGCCAAATCTCCGACGATACGGTAATCTTTTCCTTCATCCAGAACATCGAACAGAGGTTGGCGGGTGATATTGCCCGCGAACAAATTGCGTGTCTGGATACGGTTCTTTTCCAGATACCCGACGATTTCATTACGCGTGAACGGCGTTTCCTCCCTTAAAATGATTAGAAAACCGAACCAGCTGGGATTGGCCTTGGGATAATGTTTCGGAAGAATAAAAAAATGCTCCAATCCTTGCAAGCCTTCTTTTAGGTGCGCGAAGTTTTTGCGCCGTGCCGCAGTAAAGCCGTCGAGCTTTTCAAGCTGTGCCACACCGACGGCAGCTTGCATATCGGTTGCCTTGAGATTATAACCGAAGTGACTGTAGACATACTTATGGTCATACCCTTTGGGGAGGGTGCCGAATTGCCGGGAGAAACGTGCGCCACAGGTGTTGTCCACACCGCTTTCGCACCAGCAGTCCCGCCCCCAGTCCCGTATGGAGAGCAGGATCTTTTTGAGCAGCGGGTTGTTTGTATAGACCGCGCCCCCTTCACCCATCGTCATATGGTGCGGCGGGTAAAAACTGCTGGTGCTGATATCGCCGAACGTTCCGGTTTTTTGAACGTTCCACTCCGAACCGAGCGCATCGCAATTGTCCTCGATTAGCCAAAGATTATATTTATTACAAAATGCCCTGACCTTTTCAATATTGAAAGGGTTGCCGAGAGTATGGGCGAGCATTACCGCTTTGGTCTTCTCGCTGCGTGCCGCTTCGAGCAAGGCGACATCGACATTGGCTGTTTCCAGCTCCACGTCAACAAAGACCGGAACCGCTCCGTATTGCACGATAGGTGCCACCGTTGTTGGAAAGGCGGCGGCGACGGTGATAACCTCGTCGCCTCGTTTTACTTGACGTTCCCTCAAGAGCGGTGAAGTCAATGCCATAAAAGCCAATAAGTTTGCCGAAGAGCCGGAATTGACAAGGAGGCTCCATCGTACACCGAGATAGTCGGCCAGTCTTTTTTCGAATGTTTTGGAGTAACGTCCGTATGTCAGCCAAAACTCCAAAGCACTATCGACCAGATTCACCATTTCCGCCTCATCAAAAACACGACCGGCGTAGTTGACGCGGCTTCGTCCTTTGTCAAAGGGTGCAATCAGTTTCGGGGCGTGTGCCAGACGGAAATAGGCTTTTGTCTTTTCCAGGATTTCATTTCTAAGCTGTTCCGTTTCGTTCATCTTGTCTCTTTCCATATCTTGTTACAGTGTTTGATAAAAGGATCTTCTCGCACCGTCTGTGTATCTAGCTCGGTGAGATGTTTGGAAAAATACTCATACATTTTGGTAATCGCCACCTTATGAGGTGTCACCGAAAATCCCTTCATCGCCTCCATAATTCTGCTGTTATCCGAAGTATATTCATTGTTAAGCCCTTTATGCAAAACCCTGACGGGAACCGTATTGTTCCCTACCTCGTTGACCATATTCGCCAGTGTCACCAGGTCAATTCCCGCTCCGCTTGTAGCGTTATAGACGGGAAAGTCGTGGGCATTGAAAAGAAAATGAGTGATCATACTGACAAGGTCCTCGATATAGAGATAATCAAAAACGACATTCTGATTGATCGTGATCGGCAATCCGAGAAGATTTTTAATGACGGCATTGGAAATGAATTTGAAACGGTAATCCTCCCTTTCGCCATAACAGCCGAAAATACGCAGATTGATCATATTGTCTGTCTTCTCGATATAGCGGGAGCATACTGATTTGTAAAATCCGTAATCGTCTTTGGGAAACGCGGCAAAAGCGTCTTCCTCCTTCGCCCGGACAATCGGCTTGTGTTTGCCATACTCCGCTCCGCTGCCGAGTTGGATAATTTTATCTACTTTGGGCATCTGCTTGGCAATGTTGAAAAACATACGAAGATTGTTATGAATAATATCTTCAAGGCCGATCGTATTGCGTCCGCCGCCTCTGTTCGCCGCGTGAACAATCATATCCGGCTTATGCACAGCAACGTATCTATCTACCGCCGATTCATTCGATACATCCAGCTCTTCGCGGTTCGGTGCCAACACGGTCATATCATCGCGTTTATCAAAAGCCTTCGCAAGAGAACTGCCGATAAATCCTGCAGCTCCGGTGATAAGAATCCTCATACTATATTTGCAAGCCGTTTTTCGAGCATTTCAATTCTTTTCTCATCTTCTATTTTGATTCGATGATAATAGCGCCGTTTACTTTTGAGCCACAACAGTTCAAATTCTACACCAGCATGCAATCCTTTTTCGAAATCCTTTATTGCATCTTTGTCGTATACGACTTTTCGTGTTTCATACTTATCGAGAAGTTCCATCTGCACCAGTCGCTTAATAAAGCTATGTGATTGTGCTGAGACGGCTCCGCCCAATGCACATTTCAGTCCTCTTTCCCGTGCACCTGTAAAAATCTCCTGACAGTACTCAAACATACTGTCACTATCTGCAAATGAACGGTCTCTCCCCATAGAGGCAGTGAAATCCACTCTTCCTACTGTAACACTTGACAGAAGATCGATATGTTCCAGTTGCAAGATGTCATCGAGATTTTTATAGGCAGTAATCGTTTCTAGGTTGACGGCAAATTCTATATCTTTGCGATTATCTTCCGGAACGAATGTCTCTATTAGATGCAGAAATTTGCTGACGGCAAATGGTGTCTCTGCCATGGGGGCCACTATGCCCCCAACGCCAAGAGTGATAGCACTGTAAACATCTGTAACGGCTTCTACCCCACCGATTTTTATTATAATGGGCAAATCTACTTTGCTTGTGATATCTTTCAAGCGCATCAGTTCTTCTTGGCGGCTTCCTTCGTTTTCATATTCCGCTTTGATCTCAAAAACGCCAAAATCGTTTTTCAATCGTTTCAGCACCTCGATCATTTCATATTCAAGTATATTCATCCCAACCTCTCTACAATCTGATTTGTAATTTCTAGTGTCAATCCCCGATGCCCTGTCAGAAAAGAGGCACATCCGTAATTGTTTGCCATGGCGATATCACTCTCTTCGCTGTCTCCGACTACACACATATCATCTGGAGTGAGAGTGAATTGCTCTGCGATAAGCTGTAACATATAAGATGAGGGCTTGCCGATTATTTTCACATCTGCGTTATGAGAGAGGGACCCCACTAAAGCTGAAACAAGTGCATTGATCCCCGGCCGCTTTTCCCCTCCTCCAATCGGAAAGTTTTTATCAAGATTACAGGTATAAATATTCACTCTATTCTTTTCAATTATCCCCATAGCTTCAGCTATATCTTTATAGCAAAAATCAGTTTTAAGTCCAACCACCACTGCCTGAGGTATGGAAGAACTATCAACACATATGACACCTTTTTCGTGCAATTCGCTACCCAGCCCTTTTGAGCCGAGCAAATAGACATTGTTTATCTTTGTATTATGAAGATGGACTGCCATTGCGTAAGATGAGGTATATATTTCATTCAAACTGTTTACGGGAAAACCCAAATCAACAAGCTTTTTTTTGATTTCCAGACGTGTCTTGGTGGAATTATTCGTCAAAAAAACCAAGCGATATCCCCGTTTTTTCAGTATTTCGCAAGCTGATACCGCTTCGGGGGCAGCCCTATCCCCGAAATAGAGTGTCCCATCCAAATCTAGAATGACTGTCTTATTCATCAACAGGCTCGATAATCATATTTTCGAAAAACTCTTTCCGGTCAAGGAAAGGGAACATGTCTTCAAGCGGTTTGGAGATCATCGTACCGTCAGGCTTGACTTCTGAAGAGAGTTTTGGCTCCATCTTTTCCGTCGGGGAAAGCATAACTTCGCAAATGACTGGCCCTTCAATCCTCAAAATATTTTCAAGTTGTCTGACAAGATCCAATTGTGTCTCGAGCCTAAATGCCCTAAATCCGTAGGCTTCAGCCAATTTGAGAGTGTCAGGGAAACTGACGCCGCTTGAAGCGTCTGATCCAACTTTGTGGCCTTTGAAAAAGTTGTTCTGGGTATTGCGAATCGAAATATAGCCCGCATTGTTGAGCACAAAGAGTTTGACCGGCAATCGATGATGTATGATCGTCTGCAGTTCTTGCAGGTTCATTTGCAGGCTGCCCTCTCCCGTGACACACACGATCTGCTTGCTCTTGCTTCCGAATGCCGCTCCGATGGCTGCAGGCAGATCGTATCCCATTGAAGCACATCCGGAGTTGACCACGACTTTCTGTTTCCCTTTCACTTTTAGGCTTTGATACGACGACACACAGGCCGTCCCGTTACCGAAAACAAACACTGTATCATCTGCCGTCATATCGGAAAGGAGATCGAAAAAATTATATGAGTCCACCGTATCGACGATTTTCTGACGTGTAGGTTCGATCGTTGGATAACGTTTTTTGTATGTCAAACATTTTTCGATCCACTTATCATATTTCGGCATATTTTCATTTTCAAAACGTTCAAGCATCGCTTCGATAAAAACCTTTGCATCAGCTTCGATGGGTACATCAATTTCCAATGTATGTTTTCTGAGTTCAGCCGGATCGATATCCACTGCAATTTTAATCGCTTCTCTGGCAAAAAACTCCCAGTTATAACTAATGGCACGTATATTCATACGTGCGCCGATAGCAAGTACCAAGTCGGCATTCTGTACCGTAAAGTTAGCCATTCTATGACCGACTGTTCCGTAGCGACCGAAAAATAGTGGATGTTCGGTCTTGACGATATCATAACGGGCAAAGGTGCCTACGACCGGAACCCCCAGTTTCTCAGCTAATTGTAAAAATTTTTCATTCGCGCCGGAAAGTGTGATGCCGTTGCCGGCAATGATCACAGGTCTTTCTGCCTGTTTCAAAAGGGACACGACCTCATCGACTTTGAGATCATACTCCGGGGGTGCCGGTGGAACGAATTGCTTTAGCCTCTTTTCATCGACGTTCGCTCCCTGAATATCGAGCGGAATATCTACCCACACCGGCCCCGGTCGACCGCTTTTGGCTTCATAAACCGCTTTTTGAAGATGATAGAGTATTTCATACTTGTCTGTTGCCATTACGGCATATTTTGTAATCGGTTTGACCACATCGATGATATTGATCTCCTGATCGCCCAATTGCCGCAGTTTCAACTCCGGCTGACTGGCAACGGTCGTTTCGAACTTGACTTGTCCGGAGATCGTTAATGTCGGTATCGAATCGACCCATGCCCCATACACACCCGTTATGGCGTTTGTGCCGCCCGGGCCGGTTGTCACCATAGCGACCCCGACTTTGTTCGTGACACGGGCATAGCCTTCCGCGGCGATGGCGCAAGCCTGTTCATGATGGTTACAGATATAGTTGAGTCTTTCATTCCTCCCGATTGAATCGATCAAGTGCATGTTTCCGCCGCCTGAAACCATAAAAATATCGTTGGCGATCTGCTCGTTTTCGGCCAGAAATTCTGCGACGATATCGCTGACTTTTTTTATGTGTCCATCCATTTTTTCAACTGCTCCCTCGATAAAATCTTTCCTGTTTCAATATACGCACGGTACCACTCTGCCGTCGCTATAACCGCCTCCTGGGCATGCCACCGGCCTCTCCAGTTCAGCAAGGTATGTGCTTTGGAACAGTCCAGCTTCAAGAGCCCCGCTTCATGCAAACGCGGCGTCTCTTTGGAAAAATTAAAACGGGTACGCTCCCATTCTTTCTCAAACAAGGAACACATCTCTTTGACTGTCAGGACATCTTCGTCGGACGGACCGAAGTTCCATGCATCGGCGAATTCACTTTGGCCTTCGAGCAGTTTCTGCCCTAGCAGCAGATATCCGCTGAGCGCATCGAGTACGTGCTGCCAAGGACGAGTTGCGTTCGGTGAACGAATGGTGACAGCTTCCTTCGCCGTTACGGCACGGACTATATCGGGTATCAATCTGTCTTCGCTCCAGTCGCCCCCACCGATAACGTTGCCCGCACGGCAGGTCGCCAACAATGTTTCATGTATTTTCCCATACTCGGCATTGTTAAAGTAGGAGCGGCGGTATGCGGCGCTGACAAGTTCCGCCGCTCCTTTACTGGCACTGTAGGGATCGTACCCTCCCATCGGATCGTTTTCGCGGTATCCCCAAACCCATTCGCGATTTTCGTAGCACTTGTCACTGGTGATATTGACAATCGCTCGCACGGATGGGGTTTGGCGGCAAGCTTCAAGCACATTGACCGTTCCCATCACATTCGTCTCAAAGGTCTCGACCGGTTCTCGGTACGAACGCCGCACCAACGGCTGGGCAGCAAGGTGAAAAATGATTTCAGGCTGAACATCTTTAATGAGTCGTTGCAGATGTGAAAAATCTCGTATATCGCCTTTGACACTGACCATATCTAGATCCAGCAGCGTCAAATGAGAGGGCTCAGTTTCCGGTGACAGTGCATAGCCTACCACATCGGCTCCCAAAGATTGTAGCCACAGGGAAAGCCAGGAACCTTTGAAACCCGTGTGCCCCGTCACTAATACCTTTTTGCCCCGGTAGGCCACCGAGAAATCAGTCATCCCAGACTTTCCACGGTGCTTTGCCTTCTTTCCACATTTGGTTAAGTTTTTGGTTGTCTCTTAATGTATCCATACATTGCCAAAATCCCATATGCTTATAAGCGGTAATTTCACCCTTTTGTGCCATCCTTTGCAAAGGTGCCTGCTCAAACACGCAACCGTCATTTTCGTCGAGATAGTCGAACAGCCCTGGTTCGCAGACGAAAAAACCACCGTTGATCCAACCTCCTTCACTACGCGGTTTCTCCACAAAAGCCTGTACGCTGTCGTCGGTTTTGATTTCGAGGTTCCCGAAACGCGCTTCAGGCTGAATCGCCGTCATTGTCAATGTTTTGCCATGTTTTCTATGAAATTCAACCGTCTTGGAGATATCGACATTGGAGACGCCGTCGCCATAGGTCAGCAGAAAAGTTTCATTTCCGATATGGCGCTGTGCCCGTTTGATACGGGATCCGGTCATTGCATCCAATCCGGTATCTACCAGTGTAACCCTCCATGGTTCGCTGTGGTTGTCATGTACTTGCATATGGTTGTTCTGCAGATCGATCGTAATATCACTTTGATGCAGAAAGTAATTGGCAAAATACTCTTTAATATAGTATCCTTTATACCCGAGCAGTATAACAAAATCATTGAATCCGTAATGTGAGTAAATTTTCATGATATGCCATAAAATGGGCTTGCCTCCAATCTGTACCATCGGCTTGGGTTTGACCTCTGTCTCCTCCGATATGCGGGTACCATATCCACCTGCCAGTATTACAACTTTCATTCTATGTATTATCTGTCCTTCCGCATTTTGACAATTATTGATTATTTTAGCGTATAATAAATAGAATGGAAAGACAAGGAGGAGTAAAAGGTGAAACATGCTTTTACAATGATCGAACTCATTTTTGTTATCGTTGTCGTAGGCATATTAGCAAGTATTGCAATTCCAAAGTTTGCAGCTACCCGTGATGATGCTATGATCTCAAGAGCCCGTGCAACGGTGGGCGCTCTTCGTTCTGCTATAGCAACGGAGCGACAAAAGAAGATTCTCAAGGGAGACTTCACTGATATTAATGGTTCCGCGGCTGAAAGCTTACTGGAATATGGTTTGCCGAGTGATTGGTCACGCAGTGGGGATACCTTCACCTTTACTGCACCGGATGGAAGTACTTGTGCTTTCAAAGTGCAGAACAATAAACTGGTCAAACAATCATGCAGCGTAAGTGGAATGAGTGATTTATAGCACTTTGTTCTCCAGTTTCACCACGTTGTTGATGGAAGGTGTGAGCTTGGGTTCAATTTGAAATTCAAGAGAGGAGTGATAGGCTGAGACATCTCAGAATAAGGCAAAGGAGAGATGAAACAGCACTATCATTGCAATGCGAGGACCAACTCGCATATACGCCAAAGTATACAGAAATCCAAGGCAAGCAATCAAGAGTTGGCCCGACGTTTCGGTGTCAGTATTCAGACAATCAGTAAGTGGCGGAACCGTCAAGAGACACAAGATCGTAGCAGTCGGCCCCATACGATTCATTATGCGCTAAATAACCTGGAGCGGGAAATTGTACGCATCGTGCGAACCTGTACCTGGATGCCCCTGGATGATCTGGTAGAGATCCTACGAAGTGTGTTTCCCGGTATCAGTCGATCTGCCGTGTACCGAACGCTCAAAACATTGAAGATCAGCCGTGTTCCCGAAGAGAAGCGAGCCAAGGCAAAGAAGTTCAAAGAGTATGCTCCGGGCTTTGTCCATATGGATGTGACCTATCTGCCAAAGATCGATGGAGTCAAATACTATCTCTTTGTAGCCATCGATCGTGCGACACGCTTGATGTACTACAAGGTCTACCGAAGCCGAAGTGCCGGTAGTGCAATGGATTTCCTCGAAGAGTGTCAACGCTTCTTCCCTTTTAGGATCACTCATATCCTGACCGATAACGGAATGGAATTTACCGACCGATTCAGTCAGGGACGAAAGGAACCGACCGGAAACCATCGCTTCGACAAGCTCTGCAAAGCGTTAAAGATCACCCATCGTCTCACGGAACCCTTCACTCCACAAACCAACGGAATGGTCGAACGAGCCAATGGTCTGATTAAAGAGCGAACCATCAAAGTACAGAACTATGAAAATCTAAAGCAGATGATAATGGATTTGGATAAGTTCCTTCTTTACTATCTCTTTACCAGACGCCACGGAGGACTCAGAAAGGAATTGAAAGTCAAAACACCTTTTGAAGCATTGCGCTACTGGTATAATCTGGAATCTGATCTATTCAGGAAATCTCCTGAGATGTTCAAAGCCGACACACTGCTCTGGCTTCAACAACGTGGTGAAACCTGACACTTTGTTCCTACCGAGATAATAAACTTTTGGGCGGTGTAACGGGAGTGCTATAATGCGCCATGCCCGATCAAAAAGAAGTAGAGTTCTGCTACTATAATCTTGCTTTGCTACGTTCTGCGGCACCGATCCTGACCTATCGCTTTGCGCAGCCCCTCGAGGTGGGACAGCAGGTTAGGGTACCGGTCAAAGGGACTGTAAAAGAGGCGGTGGTAATAGCCGAGGTCGCGAAGCCGGAGTTTGCTACCGAGGAGATCGCCGAGATTCTCCCTTTTCGTTATCGCCCCTGGCAAATGGAGGCGGCGAAGTTTATTGCCGAGTACTATTTCTCCTCCTTTGGCGAAGCCCTCTCCCTTTTTCTCCCCTTCGATGAAAACGGATCGAAACCTGAAGATCAAATCTTGTCCCAGAATACAGACTTCTCTGTCGAACTTCCGGTTCTGAGCGACAAACAGCGCAAAGCCTACGAGGAGCTTCGCGGGAAAGAGACGGCACTGCTTTTTGGGGTGACGGGGTCGGGGAAGACGGAGCTTTATATTCACCGAATGGCGGAGATGCTCCGGGTGGGGAAAAGCACGATCCTCTTGATGCCGGAGATTGCCCTGACCCCCCAGATGGAAAAGCGCCTTAAGCGCTATTTCGGGGAGCGGGTGGCTCTCTGGCACTCCCGGCTGACCCGCAAGAAGCGAGAGGGAATCCTCGAAGGGATACGCTCCGGAGAGATCCGGATCGTCGCGGGGGCTCGCTCGGCCCTCTTCGTGCCTCTGGAGAATCTGGGCTTGATCATCGTGGATGAAGAACATGATGACAGTTACAAAGCGATGACCCGTCCCCGCTACCATGCCAGGGATCTGGCGCTTTATCTGGGCAAAAAGCTCGGCGCCCAGGTTTGGCTCGCTAGCGCGACCCCCTCGGTGGGCAGCTATGTCAAATACCCCGTGGCACGGCTCAAAGAGCCCTATGTCAAGACCCGTAAGCGTTACCGCTTTATCCCCGGCGACAGTATCACTCTGCCTATCCTCAAAGCGTTGGAAGAGAATTACCGTAAAAAGGAGCAGAGCCTGGTCTTTGTGCCGACCCGGGCCAATTTCAAATATCTCTGGTGCGAAAATTGCGGCAAGACCCACGAGTGCCCCTATTGCTCCGTGGGGATGAGCCTGCACCGCCGCTACCGCCATCTGCGCTGCCATCACTGCAACTATACCGAGCCGATCCGGGAGCGCTGTGCCCACTGCGGCCATTTGCCTCTCAAGAGCGACCGCCTTGGCACGGAGGAGGCGATCGAGATCATCGAGCGGGCGATTCCGGGTATTCGCATCGAGCAGTTCGACAAAGATGCCATCACGACCCCCGGCAAACTTGAAAGAGCCCTCAAACGGATCGAATCGGGGGAGAGCGACGTGATCGTGGGGACCCAGATGCTCAGCAAGGGGCACGACTATCCCAACATTACCCTTAGTGTCATCACCGGCCTCGATTATTTGGCGGGGATGGGGGATTACCGGGCCAAAGAGCGGGCGGTGGCGCTGCTTCATCAGATCGCCGGCCGCAGCGGGCGGAGCAAGGATGCCCAGATCTTGATCCAGAGTGCCCAGCCGGAGTTTTTCGCCCCATGGCTGGAGGATTACGAACCTTTTCTCAAAGAGGAGGCGGAGTTTCGGCGGATGGCGGAGTATCCTCCCTTCGCCCATTTGGCCCGGATCCTCATCGCCCACAAAGAGGAGGCCAAAGCCGCCGCCCTGACCGAAGAGACAGCCGCGAAGCTGCAGGCTTTCCCCGGTATCGGGATCGTGGGATATGGCCCCGCCCCCATCGAACGTATCGCCGGGAAATACCGCTACACCATTTTGCTTAGAGCCCAAAAACGCAAACCCCTGCTGCAGGCGCTCCACGCCGTCGCGGGCCGAGGGATCGAGATCGATATGGACCCGGTTGAATTTAGCTAAAGCCAAATTCAAAGTGAGGAGTTAAGAGTGAGGAGTGAGGAGTTTTGGTAAGCTTTACTCCGTAAAGCTATGGGCTTCCAAAAAAGTTGGATATTGTTTTAACATCATATAGCAAAGGCAATTTATGTCAATAAAAATCGAAACGACGTTTCGTTTCCAAAATTCCTCATTCCTCATTCCTCATTCCTCATTTTTCCCCGAAAGGGAAATACGATGACTCAACGTTTTCCTACCAAAAAGATCTACATCGGTGACGTGCCCGTGGGAGGGGATGCCCCGATCTCGGTGCAGTCGATGACTTTTAGTAATACCCGGGATGTGGAGGCGACAGTCGAGCAGATCAACCGTCTCCACTTCGCCGGCTGCGATATCGTCCGGGTGGCGGTGCCGGAGATGGAGGATGCTTTGGCGCTTCGGGAGATTGTCGCGCGTGTCAACCTGCCGGTTGTCGCCGATATACATTTCAATTACCGTCTGGCGCTCGAAGCTGCCAAATGGGTCGACTGTATCCGTTTCAACCCGGGGAATATCGGGGAGAAGGGACGGATCAAGGAGATTGTCAAAGCGTGTAAAGAGCGGGGGCTTCCCATCCGGGTGGGGGTCAACGCCGGCTCGCTCGAAAAGGAGTTTGAGGATCGCTATGGGGCGACGGCGGAAGGGATGGTGGCCAGTGCCGAATACAACATCAAGTTTCTCGAAGACCTGGACTTCACCGACATCAAAGTCTCCCTCAAAGCCAGCGACGTGGAGCGTACCGTCGAAGCATACCGGATACTGCGGCCCCGGAACAACTACCCCTTCCATTTGGGGGTGACGGAGGCGGGGACCCTCTTTCACGCCACGGTCAAATCGGCCATCGGGATCGGCTCGCTGCTGCTGGATGGCATTGGGGATACGATTCGGGTCTCCATCACCGGGGAATTGGAAAAAGAGATCGAAGTGGGGCGGGCCATCATCAAAGACGCCGGCCGCGCCCAGGAGGGACTCAACATCATCTCCTGCCCCACCTGTGGCCGGATCGAGGCCGATTTGGTGAGTGCCGTGGCGGAGGTGGAGCGCCGCACTGCCCACATCAAAACCCCGCTTAACGTCTCAGTGATGGGCTGTGTGGTCAACGCCATCGGCGAAGCCAAGCACGCCGACGTGGCCATCGCCTACGGCAAGGGGGTCGGGCTGGTGATGGTCAAGGGGGAAGTGGTGGCCCGACTGCCCGAAGAACAGCTGGTGGATCGCTTCGTCGAAGAGGTGGAAAAGATGGCCGCTCAGGCTCAGGCTGAATGATTAATGGCTAATGGTGAATGGTTTTGGTATGCTTTTTTACGAAAAGCAATTTTATTAAAAAGGAGTGTTTTGCAAAGCAAAACCAACCATAATCATTCATCATTCATTATTCACCATTCATTTGATTTTCCAGTAGGAGTGAATCACTGATGGAAAACCTCTACAACCTCAACATCGAACGGGCGGTGCTCTCGGCCATTATCTTCGATCCGGAGATCTTCGAGGAGATCGCCGCCCGGCTCAAGCCCGAAGACTTTTACCTTCCTTTTCATCAGCACCTCTTTCGGGCGATGGAACAGCTCAGCCTGGCGGAAAAACCTATCGACGAAGAGTTTCTGCGCAAGGAGCTGGAGCGGGTCGGGAAGTTTGACGAAGCGGAGATGGTGGAGGTGCTCTCGGCCAACCCCATCACCGACACCAAGGCTTATGTCGAAGAGATCAAGGCTCTGGCGACCAAACGCTCTCTGGTGACCCTGGCGACGGAGATCAAGAAGCTCACCGTCGAGGAGAATCTGGAAGCGACCGAAGTGATGGACCGGGTGGAGCAGAAGCTTTACGAAATTACCCAGGAGAGCGTGAGCGAGGATTTTCGCCCCTCTGATGAGATCACCCTCTCGATGATGCAGGAGATTGAGCGCCTCAAAGCGATGGGCAACTCCAAGCTCATCGGGGTCGATACCGGCTTTCGCAACCTCAACGACAAGACCAGCGGTTTCGGTAAGGGGGACCTGGTGATCGTGGCGGCACGTCCGGCGATGGGAAAGACGGCCCTGGTGCTCAATATGGCCCTGCGGGCTGTGGAGCGGGGAGAGGGGGTCGCCTTTTTCTCCCTGGAGATGCCCGCCGAGCAACTGATGCTGCGGATGCTCTCGGCCAAAACTTCCATTCCCCTGCAATCCCTTCGGGTGGGAGATTTGACCGACGATCAGTGGAGCCAGCTGGCGACGGCGGTGGAGGATATGTCCCGGCGCAAGCTCTTCGTGGATGACGGGGGGTATGCCACAATCCATCACGTGCGCTCCAAACTCCGCAAGCTCAAGGCCCAGCATCCCGAGATCAGTATGGCGATCATCGACTACCTCCAGCTAATGAGCGGGGAGGGGGGCCGCGAAGGGCGGCAGCAGGAGATCAGTGAGATCAGCCGGGGGCTCAAACAGCTCGCCAGAGAGCTGCAGATGCCCATCATCGCCCTTTCCCAGCTCAACCGCTCTCTCGAATCGAGGGAGAACAAGCGTCCGATGCTCAGTGACTTGAGGGAGTCGGGGGCCATCGAGCAGGATGCCGACATCATCCTCTTTGTCTACCGCGACGATGTCTACCGGGAGGCGAAGGAGAAGGAAAAAGAGATGAAGGCCAAAGCTGAGGGCAAGGAGTACAAAAGCACCTTCCGCTCCAAAATGGAGGAGGAGACGGAGCTGATCATCGGCAAGCAGCGTAACGGCCCTACGGGAACGGTGGATCTGATCTTCCAGAAGCGTTTCACCCGTTTCGTGGATGCCGACAAGGGAAGCAGCGGTTTCGAAGTGGTCTTCGAAGAGGGCAACATCGATATGCGGGAAGGGACGATCGAGCTTCCGCCCATTTAACAAAACGCCAACGATTCTTCGATGTCCCGTGTGATTCAGCCGGTACCGCTCCTGGAGGGACGTCGGGAGTGGTTCCTCTTCTTTAGCGCAACGCTCCTGATATTGGGGATCCATCTGGCTTGGCTTCACTGGCAGTACCGGGATCTTCTCGCCAAACCCTTCTATTATACCTGGGCCACAGTACTCAAAGAGATCCCCCATCATTCGGGAAAAAAATCCTATCACATCCTGAAACTTCGTAGTGTGAAAGGGATGGATTTCTATACCCGGAGCTATCGTCATCAGGCATTACAGGGCCAAAGAGTCCGCTTGGAGCTTTTTCCTTCGAAGCGAATCAGCTTTATCGATTATCTCAAAGGCCCCTACATCTCTTCTCGAATTCTCGAAAAAGCTCCTGCATCAAAGGGGCTCAAAACCCGAATAGCCCGGCTGATCGATCGGCAGCATCGCGATAAGGAGATGGCAGACTTCTATCGGGGGATCTTCCTGGCCGATCCGCTGCCAAGTGCATTGAGAGACAGGATCGCAGCGCTGGGGGTGAGTCATCTGGTGGCGCTGAGCGGTTTTCATCTGGGGATTATTTGGGGGATGATCTTTTTGTTGCTGCGGCCCCTTTATCGTCTGCTCCAGAGGCGCTGGTTCCCCTGGCGTTATGAGCTTGTGGATCTGGGGAGCCTGAGTCTGCTGCTGCTTGGCGGATACCTTTGGCTGACCGGGATACCTCCTTCGCTGCTTCGCTCCTATGTGATGCTGGTTTTGGGATGGAGTGCGGTGCTTCTGGGGGTGGAATTGCTGAGTTTTCGTTTTTTGCTCATCACCGGGGCGATTATCCTGGCTCTGGACCCGGTTTTGCTTGTTTCGATGAGTTTCTGGCTCTCGATGACGGGGGTCTTTTTTATCTTTTTGCTTTTGAGATATTTCGGTCATTTGCCGGAATGGATCGTCGGGGGCGTGATTTTGCCGATCGGGGTCTTTTGGCTGATGTTGCCGGTGGGACATAGCCTATTTCCTTCGGTGAACCCGTGGCAATTTCTCTCCCCGCTCCTTTCGCTTCTTTTTGTTCCTTTTTATCCCTTGGCGATATTGCTGCATCTTTTGGGGGCGGGAGGGATCCTGGATGAGGTGTTGAGCCGGCTTTTTACTCTGCCGCTTGATTCAGAGACGGTTGAGAAGATTTTGCCCTCCTGGGTTTTATGGGGATATGGGGTGACGGCACTTTTGTCGATTCGTTATCGATGGATTTTTCTTCTGTTGCTTATGGAAGGATTGATTGCCGCGGGATGGCTCTACGGGGCGTGAACCCGAGCGCGTTATTTCTTGATGCGGGTAAAGACGGAGCCGTCAAGCGAGACGCCGGCCATTAAGCCTTTGTTGCCGAAGGCGAAGGCGACGATGGATTTCTTGAGGTCGATGGTGCTGAGGTCCAGGGTGCCCCCTACATCCACAAAGGCAATCGACCCGTCGACACCCACTTTCCATTTATTGCTCTTCATAAAACTCTCCAGAGCCGGACGGGTCAAAAAGGCGACGATGATCGACCGCTTCTGCGCCCCGGCCTGGAAACCGATGGACGCTCCTACCACAGAGTAGTAGGCGGCGATATGAAAGTGAGACGGCTGCCCCGGCTGGAGGGGGTCTTTGACCAGGAGCCCTCCTTCGCCATACTCCCCCCCGACGACAAAGCCGGCTTTGTAGAGATTGGGAATGACCAGATAGCCTTCGGTACGATTGAGAAAATCCCGGGCCCCCGGGACTTTCTTTTCAAAAGTTTTGATCGTCTCCTGGATCTGCATATCGAGGACTTGTTTGCTTTCGGCCGATACAAAGCTGCTGAAGGCGAGAAATGTAAACAGTATTAGTGCTGTAAACTGTTTGAATTTGAACATTGGGGGCTCCTTACTGGAAATGATGGATAGAGTTATAGTACCACACTAGAGGATGAATATACGACATAGAGAAGTAATGTCCCGCGTCACATCCGGCGAGAGCCGGGGAGGAGATTACTTGGCGTGGGCTTTGTGGACTTCGATGAGATCTTCGATGTTGGTGTCCAGAACGTAAACGTTGCTGTATCCCAACATTTCCAAATAACCCATCACGCGGTTGGCGAACCAACCCTTTAGACAGGCGACGACGATCGGATCGGCCTTGTTGACCGGAAGTTCGTCGGCATAGTCGTAGAACTCGGGATAGGGCATATAGTAAGCGTTGGGGATGTCGGCCTCCTGGGCATTATCCCCCACTACTTTCGCCGGCGGGCGGACATCCAGAAGGATCGCTCCGGCATCCTGGATCATTTCTCTGGCCTGATGCAGTGTCACATGCCCCAAATTTTCTTTCTCTTTGTTGGGTTCGATGACCTCTTTGAGTTTTTCGCTGACAGATTCTTTCATCTCTTTCTCCTTCTTTGATATGGGGATACATCGTCATTGTATCCCTTTTGGGCTAATGGTACTTATTTGACTGCGATATCCCGGCGTTTCTTGGAAGCGACTTTTTCAAAGGTAATGATGAGCCGTCCATCCTCGTATTTTGCGTCGATACTGTCGCGGTCGATGTCTTCGGGCAGGTAGAAGGTTCGGGTATATTTGCCGAAGGCACTCTCCATCAGGTAGTAATCCTCCTTCTTGACCTCCTCTTTCATCTTCCGCTCGGCGGTGACGATGAGGTAGTCTCCCTCGATGCTGACGTTGATATCCTCTTTCTTTACCCCGGGCAGGTCCACTTCGATAGTGAAACTGTCCTTTTTGGGGCTGCGGGAGAGGTTGGCCTTGGGAAGATGGCGGGCGACATTGGAGAGGGCCTCCTTGAATTTCTTGCCGACCTCTACTACTCCTTCTTCGACTTTCTTCTCTACATTCTGGATTTCATTCTTTTTTTTGACTTCACTCATCCGGCACCTCCTTTTATTTGATCTCGATCTTCTTGGGAGCTTTTTCGACAACCTGAGCTTTGGGAATGCGAACGGTCAACACTCCGTCTTTGAACTCCGCTTCGATTTTGTCGGCATCCACATCTTCGGGGAGGGTAAAGCTCCGCTCGAATTTGCCGTAGACGCTCTCGACGCGGTAGAACTCTTCGTCGTTGCGCTCCTCTTTGAGCTTGCGCTCACCGGAGATGGTGAGGACATTGTCGTCGACACTGATGGAGACATCCTCTTTTTTCACGCCTGGAAGGTCCACTTCGATGTAGTAGGCATCGTCGGCTTCCCGGGTATTGACGGCGGGGATGAAATCCACGGCAGGTGCTTCCGGGTTCTTCTCTACTGCATTGAAAAGCTGGTTCATATATTCAAAGGTCTTTTGCATATTTTGAAATTCGCGGATCGGATCGAACTGTGTGAGATTCATGCTGCACTCCTTTTCCTCTTGTGATTTAGAACCTTTCGGTTCATTTCATCGATGATCTTATCAAAAGAGGCTCAACTTTTTTGCTACATAGGTTGCATACCGGTGAAAGGATGGATCAAATCTGATATGTTCGGACGAAACAGAGAAAATTTTAGGGAGGAAATTTATCAGAAAATGAATATAATTTTTGGGAAGAAACCAAAACGGAAGTGGTGACCCCTAGGAGACTCGAACTCCTGTGGCCAGGATGAAAACCTGGAATCCTAACCGCTAGATGAAGGGGCCGTTTGTTTTGTTTTGGTAGGCGCAATTATAGGGAGAGCATCCTTATAAAATTCTTAAAAACAGTGGAGATTAATAAAAAAATGATGAAAATTTTTCACTTTCTGCTTTCCGGAGCTCTTCTGATGCTCTTGAACGGTTGTTTATCGCCTGAGCCCCCCTTCCGTCAGGAGAGTGTCTTTGTCATTTGGAAAACCCCTGCGATGCGCTATGCGGACCAGGGCTTTCTCACGTATACGGGGGTGAAGCATCGCCTGGAGATCTATGCAAACGGCCAAGCAGTGATGAAGCTGACGGTCACTCCCGAGCGTATCTGCTCCGGGGTCCTTTGTATGTCGGCAAAAACCTTTAACCTCCGTTATCTCAGCCCGGAGTATCCTCCCGAGCTATTGGCCCATGTTTTGGCCGGTGAACCGATTTTCGGGGGAGTAGGAATACAGCACAATGGGCTCGGCGTGATACAGAAAATCACACAAGAGGGGCGATATGCGATCGAATACCGCGTCTTAAACGGTTCCGTGATTTTTCGCGATACAATCAATCATATTCTCATCGAAATCCGTAAAGAGGAGTAGAATGTCTTCTGCAAATAAATATGTCGGCGCCCATGTCAGCGCAAGCGGCGGGGTGGAGAATGCACCCCTCAACGCCCAAAAGATCGGGGCAAAAGCCTTCGCCCTCTTTACTAAAAACCAGCGTCAATGGAAAGCGAAGCCTCTGAGCGCAGAGAGCATCGAAGCTTTTAAAAAGAATCTGGAAGCCAGCGGCATTGCCCCCAGACATGTTCTGCCCCACGACAGTTATCTTATCAATCTGGGGCATCCCGAAGGGGAAAAGCGACAAAAATCATTGGAATCCTTTATCCACGAGATCGAGCGTTGCAATCAGTTAGGATTGGAGAAGCTCAACTTCCATCCGGGGAGCCACCTGGTTAAAATCCCCAAGAGGGACCCCGACTATGAAGCGAAGCTAGGGGCGGCGGAGCGGGAGTGTCTGGACCGGATCGCCGAGAGTATGAATCGGGCCATTGAAGCGACCCCCGATTCCCGGGTCAAGCTGGTGATCGAAAACACTGCGGGGCAGGGGACCAATCTGGGCTACCGTTTCGAACACCTCGCCCATCTGATCGATAGGGTGGAAGCCAAAGAGCGGGTGGGAGTCTGCCTCGATACCTGTCACACTTTTACTGCCGGCTATGACCTACGCACTCCGGAAGCTTATGAGAAGACGATGCAAGCCTTTGATGAAGTTGTGGGCTTTGATTACCTGGAGGGGATGCACATCAACGATTCCAAGCCGCCTCTGGGTTCGAGGGTGGACCGGCACCACTCCTTGGGGATGGGGGAGCTGGGCTGGGAACCTTTTCGGCTCATTATGAACGATTCGAGGATGGATGATATTCCCCTAATCATCGAGACCATCGACGAGAGTCTCTGGCCCGAAGAGATCCGGAAACTTTATGAATTGATCGGAGCTTGACCGGCTCACAAATTAAGAAAGGAGGAGGAAGAGTATGAAAGGATGGAGAATATGGATCGCGATCGCGGGGATCGCCTGGCTGCTGAACGGCTGCGGCGGAGGGAGTGAGCCTCTTGAGACGGCGAAGGTTCAGGGAGGTGAAGTGCTCGTCGACCTTCCCGCGAATGCCTTGCGGCAGGTCCTGATCAAGAAAGGAACACCGGGAGTGGATGAGAATTCGACTCTCTTTGGCTATCGGGCTTACCGGATCGAATACGAGACGGTGGATGAGGATGGCTTGCCGGTCAAGGCGTCGGGTTTGATGGTTGTGCCGACAGAGGAGGGAACGACTCCCGCCGATGCCCGGAAGCTTGCGTTTATGAAAAGTAAGGGCCTTTCCCTGGTCAGTGACTCCCACGGGACGATCTTCGCCGACAAGGAGGCGCCGACTGCCGTTGCCGAAGCGACGATGGAGCCTGTGGGCTCTCCAGTGATTTTGACATCGATGGCTGGATTTGTGACGCTTCAGGCTGACTACATCGGCTACGGGAGTTCAGCGAATCACTATCACCCCTATCTGCTGAAGAACTCCTCCGCTGCAGCGACCGAGGATTTCATCGAAGCGGCACGCAATTTCGCCAAAAAGAACGGCTTCCCCCTCAACGGCCAACTCTATGTGACCGGATACAGCGAGGGGGGATATGTGGCGATGGCGGCCCTGCAGAAGCTGGAAGCGGATGGAGAAAGAGTGGTCTATGCCGCTCCGATGGCCGGTCCCTATATGTTGGATCAAATGGCCAAAGGGGTGCTCTCCTCCGATACGTTGCCGATTCCTTCTTTTATGGCGGATACCGCCTACGCCTATGCCCTGAGTTATCACCAGCCTGTTACGAGTCTGGTCAAAGAGCTTTACGCTTCAAAACTGCCTACACTCTTTGACGGTCGGTATTCGAGACCCGAAATCGATAAACAATTGACCCACGTGACGCGAGATCTCTTTACCGATGAGGCGATTACCCAGGTCTTGGATGAGAATAGAAGCTTTTGGTTCTATGGAGCGCTGCTGCGCAACAGCACCGCCTACTGGGCTCCGCAGACGACAGTGCGGCTGGTCCACTGCATGGGGGATGATGTGGTTCCCTACCAGATCTCCTCGGCTACTGCCGATGTGATGAGCAATACCTTCCACGCCCGGGATGTGAGTGTCGTCCCGGTAGAAGTGGCGATCACCGGCGATCCGGGAACGGCACTGCGCTATGGACACGTTGAGTGCGCTCCTTATGCTTATGGGGTCGTGGCGCAAATGTTCAGCCAAGTCCGCCGGGCGACGGTGGGATACTAAGGAGAGAGGATGATGAAAAGAGGACTTTTATTCTACTTCGGGACCCTGGGAGTTTTGGCGGCGGGCGGATACAAGATCCCCGAACAGTCACTGGAGGGGATGGCGCTTGGAGCGGCCCATATCGCCCATACCACCGGGGCGGATAGTGCCTACTACAACCCGGCCAATATGGCCTTTCTCGATCCGAAAACCCACTATGCGGAGGCGGATCTGACCCTAGTGCACCTGCCGGATATGGATTACAAGGGGTTGCAGTTCCTCCCGGGGCACGGCTTTGTACCTGCCGATGGAGAGTCGGAGCATGAGTGGGCGGTCTTTCCGACGTTGCACTATGTCCACAGCGCCCAGGGGCGTGCCCGTTGGGGAGTGAGCCTGACGGCTCCGGTGGGTCAGACGCGGCGATGGAACAGCCCGATCCAAAAGACCTTTGCGGAGAAATTCTATCTGATGACGGCGGAGCTTAATCCTTCCCTTTCCGTCAAAATATCCGATACTTTAGCTCTGGCCGGGGGAATTCGTTTCATCTACAGTGAAGGCAAGGTGAATAGTGATGGCCGGGCAGCGGGGATTCCCCTGCGACGCCAAATGTGGGGGGATACTACCGCCGTGGGCTACAACCTGGCCCTGGCTTGGCATCCCGGGTCTGACTGGGAAGTGGGGGCTACTTACCGCTCCCGGGTCGATCTCACCGAAGAGGGAACGGCCAATCTCTATCTCGGCGGTGTAGGGCGTGCCTATAGCGCCCGAGTCACGATCCCTATGCCCGCGGCCCTCAATATCGGTGTCGCCAAGACTTTCGATGATCGTCTCACAGTGGAGTTGGTCTATGAACGGACCTATTGGTCGGCTTATCAAAAGCTCGATTTTGAATACGATACACCGATCCCTCCTGCGCTCGTTCCCTATTTCGACGATCCGAAGAACAAGCAGTGGCGGGACACCAACACTTTCCGAATCGGTGTGAGCTACAAATGGAACGACCGTTTGACCCTGATGGGGGGATACGCTTATGATCAAACCCCTGTTCCTTCCCACTCCCTGAGCTATGAGCTACCTGACAGTGATGCCAACATTTTCAGTGCCGGCTTTAGCTTTCAGCAGACCGAAAATCTGAAGTGGGGGATGGCAATTCTCTATGATCATAAGAAAAAGCGTCATATATCCGCAGCGGATCACAATGAATACGGGATAGTCGGAACTTTCGACAAAGGCGGGGCGATCCTGACGACTGTCGGTTTTGAATACAAATTTTAAAGGAGCGGGATTTTAAGATGGGTGCGCTGCAGTATCGGTATAACAATTTTTATGAGGTGGTCTTCGACCACGGCCGCCGCCACCCGCGCCGCAAAGCGCTCTTCGTCGGGGAGAAGACGATCCGCTACGGGGAGCTGCTCAAAAAGGTGGATGCCTTTGCGGGAACGCTCCATCATCTCGGCATCGAACCCGAGGACCGGGTGGCTCTGTTTATGCGCAACTCCTGGGAGTTTATCGTGGCGGTGCTGGCGATCAGCAAGGTGGGCGGCATTACCGTTCCCATCAATACCTTTCTCAAAGCCGACGAACTCAGCTACATCCTCGAAGACAGCGGGGCGAAGATCCTGATCGCTTCCGCGGTCCACGAAAAGGTGGTCCACGACTCCATCGCCGGAGAGAAGATGGAGCGGATCATCTGGGAAGGGGGATTGCGCCTGGCAGACGAGAAGAACCTCAGCTTCGAAGAGGCGCTTTCCCAGAACCTACAGTGCAAACCGGTGATGCGGACGCTGGATGATCTGGCCGTTTTCTTCTACACTTCCGGGACCACCGGCAAACCCAAGGGGGCAATGCTCAGTTACAAAAACATCCTCTCCAACGCCGAGTCGGGAAGCCGCCTCCTGCACATCACCCATCGGGACCGCACCATTGTCTTCCTGCCGATGTTTCACGCCTTTACCTTCTCCATCGGCCTGATCCTGCCTCTCTATGTAGGAGGGGGGATCGTCATCATCCAATCCCTGCGTCCCTTCAGCAACATTTTCAAGCAGGCGCTTCTGAAGCGGGTGACGATCTTCTTCGGGGTCCCCGATGTTTACAACGCCCTGGCCAAGGCGAAGCTGCCGTGGTATTTCATGGCCTTCAACAAGATCCGGATTTTCGTCTCGGGAGCGGCACCGCTGCAATCCAAGACCCTCGAAGCGATGCGCGCAAAGTTCCGCCGGGCGAAGATGCTCGAGGGTTACGGCCTGAGCGAAAGCTCCCCCGCCGTCTGCATCAACCCCCTTCACAAACAAAAAGACCGTTCCGTGGGCCCCGCTATGCCGGGATACCAGGTCAAGATCGTCGACGAAAATATGGTGGAGTTGCCCCGTGGGGAAGTGGGGGAGATCATCCTCTTCGGCGATAATGTGATGCAGGGCTATCTCAACCGCCCGGAAGCGACGGCCGAGACCATCATCAACGGCTGGCTCTGTACCGGGGATATGGGGACTATGGATGAGGAAGGGTATCTTTACATCGTCGATCGCAAGAAAGACCTGATTATCTCCAAGGGGATCAATATCTATCCCAGGGAGATCGAAGACCTGATCGACCGTTTCCCGGGGGTGGGTGCTTCGGCGGTCATCGGAATCCCCGACGAAAAGAACGGGGAAGTCCCCGTGGCCTATATCGAGCCCGAGGAGGGAGAGCGCCCGGATGTTACCAAGCTCAAAGCCCATCTGCGGGAGCATCTGGCTAACTTCAAAATTCCCCGGAAATTCTACATCACCGAAGCTCTTCCCAAAAACGCCACCGGCAAAGTGCTCAAACGGGTCTTGAAAGAGCAACTGCTTCAGCAGGAGAACTTCGAGGAGTAGACTTCCCTCGATACAAGGGTCGCTTATGAAGCTTTAGTCCGTCTCTCCTCTGTTTCGGAGGCGAAGCAGATAAGAAGGCCCCATATTGACACTGTTGTAGATGGCGGTGCCGTATTTCCGCACATAATATTCCAGCAAAAGCCGCTGCAGCGTCGGCTCGATGGAAGGGTGGAACCAGCCGTTGTTGCTCAAAAGGAGCAGATGGGAGGGGCGGTCCTTGTAGAGGATTTCGCTGCTCCCTTCGTAGCAGACTCCGATGCGGTAACGGACGCCGCCGATGAGAAAGTCGGTGGAGTGGGAAGCGGGGCGATAATCGGGTGCCCCGTCGAAAAAGAGCCTGTTGACCCATCGGCTCGCCCAGTCCGGCAGGGGGTTGGCTTCGCCGAAGGGGACCAGTACCACCTTGTTCGCGACCCGGTAGGAGCCTTGATGGAAGAGATAGGCCGAGTTGCGGTTCTGCCCGTCCGCCCCCCGATAGAGAGCTCCCAGGAGAATATCGATCTTTTTCGAGCGATCCTCCAGAGCGCGAAGGAGTTGCGGTTCCCGGTTGAGGAAAAGAGGAAGCACCGATTCGGGCAGAACGACCAGGGAAGCGTGGGCATCGATCGCACGGTCGATGGCTTGAAAGACGTCACCGATCTGGGAAGAGAGGGTTTCAGGTCTCCATTTCGCTTCGATCGGGATGTGGGTCGGGGCCAGCAGGATGCGGCCCTCCGGGTCCTGGGGCCGCACCTCCACCCGGCTCGGATTCAGAGCGCTGAGCAGGAACAGGGTGCCCAGAAGCCCCAGTACAACGGCATATCTGTGCCGCTTTTGATGATAGGCTTCCCACGCCTCCCGTGCCAGGCAGAGTCCGAAAAGCAGTGAAGCAAAGGAGATCTTATCCACTCCGAAATAGCCTGGGACGAGGGGGAGTTCGGCTTTGAACCAGTCGAAACCGAAGGGATGGGCGTAGCTCATGGTTAAAAGCGCTGCGGCTTTTAACCATGAGCTACGAATTGAGAATTGAGAATTGAGAATTGAGAATTTTTTTAGGAAGTATTTTGCCCAGGTTGTCATTGTCTCCGCAGTGAAGGCGAAAATCCAGAAAATGAGGGCGTAGATCAGGGCAACGGTGAGATCGACGAAAGGTAGCGCCCCGGGGTGGCCGTAGTGGATGAAGCTCACTCCCAGCCACCAGAACCAGAGGAGCCCGAGGAAAAATCCGGTCCAGAACCAGTGACGACGATCGGAGCCCAAAAGCCGCCAGTAGAAGATCAGTGCCAGCAGGGTATCGAGCCATCGGGGTTCCCAACCCAGCCAGGCGAGGTAGAGAAAGGCGGAGCCCGAGAGCGCCGTAAGCAAAGCCCCCATTAATAAGTAAGTGCTAAAATATTCCGAAATTTTCTTCCACAAAAAGGATGCTCCATGTCACAAGGCGCTTTGGCACAATTTCTCCCCCTAATTCTACTCTTTGTTATCTTCTGGTTTCTGATCATCCGTCCCCAGCAGAAGCAGCAGAAAGCCCACAAGGAGATGCTGGCTTCCCTCAAAAAGGGTGACCGGATCGTCACCAACGGGGGGCTCATCGCCGAAGTGGTCAAGCCGGAGGAGGATTATCTGAAAATCAAGCTCAACGACGACACGATCGTCCGTCTGGATCGCAACTACGTCGCGCGTAAACTCAACGAGGCGTAAGGGCGGGCTTCGATGAAACGACTCAACTACCGGGTGGTGATCTTCATCGCCGCCCTGATTTTCGGCGTGGTCTTTTCGATCCCCTCACTCATCCAGAGCAAAGAGGGGAAGAAGATCACTTTGGGATTGGATCTGCAGGGCGGTCTGCATATGCTCCTGGGGGTCAAGAGCGACGAGGCGATCAAATCCCGGCTCAAATCGATCGCCGGGACCATCAAATACATTATGGAAGATAACGATATCGTTATCGACGATCTGGCCGTGGAGGGAGACAAAGTCACCTTCAAAGTCCTCGACAGCGACGATATTCCCAAAGCCAAAGAGCTCCTCAAAAAGGAACTCGAGGGTGTGAGTGTCCTGGAAAACCAGGGAACCTTCACCGTGACTTTGACGCCCAAGGAAGTGGCACGCACCAAGAAGCAGGCGATCGATCAGGCGGTCGATACGATCCGTAACCGCCTCGACCAGTTCGGCCTGGCGGAGCCCACCGTGGCCAAGCAGGGAACCGACAAGATCCTGGTGGAAGTCCCCGGGATCAAAACTCCTGCCGACGAGCAGCGGATCCGGGAGCTGATCGCCCGGGCGGCGCATTTGCAGATGATGGCGGTGGACGAGGACCGCGCGGCGCGGGTCTATTCGATGAGCCCGGCCGAAGCCAAAAAATACGGGGATGTGATCCTGCCCGATGTCAAAAATCCCAAAGAGAAGTATCTGCTCAAGGCGATCCCGATCCTCGACGGCTCGATGCTCACCGACGCCAAAGTGGGCTTCGACCGGAACAACCAGCCGGTGATCAACTTCAAGCTCAACGGAGAGGGGGCCAAGATCTTCGGTGACTTCTCCGGCAAAAGCGTGGGCAAGCGTATGGCCATCGTCCTGGACAACAAGGTCTACTCCGCTCCGGTGATCCGGGAGCGAATCGGCGGCGGTTCGGGGCAAATCTCGGGGAACTTCACCATCGATGAAGCCAACGATATCGCCATCGCTCTGCGCTCCGGTGCGCTGCTGGCCCCTGTCTACGTCATGGAGAAGCGCAGTGTCGGTCCCAGCATGGGAGCCGACAGCATCCGACAGAGTATGATCGCTCTGATCCTCGGCTTCGTGCTGGTTGTTATCTTTATGGTGATCTACTACGGCATGGCGGGACTCGTCGCCGACATCGCTCTGGTGGGCAACCTCTTTCTCATCCTGGCGGTGATGGCGCTCTTCGGAGCGACTCTGACGCTGCCGGGGATGGCAGGAATCGTCCTGACGGTGGGGATGGCGGTGGATGCCAACGTCATCATCAACGAACGGATCCGGGAACTGCTCCACGAAGGAGCTTCGATCCCCAAAGCGATCGAAGAGGGCTATGCCAACGCCTTTACGGCGATCTGGGATGCCAACGTCACGACCCTGATCTCGGCGGTGGTGCTCTACGCCTACGGAACCGGCCCCATCAAGGGCTTCGCTCTGACGATGAGCATCGGTATCCTCGCGTCGATGCTGACGGCGATTCTGGGAACCCACGGTATCTATCAGGCCTTTATGGACAAAATCACCCGAGACAAGCTGAACTTCTGGTTCGGCATCAAGGCATAGGAGAGCATATGGAACTGTTTCGATACAAAAAACCGATCGATTTTATGGGGGCGAGCCGGAAATTCGGCATCGTCTCTCTGATTCTGGTGCTTCTCTCCTGGGGCTTGATCTTTACCAAGGGCTTCAACTACGGGATCGACTTCGCCGGGGGAACCCTGATCCAGCTCAAATATGAAGGGGAAGCCCCCCTCAAGAAGATCCGGGAAGCGATGGCCAAAAGCGAGGCATTCAAGGATGCGACCGTCACCTATTTCGGCAGCAAAAACGAGGTGGTCATCCGCACCAAGACCAGCTCCAAGAGCGTAGGCAAGGATGTGGGCGACGAAGTGCGCCAAATGCTCAAGGATACCGGCAAGTTTGTCGTGCGACGGGTCGATATGGTCGGCCCCAAGATCGGGAACGAGCTCAAGGAAAAGGGGCTTATGGCGATGGTCCTGGCGATCCTGGGTATCCTGATCTACGTCTCGGTGCGCTTCGAATGGCGTTTCGCCCTGGCGTCGGTCCTGGCCTTGGTTCACGACGTCAGCATCGCGATGGGGGCCATTATCCTTTTCAACGTCGAAGTCAACCTGGACATCCTGGCGGCGCTGCTGACCCTGCTGGGATACTCCCTCAACGACACCATCATCGTCTTCGACCGGATCCGGGAAGGGTTGCAAAAGATCAAAGACCCCGATCTGGCCGGAATCATCAACGAGTCGATCACCCGCACCCTCTCCCGGACGGTGCTGACGTCTTTGACCACCTTTTTCGTGGTCCTCTCCCTCTTCCTCTTCGGCGGAGAGATTATCTACGGCTTCAGCTTTACGATGCTGGTAGGGATCATCGTGGGGACCTACTCTTCGATCTTCATCGCTTCGCCGCTGCTGATGTGGCTGGGCTTCGATGTCAAAGCCTTCCGGGCCAAACAGGCCGAGAAGCTCAAGCGGGAAAAAGAGAAAGAGAAGATGCGTGCGATGTATGAGCAGGGCACGATATAAAAACCGGAAATGAGAAATTAGAAGATAGAAATTTTGGACGAGGTGGCCGATTTGGAACGAGTAGAGGATTTTCCCCGTTATGTGGACCGTCGGGGGACCGGCTCTTCCAAATGGGATGCTGTCACCGAGCGTTTCGGTGTGGCCGATGCATTGCCTCTTTGGGTGGCCGACGGGGATTTCTCGGCACCCAAGGCGGTGCAGGAGGCGATCCGCAAACGGGCGGAGCACCCCATATACGGCTACAGCGAATACACGGAGGGTTTCTACGAATCGATCGAGGATTGGTACCGCCGCCGTTTTGGTTGGGAGATCGAGCGGGAGTGGATCGTCCCCGAGCACGGAGTGGTCCTTTCGCTCAATCTGGCGATCGAAGCCTACACCGAAGTGGGGGAGGGGGTGATCGTCCAGACGCCGATCTATCCTCCTTTTCTCAAAGCGGTCCGCCATCACCGGCGCAAATTGCTGGAGAACCCTCTGCAGGTGACTCCTGAAGGGTGCCGGATCGATTTCGACGATCTGGAAGCGAAAGCTTCCGAAGCGAAACTTCTGCTGCTTTGCTCCCCCCACAACCCTTCCGGGCGGGCCTGGAGCGACGAAGAGCTGGAGCGGATCGCCGAGATTGCCGAGAAGTACGATCTGATCGTAGTTTCCGATGAGATCCACAGCGACATCGTCTACACGCGGCCCCATCGTCCCTTAGCCTCCCTACCGGGGATGCGGGAGCGCAGTCTGGTGCTTCACGCTCCCTCCAAGACCTTCAACATCGCCGGCCTCAACACCTCCTATGCCCTGATTCCCAACGATTCGCTGCGTCGGCGTTATATAGCGGCCCACGAGCGTGCCGGACTCGACAACGGCAATGTCTTCGGGATCGTCGCCCTGGAGGCGGCCTATCGGGAGGGGGAGGCCTGGCTGGAAGCGATGCTGGAGATCTATCGGGAGAATATCGCTTATGTGCGGGATTTTCTGGCGCAGCATACGCCGAAGATCCGTCCCCTGCCTGTAGAGGCCACCTATCTGATCTGGCTCGATTGCCGGGAATTGGGGCTGGAGGATGAGGCTCTGCAATCCTTTTTTCTCCAAGAAGCGCAGCTCGCCCTCAATCCGGGTATCTCCTTCGGCAAAGAGGGGAGCGGATTTATGCGGCTCAATGTCGCCACGTCCGGTGAAAACCTGGAAGAGGCGATGACGCGGCTGGAGAGGGCCTACAGGGAGCGCTTCGCATGATGCGTATACTCGGCCTGCTCTGGCTGCTGATTTCGGCCCTTCCCCTCGCGGCCTATCTGCCCCCCGAGATCCATACTCTGCTGGACAAAGATCACATTGCACCCTCCCAGGTCAGCATCTATATCACTCCGGTGAAAAAGGGCGCTGCCCTGGCCAAGCACAATGTCGATACCCGTCGTAAACCCGCTTCGGTCATCAAGCTGACGACTACCTATTCCGCTCTGCGGGAGTTCGGTCCCCGATGGCGTTGGCCCACCCGCTTCTATTACAGCGGGAATTTTGCGCACGGTGTGATCAGCGGGGACCTGATCGTCAAAGCGTATGGAGACCCTACTCTCTCCTGCAAAGATATCCCCTCCATCGTCAAGCGTCTCAAAAAGATAGGAGTGCGCCGTATCGAGGGAGGGTTGCTGATCGACCGGAGCTTTTTTGCTGTGGGCGATCGGATCCATTCGAGTTTCGACGAACACCCCTACAGCGAATACAACGCCATGCCCGACGCTCTGATGTTCGACGATCATCTTTGCCGGATCATCGTAGATCCGCACAGCGGACGCCCCGAAGCCCAGAAAAAGGTTCCTGATCCCGGCTACAGGATCCTCAACAATCTCAAAGTGACGGACCAGGCGTGCCGGGGACGTTACAGTTGGCCCAATGTCCGGGTACACGAAGAGAACGGCGTGGCGACGGTCAGTCTGAGCGGCGCCCTTTCGAAGCGTTGTGCCCCCCGTTACGTTTCGCTGGTGTTGAGCCATCCCTATCAGGCGTTTAACGGGGCTCTGCGGCAGGTGCTTCAGGCGGCGGGGATCACCCTGGCGGGCCCTATGCGGCTGGGCAGGGTGTCTGAGGGAGCCAGGGAACTGCTCACCCACACTTCCCGCCCGCTCATAGAGATCCTGGCCAAGACCAACAAAAAATCCAACAACCTCTACGCGCGGCACATCTTTTTGCTCCTGGGGGCCAAGCGCTACGGCGCACCCGCTACATTGGAGAAAGGGCGCCGGGCCGTCAAGGCGATCCTGGGTGCGCGGGGGATTTTGGGGGAGGAGACGATCCTGGACAACGGCTGCGGACTTAGCCGCAAGACCCGCACGACCGCACGTGCCCTTCATCGTTTGCTGCAGGACGCTTACCGCAGCTATGGCTGGACTTGGCTGGGGGCTTTGGCCATCGCGGGGGTGGACGGGACCGTCGCTCGCCGTTATCGCCACTCTCCCGTGCGGCGCCACGCCTGGCTCAAGACCGGAACCCTCAAAGATGCCAAGAACATCGCGGGCTACGTCAAGGGTCGTTCCGGCACACTCTATAATGTCGTGATCCTCTACAACGGCCCCGAGCGCTGGAAAGGCAAGCTGCTTCAGGACCAGATTTTGGAGTGGATCGTCAAGAATAAATGAGGAATGAGAAATGAGGAATGAGGAATTTTGGTATGCGTTGCTTGGCAACGCTTCTTTTTAAAAAATTATGAGGAGTTGGCAATTAGTAGTTGGCAGTTAGCGATTGGGAATTCATTAAAAATTCCTAATTCCTAATTCCTAATTCCTAATTCCACTCCCGTCAGGGAGAGAAAGTGAAATTTGAAACCTACCCTTTTGAAAAACTGACCCAACTGCTAAAAGATGTAACCCCCAATCCCGATTTGGCGCCGATGAGCCTTACCATCGGGGAGCCCCAGTTCGAGACGCCCGCCTTTATCCGCCAGGAGCTTTGCGATGCGGCGGCGCTTTTGAACAAATACCCCAAAACGGCGGGGGAGAGCTATCTCAAAGAGGCGATGCGCAGCTATCTGAAGCAGCGTTTCGGCCTCGAGATCGCCGACGATCAGCTCATTCCCACCTTCGGGACACGGGAACTGCTCTTTAATTTCCCCCAGTTCTATCTCCACGATCTTGCCGATTCGACGATGGCCTTTCCCAATCCCTTCTATCAGATCTACGAGGGGGCGGCCATCGCTTCGGGTGCACGGATCCTTCACCTCGACCTGACACCGGAGAACGGCTTTCAGCCCCCGATCGATGAGGAAGCGCTCTCCGGGTGTGACCTGGTGATCCTCAACACCCCCAACAACCCCACCGCTTCGGTGATGCCCTTCGAGGCGATGCGCCGCTGGGTCCGTTTGGCGCTGGAACACGACTTTTTCCTCCTCAACGACGAGTGCTATATCGACCTCTGGCTCAAGGGACCGCTCCCGTCGATGCTCGAGGCAAGCCTCGCCGAAGGAAACAGTGAATTCCGCAATGTTGCCGTGGTCAACTCTGTCTCCAAGCGCTCCAGCGCCCCGGGGCTTCGTAGCGGTTTCATCGCCGGGGACCGGGAGGTGCTGCGGGAGTATCTGCGCTACCGCACCTATGTCGGCTGCGCTTCTCCTCTGCCGCTGCAAAGAGCCGCCGCCCGCGCCTGGGCCGATCAGCAGCACGTAGAGGGTTTCCGGGCCAAATATCGGCGCAATTTCGAATTGGCCGAAAAGATTCTGGGGGTCGAGGCCCCCGAAGCGACCTTCTATATCTGGATGGAGGTGGGGGATGAGCTGGCCTTTACCCGGGAGCTCTATCGACGCTATAATCTCAAAGTACTGCCCGGTTCTTTCCTGGGACGCAACGGGGTCGGCAGAGGCTATGTGCGCCTGGCACTGGTCTATGAAGAGGAGCCGATGCGGGAAGCACTGGAGAGAGTGGCCGCCTTCATTCGGGAATGGAGAATGGAGAATTGAGAATGGAGAGTTGAGGATTTTGGATAGTGTCTTTTATGACCCCCAATGACCAATGACTAATGACCAGTGACTTATTTATATAAAGGGATGAGATGAGTGAAATGAACGAAGAGCAGATCGACTTGGAGGCGCTGAAAAAAGATCCCCAGTTCCAGGAGAACCTCAAACTGCTGGAAAAGGAGATGAAGGAGCAGCGTTCTATCGCCAAGGCTTATCAACTTTTGGATGCCAAGCTCCTGATGGAGGCGGATCAGGATGAGATCAACGAGATCTTCACTTTCATCGTCAACGAAGCCTTCGACCGCCTGGCGGCGATGCTGGAAGCGGGGGAGAAGTTCGATATGAGCGACCCGGAGCAGTGGGCGACCGCCCGGGCCATCTACGAGCACGGCATCCAGCGCTACAGCGAAAATGACCTCAAAGGGGCACGGGAGATCTTCCTGGTGCTCTATTATCTCATCACCGAAGAGGAGCTGCGCGAAGCGATGATGATCCACTCCGCGGCCGTCGCCGCGGGCCACGACTTTGACAGTTTCATCGAGAACCTCGCCGATGTCAAATCGATCAACCCCAACGATGCCACCGCCTTCTTCATCACCAGCTTCGCCCAGCCCAGGGATATCCTGCTGCAAATGTTTGCCAAGGAGGTCAAAGAGGGGGAGGCGCTGCTGGCCAAGATGGAAGATGCGTCTAAGAATGAGCAACCGAGTAATGAGTAACCGAGTAACCGAATGGAGAATGGAGAATTGAGAATTGAGAATGTGAAATTACCAATGCCCAATGCCCAATGCCCAATGCCTGACAATTTTTCTATCTGCCGTCCGGAGGCCTTATGAGAATCCATTTCATCGGCATTGGGGGGATCGGGCTTTCGGCGCTGGCCAAGTTTTTGGCGGGGCGGGGGCATCGCATCAGCGGCAGCGATATGCGTCAGAGTGAAATCACCGACGATCTGGCACTCAACTACGGAGCCAAGATCACCATTCCCCACCATCCCGACGCGGTGGAGGGGGCGGACCGGGTGATCTATTCGGCGGCGGTGCGTCCCAGCAATGTGGAGTATCAGCGGGCCAAAGAGCTGGGGATTGAGCTGCTCAGCCGCAAAGAGGCACTCAAGTTCATCCTCGAGGACAAAGAGGTCTATGCCGTCGGGGGCGCCCACGGCAAAAGCACCACCTCCGCGATGCTTGCCTCCCTGCTTCCCGAGACCAACGCCCTCATCGGCGCCATCAGCAAAGAGTTCGGCTCCAACGTCCGCAGCGCCCCCAACGACAAGGTGGTCTTCGAAGCCGACGAGAGCGACGAGAGCTTTCTCAACTCCAACCCCAAGCTGGCCATCGTCACCAATGTCGAGCCCGAGCATATGGAGTATTACGAATACGACGAGGAGCGCTTTTACAACGCCTACCGAAAATTCCTTGAATTAGCCCATATCCGGGTGCTCAATGGCGAAGACCCCTTCCTCTATTCACTCAAAGAGGAGCTTCCTTCCAGCTACCTCTACCCCTCCCGTGATCTAAACAATATCGAGTTTGTGCTCGTAGACGGAGAGCCCCATACCCGCTTCGAGCTCAGGGACCTGGGCCGTTTCGAAGTCTTCGGCTTCGGGACCCATATCGCGGTGGATGCTGCGCTGGCGATCCTGGCGGCGATGGAGCTGGGGGAAGATCCCGAGACGCTGCGGGAGCGGCTCAAAAACTACCGGGGGATCAAGAAGCGCTTCGACATCATCCAGAACGATGAGCACTGCGTCGTGATCGACGATTACGGCCACCACCCCACCGAGATCGCCGCGACCCTGGAGTCGCTCAGGACCTTCGCCAAAATGCGGGGGCTTTCGAAGTTCAAGGTAATCTGGCAGCCCCACAAATATACCCGGACTCTGGACAATCTCAAGGGGTTCGTAGAGTGTTTCGAGGGAGTGGACGAACTGGTGATCCTCCCCATCTGGTCCGCCGGGGAGATCGAAATCCCTATCGACCTCAAAGGAGCCTTCAGCCGCTACGAGCCCACTATGGCCCACCGTGTCACCCGGGAGGACGGAATCGTCAAAGTCCTGGATGAAAAAGGCCAGGTACTGAGGGAATTCCGCGAGGGGCTCATCGCCGCCTTCGGAGCGGGGGATATCACTTATCAGATCCGGGGAGAACGTTGACACGAATGAGGAATGAAGAATTAGGAATCAGGAACCGAGGGGTGCGTGGTCCGATTAGAGGCAATGGGCATTGGGTATTGGGCATTATGGAATGCCTGTGGCGCTCTTTTTGTGTTATGTCCTACGTGTTACGTGCTACGTCAAGTAGAAAGCGTTGCAATGCAACGCATACAATAGTTCCTCATTCCTCATTCCTCATTCCTCATTTGACCTCCAAAGGAGGTCACTGATGCGTTCCCTTCCCGAAAAGCTCGATCTGGGCGATTATCTCCAGAGCTTCCAGAGCTTTCTTGCCCGTCCCAAGCCGGTGGCGATGGAGGGGGATGTGCATTTGCACCACCGTTTCATCAAAGCCCTCTCTTCGGTCGAAATTCCCGAGCCACCTCAGATGCCTTCGATGGAGGATCGCCTGATGCGTTTGAGCAAGCAGGCGGTATTGGGGCTGGATGAGATCTTCGACTTTATCCGGATGGTGCGCTACTTCAACCGCCTGCGGGCTCTGGGCTTGCCGGAACCGGCGGGGAGTTGGATCGCCGAGATCGAGATCCCCGAGGCGGTAGTGGAGATCGGCACTTTTTTCACCGACGAAGGGGAGCTCAATCCCGAAAAGGAGCCGGAGCTGGCCGACATCGGCGAAGCGCTGCGCCGCAACCGCGAAGCGATCCGGGAGACCCTCTACTCCCTGGCCCGTTCGGAGCGGCTGAGGGATTATCTGGTCGATCAGCAGATCCACCTGCAAAACGGGGAGGAGACCTTGCTGGTGCGGGGCGGCTTTTCTTCGGTGCTCAAAGCGACGGTGGTGGGGCGTAGTTCGGGGGGCTTTTTTTACGTAATTCCTGAGCGGGTGCGTCACCTCAAGGAGCGGGAGTTGGAGCTGCTGAGCCGCCGAGAAGCGATCCACTGGCGCTATGCGCGGGAATTTTCGGAGCGTCTTCGGGGTTGGGAGCGTTTTCTGCGTTATCTGGACCGCCAGTTCGACCGCTTCGACCATTACCAGGCGCGGGTGCGCTTCGCCCGGAGCCGGGATTACGAGTTTGTCCTGCCGAGCAAAGAGCCCGGGATCGTACTGCGGGAGTTTGCCCACCCGGCTCTGGAAAACCCCGTCCCGGTCTCCATCCGCGCCGTCAAACCCATCGTGCTGGTCACCGGGGTCAACGCCGGGGGAAAGACGATGCTGCTCAAATCGATCCTCTCGGCAGCCTGGATGAGCAAATACCTCCTCCCCTTCCGCTGCAACGCGGCGGAGACCCGGATCGGGCACTACAGGAACATCGAAGCGATCATCGACGATCCCCAGTCGGTCAAGAACGACATCTCTACCTTCGCCGGTCGGATGCTGGAGTTCTCCCGCCTTTTCCGGGAGCGGGAGGCGCTGGTGGGGGTGGATGAGATCGAGCTGGGGACCGATGCCGACGAGGCGGCGAGCCTCTTTCGGGTGCTGCTTGAGACCCTAAAGGAGCGGGAGATCACCTTTGTGGTGACGACCCACCACAAACGTCTGGCTTCCCTGATGGCAGGGGAGGAGGATGTGGAGCTGGTGGCGGCACTCTACGACGAAGAGCGTCGGCAGCCCACCTTCACCTACCTGGAGGGGAGCATTGGCAAGAGCTACGCCTTCGAGACGGCGGAGCGCTACGGGATCCCCGCCAGTGTGGTGGCCAAGGCGCGGGAGCTCTACGGGGAGGACAAGGAGCGGCTCAATGAGCTGATTGAGCAGTCTACACGCCTGGAAGCCGAGATGCGGCGCAAGATCGACGAAGTGGAGCGCAGCACCGAGGCGCTGCGGCGCAAAGAGGAGCAGCTCAAGGCACTGGAAGAGAAGATGCGCGAAGAGCAGCGCAAGGCGCTCTCAACCCTGGAAAACCGCTACAACGCGGCGACCAAACGGGCCCTGGCCGCTCTCAAAAAGGCGGAGAACCCCGAAGCGAGGCGCCTGCTCAACGAAGCCCACCGCCACAAAAACCGGGCCAGGATGCGGGAATCCAAGGCCGAGCCACTTCAGCTCAAAGTCGGTGACCGGGTCAAATACCGCTCCCACACCGCCGAGATCCTTTCGCTGAAGGAGAAGGAGGCGATGATCTCCGTCGACGGCCTCAAGATGCGGGTGCCCCTCTCAAAGCTTCGCCCTGCCGCCGCGACCCCCAAGGTCAAAAAGCCCAAGCCCGTCAGTCAGGTCAAGGTCGAAAAGAGCGATCGGGCCCCGCTGCACATCAAGCTCCTGGGGATGCGGGCCGACGAAGCCGAGGAGGCGCTGGACGCCTTCCTCTCCAATGCCCTGCTGCACGGTCTGGGCGAAGTGGAGATCATCCACGGCACGGGCACCGGAGTGTTGGCCAAAGTAGTGAGCGACTATCTCAAGCGCCATCCGAGGGTGAAGAACTTCTACCGTATGCCCGGCAATATGGGGGCGACGATTGCGGAACTTTAAGCGCACCCGCTATAATTATCAAAAGATATTTTTAACCAAGGAGTACCGGTGAGCCTCAAAGAGGAATTGAACTATGTCAAAGAGGAGCTCAGCAGCGACGAAAAACTGCTGGAGAGCGCCTTCAAACTGGAACGCTTTTATAAAAAGAACAAAGTGGCCATCTGGGCGGTAATCCTTGTTGCGGTCCTGGGATTCGGAGGCAAAGCGATCTACGGGGCCTATCAGGAGCATCTCGAAGCCAAAGCCAACGAAGCGCTGCTGCGGCTGGAGAAAAACCCCGCTGATCAGGCGGCTCTGAAGGAGCTGGAGAGTGCCAACCCCAAACTCTACGCCCTCTATCGCTATTCGACGGCGGTAGATCAGGGAAAGGTCGAGCCGCTGAAATCCCTCGAGGGTTCCGAGGATCCCAGACTCAAGGATTTGAGCACCTACCACGTAGCGGTACTCTCCAAAAAGCCCGGGAACTCCCGCTACTATCACGATTTGAGCCTGGTGGAGCAAGCCTACGAAGCCCTCAAAGCCGGCAAAAAAGCCGAGGCCCGTTCCAAGCTGGCCCTCATCGGCGAGAACTCTCCGGTGGCGGGGATTGCGCGGTTGCTGCGTCACGCGACACTTCAATAATCCAAGAAGAGGTTCCTCTATGAAATCATCACTCATTCTCAGCGGGGCGCTTGCCGGAGCGCTTCTTCTTGGCGGTTGCGGCAGTTCCTTTTTCAACAGCCGCAAGAGCTTCGAACCGGAGCAGACCCTCAGCGCCTCCTCCGCCATCACCCCTTTCGACAAAGAGGCGGTAGATGTACGCCGTGACGGGGTGACGTTTGAGGACGGAAGCTTCCTGACACGCAGCGGGCTGAGCTCCATCCGGCTGCCCAAGGGCTTCCGCTTCGTCACCCGTTCGGGCAACAAGGTCCTGGCCGCCGACGATACTGGAGCCTTCAAAGTGATCGACGCCCGCAGTGGCAAGGTGATCCACAGCGGCAAACTCAACTATCCTCTGGTCTCGGCGGCGATCCGGGGGAACCGGATCTTCTATGTGAGCCAGGACAACCGCTTCGGCGTCTACAGCCTCTCCGCCAAAAAGAGCCTCATCTCCGCCAAGGTGGGCCGGGCCTTTGCGGTGGATACCCGCATCGCCAATCCCATCAGCCTCGGGAATATGCTCGTGGTCCCCACCCTCGACGGCAAGCTCCTGATCCTCAATCCCGCCAACCCCCGTCAGGCCGGGGGAATCGCCATCGGCAGCTCTTCCAATCTCAACAATGTCATCTTCCTGACCAAGCTGGGGAATCGGATCATCGCCGCGACCCCCGGCAAACTCATCAGTGCCGCTCCGGGATCGAACCACAAATATGAAGCTCCAGTGGCCGATGTCACCGTCTCGGGCCACACAATCTATTTGCTAACGGTCGACGGCCGGGTCATCAAGCTTTCCCCGACGCTGAAGGTCCTGGCCCAGAGTAAATTCCCCTACGCCCAATTCGCCACTATCGCTGTGGTCGGCGGCAAAGTCTACGCTCTGGACCGCAGCGGCGCATTGATCGTGATGGACCCCTCCCTGAAGAAGAGCCGAATCTACGATGTGGGCAGCGTGGATGATTACGCTTTCGTCGCCGGCCACAAGCTCTACAAGGATGATGAGGTCATCGACCTCTCCAAACTCGGCTACTGAGATGGATCGTTCGGCAGCGGAGATCCTCGAAGCCTTCGCCGAGTACCTCCAGATCGTCAAAGGGCTCAGTCCAAAGAGTATCGACTCCTATCTGACGGACCTGCGGCAGCTGGCCGAGGAACAGGGAGACCTCCTGAAGCTGGAAACCGAATCGATCCTCGCTTTTCTCTCCCGATTTGACAACAAACGTACCCTCAACCGCAAACTCGCTTCCATCAACGCCTTCGTCAACTTTTGCCATCGTGAAAAGCTGGGCACTTCAAGGGTCAAGATCCCTATGGCCAGGGTCCCCAAAACTTTGCCGAAATATCTAAGCCACGAAGAGATCGAGGCGGGGCTGAGGTACATCGACCGCAGCACCCCGATCGGGCGGAGGGACTATGCGCTGATCCTCTTCCTCTACGCCAGCGGCTGCCGGATCAGCGAAGCCCTGGCGGTACAGCGGGGGGATCTGGTCGATGGATGGTTGAAGATCCGCTACGCCAAAGGAGCCAGGGAACGGATGGTACCGCTGGCTCCCGCGGCGCTCAAGGCTCTGGAAGAGCACCTGAAAGAGAGTGATATCGCCTCTCCCTATCTTTGGCTCAACTATCGGGGGGAGCCCCTGAGCCGGGTGAGCGCCTACAAGATCGTCCGAAAATATCTGGGGGTCTCCCCCCACGTATTGCGCCACTCCTTCGCCACGGCGCTCATCCTCGGCGGGGCGGATCTGAGGGTGGTGCAGGAGCTCTTGGGGCACAGTTCTCTGATCACGACCCAGATCTATACCCATATCGAGCGGCAGCATCTGCGCCGCACGGTGGAAACGTATCATCCGATCAACCGGATCTGATTGGGTGTTATCGGGTCGGGTTATTCGGAGGCTTTGAGGATGCGGGGAAGGGTGATGCCGGTCTGTTGCTGGTATTTGCCCCGGCGGTCGGCATAGGTGGTTTCACAGGGTTCATCCCCCTGGAGGAAGAGTACCTGGGCGATCCCCTCGTTGGCGTAGATCTTGGCCGGAAGGGGAGTGGTATTGGAGATCTCGATGGTGATGTGCCCTTCGAAACCAGGCTCGAAAGGGGTGACATTGACGATGATCCCGCAGCGGGCGTAGGTGCTCTTGCCCAGGCAGATCGCCAGCACGTCAGGGGGCATGCGGAAATACTCCACCGTCCGCGCCAGGGCGAAAGAGTTGGGAGGGACAATGCAAATGTCGCCTTTGAAATCGACCACGTTGTTTTCGCTGAAATCCTTGGGGTCGACCACTTCGGCGTTGATGTTGGTGAAAATTTTGAATTCGTCGCTGACCCGGATATCGTAGCCGTAGCTGCTCAATCCGTAGCTGACGACCCCTTCCCCGACCAACCCTTCGCAAAAGGGTTCGATCATCTTATGTTTGAGTGACATTTCCCGGATCCATCTGTCGGCTTTGAGTCCCATCTCTCTCCTTCGATTTTTACGGTTTTTCGACGATAATCTGCCGATTTTTTACAATTATTCCGCGAAAACGCATTGTTTATGCAAGTATGGATATAATATGCCATTATATCTCAAGGGCTGTTTCCCACCCTTGAAAACAGAGGAGAAAGAATGAAATTTGATGAAATCAAAGAGTTGATGCGCCTCTTTGGCAAAAGCAAACTCGATCGGATTCAGATCAAGCAGAAAGATTTCGAGATCGAGATGGAAAAGGGCGGAGAGACTGTCGTCGTGGAAGCGGCTCCCTCGGCGCAGGTTCAGGCTACACCGGCTCCCGCGGCGATTCCCGCCTCTTCGGGTAGTAATGCTGCTGAAGCGGCTCCCGCTCCCGAGGCCAAGAAGGGAGAGCTGATCACTTCACCCATGGTCGGGACTTTCTATGCTTCCCCCTCTCCGGATTCTCCTCCGTTTGTGAAAGTAGGAGACACGGTCCGCAAAGGCCAGACCCTTTGCATCCTCGAGGCAATGAAGATCATGAACGAATTGGAGGCGGAGTTCGATTGTAAGATCCTGGAAGTCCTGGTCGAAGACGGGGAACCGGTAGAGTATGACAAGCCCCTCTTCCGGGTGGAGAGACTCTAAATGGCCGAGATCAAACGTATCCTCATCGCCAACCGGGGCGAGATCGCCCTGCGGGCCATCCGCACCATCAAAGAGATGGGCAAAGAGGCGGTAGCGGTCTACTCCACCGCCGACAAGGACGCCCACTACCTCAAGCTGGCCGATGCCGCTATCTGTATCGGCGGCCCCAAGTCCCAGGAGAGCTATCTAAATATCCCTGCCATCATCTCCGCGGCGGAGCTGGCGGAGTGTGATGCGGTCTTTCCCGGTTACGGCTTTTTGAGCGAGAATCAGAACTTCGTGGAGATCTGTGAGCATCACGGCCTCAAATTCATCGGTCCCAGTGTCGAAGTGATGCAGATGATGGCCGACAAATCCAAAGCCAAGCAGGTGATGGCCGAAGCGGGAGTCCCCACCATCCCCGGCAGTGACGGGGCGGTTGCAAATGCCGAAGAGGCCAAAAAACTGGCCAAGGAGATCGGCTACCCGGTAATCCTCAAAGCCGCCGCCGGCGGCGGAGGCCGGGGAATGCGCGTGGTCGAGGATGAGAGCTACATCGAAAACGCCTTCCTCGCCTGCGAAGCCGAAGCGGTCAACGCCTTCAGTGACGGGACGCTCTATATGGAGAAGTTCATCGAAGCCCCCCGCCACGTGGAGGTGCAGGTAATGGGTGACAGCCACGGCAACGCCATCCATATCGGGGAGCGGGACTGCTCCATGCAGCGGCGCCATCAGAAACTCATCGAAGAGTCACCCGCCCTGGTGCTCGACGACGCCCGGCGCAAAGAGCTCCACGAAGCGGCGGTTCGGGCGACGAAACATATCGGCTACGAGGGGGCCGGGACCTTCGAGTTTCTCGTGGACAAGCACAAGAATTTCTACTTCATGGAGATGAATACCCGTCTTCAGGTAGAGCACTGCGTCAGCGAAATGGTCAGCGGCCTCGATATCATCGAATGGATGATCCGGGTCGCCGAAGGAGAGGCGCTCCCTCCCCAGGAGGCGATCACCCTCAAGGGCCATGCCATCGAGTGCCGCATCACCGCCGAGGACCCCGTGAGCTTCCTCCCCAGTCCCGGCAAGATCCAGAAATGGATCGCCCCCGGAGGCAAGGATGTCCGCCTCGATACCCACGCTTATTGCAACTACATCATCCCCACCTACTACGACTCCATGATCGGCAAAGTGATCGTCTGGGGCGAAAACCGCGATCGGGCCATCGCCAAGATGCGCCGTGCCCTGGACGAGTTCGAAGTGGGGGGTGTGCGCACCGTGATCGAATTCCACCGCAAAATGATGCGCAACCCTGATTTCATCTCCAACAACTTCGATACCAAGTATCTGGAAAATTACAAAGGCTGAGAGCGTGAAAATTCTCGTCACCGGCACCGCCGGTTTTATCGGTTTTCACCTCGCCAAGCGGCTCCTGGAACGGGGCGATGAAGTGGTGGGCCTGGACAATATCAACGACTACTACGATCCGAAAGTCAAGTACGGCCGCCTGCGGGAGACCGGGATCGAAGGGGATGAGGCGATCGAGTATGCCAAACCCGTTCAAAGCAGCCGCTACGAAAACTACCGTTTCATCAAGCTCAATCTCGAAGACCGTGCCGCCATCGAGGAACTTTTTGAAAAGGAGCGTTTCGATGCGGTGTGCAATCTGGCCGCCCAGGCGGGGGTGCGCTACAGCCTGACCAATCCCCATGCCTATGTCGACAGCAATATCGTCGGTTTCGTCAACATCCTGGAAGCCTGCCGGCATAATGGAGTGGGCCACTTGGCCTATGCCAGCAGTTCCAGTGTCTACGGGCTGAATGAGACGATGCCCTTCAGTACCCACGACAACGTGGATCATCCCATCAGCCTCTATGCCGCCAGCAAAAAGTCCAACGAACTGATGGCCCACACCTACAGCCACCTCTACGGTCTTCCTACCACCGGCCTGCGCTTCTTCACCGTCTACGGCCCCTGGGGACGCCCCGATATGGCCCTCTTTCTCTTCACCAAAGCGATCCTGGAAGATCGTCCCATCGATGTCTACAACTACGGAGAGATGCAGCGGGATTTCACCTATGTCGACGATATCGTCGAAGGACTGGTCCGGGTGATCGACCATCCCCCCAAAGGCAATCCTGAGTGGAGCGGCAAAGCCCCCGATCCCGGCAGCTCCAGAGCTCCCTACAAAATCTACAACATCGGCAATAACAACCCCGTCAAACTGATGGATTTCATTACGGCTATCGAAGAGGCGATCGGGAAGGAAGCGAAAAAGAATCTTCTGCCGATCCAACCCGGTGACGTACCGGCCACCTATGCCGATGTCAGTGACCTGATCGAGGACCTGGGTTATAAACCTGAGACTCCCATCAAAGAAGGAATCAATCGTTTTGTAGAGTGGTATCGTCAGTTTTACAATGTGTAATATTGAAACAGAAAGGGACTAGCTGCTTCAATTGTGTTTAAAATATTATATAGATTTGTCGTCATTAGCTTACAATTGATGATCAATAATCAAAAGGAATAATTATAAAAAAAATTCTATTGGCTACTCTCTGTGTCGTGGGTCTGCTTTCTGCTTCCGTGGATATCAACAATGCTACTGTCGAAAATTGACAACGCTCAAAGGAATCGGTGCAGCTAAAGCTAAAGCGATCGTCGAGTATCGGAAAAACCAATGTTTTAAAAAGGCTGAGGATTTGACGGCGGTGAAAGGGATTGGAAAAGCCATAGTGGCAAAGAATAAAGATGAAATCATCGTTGGAAAATGCCCGGCCAGAAAATAGTTTGGAAGCATGATCTTCCCTTTGCCTGATCCCCTCTCACGAAGAGATGGGAGATTGGCCTTTCTTTTATAAATTGTAATATACTCTCTCAACATTTCGACTTGTTTTATTTCAGTCTCTACATTTCTTAAAAAATGCCCATAACTTTATTCCATAGATAATGATACAATATATCTACAAATCAAATAGAGAGGAATAGGTATTTTTGAAGTCGGTAAAATATGAATCTGATTCAATAGAAAGATTGATTGATTGTAAAGATAGTATGACATAAATATAAAAATACAATCAATTGGAATTTATAAATAACTACGATGAAATAATATTTGATATGAAGAAAAACAACTTAATTAAAAAAATATATAGTTTAATGGGAGAAAGTGATAAGAGGTTTTTTGCAATTCTTTTCTTATTTTCCATTGTTGTTTCTATTGTGGAAATTCTTGGTGTTGCTGCCATTATGCCATTTATATCCGTCGCAACGGATTTTGATTTGATTCATGAAAAATGGTATTTTTACTTTTTTTACAAAACATTTGGTTTTTCAAACCCTGTGAATTTTGTCATAGTATTTGGCTTAGTATTGTCAGGATTCTATATCTTTCGCAGTGTAATAAACTATTTATATTTTCATTTACTCGCGCGATTTTCAAAAGGAAGATATTATTCAATTGCTATAAAACTTTTTCAGAAATATTTAGATAGAAGCTACCGGGATTATATTGCAAGCAGCAAAGCGGAGTTGACAAAAGTACTTGTAAGCGAAGGTCAAAATATGACACAAGTCCTCTCATCACTCCTATTTATGATGAGTGAGATTATCATCATCATTATTATTTATGGAGTTCTTTTATGGCTTGACTGGAAGATTACTCTTTTGATTACACTTTTTTTATTGATCAATTTTATTATTCTTTTTAAATTGGTATCATTGAAGATTAAGGAGGCGGGGAAGGCGAGGGAAAAATATGAAAGGGATTTTTTTAAAATCATTCATGGTGTATTGGGGAATTTTAAAATTATAAAACTGAGTAATTCAGGAGAAAAATATCTAAATAGATTTCAACAAGCAATTGATCGTCTGTCAAAATCACATATTCTTTATGATTCACTTAGAGAGTTACCTCGGCTTTATCTTGAATCGATGGGATTCATTATTTTAATATTCATTATTTTATATTATATTTATATAACAAAATCAGATATTACAAAATATCTTCCTATTGTTTCGGTTTTCGTTCTTGCTTTATATAGATTATTGCCATCTTTTCATAGAATTTTTGGTTCCTACAATCATATTCTTTACAATTATCGTGCGATTGAACAGATTTATGATGAGATGCTTTACAAAAGTGAAAATTATGGAGATAAACCAATAATATTTAAAAAAGGCATACAATTAAAAGATATATATTTTTGGTATCGGCCTGGTAAAATTGTGCTCAACGGTATCAGTTTTAATATTCGAAAAGGTGAGAAGGTTGGCATTATAGGAGAAAGCGGGAGTGGAAAATCGACATTGGTTGATATTCTTATCGGCTTGTATCGTCCTATGAAGGGATCGATTTATATCGATGATATAAAATTAGACGAGAATAATATCCGAAGCTGGCGTAGAAAGGTTGGATATATTCCTCAAAAAATAGAATTGATGGATGGTACGGTGGCGGAGAACGTGGCTTTGGATGATGCTTATGATGAAAAAAAAGTAAAAGAGGTACTCAAACAGGCTAGTTTGTTGGATTTTTTTGAGAAGGAGCATGAGGGGATAGAAACACCGATAGGAGAAGATGGTATTAAATTGAGCGGTGGACAGAGACAGAGAATCGCTATTGCAAGAGCGCTCTATCATGATCCTGAGGTCCTTGTGCTTGATGAAGCCACCAGTGCATTGGATATGGAGACCGAGCAAGAGATTATGAGGGAGATCTATAGTTTAAAAGGAGGGAAAACACTAGTTATTGTTGCCCATCGTTTGAGTACGCTCGAGGCTTGTGATACCATTTATCATTTGAAAAACGGGAAAATCTATAGAGATGAACCGTAGAACCCTTTCCCCTTTGGTGACTGTGCTGATGCCAGTTTATAATGGAGAAAAATATCTTAAGCAGGCTATTGAAAGTATATTGAATCAGACATTTTCCGATTTTGAGTTTATTATTGTGGATGATGGTTCAACGGATGGTTCAGCCAAGATTGTTACCAGTTACAATGACCCTAGAATTAGATACGTGAGAAATAAAAAGAACATGGGGATTGTTTACTCCTTGAATTTAGGTACTGATCTGGCGAGGGGGAAATATATAGCGCGGATGGATGCAGATGATATTTCTCTACCGGAAAGATTGGAAAGACAGATCCATGTTTTAAAAGAAGATAATACAAAAGTATTATTTTCAACGATTAGACTTATAGATGAGCATAATAGATTTATAGGAATTTGGCAAGATGATAAAAATTGTAGAAAATTGAATGAACTTATTGAGATGCTACCTGTCAGAAATTGCTTAGCGCATCCAACCTTGATGACAGAGGCTTCATTGCTGAAGCGTTATCGATATAATCGATATGCAAAACATGCTGAAGATTATAATTTGTGGTTGCGAATGATTTCTGATGGTATTAAATATGTGAAAATTGATGAAGAACTCCTCTATTATCGTGTGCATCAAGATTCAATTACCAAATCTCAAAGTAGGGATCAAATATCAAGTTACAAAAAGAACATATTAGCCAAATTTTGGCACTTACTATACAAGATAAAAAAAATCTCCATCAATGCTTTCGACTGGAGGGTCGCTAAATATTTGATCGTGGATATAGGTAATATGTCGAAAGAAATATTAAAAGAGCCTTTGAAAAATATATTGATGATGATGGGGAGATATGGTTGGTACCTATATCCAATGCACATCGATACGGATATATTGTTTGTTTTTAATACGTGCGATATGGGGGGTGCAGAAAAGGTACATTCGGAAATATTAAAGGTGGCTCAGAAACATAAAAGCATTACCCTGTTGACGAGTAAAAGCAGGGATAGACATTTTTGTAATGAATATAGACGATTGACACAATTGATAGATTTGTCCTGGTTGTCGAATTATATTTTGGGGAGATGGCTCGTTGCGGGATATATGCAAATAATGATTGAAAACTCGAATTTAAAAATATTATTTGGCTCCCGTAGTGGCCTTTTTTACGATGTTTTAAATACAAGAATTTATGACAAATTAAAAGTAATAGAATTGTTTCATGCAATGGATGGTAATCTTGAATATTATTCTATCTACAAAAGTGACTTGATCGATACACATATATTTATTGATGAGGGTACAAAAGAAAATTATTCCTATTTAATGGAAAAGCTTGGAATCGACCCTAAGATGAAAAATAAGAATATTTTGATAGAAAATGGTGTATCTATTCGTAATTTAGTGGATTCGCATCAAGATAAAAAGTCTTTGAAGGTTCTATATGTTGGAAGAGATGCCCCTGTAAAACGGTTGCATCTTATTCGGGATGTTGCAAAAAAATTAAAGGATATCTCATTTAAATTCGTAGGAGTTTCTCCTAATCATATGGACAGTAAAAATATAGATGCTATTGGAAAAGTCTACGATCTTGATCCATATTATTCTGATGCGGATATTCTACTGATGACATCAAGTAGAGAAGGGTTCCCAATGGCTATTATGGAGGCGATGGCACATGGAGTCGTCGTCATTTCAACAGATGTTGGTGGGATCTCGAAGCATGTAAAAAATGCGTATAATGGTTTTCTGATCAAAGGAGATGACGAGAAGATGATCATTGAAGATGCGGTGTCCATTATTGGATCCTTGGATCGAGATAGAGATAAACTGAAGAGTATGTCAATCTATGCCTATGAGTATGCCAAAAAACATTTCGATATAAAGCATTTTTACAAAAAATATGAATCTTTGTTCGAAGATGCTCTTTACGGAGCGAGTCTTGAGTAACATAGATTTTGTTCTCTTGTGGGTGGATGGTAACGATCCTGAGTGGCAAAAAGATAGAGAAAGATTTTCAGGGGAAAATGGAGATAACCGTAATATTCGTTTCAGAGATTGGCAAAATCTTAAATACATCTTCAGGGCATTTGAAAAGTTCACACCTTGGGTAAGAAAGATACACTTTGTCAGTTACGGTCATCTGCCTACTTGGTTAAATAGAGAACACCCCAAAATCAACATTGTCAATCATCAGGACTATATTGACAAAGAATATCTCCCGGTATTTAATGCCAACCCTTTGGAAATATCTATGCATAAAATCAGAGATTTATCTGAACAATTTGTTTACTTCAATGATGATACATTCATTATAAAGGCTGTAAAAGAGGAGAGATTCTTCAAATGGGGGTTGCCACGTGATGTGGCAGTCAGTAATGCACTCTCATCCTCAATAGGTGTAGGGCATTTTGTATTAAATGCCGTGGAGATACTTAATAGACATTTCAGCAAACATCAGGCGATAAAAGAGAACTTGCCCAAGTGGTTTTCTCTCTTGTATGGGAAAGAGATGATCCGGAATGCGGCATTACTCCCCTGGCCCAGATTTACAGGATTTGTAGATCCTCATATGCCTCAGCCCTTTCTTAAGTCAACTTTTAAAGAAGTGTGGGATTTGGAGAGGGACAGACTGGAGAAAACTATGCGATCCCGTTTTCGAGATTGTGAAGATGTCAATCAATACCTTTTTCGTTATTGGCAGCTTGCAAAAGGAAATTTTATTCCTGTTTCTATGAAAGATACGAAGTATCTAACCTTAACACCCGAAGGGATTGAACGAGGAGAGCTGGAAGAGGCATTGCTCTCGGGAAGATACCGAATGGTATGTCTTAACGACAGCGAAGCTATTGGGGAGGAAGAATCATTCGAGTGGGCCAAAAAAAGGGTCATTGAGATTTTTGACAAGCTTTTGCCTGAGCCATCATCATTTGAGGTGGATCAATGAGAATTGCTTTTGTCGTTCCCTCTCTGATTCGAAGCGGGCCCATCAAGGTGGTCCATCAACTCGCTCATGGTCTGGCTTCGGAACATGAAGTAGTTGTTTTCTATCTGGAAGAGCGCACGGACAGGGAGAAGCTTGATTTTTCTGTACCGACAAAAAAACTCTCTTTTTTCTCGCCTCTAGATTTTTCGAATTTCGATATTGTCCATTCACACACGATCAAGGCAGATCTTTTCGTCGCAATACACCGAAAAAATTTTAGCAGCACAAAAACCGTTACCACTTTACATAATTATGCAAAAGAAGATCTGTTATTTTCTTATGGGAAAGTGAAGGGAGGGTTGCTCCTTTGGCTTTGGGAATGGGCTACAAACGGGTATGATCGAATCGTTGTTCTTTCTCACCATGCTGAATCCTATTATCGTAAGCTCTGGCAAAAGCGAGATTATTATTGCATCTATAATGGAGTTGAGTGTCCTTCCCCTATTAGTGATAAAAAAAAGATATACACTGAGAAGAGGGTGCGTATCGGAGTTATCGCTTCTGCAGGGGGGCTTAACCGGAGAAAAGGAGTCGATCAGATTATCCGGGCATTGACAAAGCTCCCTCGCTATGAGCTTCACGTAGCTGGGGCCAGAACGGAAGAGACCAGGAGTCTTGAAGCACTTGCCGAAACACTTGGAGTAAAAAAGAGAGTTCTGTTTCACGGATATGTCAGCGATATCGCTTCGTTCATTGCCGAGATAGATTTTTTTATCGTTGCTTCCCGCTCTGAGGGCTTTCCTTTGGCACTTCAGGAGATCGCTTGCAAGGGAAAGCCGCTTATATGTTCGGATATTCCCCTCTTTCGGGAGATCTTTACCGAAGATGAGGTGCGTTTTTTTGAATTGGAAAATATTGAAAGTCTTGTGCGGGCTATCGATGGATATGAACAGGTGGGGGCAGGATATGCTCAAAAAGCACATTCCCGTTATTTGGCGGAATATACACCTCAAAAAATGGTCGAGAATTATCTGCGAATATATGAGGAGCTGATGAAATGATAAATAGACAACAAATCTAATGTATAATTGTTGAAAACAGAGGATGAATAATGTCTGACGAAATAGATTTTGTATTGCCTTGGGTTGATGCAAATGATAAGGATTGGCAAAAATCAAAAGACTATTATTCTCCTGATTTGTGCAATATGTATGATAATGATAAAGGTATCATTAGATACAGGGACACAAAGACACTTAAATATGCCTTGAGAAGTATAGAAAAATATTGCCCTTGGTATAATAAAATACATTTGATAACAAATGGGCAGAAGCCGGAATGGTTGAATTTCGATCATCCGAAAATAAATCTTATAATACATGAAGAATTGTATTTTGATAAAACCCATTTACCTACTTTCAATTCTTCTTCAATAGAAATGAATTTGGCAAACCTAAAAAATGTCAGTGAAAAGTTTATTTATTTAAATGATGATTTTCTTATATTTAATAGACTTACTAAAGATAGATTTTTTGTGGATGATAAACCTGTTGATTTTCTGGTGCACGGCTGGATTCCGAGAAATAGGATATATCAATTTTTAAGAGATGACTCAAGCTGGGTAAAATCCCTTAATAATAATATTAAACTAATAAATTCTATAACCACCCCAAGTAAAATAAAAGACAAGAGGAATGTATTTTTTAATCCTACTTATTCCATGAAGGATAAAATAAGTAATTTTCTATTACTTAACTTATATAGGAGATATTTTTTTATATCCCACTGGCATAATGCACAGCCATACACTCTCTCAGTTCTCAAAGAGGTCTATGAAAGATTCAAAAAACCCATGCTTGAGTGTTCCAAGAATAGATTTAGGAGCGACAATGATTTAACTCAATATCTTTATAGATATTATCATTTAGCAACCGGAAAATTTTATCCATATAAATATAATGATTTTTACTATGCCAATATCACTTCTTATACAGCTCTTGAGTCCATCTTGGAAGAATTAAAAGATGCTAATTTTAATTTTGTTTCTATTTATGACAACTATAGAGATGAAGAGTCTGATGATATTTTAAAGAAATTGACAAATTTTTTAGAAGATAAATTCCCAGAGAAAGCAAGTTTTGAATTATGAAAAGTATAGTTGTTATAATGAGCGTTTATAAAGGGGACAGCTTGCCTCTTCTAAGAGAATCATTAGGAAGCCTATATGAGCAGACCATTAAAGCCGATATCCATATATGGATTGATGGTCAAATTAATGAAAATATAAAAAATTTCCTTTATTCTGAATTTAAAAAAGGAAATATTAAATTTATTGGAGAAAATAAAAAAAATCTTGGTTTGGCTTATAGCCTCAACAGTTTACTTAAGTTGGCTGTAGATAAATATAAGTATATTGCCAGAATGGACGCAGATGATATATCTATGCCTTACCGTATAGAAAAACAGTTTAATTTTATGGAGGCTCATCCTGATATCGACGTAGTGGGGGGATATATTGAGGAGTTTTCTGATGATGGTGAGTACATAAAAAAGGTAACCTATCCTCTGACTCACGATGAAATGTATTGTTTTTTCAAAAAGAGGGTGCCATTGGCGCATGTCACCGCTTTCTACCGTCGCACATTTTTCGAAAAAGCGGGGTTCTACCCCACGAAATCACTGCGGAATGAAGATACCTTAATGTGGATGAAGGGTTTTGAGGATGGATGTCGTTTCGCCAATATCCCCGAGGTGCTTGTTCGGGTTCGGGTCAGCCCCTCTTTTTTTGACCGCAGGGGAGGCATCAAGAAGGCTTGGCGTGATTTTCGTGACCGAATCGAAGTAATACGGACGCTAGGCTATAATTTTGATGCTTATCTTTATGCCTTGGCTCTTTTTCTGGTCAATATCTCTCCAGGAAGTGTCAAACGATATTTATACAAGAGGCTACGATGAAATTTTGGAATGAAAGTCACCAAGGAAGAATCCATAATGGGAAATTGCTTTTATTGATAGCGATAGCCTACTTCTTTAGTGTGGTCGTACGTTTTATATGGATACAGTGGGCCATCCGGCATCCCGAGTTTTTCTGGAATGGTCAATTGATGATCAATACCAACGACGGTTATTTCTTTGCTTCGGGAGTGCAGCAAGCACTCTATGGAATGCATATAAATAACCCGAGAATTCCCCGGTTCTGGGATTACGGCCTTGTGGCGATCAGTACGTGGATCGTCAAATGGACCCATTTAAGTCTAGAGACGGTTATTCTCTACCTTTCCGGTTTCATTTCTTCATTGGTTGTCATCCCTGTGGTCCTCATCGGAAGCTTGTTCGGCCGGACTCTTTGGGGATTTTTGGCGGCTTTGCTGGCTTCGATCACCTGGAGTTACTACAACCGCACGATGTTCGGTTATTACGATACAGATATGTTCAGCGCTATGGCGCCGATGTTCATTCTCTATTTTTTGATGAAGAGTGTTGTCGACTTTCGGCTTCAGACTGCCCTTTACGCTGCGATCGCTATTGCTCTTTATCCTTTTCTCTATGATCAGGGGAGGGCGATCGTTTTCGCGATGGGCTTGATTTATGCCGCCTATCTCATTTGGCAGCATCGAAAAGAGCGGGTGACCTATGAATCTCTGATCCTTGTCTTCGTTGCTCTGACCCCGTTCAAACTTCCGGTTCCCTGGGAGTATGGGGTTCATCTGCTCCTGATCGGAGGGCTCTATATTTTTCTGTGCCGGGCGAACATTCCACTTCAAAAACTCATTTGGAGTGCTGGGGGACTTTTTGTGCTCTTTCTGGTCCTGGGGGATGTCTTCCCTCTGATCTGGCACAAGGTCCAAACCTATGTGGTTACCGGAACCAATACCGAAGGGAAACTACACTTCTTTGCGGTCAATCAGACGGTTCGGGAGGCCGGGAGGATCCCCTTTGAAATTTTTGCCGATCGTATCAGCGGATCGATTCCTGCCTTTTTCCTCGCGCTGATCGGTTATTTGCTGCTGCTTTGGAAATATCGGCCTTTCGTTTTATCGTTGCCATTGATGGGAATCGGCTTCTTTGCCTGGTGGGGTGGTTTGCGTTTTACCGTTTATGCGGTTCCTGTGGCGGCATTGGCGGCGGTTTATCTCTTTGTGTGGATTGGAGAGCAGCTCAAAGATCGTCGCCTGGCACTCGGACTGCCTGTTATTGCCACACTCGCGATGCTTTACCCCAATATTACACATATCATCGGATATAAAGTCCCTACAGTGTTTAACCGGGACGAGGTGAAAGATTTGGTGAAACTGGATCGGAATGCCTCTTCCCGGGACTATACGATTTCTTGGTGGGATTATGGCTATCCGATCTGGTTCTACTCCGATACCTGTACGCTCATCGATGGCGGGAAACACGACGAAGACAATTTTATCGTTTCGAAAATCCTTCAGACCGATTCTCCGACTTTGGCGGCGAATTTGGCACGCTTGGCAGTTGAGAGTTATGTCACGGACCCCGAACATCGAAAAGTGGCCCCTAGGATTTTTTCCAAGAATGATCCGAGCCTGCTACTCGACCGTTTGGCTGCCGATTCGTATCCCCTTCCAAAAAAGAGTCGGGAAATCTATCTCTATCTTCCCTATCGGATGATGGGGATCTTCCCGACGGTTATGCTCTTCGGCGACCTGGATCTGAAGACAGGAAAAGCTCTGAGGAAACCTTTGTTTATGACGACGACCCCTATTGGAGGGGAGGGAGATATGATCCGACTCTCCAATGGCCTTCTCCTTGATCTGAAATCGGGATATCTTCTTGAGGGGCGAGAGAAAAAGATTCCGTTAAAACGTTTGGCAGTAGCGGCCCTGCAGAAGGACATGAAGATCAAGACAGAGACCTTTAACTATCGTCCGGAGGGGAAATACAGTGCCGTTTATCTGAAGAGCTACCGCCGGATCATTTTGATGGACAATCAAACCTTTAGGTCGCTCTATGTGCAAATGTTTATGTTGGGCAATTATGATGATCGTTTGTTCGAGCCGGTTGTTCTTTCTCCCTATACCCGGATCTATCGTCTCAAGAGGTGAGGATGTTTACACGGCATAAAAGGCGAATTAAAAGGCTCTTTGATTTGTCGTTCTCACTCCTGCTCCTTCCTGCGCTGCTTCCCGTGATTGCTGTGGCGTGGGTCATCGCTGCTCTTGAAACGGGAGAAAACGGGTTTTTCCTTCAGGAGAGGATTGGAGAAGGGGGACGCCCTTTTCGTCTTATCAAGATTAGAACGATGAAGCAAATCGAAGGATTCGATTCGACGGTGACAACCGGGATCGATCCCCGGATTACCCGGAGTGGAAAAATCTTTCGCCGTCTCAAGATCGACGAGTTGCCGCAAATCTTCAATGTCTTAAAAGGGGAGATGAGCCTGGTGGGCCCTCGTCCCGATGTGCCGGGTTTTGCCGATCGATTGGAGGGAGAGGATCGAATCATCCTCTCCGTACCTCCCGGGATCACCGGCCCGGCATCGCTGAGGTTTCGAAACGAGGAGGAGCTTCTGGCCAGAGTAGAAGATCCGGAGCGTCACAATCGCGAAGTGATCTGGCCTGAAAAGGTCCGGATCAACCGTCAATATCTCGAAGAGTGGTCGATCAGGAAAGATTTGTCCATTCTATGGCAGACAATAAAGGGTGGCCATGTCTAAACGTCTTTACCTCTCTCCTCCTCATATGGGTGGGAATGAACTTCGTTATATCCAAGAGGCTTTCGAAAGCAACTACATCGCGCCGCTGGGGGCCTTCGTGGATCGCTTCGAGGAGGCGGTTGCTTCTTTTTCCGGGGTAAAGGCTGCAGCGGCGCTCTCATCGGGGACGGCGGCGATTCATTTGGCCCTGCGCCTCACCGGAGTGGGAGAGGGGGACCGGGTGCTCGCCTCGACTTTTACGTTTGTCGGATCGGTAGCTCCGATCCTCTATCAGGGGGCCGAGCCGGTCTTTGTCGATTCCGACAAGCATTGGAATGCCGATCCCAAGCTGGTGGAAGAGGCGATCCTGCGGGAGAAACCCAAGGCTTTCATTCTGACCCATCTCTATGGCCAATGTGCCAAGGTAGATCAAATCGCCGAGCTTTGTGAAGCCCACGGAGTCACTCTGATCGAAGATGCGGCCGAAAGCCTGGGGGCTACACTGAATGGACGCCAGAGTGGGACCTTCGGCCGCTTCGGAATCTATTCTTTCAACGGCAACAAGATCATCACCACCAGTGGTGGAGGGATGCTGGTCTCCGATGAAGAAGAGGCGATCGCCCATGCGAGAAAACTTGCCACTCAGGCGAGGGAGCCTTTTCCCTGGTATGAGCACGAAGAATTGGGATACAACTACCGTATGAGCAATGTCCTGGCGGCTATCGGTGTGGGGCAAATGGAAATTTTGCCGGAGCGGATCGAGGAGAAGCGGCAGATCTTCGAGTGGTACCGGGAGGCACTCAGTGATTTGGAGGGGATCGAATGGATGCCTGAGATCCCCGGTAGCCGGGGCAACCGATGGCTGACAACCCTGACCTTGGCCCAGGGGGATCCGATGCGGATCATTCAAGCCTTGGAAGAGGCGAATATCGAGGCGCGTCTTCTCTGGAAACCGATGCACCGCCAGCCCCTCTTCGCCGGGGCAAAATGTTACGGGGGAGCAGTGAGCGAGGAACTTTTCGCACGAGGACTCTGTCTGCCCAGCGGAACCGCGATGGGCCGAGAAGATGTGGAACGGGTGGCGTCGGTCTTGCGGCGGGAGTTGGTATGAACCTGGAAAAGTGGCTGCATCCTACTGCCGGAAAACGCTTCATCTTTTTTCTATTGGCGGATATCCTACTCTCATTATTTACACTCTACAGCGCCTATCTTCTCCGTTTCAATTTTCATATTCCTCCCAAATATTTGGACCACTTTTGGCTCATTTATACCGTGCTAACGGCTCTGAAGATCGCGGCAATGGCTTGGCGGGGGCAGTATCGAATTGTCTGGCGTTTTTTCGGTTTAGGAGATGTGCGGCGTGTGCTGGAAGCCCACATCGTGGCTTATGGACTCTTCGGTATTGTTCTCTATTTTTTCCGTAGCGACTTCCTGCCCTTTCCTAGAAGTGTTTTTATCATCGACTTTTTCCTCTCTTTCCTGCTCCTGAGCGGTCTGCGTATGGCCAAAAGGGTGCTGATGGAATCGGGGATACGTGGCGGGTACAAACCGACCCTGATTGTGGGGACGGGTGGAGGTGGTCCCGCTGTGATCAAGGCGGTCACCCAGGCCGAATCTGCTTACAAGCCGGAGGCGATTGTCGCCTGGAAGGACCCCGGTCTGGAGGGAAGCCGCATTGAAAATCTGAGGATATACGCTCCGGACCGGCTTGAAGAACTGATCGGACGTTACCGGATCCATACGGTGATCGTCGCGGAGGAACTGGAAGCGAAAGAGCTCAACCGTCTGATCGAACGTCTTGAAAATCTGGGGGTCCGGGAGATCAAGAAAATTCGTCTTCTGGGTGAGGGGAAGGAGCGTTTGGAAGAGATTCCCATCGAAGAGCTGCTTGCCCGTCGGCCCAAGGATCTGGACCGGGAGGCCATCGGGGCATTTCTTCAGGGAAAAAGGATTCTCATCACCGGCGCCGGGGGGAGTATCGGAAGTGAAATTTGCCGTCAGTGTCTCGCTTATGGGGCGAAGCGTCTGATTCTGGTGGAGAATTCGGAATACAATCTCTACCGCATCAGCGAAGAGTTGGAAAAGGATCGGATCGTTCCCCGCCTGGTTTCTGTGCTGGACAGGGAACGGCTGGAGGAGGTTTTCAAAGCGGAGCACCCCGACGTTGTCATCCACGCCGCTGCCTTCAAACATGTGCCCCTCTGTGAGCTCAATCCCGATACAGCGATAGAGAACAATATTCTGGGAGCGATGAATGTCATCGATCTGAGCATCCGCTACGGGGTGGAGAAAGTGGTGAATATCTCCAGCGACAAAGCGGTGCGCCCGACGAATGTGATGGGGGCCACCAAGCGGATCATCGAGCTTTATGCCCAGAATGTTCCCAATGACAGGACAGAGATCGTTTCGGTACGTTTCGGGAACGTCCTGGGTTCCAGCGGAAGTGTGGTCCCCAAATTCAAAGCCCAGATCGAAGCGGGCGGTCCGGTGACGGTGACCCATCCGGAGATGACCCGCTATTTTATGCTGATCCCCGAAGCGTGTCAACTGGTTTTGCAGGCGGCGGCGATGGCCCAGGGGGGAGAACTCTTTATCCTCGATATGGGGGAGCCGGTCAAGATCGTCGATCTGGCCCGGAAAATGATCCGCCTCTACGGTAAAGAGGGGGAGGTGGATATCGTCTACACCGGATTGCGCCCGGGAGAAAAACTCTACGAAGAGCTTTTGATTAATGATGCCGAGTGCAAGACCCGTTACGAGTCGATCTATGTGGCGGGACGGAGCAACTATCCCATCGAAAAGCTCCGCGCAGATATCCGGCACCTATTGGAGGCGAAAGATAAGCGGGTCTTACTCAAAGAGATTGTTCCCGAATACACTCCTTCCCAAAGGTGCATCTAAAGCCCACCCTTTTGGCATTCACCAGCTTTCGCCTATGCGTCGTTGCACTTTTTCGACTTGGCTATGGTCAGGACTTTAAAAGTGCGCCTTGCTTAGACAAAAGCCGGTGATGTGATGCACATCCAGGGGCTTCAGAGGTGCCCTTAACCCTTTTGGGGTAAAATTCCCTCAAAGATTTCTTGACAAAGGCACAATGATGGTTGTTACCCGTTTCGCCCCCTCTCCCACGGGGTATTTGCATATCGGGGGCCTGCGCACGGCCCTCTTCTCCTGGCTCTGGGCCCGCCGTAACGGCGGAAAGTTCCTTCTGCGGATCGAAGATACCGACCTGAGCCGGAACAAGGAGGAGGCGCTTTCCGCCATTCTGGAAGCCTTCGACTGGGTAGGTCTCGATTATGACGGAGATGTGGTCTATCAATCCCAGCGTTTCGACCTTTACAAAAAATACATCGATCAGCTCCTGGAAGAGGGTAAAGCCTACAAGTGCTATATGAGCAAAGAGGAGCTCGACGCTCTGCGCGCGGGGCAGATGGCGCGGGGCGAACGTCCCCGCTACGATGGCCGCTACCGGGATTTCACCGGGACGCCTCCGGAGGGGGTGGCCCCGGTGATTCGGATCAAAGCCCCCACGGAAGGGGAGATCGTCTTTACCGACGGGGTCAAAGGGGAGATCCGGATCGCCGCCAGTGAAGTGGATGACTTCATCATCGCTCGCAGTGACGGGACGCCGACTTATAACTTCGTCGTCGCGATCGATGATGCCCTGATGGGATTGACCGACGTAATCCGGGGAGACGACCATCTCTATAACACTCCCAAACAGCTGGTGGTTTACGAAGCGTTGGGTTTGACCCCGCCGCGCTTCTACCACGTGCCGATGATCCACAACGAGCAGGGCCGCAAGCTCTCCAAACGGGACGGTGCGATGGATGTGATGGAGTACAAACGTCAGGGCTTCCTGCCCGAAGCGCTACTCAATTTCCTGGTGCGCCTGGGCTGGAGCCACGGGGATCAGGAGATCTTCAGCCGCGAAGAGATGCTGGAGTGGTTCGATCCCCACGAGATCAACAAGAGCGCTTCGAGCTATAATCTGGACAAGCTCCTCTGGCTCAACGCTCACTACATCAAAAACACCCCCAATCAGAAGCTGGCGAAACTCCTGGAGGATTTCGGGGTTTCGATCGGCGATCACGACCGGATGGAATTTCTGCTCGATGCTACCAAAGAGCGGAGCAAAACCCTTGTGGAGCTGGCGCAGAATATCCAAATGATCCTCGAAGCCCCCGCCGAATACGATCCCAAAGCGGTCAAAAAGGCATTCAAAGGGGAAGCCTTCGAGATTCTGCGTGCCTTTGCCGCCAAGCTTCGGGAGGCTGAGGGACTTCATCTACCCAGCGATTACCATAGGCTGATGGAAGAGTTTGTCAAGGAGCGGGAGATCGGTTTCGGAAAGATCGGCCAGCCTCTGCGGGTGGCTTTGCTGGGGAAGATGAGCGGTCCCGGGATGGATGAGGTGATGGCGATTTTGGGCAAGGAGGAGACGATCGCGCGGATCGAAAAGGCGATTGAAACGCTGGAGCCCAAAGAGTAGGGTGAGGCCTCCGCAACCTCTATATTCCTTTTTCTCCTCTCCTCGTTCCCACGCTGCGCGTGGGAATGCATATGCATATGCTTGTAATAGCTATCGTGTGGATTCCTACGTTAACGTGGGAACCAGAAAAAAAGAATCCTAAATTCGCCATTCTCAATTTTCCATTCTCAATCGTCTAGCCGCTTTCAAGAAGCGCTGAAGGCTCTTTTTCTCTTTCCATCCGAGGCGGTAGTCGATATGTTCCAGATACCACTGCAGCTCTCTGGGAGAGATATCTCGCTTGGCCGCCGCGCGTTTGAGTAGATAGCCCGGAATGCGGTGCCGTTCCCGGCGGGCGAAGTCTCGGGCCAGCCGGCGGATTTTTTTGCCGTTGCGGGTGTAGCAGAGGCGGGCAAAGACAAAGGGGAGTCCGGTGCGTTCTTTCCAAACCTCTGCCAGATCGATTCCCTCACCTCCCTCGAGATAATGGACCAACGCCTTATCTCCGATGAGGACTCTTCCTTCCAATCCCAGAACCTGTGCCAGGGCATTAGAGCTGGCGGATTCCCGGTCATCCTGCCGGCTCCCGGGGATCAACAGCACACTGCGTACCGCCCCGTCGGCGACGATGCCTAGATCGGTGCAGGGCGCTTTGGCGCTGGCGATGCTGGAGATAAAGGCTGCATCGATCTCGTGGCGTCTGAAGCGGCGGTTGATGACACTGGGAACCGCCCGCTGCCAGCGAAGCATTTGGGCAAATTGGGTCGAAGGGGTGCGCCGCTTCATATAGACTTGAAAGGGAAGGAGGTTGAGATAGGAGATGGAGCCGAATTTCAGCATAAGGCTCCTTTGAGAGTCTTATGCCGGATGGAAGATAGAAGATGGAGGATGGAAGATGAAGGATGAAAGATTTTGGATTTTGGATTTTGGATTTTTTTTGATGTAAATACCTTCTTACGCAAAGTGTTCTCTAATTCCTCATTCCTCATTCCTCATTCCTCATTCCTCATTCACTCGTGCCATTATATCCCAAGCTTCCCTTTTGGTATAATCGTTCCGATTCCGAGTGAGGGGGGTTAGTATGGTCAAAGTGGAGTTTCTGGGGCCGATCGCACGAGAGCCGATGGAGCTGGAAGTCTCTTCCCTAGCGGAGCTCTCCAAGGTGCTCTTTGAAGAGGAGACGATCCGCCCCTGGCTGGAGAAGTGTGCCGTGGCCGTTAACGATGTGATGGTCAAAGATCCCAACCATCCTCTAAAAGACGGGGACAGGGTTTCGATCTTGCCGCCGGTGTGCGGCGGATGAGCGAATTCACGAGTGAGGAGTGAGGAGTGAGGAGTGAGGAGTTTGAGAAAGAGAATGGTTCTGGAGGGATGGAGCTTTACAATGGTCCGCTAGATGTGAAAGAGATCTTCGGGCGCTGGCTGGATGAGGAGTCTGAATCCAACTATGGGGCCTATGTCCCCTTTGTGGGGACGATCCGGGCGGAGGATGGGATCGAAGCTCTGAGTTTCGACATTTACGAGCCGGTGCTGCGCAACTGGTTCGATGCTTGGCAGGAGCGGGCTGCACAGCGGGGGGCGAAGATCAAAATGGCCCACTCCATCGGTGATGTCCCGGTGCATACTTCTTCTTATGTGGCGGCGGTCTTTTCCCCCAGACGCCGGGTGGCATTGGAACTGATCGACGAGTTCGTGGAGGATTTCAAAGCCAACGCTCCCATTTGGAAGTATGATGTTGTCGGCGGGAAGCGGATCTATGCCGAAGATCGCAGCACGCCGATGGAGGGAGCGGGGCTTTTGGCCGGAGGCCAAAAGCGGTGAATGATGAATGGTGAAAGGTGAATGATTTCGGTTTGCGTTGCAGCGCAAAGCCTTTATTTTAAACGCGGGCATAGTCCGCACCATAACTTTTCACTATTAACTGTTAACTATTAACTTTGAAAAGGAACTTTTCAATGTCTTTTATGCATTTTGATGAATCGATGAAAATTTTAAACGAACAGCAAATCGGAACCTATAAAATGGAGCGTCGGCCTCTGCTTTCGGCCCGGGGATATATTCTCGCGGAGGATATCGTCGCCGAGGAGAATTCTCCCGAAGCCCCCACTTCGGGGATGGACGGTTATGCGGTGCGTCACGAGGATTTGGCGCTGGGTCGATTGAAGATCTCTGGGATCAACCCCGCCGGAAACTCTGAGCTGGAGGAGCTTCGGCCTGGGGAAGCGATCAAAACTTTTACCGGCTCCCTGATGCCCCCGGGGAGCGATACTCTGATCCCGATCGAGAATGTCACTGTCGAGGGGGATGAGATCATCATCGACGAGCCGGTGCCCTATGGTTTTTCGGTCCGGCCGGTGGGGGAGAACTATGTCGAAGGTGAGCGGCTGATCGCCGCGGGAACCCCCATCGACTATCCCCAGATCGGAGTGCTCTCCAGTCTCAACCGCTGCCACGTGACCGTTTATGCCAAGCCGAGGGTGGCGATCCTGGCCACCGGATCGGAGCTCTTGGAGCTGGGGGAGCCCCAAAGTCACACCGGGCAGATCCGCAGCTCAAACAATTACACCATCGGTGCTATCGTCGAGCGCTACGGGGCCGAGGCAATCCATATGGGATGTGTGGGGGATGATCGGAAACGGATCGCCGCAGCGGTGGACAATGCCCTGGTCCAGGCCGATATCGTCGTGAGTACCGGCGGGGTGAGCGTGGGGGATTTCGATTTCGTCAAAGATGTGGTCTATGCCCTGGATGCCGAAGTCCTTTTCAAAGGGGTGAGGATCAAGCCCGGGCAGCATATTATGGTGGCCCGCCGGGGAGATCAGTTCATCGTGGCGCTGCCGGGTTTTGCCTACTCTTCGACGGTCACGGCGCTGCTTTATGTCGTTCCGCTGATTATGAAGCTCCAAAATACCCAAAACCCCATCGAACGGGTGAGGGCCACATTGCGAGAGCCCTTTAAAAAGCGCTCCAAAAAGGCAGAGTTTACCGCCTGCAATCTGCGCCTGGAATCCGGGGAGTATTTCGTGGATTTCCAGGGGAAAAAGAGCGGGACCAGCGCCATCCTGACCAATATGCTGGGGCCGGTGGGTCTGCTCTATACTTCCGAAGATGAGGGAGACAAAGATGCCGGGGAAACGGTGGAGGTTCTCAAAATTCTTTAGACGCCCACTTTTCACTTTGCCCTCTTTTTAGCCCTTCAGCAACCTTTTTTCGATATAATCTAATGATTTTATAATTTTTCCGGGACATTCCCGGGATATGGAGCGTGATTTATGGCTGAATACGGTGCCGGAAATATCAAAGTACTCAAAGGGCTCGAAGCGGTCCGCAAGCGCCCGGGAATGTATATCGGGGACACTTCGGTCAAAGGGCTGCACCATCTGATTTACGAAGTGGTGGACAACTCCATCGACGAAGCGATGGCGGGCTATTGTGACAAGATCAAAGTGACCCTCACCGGCGAGGGTTCGGCGATCATCGAAGATAACGGGCGGGGGATTCCCGTCGCAGAGCACCCTACCGAGAAGATTCCTGCGGCGACGGTGGTTCTGACGGTGCTTCACGCCGGTGGAAAATTCGACAAGGATACCTACAAAGTCTCCGGGGGTCTGCACGGCGTCGGGGTCTCTGTCGTCAATGCGCTTTCCGAAAAACTCCATTTGACTGTTTTTAGGGAAGGACAGGTTTATGAGCAGTGGTTTGAGAAGGGGATCCCCGTCACACCCTTGGAAGTGACCGGTAAGACTCGCAAGACAGGAACCAAGATTGAATTCTGGCCCGATCACACCATTTTCACAGAAACGGTGGAGTTCAAAGACGAGATTCTCACCAAGCGCTTCAAAGAGCTAGCCTATCTCAACTCCCGTATCACCATTGATTTCAAAGATGAGCGCAACGGCCTCAAAGAGAGTTACCACTTCGAGGGGGGTATCCGCCAATTCGTCGAGGATATGCATACCAAAGAACTCCTCTCCTCCCCCCAGCTCTTCGAGGGGAAGGCGGACGATATCGAGATGGATCTGGCCTTTATGTACCAAAATGCCGACAGCGATAAAGTTATTAGTTTCGTCAACAACATCAAAACCGCTGACGGCGGGACCCACGAAGCGGGATTTCGTGCCGGATTGACCCGGGCCATCTCCAACTACATCTCCAAAAACGCCAACGCCAAAGAACGTAACACCAAAATCAGCGGTGATGATACCAAAGAGGGCTTGGTGGCCGTCGTCTCCGTTCGGGTTCCCGAGCCCCAGTTCGAAGGGCAGACCAAAGGAAAGCTGGGGAGCAGCTATGTCCGTCCCCTGGTACAGAAATTCACTTATGAGCGGATAAGCAAATACCTCGAAGAGAACCCCATTGAAGCCAAAGCGATCATGAACCACGTCCTTCTGGCGGCCAAAGGGCGCGAAGCGGCCAAGCGGGCCAAAGATTTGGTCAAGCGCAAGGACTCCATGAGCGTCGGTACTCTCCCGGGCAAACTGGCCGATTGCCAGAGCAAGGACCCCGGTATCAGCGAACTCTATCTGGTGGAGGGTGACTCCGCCGGCGGTTCCGCCAAGCAGGGGCGTGACCGGGTCTTCCAGGCGATCCTGCCGCTGAAGGGAAAGATTCTCAACGTCGAAAAGGCACGTCTGGAAAAGATCCTCAAATCCGACGAGATCAAAAATATGATCACGGCCCTGGGCTGCGGGATCGGTGATGAGTTCAACGAAGAGAAGCTTCGCTACCACAAAATCATCATCATGACCGACGCCGACGTCGACGGGAGTCACATTCAGACCCTGCTGATGACCTTCTTCTTCCGCTTTCTGCGTCCGGTGATCGAAAAAGGCTATCTCTATCTGGCCCAGCCCCCCCTCTACCGCTATAAAAAGGGGAAGAATGAAACCTACCTCAAGGACGACAAGGCGCTTAACGATTTCCTGATCGAGAACGGGATCGATGTGCTGGAGTCGGAGAGTATGGGCAAGCAGGATCTGATCGAACTCTTCAAACTGGTCGCCTATTATCAGATGACCCTCAAAGAGTTGGACAAACGGTTTGCCCTGGCCGAAGTGATCCGCTATATGATCGAACATCCCGATATGGTGGGAGAAGAGAACCAAAAGTTGGCGGCGGCACTCGAAGAGTATATTCTGAGTCTCGGTTACAATATCCTCAACCGCAATGTCACCGAGGAGAAGATCCATTACTATGTCCAGACCAACGAGGGATTGGAGGAACTGATCGTCGATGACCAACTCTTCACCAACCCCCACTATAACGAAGCCCTCTACATCTACGACAAGATCCGGGAGCGGCTCACCGACGAGTTCCGCGACAAGGACCTGTTGGAGCTGCTGGATAAAATCCTGGCCTCTGCACGAAAAGGCGCCTATATCCAGCGTTACAAGGGTCTGGGGGAAATGAACCCGGAGCAGCTTTGGGAAACCACAATGGATCCAGAGAACCGCCGCCTCCTGCAGATCACCATCGAAGATTTCGAGGAGGCGGATAAAACCTTTATGCTCTTTATGGGTGACGAAGTGGAACCGCGTAGAAACTACATCGAAACGCATGCCAAAGATGTCAAACACCTGGATGTCTGATGTTGCGTTCCGTCCGTGAAGAACGCGCCCGTCACTTCAAGCTCGCTCTGAGGATTACCGTTCCGGTTTTAATTTTCGTTTTGCTTCTGACCTATGTCTTTTTCTTCAGAGAAGAGCCCTTTAAAATCGGAACGGAATCGATCCTTGTTTTTAGCGGTATGGTTTTCGTTGTCGTCTATTTTGTCTTCTTCGCTCTCGAATTGAGTAGAAAAGAGACACTCTTGGACCGGACCACCGAAAGTTATCACTATGACGCTTTTTTGGAAAGAATCTACCGATATCGTCCTAAAACACTTGCCGCGATACAGATTAAAAACCTGAATGTTATTAATGAAAATTTTGGTGTCAGGCGTACCGACAATATTCTGAAGCGATTTGTCGAGGTGCTCGATGATGCAATCGTTGAGCAGAATATAAAGGATGGATATATCGGCAGGAAAAACGGAGGAGAATTTCTTCTGGCGCTCAACGATGAACCTGAAACGGTGCGGAAAGAATTAGAGCGATTCTGTAGGACTCACACCGAGATCGACGGAATAGAAATAGATTGCGCTTTTGCTGTGATACGAAACAATATCGACGATCCGGACAAAGCGGTAGAGCAGTTGAGAGATCTCCTGGCTCAAAGGGAGAGTTTTGATCGTGCACTTCAAACGGCTAAAATCTCTGATGCGCGTAGTCTCTCCGAAGAGGAACAGGCGGTAGTCGATGCTTTGGAGCGAAAAGATTTGGAATTTCATTTCCGTCCCCTCCAAAACCTGAAGACCGGGAAGAAGGATATCTATGAAGTGGCGGTAAAAATGCGGGATGCTTCGGGAAATCCGATCGCCCCACGCGATTTTCTTCCTATCATCAACCGCCGGGATCTCGGGGATGTTTACGATCTTTTGATCTTGGAGCGCGTTTTGGAAGATGCTTTGCTCTTGGACGAGGAACTCTCTCTGAGTTTCAATCTCTCTCCTTTTTCCCTGCGCAAAGAGCATTTCATGGAAGAGTTTTTCCAACGGATCGAAAACTCGCGTATCACGCCCCGCCGCCTGATCGTCGAACTCTATGAGCGGCAGCGGCACCATCGGCTGGAGGAGTATCTGGAGCGTTTGAAGCGAATCAAGCGCAGCGGCGTTCGGCTCTGCCTGGACAATTTCGGTTCCAGCAATGCCTCGATGGAATATCTCAGGCATTTCCCCTTCGATATGATCCGATTCGATCGGGAATATACCTTCGATGTGGAAGCGGGAAAAAACCTCTCCATACTGAAGTCTTTCATCAATATGGCTCAGGAGATGGGGATCACGACCGTGGCCAAATGGGTGGACAAAAAAGAGAAAATCCATCAGCTTGAAGAGTTGGGGGTCGACTATATCCAGGGATTTGCCACCGGAAGAGTCCTCAAAGAGGAGGAGCTCATTGAGCGCTACAATCCCCTGAGAGACAATAAGGAGTCTTAGAATGAAATACGGCGAGAAAGAGATCAAAGATTTCGATATCAATAGGGCAGAGAATTTTTGGTCCAATGAGCATGAAAAAGAGTATACAATCGATATTGAGCTTCCTGAGTTTATGTGCAGATGCCCCCGCTCGGGCTATCCCGATTTTGCGACGCTCCATCTGAGCTATGTTCCGGATAAAAAGGTCATCGAGCTCAAAGCGCTGAAACTCTATATCAACAGTTTTATGGACCGTTACATTTCCCACGAAAATGCGGCCAATGAGATTTTTGACACGCTCTATGGAAAACTAAAGCCAAAACATATGAAGTTGGTTGCGGATTTCAATCCCCGGGGGAATGTCCATACGGTGATCACGATTGATAGTGATACGATGTAATTACTTTGCAACTTTCTCTTTATATTTTGTGGCATAATATAATCGTATCCACAGAACAATAATAAGGAGGAAGGAACATGAGCAAAAAAGATGAGAAGCTGGCCCTTTACAAAAAAGCGGCCAAAGAACTCAACCTCAATCTAGACGAGGAGTTGATCGAGAAGGTAACCAACGGCTTGGGGCCATCGATCTACAATAGAGATGCCGAGACCGTTTCCTGCTCCGATGCTTCGGAGTTGGAACGAGTACGGAAGAACTTTTTGAAAAAGAAACTGGGGCTTACGGAGAGTGATGACAAACTTGATGCGGTGATCAAAGAGGTGTGTCAAGAGATGGGCAGCTCAAACCGCAACAAATATCGTGCACTCTTCTATGCTCTCCTGGCTAAGAAGTTAAAAAAAGAGTCCGTTTACGCCTGAGAGCTGAGGCTAAGCCTTGTCGAGGCACTTTCAAGTCTGCGAATATAGGCGGCAAGCTCTGCAGCTGTCGACAAGCCCGACTTCAGGGCTTGAAGAAGGATTTTTCTATCTTTCCTGATTTTCATTTCATCCCTTTCCAAATCTTTTATTTTAGAATTGTTTCATAAATTTAAAATACACACTCACAATATTTCAATATGACATATTTTAAAGAAATTGATACTATAATTAAGAATATTAATGCACTAAGGAGCAGTTATGGTGGATTTCAATGAAGTGATCGAGAGAATAAAGGATATCATTTCGACGAAAAAGATCGGCGGAAAGGTTTACGACAAAGATGTCGCGGCGGAACTGGGGATCGGGCAAGCGACATTCGCCACGATGAAAAAAAGGGGCTCCATTCCCTACAAGGAGATCATGGAGTTCTGTGCCCGGCGAAAGATCAGCATCAACTGGCTATTTTTTGATCAGCCGGCGGAGATGCTGGTGGAAGAGACAGGGAAATTTTTCCGAGTCCGCTATTTCGCCGATATCCGAGCCAGTGCCGGGGGAGGGGCGGATGTCTTCAATGAGAATTATGAGTATATCGATGTGGACCGCACGCTGATGGAGAATCTGGTCGGAGCTTATCCTTCCAAAGGAATCGAAGCGATTCATGTGGAAGGTGAATCGATGGAGCCTACACTGCCTGACGGTTCGATCGTCTTTATCGATCGAGAGCAGACGGACCCGAGTAAGGACGGGATTTTCGTGGCGGCGACGGGAAACGGTCTTTTCATCAAAAGAATACGCCGCCGCGCGGACGGGATGGTGGAACTGATTTCGGATAATCCTCTCTATACTCCGGAAGTATTGTCTCCCGATCAGGTAGAGATCGTGGGGCGGGTGGTCGGAAACATTGAAAGACTTTAAAGGAAGATCAATGACTTCTTGCCAGACTGCCCTAGATATGAAGTAGCGAGGAGTGAAAATGATATGTGATAGCGTGGCTGAACATATCCGGGAATGCAAAATCACACAATGGGAGGAGATTGTGGAAGATCGGGATTTTTTCTGCGTGGACAGAAGTGAAAAATGTCACGAAGTAGGATATAACAATGACGGCTACTCCCTGGCGATGGCTGCAGGGATAGTGAAAAGGGGGTATCTCTGATGTCTGAGAAAGCACTGGATCTGAGTCGGGGAAATATTTTGAAACTTCATACCCGGGCACAATTGCAGGATCGGGATCTCTATAGTTTTTTGAGTGAGACCTTCCCCGAGCTTCCGGTAGAGGATCGGCTCAAATATTTGGCAGCCATTCTCAATGATTTTTTTGAAGAGTACGATTTCGATCCGGAAGACGAGATGAGCCGAGACGGATACAGGATCAAGCGTTTCTATCCCCGAAAGGTTCTGGACAATGCCGAGGGAGAATGAAGATCTCGATGGGGCTTTGAGAGCATTTTGCCATTGTCTGAGCCGGGGGGAATTTTTCGAAGCGCACGAAGTGCTGGAGGAGGCGTGGCATCCCCTCCGCCGGCGCAATGACCCCCTGGCTTCGCCGGTCAAGGGACTGATCAACGCAGCGATCGCCTTCGAGCATCTGCGACGCAAGCGCCCCAAGTCCCGCCGTGTCGCTGCGATGGCGATGGAGGGGTACCTCAAAAGAATTCGACGGGAGAAACGCTTGGATGCGGCCTATGAACTGGTCGAATCTCTGAGACGGTCCTGGGAGATCTGAGTCAGTTTGTTTTGGAAAAGCCTCTCTGTTTCAGGGCTTGCCGGAGCTCTTCGGATCGTTTCCCCTGAAGCTCGAGTGTTTCCTCTTTGAAAGTCCCGCCGCAGCCGAGCTCTTTTTTCAAAGAGGAGAGGAGTCGAGATTTCTCTTCGCGGGGAAGCCGGAAAGGGCTGCACAGGGTGACCCATTTCCCCCGCCTCTTTTCCAGGCGGATTTTCAGTGTATGCTTTTCGGGAGGCAAAGCGTCTTCCGAGCTCTTCGATTTCTTTTTCTGCTTGTTGTCGCTGGACCATCCCGCATCTATTTTTGCACCTATTTCGAACATACTTCTCCTTTTCCTAGCTAAAGATTGCCTAGATATTTAGACCGCTCAAAGCGCATCCTCATCGATTGCATAGAGGATTTCTCTGCGGATTTTCTTTTCCCGGATCTCCAAAAGCTCCAATCCCGGGATCGGGAGGGCTAAAAGCTCCTCGAGACTTTCGACCCTGTTAAGCGCCAAATGACGCAAGACCCATCCCCGATAGGCTTTGGCCCAATGGCTGACCACTTTGCCGTTTTTGAGAAATTTCATCGTTGTATGAGGATGGGAGGGTTTGTAGAATTTGTCGTAGTAGCCGGCGCGAAGATCCAGAATATCTACCGAATCGAGTGATCGGTCCAGCAGCGGTGTGGCTGCCGCTTTGTATTCCTGTTCTGTGCGAAGTTCACCCAAGGGGTTTCCCTGTTTCAGGCGGTATTCCGGAAGGGGATCGCTGGCCCGGACCGGACCGAAAAGATTGGAGAAGATAATGAGCTGTCTGTCGACATACTCTTTCGCTTCGGCGGGGAGGGAAGGGTAGTCCAGATATTGATAGGCCACTCCCGAGTAACGCTCGACCGCTTTGAGTACGGGACTTTTCAGGGGATCCAATGCGGCGTAGTATTTGATCTCCTCCTCCTTTTTAAGACCGAAGAGGGTTTGCAATCTATGAGGATCACCGCTTTGCAGTATATCCCGGTAAACCGAGAGAAGCCTCTTGCGAAGCGGGCAAAGTTCTTCAAAGAGGAGTGCGCAGGGATCAAAGGTTCCGGAACCGCCCTGCCGCTTTCCTTCGCTTGGAGCCAGGAGTATTTTGAGCATAGAAAATTTCTCCAATCTTATGTAATGGATGAATTATACCCCATTGCCTGAAAGAAAATTGTCAAAATCTCGCTTGTTTAATGATTGTTTAAGGAACTCTCGATTATAATTCGGGTCCATTTTGCGATGGAACACGGTGCTGGTGTAGCTCAGTTGGCTAGAGCAGCTGATTTGTAATCAGCAGGTCGCGGGTTCGAGTCCCATCACCAGCTCCATTGCAAAAAAGAATCGTGTCAGTGTTTGACCGGTATTATTTTATCGATGGTGAGATACTCAAGTGGCCAACGAGGGCAGACTGTAAATCTGCTGGCTTTTGCCTTCGGAGGTTCGAATCCTCCTCTCACCACCATAATGACGCGGGAGTAGCTCAGTTGGCTAGAGCGTCAGCCTTCCAAGCTGAGGGTCGCGGGTTCGAGTCCCGTCTCCCGCTCCAAAGATACTGGGAGCTGAATAACTGTTCTGCATTTTTCTTTGAAAATGTATCTTCACAGTTGAAGCTTACACACTGATAACAATTCACCATATCTTTTCAACGCCCAGATAGCTCAGGGGCAGAGCACTTCCTTGGTAAGGAAGAGGTCGGCGGTTCAAATCCGCTTCTGGGCTCCAGACTACCATACTAATCGGCTGAATATGGACAGGAGTACAACCTCGGGGTTGGAGTCTTGTCCATAGTGTTGGGCATGGGGTCTAAGCAGATTCTGATATAATATCAGCCGCAAATTACAAAGCTAGGAGAACACAATGGCTAAAGAAAAATTTGAGCGTACCAAACCTCACGTCAACATTGGTACCATCGGTCACGTTGACCACGGAAAGACTACGCTGACCGCTGCCATCACTGCAGTGCTTGCCAACAAGAACAACTCGGAGATGATGGACTACGATCAGATCGACAACGCTCCCGAAGAGCGCGAGCGCGGTATTACCATCGCAACTTCTCACGTTGAATATGAGACTGACAAGCGTCACTACGCTCACGTCGACTGCCCCGGCCACGCCGACTACGTCAAAAACATGATTACCGGTGCGGCTCAGATGGACGGTGCGATCCTGGTTATCGCCGCGACCGACGGCCCGATGGCTCAGACTCGTGAGCACATCCTCCTCTCCCGCCAGGTTGGTGTTCCTTACATCGTTGTCTTCCTGAACAAAGAAGATCAGCTTGATGAAGAGGACAAAGAAGAGATGCTCGAACTGGTCGAGATGGAAGTTCGCGAACTCCTCAACGAGTACGAGTTCCCCGGTGACGACACTCCCATCGTAGCCGGTTCCGCCTACCAGGCACTCGAAGAGGCCAAAAAAGGTCAACTGGGTGAGTGGTCTGAAAAGATCCTCAAGCTGATGGAAGAGGTAGACAACTACATTCCCGATCCCGAGCGTGAGACCGACAAGCCCTTCCTGATGCCCATCGAGGACATCTTCTCCATCCAGGGGCGTGGTACCGTTGTTACCGGTAAGATCGAGCGTGGTAAAGTCTGCGTCGGTGACGAAGTAGAGATCGTTGGTCTGAAAGATACTCAGAAGACGACCGTTACCGGTGTCGAGATGTTCCGTAAAGAGATGGATTGCGGTGAAGCAGGTGACAACTGTGGTGTCCTCCTCCGTGGTACTGCCAAAGAGGATGTTCAGCGCGGTATGGTTCTCTGCCAGCCCGGTTCCATCACTCCTCACACCAAGTTCGAGGCTGAGGTTTACGTCCTGACCAAAGAGGAAGGTGGTCGCCATACTCCTTTCTTCAACAACTATCGTCCTCAGTTCTACGTCCGGACAACCGACGTAACCGGTTCCGTTATCCTCCCCGAGGGTACCGAGATGGTTATGCCCGGTGACAACGTTAAGCTGAATGTTGAGCTGATCGCTCCGATCGCTCTCGAAGAAGGAACCCGCTTCGCTATCCGTGAGGGTGGTCGGACCGTTGGTGCCGGTGTTGTTACCAAGATTATCGAGTAATTACACCCAAAGCCGGTTTAACCGGTAAAGATTGGAGTAACGATGAGAGAAACTGTTCATCTCGGTTGTGAAAAGTGCACACGTCGCAATTACCACACAACCAAAAACAAGAAAAACACCACAGAGAAACTCGCCCTGCGCAAGTATTGCAAGTGGTGTAAGACCCATACGGTCCATAAAGAGATGAAGCTCTAAGAGGCTTCGCTCTTCTTATCAGATAGGCCAATAGCTCAGTTGGTAGAGCACTGGTCTCCAAAACCAGGTGTCGGGGGTTCGAGTCCCTCTTGGCCTGCCATCAAGAAGGTAGATATGAACAAACTGATAAAGTTTATCAAAGACGCAAAAGTAGAACTTGATAAGGTCATCTTCCCTACCAAGGTACAAGTCCGTCAAGCTTTCGTAGCTGTCGTGCTTGTAGTGACCGTAATATCTATTTTCCTGGCACTGGTCGACATGCTGATGTCGGCCATTGTCTCTTCAACCCTATAAGCAAGGCTTTCAACGATGGCTCATCAATGGTACGCAATCCAAACCTATGCGGGAAGTGAACGCTCCGTCAAACGCGCGATCGAACAGATGGTCGAGGATTACGGTCTTCAGGACCGCATCGACAAGGTCGTTGTCCCGACCGAAGAGGTGATCGAGGTCAAAAACGGCCAGAAAAAGATCACGGAACGTTCGCTCTATTCCGGATATGTCTTCGCACATATCGATCTGGATACCGATCTCTGGCACAAAATCCAGAGTCTTCCCCGAGTCTCCCGCTTCATCGGTGAGCAAAAGACGCCGACTCCCCTGAATGAATCGGACATAAAGCTGATTCTGGAGAAGATGGAGAACAAAAAACCTCCCCGTCCGAAAGTCGATTTCGAACCGGGTGAGATGGTACGTATTATTGATGGACCATTTGCGAACTTTACCGGAATGGTTGAGGAGTACGATCTTGATCACGGAAAGTTGAAGCTCAATGTATCGATCTTCGGGCGGAACACTCCTGTCGAGATCGACTATACCCAAGTGGAAAAAATAATCTAAAGTAAGGAACAGACGATGGCAAAGAAGATTGCTGAAAAATTCAAATTGATGATTCCTGCCGGACAGGCCAACCCCTCACCTCCGGTCGGTCCCGCTCTCGGTCAGCGCGGTGTAAACATCATGGAGTTCTGCAAAGCGTTCAACGAAAAAACCAAAGACAAGATGGGGTTCAAAATCCCCGTCGAAATCACCGTGTATACCGACCGCAGCTTTACCTTCGAAACCAAGCAGCCGCCTGCTAGCGACCTGATTATGAAGGAAGCCGGTATCAAGAAGGGAAGTGATAACCCCCTTCTGAACAAAGTAGCTACCATCACCAAGGAACAGCTGCTCAAAATCGTCGATCTGAAGATTGAAGACCTCAATACCGACGATCGGGAACAAGCGGCGAAAATCATCGCCGGTTCCTGCCGAAGTATGGGTGTCGAAATCGTCGACTGATCCTTTGACCACTTGGATCCAAAAGAAAGTGGGAGCCTATTTAAGCGGAGAATGAAATGTCCAAGAAAATGAGTAAAAGAAAACAAGCTCTTCTCGAAAAAATCGATAAGAACAAAGCTTACGGTGTCGAAGAGGCTGTCAAGACGGTCAAAGACTTGAAATCTGCCAAATTCGACGAAACCGTTGAGATCGCGATGAACCTGAATGTCGATCCACGCCATGCGGATCAGATGATTCGCGGTTCTGTCGTCCTTCCCCACGGAACGGGAAAAAATGTCCGTGTCGCCGTTTTTGCCAAAGGTGACAAGGTCGACGAGGCCAAAGCAGCCGGTGCCGATTTGGTCGGTAGCGACGAATTGATCGAGCAGATCCAAAACGGAAATATCGATTTCGATATCGTTATCGCCACTCCCGATATGATGGGTGTCCTTGGTAAAGTCGCACGGATCCTTGGGCCCAAAGGTCTGATGCCAAACCCCAAGACGGGAACCGTAACCATGGATGTCGCCCAGGCTGTCAAAAACGCCAAGGGTGGTCAGGTCAACTTTCGGGTCGACAAAAAAGGAAATATGCATGCCGGTATCGGCAAGGCAAGTTTCGGTGAAAAAGAGTTGATCGAAAACCTCACGGCGTTTGTTGAAAAGATCAACCGCGCCAAGCCTGCCAGTGCCAAGGGGCGCTACATTCAGAATGCAGCCCTCAGCCTGACAATGAGTCCTTCTGTCAAGCTCGATACCAACGAGCTGATGGAGATCAAATAAGGCCTGATCGGGCCTTCATCTTGACTGAAGACAATAGGGGCGCAAGCTTAAATACGATCTTCCATCTTTGGGAGATCGCCCTGTCAGGGGAAGCCCTGTTGGAAGTCTGAAAGGAGAAACGATGACCAGAGCAGAAAAAGAGCAGCTTGTCGCTGAGCTGACTGCAGCTTTCAGCGAGTCAAACGCTATTGTAGTCTGTGACTACAAAGGTTTGACCTGCCAGGAGCTCGAGCATGTTCGCCATTTGGCGGCGCAGAACGATGCGCACGTCAAAGTCGTCAAGAACACGCTGGCAAGCCTGGCACTGAAAAATGCGGGCATCGACGATCTGCAGCTTCGCGATACCAACCTGATGGTTTGGGGCGAAGATCAGATTTCGACCTGCAAAACAGCCGACAAAGCCGCAACCGAGTTCAAGAACCGCTTTGTAATCAAAGCCGGTGCCCTGGAAGGCAAATCTGTCGACCTGGCTACCATCATGGCTATGGCTAAACTGCCCAGCCGTGACGAACTGATCGGTATGCTTCTAAATGTCTGGATGGCTCCGATCCGCAACTTTACGATTGGATTGGATGCTCTTCGACAGAAAAAAGAAGAAGAGGCATAAGCGAGGGTGAGTCACGCCTGGTGCGATGACTCTTTTGTAAGTGATAATATATAAGCAAAAGGATAGAACATGGCATGTACAAAAGAAGATGTACTTGAATTCATTTCCAATCTGAGCGTTCTCGAGCTCAGCGAACTGGTCAAAGAGTTTGAAGAGAAATTCGGCGTTTCCGCCCAGGCGACTGTCGTCGCTGCCGCTCCCGGTGCTGCCGGTGGTGAGGCTGAAGAAGAGCAGACTGAATTTGATGTCGTTCTGACCAGCCCCGGTGCGAAGAAGATCAACGTCATTAAAGTAGTCCGTGCTGTCACCGGTCTTGGCCTCAAAGAAGCTAAAGCCGCTGTTGAAGAGACTCCTACTGTTATCAAAGAGGGTGTCTCCAAAGAGGAAGCCGAAGAGCTCAAAAAACAATTCGAAGAAGCCGGCGCTACCGTCGAACTCAAGTAAGAAACCTTTTCGGGGCTTGGCCCCGGTTCCTCCCTGATACGGATGCAGAGAGAAACTATTTTCAATAGTTACTTTGTGTATCTGCGTACAGTACCAACCACAGAAACCATACATTAAGGTCTGCCAATGTTAAATTCACTCCACTCCGGAAACAGGCTTCGTGTCGACTTCTCCAAAACCCCACGACAGATCGAGATTCCTCACCTACTTCAGCTCCAGCAGAACAGTTACGAGAATTTTTTGATGATGGATGCGAAAGATCGCTCCAACAGTATCATTGAGAAGGTCTTCCGTTCCTCGTTCCCGATCCACGATCAGCAGAACCGTATCACCCTCAGCTACAAGGGGAGTGAAATCATCAAGCCCAAGTACACCATTCGCGAATGTATGGAGCGGGGATTGACCTATTCGGTTTCCCTCAAGCTCAAGATCGCTCTGACCATCTGGAACCGTGACGAGAGGACCGGAGAGCGCCTCGATCCCAAAGAGATCAAAGAGCAGGCGATCTATGTTCGTGACATTCCTCTGATGACCGATCGAACCTCCTTTATCGTCAACGGTGTCGAGCGGGTCATCGTCAACCAGCTCCACCGCAGTCCCGGGGTTATCTTCAAAGAAGCTGAGGCGGCGACGGTCGCGAACAAGCTGATCTACTCCGCCCAGATCATCCCCGACCGGGGGAGCTGGCTCTACTTCGAGTATGACGCCAAAGACATCCTCTACGCCCGGATCAACAAGCGCCGGAAGATTCCTGTAACGATCCTTTTCCGTGCGCTCGACTACACCAAAGAGGATATTATCAAACTCTTCTACCCCACCAAAGAGATTCATATCCGCGACGGACGGTTCATCGTCCGTTTCGACCCGGCCGATTTCGTCGGAAGGGCAGAGTATGACATCCGGGACGTCGACGGCAACGTGATCGTCAATATGGGCAAGCGTTTGACCAAGAAGAAGGCCCAGAAGCTGGCGGATGAGGGGCTCGAATGGGTTGAGTATCCCGTGGAGATCCTTATGGATCGCCATTTGGCGGAACCGATCATCGACCAGGAGAGCGGTGAAGTTATTTACGATGTCATTACCCAGCTCGATGAGAACAAGATCCGCAAAATCGTCGAAATGGGGATCGAATCTTTCAAAATCGCCGACGATCTTGCCGAAGGCACCGACAGTTCGATCATCCGTTCCTTTATCGCCGATCAGGAGAGTCTGAAACTTCTGAAACAGACCGAAGAGATCGATGACGAGAATCTGCTCTCCGCGATCCGCATCTATAAAGTGATGCGCCCTGGAGAGCCGGTGACGCCCGAAGCGGCCAAAGCCTTCCTGCGGCAGCTTTTCTTCGATCCAGAGCGTTATGACCTGACCAAAGTCGGTCGGATGAAGATGAACCATAAACTGGGTCAGGATGTTCCCGAGTATGTGACCGTCCTGACAAGCGAAGATATCATCAATACCGTCAAATACCTGATCAAGGTGAAAAACGGCGAAGGGCAGATCGACGACCGGGATCACCTGGGGAACCGGCGGATCCGTGCCATCGGGGAACTTCTGGGCAATGAACTGCACAACGGCCTGATGAAGATGCAGAAGGCGATCAAAGACAAGATGACCACCGTCAGCGGTTCTCTGGATGATCTGATGCCCCACGATCTGGTCAACTCCAAAATGATCACCAATACCATTTTGGAATTCTTCTCCGGCGGTCAGCTGAGCCAGTTTATGGACCAGACCAACCCCCTCTCGGAGGTGACTCACAAGCGTCGTCTCTCGGCCCTGGGAGAAGGCGGACTGGTCAAAGAGCGTGCCGGCTTTGAAGTCCGGGACGTCCACCCGACCCATTATGGCCGGATCTGCCCCATCGAGACGCCGGAAGGTCAGAACATCGGTCTGATCAACACCTTGGCAACCTACGCCAAGGTCAACGATCTGGGCTTCATCGAAGCGCCCTACAAGGTCGTCAAGGATCGCAAGGTCACCGACGAGATCGTTTACATCACGGCGACGCAGGAAGAGAACAAGGTGATCGCTCCCGCTTCGACCAAAGTCGATGAGAACGGTTACATCGTCGAGGACCTCATTGAGACACGCCTCAACGGAAACATCGGGCTCAACGAAGCGGAGAAGGTCAACCTAATCGACGTGGCTCCCCTGATGGTTTCCGGTGCGACCGCGGCCCTGATTCCCTTCCTGGAACACGACGACGCCAACCGGGCCCTGATGGGATCGAACATGCAGCGCCAGGCCGTTCCTCTGCTCAAACCCGAAGCTCCCATGGTGGGAACCGGAATGGAAGCGATCGTCGCCAGAGATGCCTGGGAAGCGATCAAAGCCAAGCGGACCGGCGTGGTAGAGAAAGTCGACGCCCGGAACATCTATGTCAAAGGTGAAGACGAGAACGGTCTCTTTATCGACCACTATGTTCTCGAGAAGAATATGCGGACCAACCAGAACACCAGTTTCGGTCAGGTCCCCATCGTTCACGTGGGCCAGGAAGTTAAAAAAGGGCAAGTGATCGCCGACGGTCCCAACATGGATCAGGGGGAGCTCGCCATCGGGAAGAACATTCTCGTCGCCTTTATGCCCTGGAACGGTTACAACTACGAGGATGCGATCATTCTTTCCGAGAAACTGATCCGTGAAGACACCTTTACTTCGGTGCACATTTACGAAAAAGAGATCGAAGCTCGGGAACTCAAGCACGGAACCGAGGAGATCACCCGGGATATCCCCAACATCCGCGAAGAGGATCTGATGCACCTCGATGAGAGCGGAATTGTCAAGATCGGAACCCATGTCAAACCCGGCATGATCCTGGTAGGAAAAGTCTCTCCCAAGGGTGAGATCAAACCGACTCCCGAAGAGCGGCTGCTGCGGGCGATCTTCGGCGACAAAGCGGGCCACGTGGTCAACAAGTCCCTCTACTGCCCCGCATCGATGGAGGGAGTCGTCGTCGACATCAAGATCTTTACCAAAAAAGGTTATGAGAAGGATGCCCGGGCGATCCGCGCTTACGAAGAGGAGCGGGCCCGCCTCGATCGGGATCACCATGACAAACTGCTGATGATTGACCGGGAGGAGATTCTCCAGATCACTTCGTTCCTGGCCAAACAGCCCCTGGCTCAGGATGTGACGGTCGGTGAGAAGACTTACAAGGCGGGGGAGAAGATCCCCGAAGAGGAGATCGCTTCCATCAACCGCTTTGCTCTGAGAAACGTAGTCGCTTCCTATCCCGAAGAGGTGCAAAAAGAGTATGAGGCGATGAAAAACTCCTTCCTGAAGCAGAAGAAGCGCCTCAAGACCGAGCACGAAGAGAAGCTGCAGATTCTGGAGAAGGACGACATCCTTCCCAGCGGTGTGACCAAGCTGGTCAAAGTCTACATCGCCACCAAGCGGAAGATCAAAGTCGGGGACAAGATGGCGGGACGCCACGGAAACAAAGGTATCGTCTCCAACATCGTTCCCGAGATCGATATGCCCTATATGGAAGACGGCACGCCGGTCGATCTGATCCTCAACCCGCTGGGGGTCCCCTCGCGGATGAACATCGGTCAGATCCTGGAGGTCCACCTGGGGCTCATCGGCAAAAAGCTTGGAGCCCAGATCCAGGAGATCTACGAGAGCAAGCGCGCCGATTTCGTCAAAGAGCTGCGTGCCAAGATGAAAGAGATCGCCGACACCGCCAAGCTGATGAAGGCCAAGAACGAGCTGGAGACGATGAGCGACGAGGAGCTCCTGGAGTATGCCCGCGATTGGGCCAAAGGGGTTAAGTTCGCCGCTCCCGCCTTCGAATCACCCAACGAAGAGGAGTTTGCCAAACTCTTCGAACTGGCCAAGATCGACAGTGACGGCAAAACGGTTCTCTACGACGGTAAGACCGGTGAGAGGATGCTCGAGCGGGTCAATGTGGGCTATATGTATATGCTCAAACTTCATCACCTGGTCGATGAAAAAGTCCACGCACGGAGCACCGGCCCCTATTCGCTGGTCACCCAGCAACCGGTGGGCGGTAAGGCCCTCTTCGGAGGCCAGCGTTTCGGAGAGATGGAAGTTTGGGCCCTGGAGGCATACGGTGCCGCCCATACCCTCAAAGAGATGCTCACCATCAAGTCGGACGACGTCGAAGGACGTGCCCGGGCCTACCGCGCCATTACACGGGGCGAGAGCGTACCCGAGTCGGGAATTCCCGAGACGATGTTCGTTCTGACGAAAGAGCTGCAGGCACTGGGTCTGGATGTGGAGCTGTATGAGAAGAAAAATGAAGAGGAAGAGAGTGAAGCATGAGTAAGAGTCTTGAAAACCTTGTCCCCATCGATATGAGTGGTGAAGAGCGTCCCCGTGACATCGAGGCGCTCCAGCTTCGGGTCGCCAGCCCCGAAAAGATCCTCTCCTGGAGTTACGGCGAAGTCAAAAAGCCCGAGACCATCAACTACCGGACCCTCAAGCCGGAGCGTGATGGACTTTTCTGTGCCAAGATTTTCGGACCGATCCGGGATTACGAGTGTCTCTGCGGTAAATACAAAAAGATGCGCTACAAAGGCGTCGTCTGTGAAAAGTGCGGGGTTGAAGTCACCAGCTCCAAGGTCCGCCGCGACCGTATGGGCCACATCGAGCTGGTCGCTCCCGTCGCCCACATCTGGTATGTCAGCTCCCTTCCCTCCCGGATCGGAACCCTGCTCGGGATCAAGATGAAGGATCTGGAGCGCGTGCTCTACTACGAAGCCTACATCGTCAAAACCCCCGGGGAAGCCTATTATGACAGCGAAGGGACTTCTCCTGTTCAAAAATACGATGTGCTCAACGAAGAGCAGTATCAGCACCTGAGCAAGCATTTCGCCGAGACGGGATTTGATGCCCGGATGGGCGGTGAAGTGGTGCAGGAACTGCTGGCGGAGCTGGACCTGGTTGAAATGCTGATGCAACTCAAAGAGGAGATCGCCGCGACCAAGTCCGAGGCCAAGCGCAAGACCATCGTCAAGCGTCTGAAGGTCATCGAAGCTTTCCTCGATTCGGGCAACCGCCCCGAATGGATGATGCTGACCTACCTGCCGGTTCTGCCTCCCGATCTGCGTCCTCTGGTCGCCCTCGATGGCGGTAAATTCGCCGTCAGTGACGTCAACGACCTCTATCGCCGGGTTATCAACCGCAACCAGCGTCTGAAGCGCCTGTTGGAGCTTGAAGCCCCTGAGATCATCGTCCGCAACGAGAAGCGGATGCTGCAGGAGGCGGTGGACGCCCTCTTCGACAACGGACGCCGCGGCAACGCCGTCAAGGGAGCCAACAAACGTCCCCTCAAGTCCCTGAGTGAAATCATCAAAGGAAAGCAGGGGCGTTTCCGCCAGAACCTGCTGGGTAAACGGGTCGACTTCTCCGGACGTTCCGTCATCGTCGTCGGTCCCGACCTGAAGATGGATCAGTGCGGACTGCCCAAGAAGATGGCTCTGGAGCTCTTCAAGCCCCACCTGATGGCCAAACTGGAGGAGAAGGGGTACGCCACGACCCTCAAGCAGGCCAAGAAGATGATCGAGATGCAGACCAACGAAGTCTGGGAGTGCCTCGAAGAGGTGGTCGAGAGCTATCCCGTCCTCCTCAACCGGGCACCGACGCTGCACAAACTCTCGATTCAGGCTTTCCACCCCCGCCTGATCGAAGGGAAAGCGATCCAGCTCCATCCTCTGGTCTGTGCCGCGTTCAACGCCGACTTTGACGGGGACCAGATGGCGGTCCACGTACCTCTGAGCGACGAAGCGATCGCTGAGGCGAAAATCCTGATGCTCAGCTCGATGAATATTCTGCTGCCCGCATCGGGTAAGGCGATTGCCGTGCCCTCCCAGGATATGATTCTGGGACTCTATTATCTTTCTCTGGAGAAAGCGGACGTCAAGGGAGCCCACAAGCTCTTCTCCAATGTCGATGAAGTCCTCATCGCCTACGAGCAGCAGACCCTCGACCTCAATGCGCGGATCCGTACCGTGGTCGACGGCAGCATCGTCACCACTACCGTCGGTCGTCTGATCCTCAAGTCGATCATGCCCGACTATGTGCCCGAAAACCTCTGGAACCGTGTCCTGAAGAAAAAGGACATTGCCGGCCTGGTCGACTATATCTATAAGCACAGCGGGATCAAGCTGACGGCGGAATTCCTGGACAACCTCAAGGATATGGGATTCAAGTACGCCACCCACGCCGGCGTCTCCATCTCCGTCGACGATATCAAGACGCCGGAAGCGAAGGAGCGGATCGTTCGGGAAGCCAAAGAGAAGGTTTACGAGATTCAGAAACAGTTCGCTGCCGGTTTGCTGACCGAGCAGGAGCGCTACAACAAGATTATCGATATCTGGACCGATGCCAACAACGCCATCGCCGATGAGCTGATGAAGCTGATCAAGGAAGACAAAAACGGATTCAACTCCGTCTATATGATGGCGGACTCCGGAGCACGGGGTTCGGCGGCTCAGATCCGCCAGCTCTCCGGTATGCGGGGATTGATGGCCAAATCCGACGGATCGATTATTGAAACGCCCATTACTTCAAATTTCCGGGAAGGGCTCAACGTGCTGGAGTACTTCATCTCCACCCACGGTGCGCGGAAAGGTTTGGCGGATACGGCGCTCAAGACGGCCAACGCCGGATACCTGACCCGGAAGCTGATCGACGTTGCCCAGAATGTCAAAGTCTCGATGGAAGACTGCGGAACCCACGAAGGGGTCGAAGTCTCCGACATCCTGGTCGGTAACGAATTGATCGAATCCCTCGCCGACCGTGTCTACGGTCGTGTGGTAGCCAAGGATGTTCTTGACCCTGTCACCAATGAAGTGCTTCTGGTCGAGGGACAGCTCATCGGTGAAGAGGAAGCCCGCCTGATCAAAGAGGCCGGTGTCCGCTCGGTCGTGATGCGTGCTCCCGCTACCTGTAAAGCGCCCAAGGGAATCTGTGCCAAGTGCTACGGATTGAACATGGCGGAAAACCGCTTGGTCAAACCCGGCGAAGCGGTCGGAGTCATCGCTGCCCAATCCATCGGTGAGCCCGGTACCCAGCTGACCCTGCGGACCTTCCACACCGGGGGTACCGCGACCGCGGGCAAAGAGGAGCGCCAGGTCGTCGCGACCAAAGAGGGCTTTGTCCGCTACTACAACCTCTCGGTCTACCGGAACCGTGAAGGGAAGCTGATCGTCGCCAACCGCCGTAACGCGGGTGTCCTGCTCGTCGAGCCCAAGATCAAGGCACTCTTCGACGGGAAACTCTCCGTCGTCAACACCCACGACGAGGTCGTCCTACTTCTCAAAGGCAAGGATGAGGAGAAGAAATACACCTTCCGCCGCTCCGATGTCGCCCGGGCCAACGAACTGGCCGGTGTCGGCGGTAAAGTGGAAGGGAAAGTCTTCCTCCCCTATGAGAACGGGACCGAGATCAAAGAGGGCGATTCCATCGCCGAAGTGATCAAAGAGAGTTGGAACGTCCCCAACCATATCCCCTTCGCCAGTGAGTTGAAGGTGGAAGACGGCGCTCCCGTTACTCAGCCGGTCAAAGCCGACGCTCGGGGTCGTGTCGAGTATTTCCTGCTCGTCGGGGATTACCTCGAGCCTACCGACACCATCAAAAAGGGTGAACCGGTGGAAGAGAAGGGGCTTTTCGCCGTCATCGTCGACGAGAGCAACCGCGAAGCGGCGCGTCACTATATCTCCCGGGGCTCCATCATCCAGGTGGATGCCGGAGAGCAGATCGAACGGGGTGGCTTGATTTCCCAGCCCAAGGAACAAACCCAGATCGTGATCGCCGAGTGGGACCCCTACTCCGATCCGATCATCGCCGAGCAGAATGGACGGGTCAAATTCGAAGACATCATTCCCGGTGTGACCGCCAGCGAGCAGTTCGACGAACTCACCGGAGAGTCCCGCCTGGAGCTCAACGAGTATATTCCCGCGGCCTACAAACCGTCGATTCTGTTGGCCACGGAGGATGGAGAGATCGTCCGGTACAACCTGGATCCCAAAACCATTCTCTTCGTCCAGGACGGTGAAGAGGTCCAGATCGCCGACATCCTGGCCAAGAAGCCCAAAGCGGCCATCAAATCCAAGGATATCACCGGCGGTCTTCCCCGGGTCTCCGAACTCTTCGAAGCCCGCCGCCCCAAAGACATCGCCCTGATCGCCAAGATCGACGGTGTGGTCAGTTTCGGTAAGCCTCTGCGCGGCAAAGAGCGGATCATCATTACCGGAGACAACGGCCAGGTGACGGAGCAGTTTGTCGACAAAGGCAAGACGATCCTCGTCCATCCCGGCGAATATGTCCACACCGGTGAGCGCCTGACCGACGGTTTCGTCTCCAGCCACGATATTCTCGAAGCACTGGGTGAGAAGGCGCTCTACGAATACATCGTCAGCGAAGTCCAGCAGGTCTACCGCCGCCAGGGGGTTAACATCTCCGACAAGCACATCGAGATCATCGTTTCCCAGATGATGCGCCAGGTCAAGATCATCGACAGCGGGGATACCCGCTTTATCGCCGGAGATATCGTCTCCAAGCGGAAGTTTATGGAAGAGAACGCGCGGATTGTCGAGCGGGGCGGTGAGCCCGCCATCGCCGAGCCGATGCTGGTGGGAATCACCCGGGCCGCGGTCGGTGCCGACAGTATCATCTCCGCCGCCTCCTTCCAGGATACCACCAAGGTCCTCACCTCCGCCTCCATCGCCGGAACGGTAGATTATCTGGAGGACCTCAAGGAGAACGTCGTCATCGGACGTCTGATCCCGGTCGGTACCGGAATGATCCAGCCGGATAAACTGAAATTCTTTACTGCCGAGTAACTCCGCTACGCCTGGAACGGAATTCCCGGCCGGTACGGGATTCAATGATTTTTAAGTCTTCTTGACTATAATTACTGCCTATTTTTCCGTCGACAGCTCAAGAAGAGGCTCGCAGCGAGCCGCTTCTCGAGCTGTCTCAGCCCGGATTCAATTCTCTTAGAGAAACTCTATATAAAACAAGCATGAAAGGATGCAACTTTGCCTACCATCAACCAGTTGATCCGCAAAGAGCGGAAAAAGGTGATCAAAAAGTCCAAATCACCTGCCCTAGTAAACTGTCCTCAGCGTCGCGGTGTCTGCACCCGCGTCTATACCACGACCCCCAAGAAGCCGAACTCCGCGCTTCGTAAGGTCGCGAAAGTCCGCCTCACCAGCGGCTTTGAAGTCATCTCCTACATTGGCGGTGAAGGTCACAACCTTCAGGAACACTCCATCGTTCTGGTCCGCGGCGGCCGGGTCAAAGACCTTCCCGGTGTGAAGTATCACATCGTCCGCGGTGCCCTCGATGCCGCTGGAGTCGCCAACCGGAAGGTTTCCCGCTCCAAGTACGGAACCAAGCGGCCCAAGTAAGCCGAATTTTTTGCACGCGGCTCTGTCCGCCAAAATCAGGCTTCACCGATCAACCTTCGCGGGTGAAGTTTGAGTAAATCAATTGTCGATTGAAGAAAGGAAAGATTGATGAGAAGAAGAAGAGCGCCTCAGCGTCCGGTCATGCCGGATCCTGTTCACGGAAGTAAAGTCCTGACCAAGTTTATCAATGCCGTCATGCTTGACGGCAAAAAGAGTGTCGCCCAGAAGATCATGTATGGTGCCCTGGAGAGAATTGAATCCAAAACCGGTGAAAAGGGTATTGATGTCTTCAACAAGGCGATGGAGAATGTCCGCCCTGTGATGGAAGTCAAAAGCCGTCGTGTCGGTGGAGCCACTTACCAGGTTCCCGTCGAAGTTCGCCCCGTTCGCCAGCAGTCTTTGGCGATCCGCTGGATCGTTGAAGCGGCACGCAAGCGTAATGAGCGGACAATGGTCGAGCGCCTGGCCAACGAGCTGATGGATGCCGCCACCGAAAAGGGTGCGGCATTCAAGAAGAAGGAAGATACCTACAAAATGGCCGAAGCCAACAAAGCCTTCGCCCATTATCGCTGGTAAGAAGAAGGAAAAAACATGCCCAGATCACATCCCCTGGAAAAAGTACGAAACATCGGAATCGCAGCCCACATCGACGCCGGAAAGACCACCACGACCGAGCGGATCCTCTTCTATACCGGGGTCAGCCACAAGATCGGTGAAGTCCATGACGGTGCCGCCACCATGGACTGGATGGAACAGGAGCAGGAGCGCGGGATCACCATTACCTCCGCGGCGACCACCTGTGAATGGAAAGGTCATCAGATCAACATTATCGACACTCCGGGCCACGTTGACTTCACCATCGAAGTCGAGCGTTCTATGCGTGTCCTTGACGGTGCGGTCGCTGTCTTCTGTTCGGTCGGCGGTGTCCAGCCCCAATCCGAAACCGTTTGGCGTCAGGCCAACAAATACCATGTTCCCCGTATGGTATTCGTCAACAAGATGGACCGGACCGGTGCGGACTTCTTCGAAGTCGAGCGTCAGATCAAAGATCGCCTCAACGCCAATCCAGTTCCCATTCAGATCCCCATCGGTGCCGAAGAGGATTTCAAAGGGGTTGTAGACCTGGTCGAGATGAAAGCGGTCATCTGGGACGACGATCAGTCTCTGATGGGGCAGAAGTACGAGGTCGTCGATATTCCCGAAGATCTTGTCGAACTGGCTGAAGAGTACCGTGAAAAGATGATTGAAGCGGTCGCCGAAACCAGCGACGAACTCCTCGACAAATATATGGAGGGCGAAGAGCTCACCAAAGAGGAGATCAAAGCGGGTCTGAAAAAGGGATGTATCGATCTGAGCATCGTTCCCATGACCTGTGGAACCGCCTTTAAAAACAAAGGGGTCCAGACACTGCTCGACGCGGTCGTCGATTACCTGCCTTCTCCTACCGAAGTTCCTCCCATCCGCGGTGAGTACGAAGACGGTACGGAAGTCTATGTCGAGTCGACTGACAACGGTCCGTTCGCCGCACTGGCGTTCAAGATCATGACCGACCCCTTCGTGGGTCAGCTGACCTTTATCCGCAGCTATCGGGGGGTCCTGAAGTCCGGTTCCTATGTCTACAATACCAGTAAAGACAAGAAAGAGCGCGTAGGTCGTCTGCTGAAAATGCACTCCAACAAGCGCGAAGAGATCAGTGAACTCTACGCCGGTGAAATCGGTGCCGTCGTGGGTCTGAAATATACTCTGACCGGCGATACTCTGGCCGATGAGAAAGACAAAGTCATTCTCGAAAAGATGGAGTTCCCCGATCCGGTTATCTCTGTCGCCGTCGAGCCCAAGACCAAGGCCGACCAGGAGAAGATGGGAATCGCCCTTCAGAAATTGGCACAGGAAGATCCCTCTTTCCGTGTAACAACTGACGAAGAGTCCGGCCAAACCATCATTTCCGGTATGGGTGAGCTTCACCTGGAGATCCTGGTCGACCGGATGATGCGTGAATTCAAGGTCGAAGCGGAAGTCGGTGCTCCCCAGGTCGCTTACCGCGAAACCATCAAGGCTCCCGTCAACCAGGAGTACAAATACGCCAAGCAGTCCGGTGGACGCGGTCAGTATGGACATGTTTTCCTGAAGATCGAGCCTCAGGAGCAGGGTGCCGGATACGAGTTTGTCGACGAGATCAAGGGGGGAGTCATTCCCAGAGAATATATCCCCGCCGTCGATAAAGGTATTCAGGAAGCGATGCAGCGCGGTATTCAGGCGGGCTATCCCGTCGAGGATGTCAAGGTGACCCTCTACGACGGAAGTTACCACGAAGTCGACTCTTCGGAGATGGCCTTCAAACTGGCCGGTTCTATGGGCTTCCGCGAAGGGGCCAAAAAGGCCAACCCCGTTATCCTCGAGCCGATCATGAAGGTCGAAGTCGAAGTCCCCGAAGAGTATATGGGTGACGTCATCGGCGATATCAACAAGCGCCGCGGTCAAATCAACGGTATGGGTGATCGTGCCGGTAATAAAATCGTCGACGCCTTCGTTCCCCTGGCGGAGATGTTCGGTTACTCCACCGACCTGCGCTCCATGACCCAGGGCCGGGCTACCTACGCGATGGAATTCGATCACTACGACGAAGTTCCCGCGAACGTGGCCAAAGAGATCATCGAGAAGCGCAACGGCTGATCGGGCCGGACCGCTTAAACGATACTCTCGATCTTTCGATAGATCGAACCTCCTTTGCAGAGCGTACTTTCATAAAGTGCGATCTCGGGGAGAATCTCTCCAAGAATTTCTTCTCTGTATTTTTCCAACAACTTTTTGTATTCCCGCCAATTAACGATCTTTTCAATCCGACAGAGGGTTACATGGGGAGTGAAACGATAAGGTTCCAGTCCATTGTTTTTCATTTCCCGGGCTTTTTTGTAGAGGAGGGGATCATGGGCTTTTAGGTGAAAGACCCTGGGTGGCCTGCCGAAGCTGCCGAGCCCCTGGAGTGGAATCGGTGCTTCCAATGCTGTGAGATGACGCAATTTTTTCCGCCAGGGTTCGGCCGCAGGTTGATCGCCGAGAAAGATCCACGTCAGATGCAGGGCATTCTCTTCGACCCATCTGCCCTTCAAGACAGCGGAGAAATCCTGACGCAACTGCGTATAATTGTAAATAAGAACGGGTGAAGCGATAAAAAGGCGCATAGGGTATTGTGCCATAACAGGATAATTCGACAGGAAGAAAAAGTTTGAAGATGCTTCGCGTTGAAAAGATGACGGAGAGATCGGTGAACTATCGGAAAAAGCCTTTTATCCTGTATCCCTGCTGATGAAGGGTCATACTTTTGAGTAGTTTGTTGATATTGATCATTCCGACGTACGTACCGTCGGGCTTGACATATGGAACGTGATCGGCATTTAAAATGGAAATAGCTTTGTAGAGGTCCTCTTTGACCGATTGGTCACTGATTGCAAACGGGCGCTTACTCATCAGGTTGCTTACTTTAAGAGCCTTTCTCTTTTTCGTTCTGATAAGTCTGCTCTTTCTGACATCGCGAAGTGAGAGAATGCCGATGAGTTTGTTCTCCTCGTCGACTACCGGCAAATAGTTACTGTGGGCCTTTCTGAAACGACGCAGGATTTTGTTCAGGACATCATTCGGTTTGATGGGCTCAATTTTATCGAGGTAGTTTTCAAGTTTGCACGTGTTGAAAAAATTCAAAACACCCGGATCTTCAATGTCGATACCTCTTTGAAGCAAACCTCTCTTGAAGTAGGATCCGGATTCCGACTTGGCTACGATATAGGCAGCGATGGATGATGTAATCAAAATGGGCAGAAGCATCTGATATGAATGTGTCAATTCAGTAATGATGACCGCGCTTCTCAATGGGGCCCTCGATACGCCCGAAAGCATCGCGGCGCTTCCCACGAGGGCAAAAACCCTGGGATCTATCGCTGTCTGGAAGTGGCTGATCTCCCCACCCAGCCAGTATCCTCCAAAGGCACCGATGAAAATTGACGGTGACATCATCCCCCCGAATATTCCGCTACCGATGCTTAAAATGATGGCAAGAAGTTTTGACGCCATAATTTCGAATGCCGTATCGGATTTGTATCCGGCAGAAAAGATTTGATTGATATACTCATATCCGACCCCCTTTATTTGGGGCTCCAATACAATCAGCACCCCCACAAAGAAACCGATGAAGACGATGATATATTTCCACTTGTAGCGATATTTGTAGCGGAGTTTTCTCATCCGTTTGAGTGAAAAGGTCAGAACAAGAGCGATGAGGGCGAAAAATATTCCCGCAAGAGGCATGTATTTGAAATAGGCGTCGCTGTAGTGCAGGGGAGGAACATAAAAGGCGGTATAGTCACCGATAAATTCCCTGGCGACCATGGTCGAGGTTGCACAGGCAACGACCAGCGGAATAATAATATATGAGTTGATACGGCCGATGATGATTTCAATGCCGAATATCACACCGGCAATAGGCGCATTGAAGGTTGCCGCGATCGCGGAGGAGACTCCTGCACTGAGATAAATCGGCATATTGATACGCTGAGTTTTTACCGTCAGCAGAAAAACTTCGCTCAAAAGCCCTCCCAGTTTGGCGATAGGTCCCTCCCGGCCTATGGGGACACCGAACCCGATGCTCAAGGAGGTAAAAAGCAGGACCAGAAAACCTTTGATGAATGAGAATCGCCCGCTAAGGAGTGAAATCTTTTTGGCAATTTCATCTATGGTCACATTGGCGCGATCGCGCAAAAAGTTGTTGATGGTGATGTGGGAGAGATAAAAGAGAAGAGGCATGCTCAGCAGATAGAAATCTATCGATCCTATGGCGTCGATTTTATCGTACTGATAAGAGAAGAACTGTATAAAAATTCGAAACAGATATGCGGAAAAACCGCCTATCAGGCCGATGATGATCGGCAATATGAAAAAATGCAGCAATTCCGGAATGAACATTATGCCTCTTTGGGCGGATAATTTCTGGTCGTAGGAGTGAAATCCTTGAGATTACTGCGGAAAATATTCTCCTGGCCAAGGTATAGGCTGTAGCCGAAACTCACGATATAACTGGTGATGACAGCAGCCGTCATGGGGATGACCACATCATCATGGCTCATTTCGGTAATCATTACTATGGCTGCGAGCGGTGTTTTGGCTCCGGCCGAGAGTCCCGCCCCCATACCCGCAAGAGAAAACATAACGATCTGATCAGGGAAAATGTGCCCAAAAATATTTCCCGTAGCGGCGCCTATAATCAAGACAGGCAGGATCAGTCCTCCGGGAATACCGAAACCGAGGGTAAAGCTGGTGATAATGATCGTAAAGAAAATAATTGCCATGTCGATCAGAATGGAAAACTTTATCTGGGCGAGATTTGAGAGTATATTCATATGCACAGGCGCGGAGAGTATATCGGGGTTTTTACTGATAAGATAGAGCAGCACCATAAAAGGAATCGCCATGACGGTGCCGACAACCGGTCTTCTGCCAATCGGTATCATTCTCGAGACTTTGACAAAAAAGTGAAAAAACAGAGTGTAGGCGTAGATAATCAAAGAGACGACAAAACCCATCGCGATGATATAGGGGATGCTGTCGAGTGTCCAGACCGCTTTATGGGAAAGCCTTATGAAAGCATGGTTGCCGCGAAAAAAGGAAAAGGTAAGATAACTCACGATGGAAGAGACGATCATCGGCACGAAAGGCCTGTAGTCGAAATCGTACATATTCTCAATTTCCATTGCAAAGATCGAGCTGCCCAGAGGCGCTTTGAGGAGTGCGCCGGTAAAAGCGCCTCCCCCGATAAGCCCAAGCATGTTTTTGAATTTTTTCCCAAAACCGTAGGCTTTTCCTACCCACTCTCCAATCGCTATTCCGAGAAAGAAGGATGGCCCCTCCCGACCGGCTATGAAACCGCCCGAAAGTGTCAAAATCGAAACCAGAAGTTTCCCGATGATCGTTCTGAACCTTATATACTTTTTCGTTCGGAGATGCAGAATGGAAAATCCGATACCGGGTCCGGCTACTTCCGGATTGTTTTTGATCACCGCCCCCGTGACTGCCGCGACGAGGATGGGATAGATGAAAAGATAAATCGTATCGGTTTTTAAATAACTGTTGATCCCGACCAGAAGCAGATCCATGAACGATGCGATGATCCCCATAGTTATACCGATCGCGATGGAAAGAGGAAGCCATCTTCCAAGAAAAAATATAATCGAGATGGAGTCGATTTTTATATTCATGTTTATAGAGCAGAGATCTTTTTTGCACAATCTTTTTAATCTCTCTCGGACCTCCACTTTCCGGTCACCGAAAATCAAATGCTTAATAAGTCTTTTCATCATCTGGGTCCATTCTCAATCTTTATGCCAAGCAACCCTCAATCAAACAGCGAAAAATTCAAACACACCTATATAATAGCAGATGGCTTATAAGGAATATAAGGGAATGGAATTTTCACGTTATACACGATGACCTCTCCCCCTCCCGGGTTCTGTCGGTTTGGGGTAGGTGGGGTATCGCGTCATAAGGGGAGTTTGGCTTTGGAACCAAAAAAATCGAAGGTAGCGGCCTGGGTGGTCTTTTATGGAGTGAGCCTGACGCTGACGGGGCTCCTGGCGGCCTTTTTCGAACCGGCGGCATCGGTTTTGAGGAATTTGGCCCGGAACACGGGCCAGGGGCCGGCGATTTTGATCCCCCTGGCTTTTCTCCTGCTGAGCTTTCTCTACGCTTTTATCCGGGCACGCTCCGAAGCGAAAAAGGAGCGCTGGGTGGCGGCCTATGGATGGCTGCTGGGGAGTGCGGCGCTTGCGGTGATCCTGCTCTATCTCTATCTGAGCCGGCAGGCCGCCTCTTGATCAGAGATCCATCTTCCGCACATCGAGGAACGTGCCGCTGGGATGACGCAGTGCAGCTTCACAGGCTGTGAGGAAACGCTCTGCAGCGGTTTCAGGGCGCAGAATGGGGCCGTCTTTTATCCGGCGGATCGAAGGAAACTCTTTCTCGTCTTCACGGTGAAGGATCTTTTCCAGCATCGGGGTCAGGACGACTCCGGGGGCGATGGCGCTGTAATGGGTCCAGGGCTTTTCGGCGGCATAGACTTTGATCATCATATTGAGTGCTGCTTTGGAGATGGAGTAGGGGCCCCAACCCTTGGAACCGTTGACCGCGGCCCCGGAGCTGACGGCGACAACCTGTTTGGGACGTGCATGGCGGTCCAGGGTATCGATGATCTGCTTGTTGGCCCAGACGTTGAGGTCCATCACCTCTCGGATCTCCGGAAGCGTGAACTGATCCATTTCGCGGATGTCTCCCAGGATTCCGGCGTTGAGAATAGCCAGATCGAAGTTGTGCCTGTCGATAAAAGCCTTGATGTTTTCGGGGATCATCTCCACATCACTGAGGTCGGCAGGCAGAAAATAGTAGCCGGGCCGGTTGGCGAATGCCCGGTTTTCATGCTGTCCGATGGCGTAGACGGCATCACCGCGCCGAAGGAGGGCCTCGGCCAGGGCGGCGCCCAGCCCCGTGCTCACCCCTGTGATCAAAACCTTGCGCATTCTTCACCTCCAGGAGGATAATGTATAATGCCTATGATACATGATCGAACACTACTTGTCAAAACGGATGGAAACGGTGAAAAAGAATATTATCCTGATCGGTTTTATGGGGGTAGGAAAGGGAACCACCGCCCGGGCCTATGCCAAAAAATACGGCATCTACAATATCGATACCGATGATCTGATCGAATCGAAGGAGAACCGGAGTATTCCCCGGATCTTCAAAAAGAAGGGGGAAGCCTATTTCCGGCGGCTGGAGCAGGAGACCGCCGACTGGATCGAATGTTGTGTCGATGGGACCCTGATCAGCTGCGGCGGAGGTTTCTACCAGGTGGACAACCTCAAAAAACTGGGGACGGTCGTGCTGCTGGATGCTTCCTACGATTGGATCTACCATCGGCTCAGCAGTGCCAAAAACGCCAAAAAGAAGCTGGCGAAGCGCCCCCTATTCTCCGAACCGAAAAAAGCCAAAAAGCTCTACGAAAAACGGGAAAAGGCTTACAGGAAAGTAGCTGACCTGATTGTCAACGTGGAGGGGAAAAGTATGGACGAGATTTTGACGGAGATTCATGAAGGGGTTGAGCAGCTGCAAAAGAGAAAGGGTGTTCGATCTTAGCTCGTTTCCTGATCTCCCACGGGGAGGGTCTCCACGATGGAAATGAGTCGGAAAGAGACTTCAGGCGCGACCTGTTCCTCTTGATTCGGCGATAGTCTCAGGATCTGCTTTTCTCGTCCCGCTTCACGAGACCATTTTAGCCTATTTTGCTATAATTGCTCCACTTTTCCGGAAAGGAAACCATGCAGGATTTCGAAAACTTCCTGACACAAAACCTCCCCGTTGTCGATACCTTTCATCCCGATTACAACGAAGCGCTGAGGGCGATGGTCCTGGCCGGGGGCAAGCGGTTCCGCCCCCGTCTGCTTCTGGGGATCGTGGAAGCCTATGCGCCCCTTCTTGTCGAGTCGGCGATGACGCCGGCATTGGCCTTGGAGATCTTTCATACCTATTCCCTGATTCACGATGACCTGCCGGCGATGGATGATGCCGATCTGCGCCGGGGAGAACCGACCCTGCATACGCGTTTCGATGAAGCGTTGGCGATCCTAGCGGGGGATGCCCTCAATACCCATGCTTTCGAGATGCTCTCCCGTAGCGCTTTTCGGGCGGATGTGCGGATCGAGCTGGTGCGGATCCTGGCGGAAAACGGCGGCAGCGGCGGAATGGTCCTGGGACAGGCGATCGACTTGGAATTTGAGAAAAGCCCTCTGAGCCTGGAACAGGTGGTGGAACTGCATACCAACAAGACCGCCAAACTGATCGCCGCGGCGCTCGAGATGGGGGCGGTGATCGTGGACCTGCCCAAAGAGACACGCCGGGCGCTCTACCGCTTCGGGATCGATCTGGGGCTGCTCTTTCAGGTCCAGGATGATATTCTGGATGCGACCCAGAGTGCCGAAGAGGCGGGCAAGCCCACCGGCCATGACAGTGAGAAGAACAGTTTCGTCACCCTTCTGGGCCTGGAAGGGGCGATGGCCTATGCCGACGGACTGGCCGAGGGGCTTCGGGAACGTTTCGAGCTTTTCGACGCTCCATTGAAAGAGGCCCTCTCACCGCTGATGGAGCAGTACCTCTTTCGGCATGCGCTTAAAAGCAAGTCTGAAGACTCTGAGACGGAAAAATAAACACCACTAGGATGAAGGATAAAAAAATGTCAAACGAAATGCGTAAAAAGATGGCGGATACCATCCGGTTTCTCGCGGCGGATATGATTCAAAAAGCCAACAGCGGCCACCCGGGTGCTCCCATGGGTTTGGCGGATATCGCGGTGGTGCTGAGTGAACACCTGCGCCACAATCCCAAAAATCCCCAATGGCTCAACCGGGACCGTGTAGTTTTCTCCGGCGGTCATGCTACGGGTCTGATCTACAGCCTCCTCTATCTCTGGGGCTATGACCTGAGCATGGAGGACCTGAAGAACTTCCGCCAGCTGGGTTCCAAAACCCCCGGTCACCCCGAGTACGGCCACACCCCCGGCGTGGAGATCACTACCGGCCCCTTGGGACAGGGCGTAGCCAACGCCGTGGGCTTCGCGATGGCCAAAGAGTTTACCGCCAGCAAGGTCAACTCTCCCACTTGCAAACTCATCGACCATAAGGTCTACTGCTTTTGCGGGGATGGCGACCTGGAAGAGGGGATCAGCTACGAAGCCTGCGCCCTGGCCGGGCGCTTCGCCCTCAAAGACCTCATCCTCATCTACGACAGCAATCACATCACGATAGAGGGGGAGACCTCCATCGCCTGGAACGAGGATGTTGAAAAGCGTTTCGAAGCCCAGAATTGGAAAGTCCTCAAGATCAACGGTCACTGCTATGATGAGATCGATGCGGCCCTGACGGAGGCCAAGGCTTCCGACCGTCCCACCATCATCGTGGCCAACACCATCATCGGGCGCAAGGCGGTCGGCCTGGAGGGCAACCACGAAGTCCACGGCGCCCCTCTGGGCGAAGAGGTCATCAAAGTCTCCAAAGAGAAAGCGGGCTTCCCGCCCGACGAGAGCTTCTATGTGCCCGAAGATGTGCTGATTCGCTTCCGCTGTGCGGTAGAGCAGGGCGAACTCTACGAAAAAGAGTGGCGCCACCTGCTCAAGCAGGCCCCTTACGCCGAGCAGAACGAAGCCCTTGAGCGCCTGCTCAATCCTGATTTTGACGCCATCGCCTGGCCCGATTTCAGCGACACCAAAGAGATGGCCACCCGCGACAGCAATGGACAGATCCTCAATGCCATCGCCCGGGCCGTCCCCGGCTTTGTGGGCGGTAGCGCCGACCTGGCCCCCTCCAACAAAACCTACCTCAAGGATATGGGTGACTTCCCCGAAGGGAAAAACCTCCATTTCGGTATTCGGGAACATGCGATGGGAGCCATCACCAACGCGATGGCGCTCTACGGCACGGTCATCCCCTTCAACGCCACCTTCTTCGTCTTCAGCGACTATCAGAAGCCGGCGGTCCGCATCGCGGCACTTTCGGGGATTCCCAACCACTTCATCTGGACCCACGACAGTATCGGAGTGGGTGAGGATGGCCCGACCCACCAGCCCATCGAGCATCTGAGCCAATTCCGTGCTCTGCCTGATTTCTATGTCTGGCGCCCCGCCGATGCGACGGAGAATGTGGAAGCGTGGAAGGTGGCGATCCGGATGCAAAAGCCCCAGGCCTTCGTCCTCAGCCGCCAGAAGCTCAAGACCCTCAAACCCGAAAAGGACTTCGGCGATGTCAGTCGCGGCGCCTATATCGTCAAGAAACGCAAGGATGCGGTTTTGACCATTATGGCCAGCGGGTCAGAGCTGATGCCCTCCCTTCAGGCGGGATGCTTCCTGGAGCGGATGGGGATCAATGCCAACATCGTCTCCGTCCCCTGCTTCGACCTTTTCGATGAGCAGGATGAAGAGTACAAAAAAGCGGTGATCGACCCCAATACCAAGGTATTAGCCGTCGAAGCGGCCCGGGGGATCGAGTATTACAAATATGCCGACGACGTGCTGGGTATGGAGACCTTCGGGGCTTCGGCACCGGCAGGAGATCTCTTCAAAAAGTTCGGTTTCACCATCAAAAACATCAAAGCCCGTGCCGCGGCATTGATGGGTGTGGAGAACAAAAGCGTCACGATCGAAAAAATGGGAGAGGCGTAAACAGAATTGAGAATAATGAGTAATGAGCAACCGAGTAACCGAGCAATAAAATCTTTGAAGGCTCAGTGCTCAACACTCATCGATTCTTTTAGTACTTGCCCATAACGTTTAGCACAAAAAAATCTTGCGACGTGAGGGGCAATGCCCCGTGCTTGCGACTTGCAACCGATAGCCGAAGGCTTCGATCTACCGCTTGAGCATTTTTCCCCTGATTTCGTCTTCATCCAGCAGCTCTTTATCGTATTTGATCACCATCACCCCCTCGGTCTCATTGACGTAGACATCATTGATCCCCGCCTCTTTTTTCAGCTCGGGCAATTTGTTCCGGTCGTAATGCTCGGTATCGAGGTAGAGGGTTCCTCGCAGGCCCGGATTGCGCATTCCTGCGATCCAGAGTGCCCAGAAGACCGAAACGATCAGGACGGTGATGGCTACCCCTTTGACACTCCAGTGGGCGAAGATCCATCCGGCCAGGGTGGCGCCGATCCCCATTCCGACATAGGCGAAGGTATTGGCGACGCCCAGAGCGGCCCCTTTCTGGTGGGCTTTGGCGAATTTGCTCACGAAGCTCTGGAGCAGGGGTTCGAACATATTGAAACCGATGAAGAAGAGGGTGACCCCTACGCCGAAGAGCCAAAGCGAGGGGGCGAAGCCCATCAGGACAAAGGCGAGGGCGATGAAGGCGATGGAGATGAGGAAGACCTCTTTACCTTTGTTGTACTTTTCACCAAAGACCGCCGAGGGCCCCATCGCCAGGATTCCGAAGATTACCGCGGGGAGATAGACTTTCCAAAATTCGGAGAGGGGAAGATGGAAGGTATTTTTCAATTCCAGGGGAATGAGGAAAAAGGCGATCGCCATCGTCGAAGAGTGGAAGAGGAAGGTCACATACATCCGTACCAGGTCTTTATCCTTGAAGACGTGGACGACCTTGGCCTCCTCTTCGGCGAAGGTATGAGTGATCTTGGGAGGTTCGGGGACCACGGTAAAGAGCAGGACGATCGAAAGCAGCGCCATCGCGGCGGTCAGATAGAAGAGCAGGGGGACGCCGTCGGGAAGTCCTCCGATGATGGGCCCGATGATCATCGCGGCGGTGAAGGCGAGGGCGATGACCATCCCCATGACCGCCATAGCGTGGGCGCGCTCTTCTTCGCGGACATGATCGCTGATCATGGCGATGATGACCGCTCCGATGGCCCCGGCTCCCTGGAGGAAGCGTCCGGTAAGCAGCGTATAGATATCGTGGGCCATTCCGGCGATGACCGAACCGGCGGCGAAGATGAGCAGACCGATGAGGATCGCTTTCTTACGGCCGATTTTGTCACTCAGGCTCCCGAAAGGGACCTGGAAGGCCGCCTGGGTGAAGGCGTAACCTCCGACGGCCAGACCCACGAGGGTCGGGGTGGCACCGGGGAGGTCCTTGGCGTAGGCCGAGAGGACCGAGATGACGACGAAGAGGCCGAGAAAACGCAGGCCGATAATCAGGCTCAAATGCCAGGTTTTGGCAATGATCGGTTTCATAGGGTCAGATCCTTTATAGGGTATAATCTCGTCATACCCAAAATTTGGGCATAAGAGGAATTTATGGTGAAGATATTCTCTATCGATGAGATATGTTCGTCAGAGATGCCGGAATTATAGTCCCAAGATGATTAAAGAAGGTTAATGAATGCAGTGGGTGCTTGCGACAGGAAATCGGGGAAAATTGCGTGAATTTCGCGAAGCGTTCGGAAAAGAGATCCTGGGGATGGATGAGGTGCTCGATTCGGTGCCCGAGATCGTGGAGGATGCCGACACCTTTGCCGGAAACGCGTTGATCAAAGCGAAAGCGATCTATGATCTCCTGGGGCCGGACTATCTGGTCATCAGCGATGACAGCGGGATCTCCGTCCCTGTATTGGGAGGCGCACCGGGGATCTACTCCGCCCGATACGCCGGAGAAGGGGCCACGGACCGGGAAAACCTCCAAAAGCTCATCGAGGTACTCAAAGAGAGAGGGATACAGCAAACTCCCGCCTATTACACGGCAGCGCTCGCCATCGTCGGAGCGCTGGGGGAATATGTGGTCCACGGCTGGATGCACGGTAAGGTGATCGACGAAGCCCGGGGGGACAAAGGCTTCGGTTACGATCCCATCTTCATCCCCGAAGGGTACGACCGGACCCTGGGGGAGCTGGATGAGTCGGTCAAGGCGGGGATCTCCCACCGCGCCAAGGCGATCACGCTGGCCCGCCCCGTTCTGGAGCTACTTCAACGCAGAGGAGGAGAATGATGAGAGAGTCCTTTATGAGAGACCTTCAGGCGCTCTACGATGAGCTCCAGCGTCGTCAGGAGGAGCTGGGAGCCTATATGGAGATCCTCCACGGCAAAGAGAATCCCGAGGCGACACAGACGGTGGAACGTATGCTGGAACAGCTGGGCCTGCCCAAGAACCCCGAAACGGAGATGGCGGCTCTGACACGGCTGGTGAACCTCAGGGAGGATGCCCTGGAGCAGGTGATGAAGCAGGAGGGTTTTTCTGCCGAGGAGATCATCGCGGCAAAGGAAAAAGCCTACTTTTTCGTCGCCGACTTCCATCTGGAGCGTTTCGAATCCCTGATCGTCTGGATCGAGGAGCAGGGGCTTTTGACCCCCTTCTACCGTTCACTCATTTCAGGGGTCCACGCCGTGGGCCTGGCGGTGACCCGTTGGCAGAACGGCTGGACTTCTCACATCATCCATGGGATCAATCGGGAATTACTGGAGCTTTTCAACGGCGATGAAGAGAAGATCTTCGAAACGCTTCGGGAGCAGAAGCTTCTGGATCGCCACGAAGGGGAGGAGGCCGATCGCTGCTATTCGGTGCTGGTGCCCGACAGCGGGGGGTATCGGCGGGTGAGTTATGCCGAAGCCTTTGCCGAAGAGGTCCGTGAAGTGACTCAGGCGCTCACGATGCTCCTGGAGACGCTGGAGGGTCTGGAGGATAAGATCTACGGTCAAAAAGAACCCTGGCTGGAGTATTTCCGGGCGCTGAAGCGGGCTTTTGCCCATACCGATCCAGATGAGCTGGTGGCCTACTGGGCCGAGGTGGACCGGGCGTGGATGGGGGTGACGACCCCGATCCAGGTAGGGCATCCCCTGGAGTATTACGAAGATCACTACCGCAAAGCGGTGGCTCTGGAGTGGGACCTGCGGGTGATCAACCCCCGGCTGCAGACCGCCGTCAAAGTTCCGGAGCAGATCCGGGCCTTCGGAGCGCATATGGCGGTGGAGCTGGGCCTGGAAGCGCAGAGGATCTTCGCCAAAAACGTCGATCAGATCGAAAAGACCCAACTCTACATCGGCCGGCCGATGCTCTATTACGGTGCGGAGTTCAACGGCCTCTTCTCCGCCCAGGTAGTCCCCAACGATGAAAAGGTCTCCAGCGAACTGGGCAAAAAGATCTTTGCCTATGCCGATTATGTGCGGCAGTCCCAAAAGGACAAGCCGGTCATGCAGCTGAGCCTGGAGAGCCTCGGGGAGGAGCTGGTGCGCAAGCGCCGAGTCCTGCTGGAGCAGCCCGAGCGTTGGATGCGCCTTTACGAGATCGCTACCATCGGCCACGAATACGGGCATATCCTCTGGATCGACAGCGATACCGAAGTGGCGATGAACCGAAGCGGGCAATTCAAGAACATCGAAGAGTTCAAAGCGACGACGGGCGGCTTGATGGCCTTTTTCGATTACGAAGAGGCTTCGCTTAAAGAGGAGGTGATGGAGGACCTCGTCAGCCGGGCGGTCGGATTGATGGCGTGGCGGGAAGTGGGGGAGGTGCTCCCCTACTACTGTGAAGGGCTGATCCATCTGGAGATCCTCTATCGGAGCCGTGCTATCGATTTCGAAGGGGTCCGGGTCCATATCGATCCGGCTGCCTATGACCGGATGAAAGAAGGGTATCGGCAGGCGTACCGGGATCTCGCCACCCACTACGTCCGCAAAGAGGATGCCGCGGATTACCTGGGATGTTACGCCCAAAAGGTCGACGGCCATTTCCTGCCGGTCACACCCGAAGTGCGAAAGTTCGTCGAAGCCTACTATCGACGCTATCTGGAGATCGGTCAGAAAATTGCCCTGATAGAGGGTTGAAACGTTCCGAAGACGAGCGGATGGGTTCACGATATAAAGAGCTTCACGAGCGCCTGAATCTTTGGTACCGGGAGCATGGCCGCCACGATCTCCCCTGGCGCCAAACCCGCGACCCTTATCGGATCTATTTGAGTGAAATTATGCTCCAGCAGACCCAGGTGTCGACGGTACTGGAGCGATTCTATTTCCCTTTTTTGGAACGTTTCCCGACTCTGGCGGTGGTGGCTGAGGCTTCCGAAGAGGAGGTGCTCAAAGCGTGGGAAGGGCTGGGCTACTACAGCCGGGCGCGCCATCTGCACCGCACTGCCCGTCTATGCAACGGCGTGCTCCCCTCCACTTCACAGGAGTTGGAGCGTCTGCCCGGGATCGGCCGCTCCACGGCCCGGGCGATCGCCTGTTTCGCCTTTGATGAGGCGGCCCCGATCCTCGATGCCAATGTCCGCCGCATCCTCTACCGCTTTTTCCGGCGCCGGAAGGCCACGGAGCGGGAGCTTTGGCGAATGGCCGAGCGACTCTTTGACGCCAAACGCCCCTACGATTACAACCAGGCGATGATGGATCTGGGAGCGATGATCTGCACTCCCAAAGATCCCCGATGCGATCTCTGTCCCCTTCGGGAGGGGTGCCGGGGCAGGCAAGCCCCCGAGCGCTACCCCGAAGCGAAAAAGGCTTCCAAAACGCCTGTGCGTCGGGCCAAAATCCTTCTTTGTGAACGAGGTGGAGCCTGGGCCCTGAGCCAAAGCCGGGAGCGTTTTCACGGAGGGCTCTGGCATTTTCCCCGATTCGAAGATGAAGTCTCGGGAGAGTTTCTGGGGCGGGAGCTCGCCCGTTACAGTCATTTTGCACTGGAAGCGGAGATTTGGCGGGTTGCGGTCCTTCCCAAAGATTATGACAAGCCGATCGGATTTTTCACCCCCAAATCGATTGAAGAACTCCCCTTGGGCGGCATCGACCGAAAAATTTTCAAAAAGTATTTTGGAGTGTTGAGCGTTGAGAGTTGAGAGCTGAGAAAGTTGATTCTTCATCCAAAATCCAAAATCCCCTAATCCAAAATCATCTTCAATCTTCCATTTTCAATCCTCCATCAACTTCTTTAACCCCCCTTTGGATATAATCCAACGATTTATGCCGCATTGCTTGGCGTATATTTTTTGCAGAAGGATTCTCTATGCTGCTCTTTACCCCCGGGCCTACGCCCGTTCCCGAATCGGTCCGCCTGGCGATGGCGGGGCCGACCCTGCACCATCGTACTCCCGAGTTCGAAGCGATCTTCGCCGTCGCCCGGACCAAACTCTTCGAGCTGATGGTTACCGATGAGGTGGTGATGCTGGCCTCCAGTGGCACCGGCGCGATGGAGGCGGCAGTGACCAACCTCTGCCACCGTAAACTCCTCAATGTCAATGCCGGCAAGTTCGGGCAGCGCTTCGGCCTCATTGCCCAGGCTCACGGCCTGCCCCATACCGAGATCGTTCACGAGTGGGATACCCCCGCTACGGTGGGGGAAGTGATGGAGATCCTGCGCAGCGACAGTGAGATCGACGCGTTGGCGATCCAGATCAGCGAATCGGCGGGAGGGCTGCGCCATCCAGTCGAAGAGATCGCCGCCGCGGTCAAAGCGGAGCGCCCCGAAGTGATGGTAATCGCCGACGGGATCACCGCGGTAGGGGTCGAGCGGATCGATACCAGCAACATCGACGCCCTCATCGCCGGCAGCCAAAAGGCGCTGATGCTCCCTCCCGGTTTGGCGATCCTGGGGCTCAGCAACGTGGCAGTAGAGAAGATCGGCAATGGTCGGGGTTACTATTTCAATCTCGCCTCTGAGATCAAAAAGCAGCGCCAGAACACCACCGCCTACACGGCGCCGACGACTCTGATCATCGGGCTCAAAGCGATCCTCGAAGAGATTGAAAAGCAGGGCGGCCTGGGGAAACTCTATTGCGACACCGCCCGCCGGGCCAAGGCGACCCGTTTTGCCCTGGAGGCTCTGGGCCTGCACAGCTATCCCAAGACCCCCGCCCGCTCTATGACGACCATTGACGATCCCGACGCCAACACCATCCGCTCCCTGCTCAAGAGTGACTTCGGTGTCAATGTCGCCGGAGGGCAGGATCATCTCAAAGGCAAGATCTTCCGCATCAACCAGATGGGCCTCATCGAGCCCCACGAGATGGTCTGGGTGGTCAATGCCGTGGAGTTGGCCCTGGCGAAGATGGGCCGCCGCCCCTTCGACGGCACCGCCGCACGGATCTGGAACGAAACCTACTACAAAACAATGCTGAGCAAAGCGAAGGGTGAAGAATGATCTTCGAACACGAAATTCCCAGCGGCAGCCGGCTCTATTTCGACGAGAGCGCCCGGATCAAACGCCGGATCGAGAACAGTGCCGCGGAGTTTCTGGAGGAGCGGGGCTACCGGGAGATGGTGACGCCGCTCTTTTCCTACCATCAGCACGAGAGTTTCGATGATCCCAAGGCACTGATCCGCCTCAACGATACCGACAACCACGAAGTGAGCCTCCGGGCCGATTCCACCGCCGATGTGGTTCGCATCGCCACCCGGCGGCTGGGGCGCAGCACCGATTTCAAACAGTGGTTCTATATCCAGCCGGTCTACCGCTTCCCCACCCGGGAGCAGTATCAGATCGGCGCCGAATTTCTGGAAGGGGATTTCCCCAAGATCGTCGCCGACGCCACGGCATTATTGGGAAGACTGGAGATCCGTCCTCTGCTTCAGATCGCCAACATCGCCATCCCGAAGATGCTCAGCGAGGAGTATGGCGTCGATCTCGATGCCCTCAAAAGTATGCATATCGAGCGGATCCTCGAGGCGGGCCACAGCTGGCTGGAGCCGTTGATCCGCATCCACCGCGTCGAGGATCTGGCGGACCTTTCTACCTATCCCGAGGCGGTGGCCCGGGAGTTGGAGAAGATGCGTGAAGCGGTGGCGGGGCTGGAATATGCCCCCATCGTCGTTTCGCCCCTCTACTACGCCAAGCTGCGCTACTACGATTCGCTGGTCTTCCGCCTCTATGAGGGCAACACCCTCTTCGCGACAGGGGGGACTTACCGCATCGCCGAAGTGCGCGCCGCCGGATTCGCGATCTACACCGATGCCTGCATCGCTGAAAAAATGTCGAAAGGGACACTATGAGTACACAAGCAGATCTCATTGTCGGACTCCAGTGGGGGGACGAAGGGAAGGGCAAGATCGTCGATCATATGGCCCAGACCCACGACTACGTCTGCCGCTTCGCCGGAGGCCACAATGCCGGCCATACCATCGTGGTAGGGGAGAAGACCTACGCCCTGCACCTGATCCCTTCGGGAGTCCTCAACCCCGAGGCGGTCAATATTGTGGGCAACGGAGTGGTCCTCTCTCCGGCGGATTTCATCAAAGAGATGGAGCAGTTCGGTGATTTGACCGGGCGGCTCTACATCTCCGACAAAGCCCATCTGCTGCTGCCCTACCATGCCGCCATCGATCAGGCCAGAGAGCGGATGAAAGGGGACAAAGCCATCGGTACCACCGGCAAGGGAATCGGCCCCGCCTACGGCGACAAGGTCGCCCGGGTAGGTCATCGGGTCGGCGAGCTTCACGATCCCCGCAAGCTCACCGACAAGATCATGGCCTATTTCGCCATGAACCGTCCCGTCTTTGACGCCATGGGTGTGGCGGTGCCCGACGAGCAGGAACTCTTCCATGAGCTCGTCGCCTACTGGGAAGCACTGGAGCCCTACATCACCGATACCACGCTCCTGGTCTGGAAAGCGCTGGAAGAGGAGAAGAAGGTCCTGCTGGAGGGAGCCCAGGGGACCATGCTCGATATCGACCACGGTACCTACCCCTATGTGACCAGCTCCACCACTGTCAGCGCCGGGGCCTGCAGCGGGCTGGGGCTCAGCCCCAAGGATATCGGCCGGGTCACCGGGATCGCCAAAGCCTACTGCACCCGGGTGGGTAACGGCCCCTTCCCCAGCGAAGATTTCAGTGAAGCGGGACAGCGGCTGCGGGACAACGGCCACGAATACGGCACTACCACCGGCCGCCCCCGCCGCTGCGGATGGTTCGACGCCGTAGCCATGCGCCACGCTGTGCGGATCAACGGAGCCGACCAGGTGGCATTGATGAAACTGGATGTCCTCGACGGGTTCGATGAGGTCAAAGTCTGTGTAGCGTACCGGGTCCACGGCGAAGAGATCGACTATGTCCCCTACGATCTGGAGGATGCGGAGCCGGTCTATCGGGTCTTCCCGGGGTGGGAAAAGAGCTGCGGCGCACGCCGATTCGAGGAGCTGCCCGAAAATGCCCAGAGCTACATCGCCGAGCTGGAGCAGATGATCGGCTGCCCCATCGGGATCATCTCCACCTCTCCGGAGCGGGAGGATACGATCGTCCGCTAAAGGTCGGCAGCCGGGAGATCGATCGCCGATCTTCACCGTGATTGGATATAATTTTTAGAGCGTATGACCGCCAAAAGGATGAGTATGAGATTGAAACCGCAACAGACCGGATACGTAGCGAGCAAGGTAGCCATCGATCTGGCCAATGCCCCCTTCGTCAAGCTTCTCAAAGGCAAGGATGCCGTCCGGGAGAAGGTCAAAGAGCTGATCGACGCGAATCTGCAGATCGAAAAAGCACTCGATGAGCAGGTCCACAAGATCATCGACGAAAACTACGATGAGATCGAGTTTCAGCACGCCGATGAGCGACAGCTCTTCTTTATGATCAAAAAGAAGCTGGCACCCGAATACGGTGTGATTATGAACTACGACGACCGTTACAACGATCTCTCCCACAAGATCCTCGATGAGCTCTATGAGAATTATCTCATCGAATATGATGTCAATGAGAACCAGGTCAAAAACGTTATCTTCAAAGCCTTCAAAGAGTTCGCCAACGCCTATGAAGAGATCGACGACATCGTCTACAACAAGATCCGGAACATGGAGCGTGAAGTCATTCCCGGCTCCCAGGATTACGAACTCCTCTATGAGCGGCTCTACCAGGAGGAGCTGAGACGGCGGGGTATGTTGTGATGCCGGAGGCATCAGAGCAAATGAGGAGTTAGGAATGAGGAATGAGGAATTAAGGAAAGCGTTGCCTTGCAACGCCTTTGAATTGAGAATGAGGTAAAAATGCAGAAGGTTTCACTCTATTTTGAGAACGGGCTCTTTTTGGAGGCGCGCAGTTTCGGTGCCGAGGGGACGGCGGTAGGGGAGATCGTCTTCAACACTTCGATGACCGGTTACCAGGAGATCGTGACTGATCCCAGCTATGCCGGTCAATTCGTCACCTTTACCATGACCGAGATCGGCAATGTGGGGTGCAATGCCCAGGATATGGAGAGCCGTGGAGCCTTTTGCAAGGGGATCCTGGTACGTCAGTATCAGAAGCGCCCCTCCAACTTCCGCAGCGAAGAGCCCCTCGATGCCTTGCTCAAACGCTTCGGTGTGATGGGGATCTGCGATATCGATACCCGCTATCTGACCCGGATGATCCGCAATCAGGGGGCGATGGAGATGATCGCTTCGACGGAAATCCACGACAAAGAGGAGCTCAAAAAGCGCCTGGAGGCCGCTCCGAGGATCGAAGAGATTAACTACATCGAAGAGGTGAGCACCGACGAACCCTATGTGCATGAAGAGGGACGCTACGATGCCAAAACCTTCCGCTATGAAAAACCTCAGACCAGCAAAAAGATCGTCGCTTATGACTTCGGGATCAAACGCAACATCCTCAATGAATTGACTCACGCCGGCATCCGGGTAGAAGTGATCCCCAACGATACGCCTGCCGAGCAGGTCATCGAGCGTTTCCAGGCGGGAGAGATTGATGGAGTCTTCCTCTCCAACGGCCCCGGCGATCCGCTGATCCTCCACGATGAAAAAGAGCGCACCCAAAAGCTCCTGGATGCCAGGATCCCCATGTTCGGCATCTGCCTGGGGCATCAGATGCTCTCCATCGCCCATGGCTACGATACCTACAAGCTCAAATTCGGACACCACGGAGGAAACCATCCGGTCAAAAATGTCGAAAAAGGCACCGTGGAGATCACCGCTCAGAACCACAATTACAATGTCCCCGAAAGTTTGACAGAAGTAGCGGAAGTAACCCATGTTAACCTCTTCGACAATACCATCGAAGGGGTACGCTACAAAGAGGAGCCGGTCATGTCGGTTCAACACCACCCCGAAGCGAGCCCCGGCCCCCATGAAAGTGCCTATATTTTCAAAGAGTTCTATGAGATGCTCTGAAAAATAAATGAGGAATGAGGAGTGAGGAATTAGGAATTGACGTATGTGTTGCTTCGCAACACCTTTTTTCTTAAATATAGAGCATTTAGCACAAATAATAGATGAAAAAACTCCGACTTTATCTCCACGAATTGCTCGACGATCCTGTCGTCACCTATCCTGCCTGGTATCTGCTTAGCCCCAAACTTTACCGCGACGAGAACCTGCGGGAGACTCTGCGAAAGATCCATTTGATGGAGTTTGATGCCTGTGTGCATCCCGCTGAGCCTTCGGAGATTTTTTCGGCTCTGCGTCAGAGGAACTATCCCATCTATCTCGAAAAATATGCCGTCGGATATTTCGGCGGAAGGGTGATGTATCTCGAGAGCGGAGGCTGGAAGAGTATGCCCCTGAGCGAAGAAGCTTTTGAAATGAGCAATTGGCTTTTGTAGAGTCAGAACCTAACTATTTTTATATAAAATTATCTATTTTACATTATAATTACCGCATCTCACACCAAAGGAACAGTATGAAAAAAGTTCTCTTGCTCTTGTCACTCTGCTTTGCGTTCGCTTTCGCCCTCAATCCTCAAACCGCTTCCAAAGAGGAGCTCATGAGTATCAAGGGGATCGGCCCGGTCAAAGCCGCGGCGATCCTGAAATGTCGACGTACCCATACCATACGCAATAGAGAGGATTTGATGAAAGTCCAGGGGATCGGACCCGAGATCGCCGAGAATGTCTACAAAAATGTCAAAGCAAAGGCGCCTGGCACTGCATCAGCCTCTCGTTCGAAAACAAAGTCTTCAAAAACAGGCTCTCCCCGATCCTCCGGCACGACCAAAAAGAAAAGTGCTGCTTCCGACAGATTGAAAAGCAAGGTCGAAGAGGAAAAGGTCCAGCTCAAAAAGGACAAAGCGGCATTGAAAAAGGCTCAAAAAGCCAAGGACAGCAAAAAAGCGGCCGTCCTCAAAAAGAAGATCGCCAAGGAGGAGTCTCAGCTCAAAAAGAATGAGAAGGGATTGAAGACGTCTCAAAGCAAAAAGTCCAGGAAAAGTCCCAAAAATAAAAAATAGAGCCTTGTCTCTATGATTTCTATCCGCTTTTTCCGGATAGAGATGCCCTCTTTTTACTTCTAATCCGGTTTCCTGACACTTTTCCGAAAGCAATAATGTTAAAATGGTGCCATCAAATCCCCAGTGGAATGAAAGAGGTATCGTGATATGAAAATCGCCATTCTCTTCGGCGGCTCCAGTTATGAACATGAGATCAGCATCGTCAGCGCAATTACCCTCAAAAAGAGTTTGAAGCGAAATGAACCGCTCTTTATTTTTGTCGACAGCGCCCGGGAGTTCTATCTCATCGAACCCGAAAAGATGAAATCCAAGACGTTTAGCTCCGGTGAGTACAAAAAAGCCAAAAAGCTCTCCCTGGAAAGGGGAGGCTTTTCGATGGCAGGAGGATTGTTGGGAGGCCGCAAGCCCCTTGAATTCGATTGCCTGCTCAATCTCATTCACGGTCGGGACGGTGAAGACGGCAAGATCGCCGGAATGATGGAGTTTTTCAGGATCCCTTTTATCGGTCCGAGGTTGGAAGCGTCGGTGATGAGTTACAGCAAGCTCAATACCAAGCTCCTGGCCCAGGCACTGGGAATTTCGGTTTTGGAGTATGAGCTGCTTCGAAAAGAAGGGCCCCGGAAGCTCTCCCGACTTGAATATCCGGTCATCGTCAAGCCGGTACACCTTGGCAGCTCCATCGGGGTCAGTATCGTTCGCGAAGCTTCCCAGCTCGATTATGCTCTCGATGTGGCTTTTGAATTCGATGATTTGGTGATTGTGGAGCCCTTTGTGGAGGGAATCCGGGAGTACAACCTCGCCGGCTGCAAAACCTCCGCCTGGGAACTCTCACTGATCGAAGAACCCCAGAAAGAGGAGTTCCTCGATTTCGACAAGAAGTACATGGACTTCTCCCGGGATACGCGGGTGCAGGAGGCGGTGATCGACGCCCCGCTCAGGGAGCGTCTGGAAACGGCTTTCAAAAATATCTACGATCCTCTTTTCCTCGGGAGCCTGATCCGCTGCGACTTTTTCGTTGTGGAGGAGAAGGTGTATCTCAATGAGATCAATCCGATCCCGGGGTCGATGGCTCATTACCTCTTCGATGATTTTGAAGGGATCATAGAGCGTTTGGCGAAGAATTTGCCGAAAGAGAAGAGTATTCCCGTCGATTATCGCTACATCCACTCGATCCAGAGTGCCAAAGGGAAGGCGTGACAGGGCCCTTCCCTCCTAAAACTTATACATAAATTAAAAATATAATCTAATTATCCCCTCCGAATAAAATCCTTCCTGTTTAAGTTTTTTTATAGCTATGAGCGCCTATAATATGCCGTTACCGTTACATCGTCGTAACAAAATCTTATTTAGGAGGCTTGTATGCAGTCTAGTGCAGCGCTGGAATATGATTATTCCGTTGCCAAACTCTACATGTGGACCGCGGTCATTTTCGGTATTGTCGGAATGACCATCGGTGTTCTGATCGCGTCTCAATTGGCGTTCCCGGAACTCAACTATCTTTTCGGTGAGTACGGGACATTCTCCCGCCTGAGACCCCTTCACACCAACGTGGTCATCTACGGATTTACCGTCAGCGGGATCTTCGCGTCGTTCTACTACGCCGCGCCCCGTGTTTTGAAGGTATCCTTGGGTGAATCGAAGCTTCTCAAAGGCCTGGGTTACCTGCAGTTCGGTCTCTATCTGATCGCGGCGACCTTCCTGGTCATCAGCCTGGCGATGGGAATCACCGCTAGCAAAGAGTACGCTCAGATGGAATGGCCTCTGGATGTCCTGATCGTCGTGATCTGGGTTCTCTGGGGAATTATTATGTTCGGCCTGATCGGTATGCGCCGTGAAAAAGCCCTCTACATTTCCATGTGGTATTACATCGCTACTTTCCTCGGGGTAGCGATGCTCTATCTCTTCAACAACATGGAAGTTCCCACCGTCTTCTTCTCCGGCGGACTCGGTCACTGGTATCACTCCGTCTCCATGTATGCCGGAACCAACGATGCATTGGTGCAGTGGTGGTGGGGTCACAACGCGGTGGCCTTCGTCTTCACCGTGCCCATCATCGCAATCATCTACTACTTCCTGCCCAAAGAGTCCGGACAGGCTGTCTACTCCTATAAGCTCTCTCTGCTGAGCTTCTGGGGACTGATGTTCGTCTATCTCTGGGCCGGTGGTCACCACCTGCTCTGGTCCACCGTTCCCGATTGGATGCAGACCATGGGTTCTGTCTTCTCTGTCGTACTGATCCTCCCCTCCTGGGGTTCTGCGATCAACATGCTGCTGACAATGAAGGGTGAGTGGAATCAGCTGACCGAGAACCCCCTGATCAAATTCATGGTTCTCGCCTCCACCTTCTATATGCTTTCGACTCTGGAAGGTCCCATTCAGGCGGTCAAGTCGGTCAACGCGATCGCTCACTTCACCGACTGGATCCCCGGTCACGTTCACGACGGTGTTCTGGGATGGGTTGCCTTTATGATCTTTGCGTCGATGATGCATGCGGCTCCCCGCGTCTTCAAGCGTGAAATCTACAGCAAGTCTCTGCTTGAGGCTCAGTTCTGGATCCAAACGACTGGTGTTGTTCTCTACTTCACCTCGATGTGGATCGCCGGAATTACCCAGGGTATGATGTGGCGTGCAGTCGATGAGTACGGTAACCTGATGTACAGCTTCATCGATACCGTATCCGTTCTGCACCCCTACTATACGATTCGTGCAATCGGTGGTCTGCTCTATTTGATCGGTGTGTTCATGTTCGCTTACAACTTCTTCATGACAGCGACCGCAGGACGCAAACTCGAGCAGGAGCCTCAGTTCCGCTCCCCTATGGCCTAAGGAGGTAAAGAATGTTTCATTGGTTGGAAAAAAATCCCTTCCTCTTCTCGGTAGGGGTCTTCATCGTTATCGCGTTCGCGGGACTGGTAGAGATCCTGCCTGACTTCGCCAAAGCGTCTCGCCCTATCGTCGGGCTCAAACCCTATACCGTTCTGCAATTGGCCGGTAAAGAGGTGTATAAGAAAGACAACTGCATCGCCTGCCATTCGCAGCTGATCCGTCCTTTCAAAGCTGAGACTGACCGCTACGGTAAGTATTCCCTCTCCGGAGAGTATGCCTATGACCGTCCCTTCCTCTGGGGATCCAAGCGGACCGGTCCCGACCTGCACCGTGTCGGTAACTACCGGACACCCGAGTGGCATGCCAACCACATGTGGGATCCCAAATCGGTCGTTCCCGCGTCGATCATGCCCGCGTATAAGCATCAGTTCAAGAACATTGCTGATCTCGAGACCGCTTATGCGGAAGCCGTAACGGTCAAGAAGGTCTTCAATACTCCCTATGGCGATGATATTCAGCCCGGCAAAGCTGCCTTCGAAAAGTATTACAAAGAGAAGGCCCTCCCCGAAGCGCTCAAGATCGCCAAAGAGATGAAGAACAAAGAGGTTCTCGCACAGGTCCAGCAAGGTAAGATCCCCGAGATCGTCGCCTTGATTGCCTACCTCGAACGTCTGAAGTAAGGAGTCTGCGGTGACATTGACCGAGTTGCAGGGTTACGCCTATTTCTTTCTCACGGTTTTCCTGGTCGTGATTCTATATGGTTATATCCTGCATCTCTACCGCAGTGAAAAGAAGGGTGAAGCGGATTATGAAAAGTACGGGAAAATGGCGCTCGACGACGAGCTCCACGACAAGCCCGTCGAAGCGAATCCCAAAGTTATGAACGAAAAGAAGGAGCGTTAAATGAATTCATTCATTGTCAAAGGGCTGGTGCTCGCCGGGGTATTGATCGTGGCGACGCTGGTGGTGATCAAGCAGATGCATATCGATCTGAGCGATCCGGTCAACCTGATCACATTCCTGGGTGCTGTGGCCATTGCCGTTCTGACCTTCGGGGTCGGAGCGAAATATATGGCTCAGATGAAGACCGATACCGCCAGTGGAGAGCTGGCTGAAGAGAACTGGGACGGTATCGGTGAGTATAAAAACGAACTGCCTTCCGGTTGGGCTTGGTCTTACGTAGGTGTTATGATCTGGGCGATCTGGTATTTCCTCTGGGGATATCCCCTCAATGCCTACAGCCAGATCGGAGAGTACAACAAAGAGGTCAAGAACTATCAAAAGAAGTTCGAAGCAAAATGGAAAAACCCCTCTCCCGAGGTCCTCAGAGATATGGGTGAGTCGATCTTCCTGGTCCAGTGTGCTCCCTGTCACGGTGAAACCGGTGATGGTTTGGACGGTAAAGCGCAGGATTTCACCAGCCGGATGACCAAAGAGCAGATCCTGGCTGTCATCAAAAGCGGCCAGCATCAGTTGATGTATCCTCTGGGTGCCATGCCTGCGGGTATGGCTTCCGGGAAGCAGGCTGAAGAGGTTGCCGCTTGGATTGCCGGTGGAATGAAGGGTAAAGCGCCCGCTACCTGGGCGACCTGTGCCGGTTGCCATGGTCAGGACGGTAAAGGTAACGGCGGCAGCGCACCCGACCTTGCCGAATATGACGAGACACTGGTCAAGCATGTTCTCAAGCACGGTAAAAAGGGTATCATCGGACAAATGCCCGCCTTCCCCGGACGCTTCACTCCTGTCCAGGAGAAAGCGCTGGCAGCTTACCTGAAAACATTGAAACAGTAAGGAGCGTATCATGGCAGCAACAGAAAATACCAGCCGCAATATGTGGGGAATCAACGGGATCGTTGGAATGCTGATCGCTACGGCGCTCCTGCTGAGCATCCTGGCCTTCCTCGTGACCAAGGCTATCGAAGTGGAGCGCGCACAGTCGACTCATTATTACGACCCCACTCCTCTGTGGAACAGTCTGGATAATGTGAAGATGATCAGCAAAGACAATGCCAAATTCAGCTTTGTCGATGCGAAACCTGCTCAGAAAGGGGAGAAAAAATGATCAAGATTATGGATAAAGTTATCGGATGGATGATGGTTCTCCTGGCGATCATCACACTGTGGGCGGTTCTGACTCCCAATCACCTCTACGTAGGTTAATCATTCATGTTTCACACAGCAAGGGTGACCTTGCTCGTGTTTCTTCTCACTTTTTCACTCTCAGCCCAATATCTCATCAATGACCATTTGATCTCACCCAAAGCAGGGGATGTGATCGAAAAGATCGGTCAGGAATTGACACAGAAGACCGGATTGAACGCTTATGTCATCGCGAGCAACGATGTGCTGGACAAACGTGGCAATCTCTACGAGTATGTGAAAAAATACGAGAAGGAGCTGAACGAGCCCTGGGTCGCCATTCTTTTTCTCCCCAATAATAAGCGTTTGGGGATACTCGTCTCCGATCCGAGTCTAAAAAAAGCTTATGATCCTTCCGAGGTCAAAAAGTATGCCATCGATATTCTGGGGAGCGCCGACAGCAACTCCGTGCAATCGAAATACGATGTAGCGATGGTCCAAGCCTATTCGGAGCTGGCCGATGAATTGGCAGCCTCCAAAGGGGTCAAGCTCAAAAACACCATCAAGGACCAGGGGCGTTGGATTATAAAAGTTATAACCTGGCTTGTCTATTTAGGAGCCGTTTTGGTTTTTTGGGTATATTTCGGGCGACCACTTTATATGAGGATACGCCATGGCAAACAATAGTGACAAAGGTAAATATTGGCCCTATATGATCCTGGGCTTTCTGGCCATCGGGATTACGTTGGGCTATTGGACTGTCAAGCATGCCATCGGTATGCCGGTGCACGAGTCCAATGAGTATATGCTCAAATACCAGACGGCCGAAGAGGATGCCAATGAGATCATCAAAGCCCAGCAGCGTTTCGATAGCCGTTACAATCTCAAGCTTGAAGGTCTGAAAGCTTCGGATTTCAAACCCAAGCATCTCAAGCGTAAGCACGCCCAAATCGTCGCTTTGAACCGGGAGAACAGCTTTGCCTATGTGGTAACCGACAAAGCGGGTAAGCCGGTAAGCGACGCCAATGTTTCTCTGCTGGTGACCCGCCCTTTTACCGAAAAAGAGGATCAACATTTCGATTCCATTCCCTATAGAGATGGTCACTATCCCGTCGATCACCTGAGCCTCAAAAAACCCGGGCGCTATATCCTGCGTGTTCGGGTCCAAAAGGGCGATGCCGTTGGCTTCCGGGATACCGAAGCCTACCTGGCTCCCAAAAAATAGGGCAGGTCACCTTAGGGGGAATCTGCCGCGACGCCTCTTTTTTCTACTGCTATAATAATCCCCAAAACCCCAAAGAATCATCATGTCACTTTTGAAAATATACCCCACGGCTCGTGCCATACGTGAAGAGCTGTCCCATTGCCGGACCGAGGAGCGTTTTCTGCCTCAGTTGATGAGGATGGATGAGTTTATCAACCGCCTGGTACGGGTGCCTGGGCGTCGGGCGGCAGAGGGGAGCGAGCGGATCTTCTGGCTCAGGGAGGCGGCGGAGTTCGACGGCTTTTCGCGCCTGAGCCGTGATCGGGAATTGATCCGCTTCTTCACCCGAAGCAGCGATTTTTTCCGCTTTTTCGAAGAGTTGGCCTGGGAGCAGGTGCCGCTGGAGCGTCTCGACGAGGCGGATGCCTATGCGGAATATGCGGAACATATCGAGCTCCTACACACACTCAAAGAGCGCTACCGGGCGATCCTGGATCGGGAATCGGCCTATGACCGGATCTTTCTGCCCGAGCTCTACCGTTTCAACGAAAGCTTTTTGGGTCAGTGGGAGCGGGTGGAGTTGCACCTGGAAGGGTATCTGAGCCGCTTTGAGATGGAACTGCTCACCCAGGCGGCGAAAAGGGCGGAGCTGGAGATCTCCTGGCGCAGCACCCCCTATAATGAGAAGATGCGACGGCGCTTCGCCGATGTGGGTCTGGAGCTTCCTGCTCAGAGCCGCCTTCGCTTCAGTCTGAGCCGGGAAGAGGTTTTGGAGGCAGAAAAAGATCCCCTGAAGATCGATGCGAGGGTCCTGGCGGTGCAGGAGCGCTACGAGCAGGTGGCGGTGGCTTTGGCGGAGATCGAAGGGATGGTGCACCGCGGGATTTCTCCGGATCGGATCGCTCTTGTCTTGCCCGATGAGGGGTTGATGCAGATCTTTGACCTCTATGACCGGATGGACAACCTCAACTTCTCTATGGGATATGACTATCGTGACCGCCCCGAATACCGCCTGCCCGCGGCGTTGCTCGAATCCTGGAACCGTCCGGATGAGCCCGAATACCGTCGCCGGCTTGCCCATTACGGCTTAAGCCTCGACGTTTTGGGCTCTTTGAAGGCAAGTGAACGCTGTGGTGTGGACGGATTCCTGGAGCGTTTTGCCGAAGCGAAAATCCCCGGATTCGAACTCCCCGAGCCGGGCCGGGAACCCCGCCGGGAGGAGGAGCCCCTTTGGGAGTTGAGGCATCGTTTCCAAAAGCTCAATGCCGGCCGAACTTTGAGCCTGAAAGAGTGGCTCTTTCTCTGGCTCGAAGAGGTGGGGGCGCTTCGCCTGGACGATGTCCGTGGCGGAAAAGTGACGGTGATGGGGGTGCTGGAGACGCGGGGCGTGGCCTTCGACGGTGTGGTGATCGTCGATTTCAACGAAGGGGTCGTGCCGGCGAGCAGCGGCAAGGACCGCTTTCTCGACAGCCGGGTGCGCCACTTTGCCGGCTTGCCCGACCGCCGGGATCGGGAAGCGCTTCAGAAACACTACTACGCCCGGCTTCTGGAGGGTGCCAAAGAGGCGGTGATCCTCTATGCGACGGGTGAGAACCGTTTGCCGACCCGTTTTCTCTATGAACTGGGCCTCGAAGAGGGGCGGGAGGTCGCCGCCCCCCGCAAGCTGCTCTATGACCACAGTCCTCTCCCTGCAGCCGACGCCGACCCGGTGGTGGAAGCCTTCGACCCGACGCAGATGCGTTGGTCGGCCAGCCGCCTACGTACCTGGCTGGAGTGCAAAAGACGTTTTTATTACCGTTACATCGAGGGGCTGGAGGAGAAAGAGAGCGAGGAGCTCAATGAGGGCTTGTTTCTTCACCGGGTACTCGAAGGGCTTTTTCGTGAGCGGGACCATTACGACGATCCGGAGCAGATGAGTCGGGAGTTCGCGATCTTGGCGGCGAGAGAGCTGGAGCGTCACGGCAGTGCCGGCCGCTATATCCTGGCCTACTGGAAGCGAAAGCTGGAATCCTACTTCCGAGAGGAAGCGAAGCGCTTCACCCAGGGCTGGCGGGTCGAGAGCATTGAAACGGCGGTGGAGGGAGAGATCGACGGGCTGCGTTTCGGCGGACGGATCGACCGTATCGACCGCCTCGGGGAAGCACGGCTGGCCCTCGACTACAAAAGCGGCTCCATCAAAGAGGCCAACCGAAAAAGTAATCTCGACAAGCTCACCGATTTTCAAATGAGTATCTACGATCTATTGCTCCGCAGCCGTTTCCCGGAGCTGGATCTGGCTTTCGTGACTCCGCTGGATGGAGGATCTTTCGTCCCCGTAGCGGCACTGGAGGAGAAGAATGTTCTGCTGCTGGAGCATCTGGGGCAGTTGAAACAGACCTGCTCCTTCGTCGCCGAGCGATGTGAAGATCTCAAGCGCTGTACCTGGTGCCCCTATCAGCTTCTTTGTGAACGGGGAGAATATCTGTGATAGTGAGGAGTGAGGAGTGAGTAACCGAGGAACCGAGCAATGAAAGCTCTCAACGCTCAACACTCAAGACTTAACACTCACAATAGAGGAGTCACTATGGGATTTCAACCTTTTCTGGCCCTTTCGGCTTCGGCGGGGAGCGGCAAAACCTTTGCCCTGAGTGTGCGCTATGTGGCGCTGCTTTTTCTGGGGGAATCCTCCTCGTCGATTCTGGCGGCGACCTTTACCAACAAAGCGGCCGCCGAGATGCGCCACCGGGTCGTCGAGGCGCTCCGAAGGCTCGATGAGGCTGACTTCGCTCCCTTTCTCGGGGAACTGGCCAAACAGACGGGTCTGAGTCCCGATGAGATTCTTGCCAAGCGACCGGGGGTGCTGCGGCGTTTTTTGGACAGTCCGACCCATATCGTGACCCTGGACAGCTTTTTCGTCTCCGTTTTGAAGGCGGGGGCGCTGGAGATCGGGCTCGATCCCGGCTTCGTGACCAAGGAGGAGGCCTCCGTCGGTTTGCAGGAAGCCTTTTTGGAGGAGCTGGACCGGGAAGGGATGCTGCCCGTACTGGTGGAGCTGGCGATTCAGATGGAGCGGCGCCGGGTCGAGGGGATGACGGAGAGTCTGGCTTCTCTTTATGCCCAGGACCCGCTGCTGCCGCCTTTCCCCGAGGGGGACGGGACGTTGCGGGGGCTAGAGGGGGAGATCGAGGCGCTGAGGGCTTCTCTATACGAACGGGTACAGCAGGTAGGGGCCTCCGCTACGGCGGTGCGCAATTTCGCTCCTGCTACGGTCGCCGAGCTTTTCGCCAAATCAGTTTTCAATCATCCCAGCCTCGAAGAGCACCGCAACTACCGCAAGTATCTCCCGAAGGATCCCAGGATCGAGGAGGAGTATCAGCAGCTCAGAACCCTTCTTGGCCGCTGGGCGGCGGCGAGGGAGCGGGCGGTGCTGCACCGTCTGGGACGGCTCTACGACCACTACCGCAACACCCGCATCTCCCGGGCCAAAAGCCGCAATATGCTGGACTTTGACGACCTGGGCTATTTCGCCTACCGCCTCCTCTATGAGAGCCTTTCCAAAGATCTCCTCTATTTTCGCCTCGACAGCCGCTTCCGCCATATTCTCCTGGATGAGTTTCAGGATACTTCGACGCTGCAGTTTCTCCTCCTCAAACCGTTGATCGACGAGATCTTCGCCGGGAAGGGACAGAGCGATTTTCGCACTTTCTTCTATGTGGGGGATACCAAGCAGTCGCTGTACCGCTTCCGGGGCGGGGTAGAGGAGCTCTTTGACCGGGTGGCCGAACATTACGGTATCGAAGTGAATCCTTTGAGTCACAACTACCGGAGTGCCAAAGGGATCGTGGAGAGTGTCAACCGCTGGTTCGCCGAGGTGATGCCGGGCTATCTTCCCCAGATTCCCCAGAGTGGGAAGGAGGGGTATGTGGAGGTCCTGGAGGCGGAGGAGCCTTTGGCCGAGGCGACCGCTCAAGCCTTGAGGCTCATTGATGCGGGGATCGATCCGGAGCGCATCGCCTTTTTGGTGGCGACCAACAAGGAGGGCAAGGAGCTTCAGGAGCGCTGTGTGGAGGCGGGGATCCCGACCGTGCTGCAGACCAGCTCGTCGCTGCGCACGCTGCCGCAGATCGCGGCCCTGGTGCGGATGGCGGAGCATCTCTACCGGGAGGAGGCGCTGGATGCGGAGGCGCTGCTGCGGCGCAGCGGGCGCAAGGAACACCCCGACCTGGGATGGTACCGCCCTTCGATGCGCCCTGTGGAGGTGCTTCATCGTTTGCTGGAGAGCTATGCCGCCTTCGACAACGACCCCAATTTCCTCAGGCTCCTGGAATTCGCCGCCGGCTACGAGTCTTTGCCGGAGTTTCTCGAAGAGTTCGAAAGCAGCCGCATCGGCGTCGCGCCCCATACCCTTCGGGGGGCGAGGATCCTGACCATTCACGGCTCGAAGGGGTTGGAGTTTGATTATGTGATCCTCCTGGATCGCAGCGGCCGGGGAAGTTCGGAGCGGGATGCTCTGATCCCCCGCTACAATGAGAATCTGCATATCGAACGCTTCTTCTACCGGATCAGCGGAAGGGAGCGCTTCGACGAAACTTACGCCGAGCTGCTGGAGGAGCGCAAAGCGGCGGCGGAGAAAGACCGGCTCAATCTGCTCTATGTGGCCCTCACCCGCGCGGCTGAGGGGATGATCGTGCTCAAAAAGCCCGAGCAGTCGATCTTCGAGCCTCTGGGGATGGTGCCGATGAGACGGGGAGAGTTGCCGAAAATCGAAGATGAAAGCAAGGTACAAGAGGAGGCACCGAGGATCCCCGATGTGGTCCTGAGCCGTTACGGACGGCAGGAGGAACCGCCCACTTCGGAGGATGAGGGGGAGGGGCCCGATTATGAGGCGATCCTCTTCGGGACGGCGCTGCACTATGCCCTGGAGATGATGGAGCCTTTCGGCCCGGAGGGAATCGAGGGAGCTCTGGATGCGGTGCGCAACCGCTACGGAGCGCAGCTGAGCGAAGAGCAGATCGCCGCCATCGCATCCCGGATGGAAGCCCTGATGCAGGATGAGCCTTTCACGCAGATGCTCCGCGGTGCCCGGATCCAAAAAGAACAGCCTCTGGCCCACCGGGGCAAGCTTCTGCAGATTGACCTGCTGCTCGACTATGGGGATCGTTTCCGGATCCTCGACTACAAAAGCTCCCGGAAATTCGCCGAGCATCATCGCCGGCAGCTTCGGACCTATATCGAAGCGGTAGAGTCGATCACCGGCCGTCCTGCCGAGGGGGCACTGGTCTATCTGACGGAGGAGGGAGTGGAGATTGAGGGATTGGGAATGGAGAATTGAGAATGGGAGAAGATGGATTTGATAATGAGTAACCGAGCAATGAGCAACCGAGTAACCGAATAATTGAGAATGATAGATTTTAAATTTTAGATTATTGGAGTAATGTTTCCCAACGACCAACGACCACTGACTCCAATTTTTGCGACTTGAGGGGCGAAGCCCCGTGCTTGGGACTTGCGACCCCAAAATAACAGAGAATATTCCTTAAAAATTACTGAAATTTAGTTGATTTTAAGGATAAGACCCTATAATCCCGCTTACCAAACGGTTCGTCCGTGGAAACCAAACAAGGAAACGATCATGAAAATGACAAAAGTCGTCAAGCCTCATGAAGTAGAGCGCGACTGGCATCTGATCGATGCGGAAGGCAAAACCTTCGGCCGCATCCTGACCGAAGCCGCCACCTACCTCCGGGGCAAGCACAAGCCCTCTTTCACCCCCAACGTCGACTGCGGGGACTATGTGGTCATCATCAACGCCAAAAAGGCGAAATTCAGCGGGAACAAGCTGGATGACAAAGAGTATTTCCGCCACAGCGGATACTTCGGAAGCACCAAGAGCAACAAGCTCTCCGATATGCTGGAAAACCACACCGAGAAGCTCTACCGCCTGGCGGTCCGCGGCATGCTGCCCAAGACCAAGCTGGGGCGCCAAATGCTCAAGAAGCTCAAAGTCTATGAAGGCGCCGAGCATCCCCATACTGCACAACTGAACAAAGGAAAGTAAGATGGCGACAGTCTACGCAACCGGTAAAAGAAAAACGGCAATCGCCAAAGTCTGGCTGACCCCCGGCAATGGCGGGATCATCGTCAACGGCAAGAGCCTCGACGAGTGGCTCGGCGGTCACGAAACCCTCAAGATGAAAGTCCGCCTCCCCCTCGAAGCGACCAAGCAGCTCGAGGCGGTCACCGTCAAAGCGACCACCCTCGGCGGCGGATACAGCGCCCAGGCCGATGCCCTCAAGCACGGTATCTCCAAAGCCCTGGTAGAGTATGAACCCGCTTTCCGTGCCATCCTCAAGCCCATGGGCCTGCTCACCCGGGATTCCCGTGTGGTCGAGCGGAAAAAATACGGAAAGAAGAAAGCCCGCCGGAGCCCTCAGTTCTCCAAGCGTTAAGCCTTCTTTTCGGAGAGCCCATACGGCTCTTCACGACTCCTCCGATTTTCATTTTCCTCTTTTATTTTCCAAATACTTTTAGCGACCGCAACGTGATACGATAAAGCATAGATCGCTATGTCTTATCGGGATGTTCCAAATGCTTGTTGGAAAGTCAAATCTATCGTTGAAGGCGTTTAAGTTCCGTATCGCCAGTGTTGTCAGAAATTTTGAGTTAAAGCGGTTTTTCGGGTTGCTAAAAACCTTTCAGAACTTCGGTAATATGGTTGATTAAAAGGACTTTTTTACAGATGGTTTGTAAAAAAGTGCCCTGTATGTGGTTCAAAACAGACTAAAAAGAATGGGAAAAGAGGTGGAATTCAACGCTATTTTTGTCTCAGCTGTCAGCATAGCTTTTCTTCCCGTAGACGTCAATCCCGGATTCAAAAACAGCTCTTTACCGCCTATTTCTATGAGCACCAAACCTTAAAAGTATTATCCCGGATCTACCACCTATAAAACTCATCCACACCTTGGCATTCCCAACACAACCAACGCTTTAGATGGAGGACTCTTCTCTCCTCTGAAATCATTGATGAAAGTCCATAGGGGTATCGGAGACTCCATGAAGAAAAAACTTATCTCTGATTTCCTGGAAAAAGCCATGAAATAGCAACCCGAAAACCCGCTTTAAGTCGAAATTTTGGAATAATTGGATCCGACCCAAACAGGGCCGTTTCAAAAGGAGGGAATGAATTCATTCAAAAGGAGGAAAAATGAATTCGATGGTCGGTTGGTATCGCGTTGTCAGCCGGAAGCCGACATTGGAAGTATGCCTTCCAAAGTATAACCGAAGTTAAACGAGAAATTTTCTTGATTATCTCGGTAGTTGAATAACTACTTGTGATTTGCAGAATATTATCAGATTATGGTTGTGCCCATTCAGACCCTATTATTGAAGAGGGGTGACGAGCCGGTACCGGCTACTTGACCTCAACCTCTTCAGCCGAAAGGGAGCGGAGGGTTTCGCCTGCATCGGCGGTTTCCTGCACATTGCCCTTGACAAAGACGATGACTTTTCCCTGCTCGACGAGGTCTTTGTAGTGTTCCGCTTTTTCGCGGCTGAGGCCCCATTCGACTAGGCCATCCACCAGACCCAGTGCCGTGGCTCCGGCGACCGCCCCACCTACCAGGCCCGCCAGTGATCCGGCGATGGTCCCGGCCCCGGCGATGGGCCCGATACCGGGAATCACGAAGAGGGCACCGCCGACCAACAATCCCAGCAGACCGCCCCAGAGACCTCCCTGGGCTCCCCAGAAGAAGACATCGGCTTCGACTTTGCTTCGGACCTCTTCATCGACCTTCTCTTCGTTGGTTTTACCGATGATGGAGATTTGGTGCTTGTCGACACCCTCTTTGATAAGAGTGCGGACTGCCTTGTCGGCCTCTTCGATATTGTTGAAAACTCCTACTGCGAAATGATGAGTCATAATCTTTTCCTTTCTATAAATTGTTAATTTGGATGCCGTAAGGGCATTGACTCCTTTATTGTAGCACTTTTGGAACAGCTTATAGATAGCATAAGATAGCCTTTGGTTGGCAACATTATCACCTGCTGCGGTACTGGGAAAAGCGATTCTTCCAATCTGCGTTCCCTCAAAAATGGATTCAAAAACGGCAGATCAGCCGATGAAAGTATCGCTTTTTCTTCCGAAAACCCCGGAAGGATTTTCGAAACTCTTTTCTCTTCTCCTTCGCCAGCTTCTTCATTATTTTTCCGAGTATGGAGAGTGTTTTCTGAACTTCATGGTTTTGAAGATCGGGTGCGGAGGCGAGCTTTTGCAGCTGCGCTCGCTGCGTAACGAGATCCTGGTGATCTCCCAGGATCGTTTGGAATCTCTTGAGCTCTTTGAGGAGGAGCCGGTAGCTCTTCTCCTCGAAAATCGGGCTGAAAAATTCCAGGAGATAGCGAAGCTTTTTCACTTCGATCCGCTCTTTATGGTAGTCGTTGGGAGCAGAATCTTTGTCGAGTTGAGCCCCCCGGGTGAGGACCCGACGGTAGCCTCTTTTGACTCGGGCTTTTGCCGGAAAGACGATCGGCAGGCCGGCGTTCTCCGCTTGCAGCTCCTCCATCGTCTCCTTTCGGGCAAAGTCCCGGAGAGCTTGCAGTTCCCTTTCAAGAACCTCGGAGCTCAAAAAGGTTTCCAGAGAGCGCTGCGATGCCTCCTCTTCCTTTTGGAGATGGGCTTCGAGCTTTTTCAGGCCGGGGTGACAGGCTTTGGGGAGTATTCGACGGTATGCGTCGATGTGTCGGAGCAGGACATCGATCTCTCGTTTGTCCGCCGTGGCTTTCATCAGCCGCGCCAGCGCGGCGCGGTGCTCGGACAACCATTCGGGATCGAAGAGCTCTTTCATTTGGCTCAGAAGTGCCCGAAGTTTGCGTAGCGCCACCCGGAATTGGTGGAGCCGCTCGGGATCGTGGTCACCGGAGAGGATGGCTTCACGATTGGCTTCGAGGCTTCGGAGCAGAGCGTAGATAATCGTTTTGATCACATTTCCTGTCGATTCGAAAGGGTGGAAGCTCAAGCTCACCGAGGCATTGAGCCGTTTCTCTCCGAGCCCGTCTACCTGTTCTCTCAAGGTCGAGAGGTCGCTTTCGATCGAGGGGATACGCATCTGCCGGGAGAGCGATCCGTTGGTGAAACGGGGATCCTCCGTGACTTCGCCGAGGCAGAGGGCGGCGAAGGGCTCGGGGAGGCAGAAGAGCCTGGCGCTTGTTTCATCGGGAAATTCGACCTCCAGGACATTGAGCCCTTTGAGGGATCCTTTGAAGTGGTCCAGCTCCCCCGTCCACCGGCCGAGTCGGAAAATGTAGCGGTCTTTGCGCAGTACCCCGCCCCGGTTGCGCCGCAGGGCTTCGCGGTAGCGGGCTTCGTCGATCGTCTCTTCGCTCTCTTCCCGTACCAGCCCGCTGCCGCTTTTGCGGGTGTGGATGAAGCGCTCGCCGATGCGGCGGTAACGCTCGATTCCTGTTTCGGAGCTCTGCAGATAAAATTGCTCGATAGGAATTTTGCGGTAAGAGATACCGTGCTTTTTCAGAAAGCGCTTGAGAGAGCAGGGAGGCAACAGGAATTTTCGTTCAATCTCGAGATGCTTCATAGTTCAATGATAACACACCTTTGCGATTCGAGGGGAGAGTGATTTTCAGTAGAATGAGGCAATTCTTTTTGGGAGGCTGAAATGGGGGACGTGAAGCGAAAGCCTTTTACTAGGATGCTCAGGGGTGCCGCAATCTCTATGATCTCTATGCTTCCGATGATCCTGGCGATCGTGGGGTTGGTGGGGCTTTTTCAAAGTTACATCACCCAGGAGATGTTCGCTTCGGTCTTCGACGGCAACGCGGTGCATGATACCCTGGCGGGGACTTTGGCAGGGATGATCGCGGTAGGGCAGGCGGTCGTGAGCTACATTCTGGGCGGGGAACTCCTGAAGCAGGGGGTGAGCCTCTATGCGGTGACCGCATTCATCTTGGCCTGGGTGACTCTGGGAGTGGTGCAGCTGCCGATGGAGGCGGAAGTCCTGGGGCTTGGCTTTACGATCCGGCGTAATCTTTTGGCTTTCATTTCGACGTTGCTGGTTTCGGTGATGACGGTTTGGATTCTGGAGCTTTGGCGATGAGCGAAAAGCGAAGGAAATTTCGCTGGAGGGGATTGAGACTCCTGGGCGGAGTGGTTCTGCTCTATCTGTTACTTTGGCTGGCGGGGAGTCCGGGGGTAGGGCCGGCGCTGCAGAAGACAGGCCACATTCTGAAAATGCTCCTGCCTATTCTGGCGGTAGCGGTTTTTCTCGCAGCCCTTATCAATACCTGGCTGAACCCCAAGGCTCTGGCACGGCACCTGGGGGAAGAGAGCGGTTGGCGGGGATGGCTCATCGCTTTGGGGGCCGGGGTGCTGAGCCATGGCCCGATGTATGCCTGGTATCCCCTGATCGAGGATCTGCGCCGGCACGGGATGCGCGACGGCCTGGTGGCCGCTTTTTTCTATGCCCGGGCGATCAAGGTGCCGCTTCTGCCGATGATGGTGGCCTATTTCGGGCTCGATTTCACGATTGTTTTGACACTTCTGACCCTGGGAGCTGCATGGCTGCAGGGGATGGTGATGGACCGTTGGACTCTCCGGAGCTTATCTGAGCGATGAAGTAACGGTTCCTTCCCTCTTTTTTGGCCTGATACATAGCCATATCCGCAATGTTCAGGAGCTCATCGGTATTGTGGATTTCGGGTGTGACGAACACCGCGCCGATACTGGCGGTGACTATGCAGCGGAAACCTTTGATGTAGAAAGGCTTGGAGAGGGCTTTGAGTATTCGGTCCAGGACTTTATGCAACTGGTCGATGTGTTGCAGACGAGTGATCAGGAGGATAAATTCATCTCCGCCGAGACGGATCAACTCGTCATATTCCCTCAGATTGTGTTTGATACGATGGGTGACTTCTTTGAGGACCAGATCCCCGATAGCGTGGCCATAGGTATCGTTGATCGATTTGAAATGGTCGAGATCCAGATAGCAGAGGGCGAAAAGAGTCTGATGGATTTGCATATCCTGGAAGCATTGGGTGATTTTCGTCTCGAGATGCCGCCGATCCAATGTTCCGGTGAGGGGATCGAAATAGGCGATCTGAAGCTCTCTGACCGCTTCCTGTCTCTCGCGAAAAACGGTTCCGAAGATCAGAATGAGGATGGTTGTACTGAAGATGAAGAGATCCAGGTCGAAAAGAGTGTTGCCGAGCCCAGATGCCCCGGCGAAGACGCCTCGGCCATAGTGGATCAGTATCAGGCTGCTTAGATTGAAGGCGAGAGCAGCCGTCAGGGCGTAGGGCAGGTTCACGGCACTGAGGCCGAGAAGAAGCGGGAGGATGATCAGCAAAAGCAGGGCTGGGCTCTCGATCCCCATAGCTGTTTGTAAAACGAAGTTCAATCCTGCCGCCACTCCTGCGACGAGAAAGATCTCCAGGACTTTGGGACGGGGGCGAAGGGTGTAGATCATCAGCAGAAGCGGCGTCAGAAGCAGTTGCCCGACGGAGTTGCCGAACCACCAGTAAAAGAGGTCGAGGTGAAAGTAGCGGTTGCTGCTCTCCCCGGTGAGATAGAGGACCCCGTTGCCCAACAGTGCACTGAAGGGCTGGAGAATGAAGAGAATCATCCCGATGAGGATCAGAATATCTTTCAGGCGTCTCAGATGGATATCCAGTTTCCAGCGTTCGGCAAGGAGGTAAGCCAGGAGTGCTTCGGCGCTGTTGACCAGCGCGACACCCAAAGAAGCGGATAAATGGAGTCCCGAGTCGAGGGCGAGAGCGAATTGCCCGAGGAAAATACCGGGAAGAATCCGCGGTCCGTAGATCAGGACCGCCGCCAGGGCCAAGCCCTCCGGCAGAAAAGCGGTGAGGGTGACGATCTTGTCCTGGTAGAAAAAAGCGAAACTGAATTTTCCTCCGGCGTAATAAAGCAGTGCCAAACAGAGATTATGGATCCAATCTCTTTTATTATTGAGAGAAAAGGAGAAGAGTCGCTTTTTCACGGGAAACATTTTTCAGCCAGCCAATCATTTATACAGATTTATATTAAAAGTAAATAACAATTAACTCCTAATATTGTATCGTAAGTATTTGTTGGGAACAAAGCAAAAGAGGTAATGAAGTTCTCGTCGTGACAGGGGGATGGGAAGAAGCGGGGCTTAGACCGCTCCCTCGTCGATCATCGCGTCGGCGACCCGGCGGAAGCCGGCGATGTTGGCTCCCATGAGCAGGTCTCCTTCGTGGCCGAATTCCCGGGCGGTTTCGTCGGCTGTCTCAAAGATGCTTTTCATAATCCCGAAGAGTTTGGTATCCACTTCGGCGAAACTCCAGCGCTGCATCGAGGCGTTTTGGGCCATCTCCAGCTGACTGACGGCGACACCGCCGGCGTTGGCCGCTTTGGCGGGGCCGAAGAGCACTCCGTGTTTGCGCAGATACTCCAGGGCGTCGGGAGTGGTGGGCATGTTGGCCCCCTCGTTGACCAGTTTGCAACCGTTTTTGACCAGATTTTTGGCATCCACGAGGGTCAACTCATTCTGGGTCGCACTGGGGAAGGCGACGTCACAGGGGATCGACCAGACGGCGTGGCCCCCCTCGGGGTATTTGTGGATCGGAATGTAGGTGGCGTCGGGGTGGAGCTGGGCATACTTCTCCAGCGATTCCCGGCTCACTTCTTTGATCGCTTTGAGGGTTTTGACGTCGATCCCTTTGGGATGATGGATCGTTCCCCGGCTGTCGGAGCAGGTGACGGGGGTCGCCCCCATGCTTTTGAGCTTTTCGATGGTGTAGATTGCCACGTTTCCCGCTCCCGAGACACAGCAGGTTTTGCCTTTGAGCTCGTCACCGTGACTGTTGAGAATGTGCTCGGCGAAATAGACCGAGCCGTATCCGGTCGCTTCCCTGCGGCCGAAGGAACCGCCCCAGCCGACCCCTTTGCCGGTCATCGCCCCTTCGAAGGAGGCGGTGAGGAGTTTGTATTGTCCGAAGAGATAGCCGATCTCACGGGCGCCGACCCCGATATCTCCCGCGGGGACGTCCCGGGTGGTCCCAATGTGGCGGTAGAGTTCGTTCATAAAAGCTTGGCAAAAGCGGTTGACTTCGGCGTCGCTTTTGCCCTTGGGGTCGAAGTTGCTCCCTCCCTTGCCGCCGCCGATCCCCAGGCCGGTGAGGGCGTTTTTGAAGATCTGCTCGAAGCCCAGGAACTTGATGATTCCCAGATTGACGGTGGGGTGGAAACGCAATCCTCCTTTGTAGGGCCCCAGGGTCGAATTAAACTGGACCCGGTAGCCCAGATTGGTTTGAATCTTCCCCGCGTCGTCGATCCAGGTAACCCGGAAGATGATGGTGCGCTCGGGTTGGACGATCCGTTCGAGGATGGCGTAATCGCGATACTTCTCCTCCTCTTCGAGAAGGGGGGTGAGGCTCTCGAAGACTTCCGTCGCCGCCTGGTAGAACTCATTCTGTCCGGGAGAGCACTCCCGGATGAATTTCAGGACATCGTCAATGTACTCTTTGGCGCTCATTTTATGGTCCTTTCTTTGAGGGTCGCAAGTCGCAGGCACGGGGCTTTGCCCCTCACGTCGCAAGAGTTTTTTGTGTTACGTGTTATGTGCTAAGTGTTAAGTATTGAGTGCTGAGCGTTGAGAAGTTTTGTCGCCCAATGACTCACTATTCCTTTAATCCAAAATCCAAAATCTAAAATCCATCATCTTCCATCCTCCATCTTCAATTTTCCATCTATTTCAATAGTGCCGCTGCCTCTTTGGCATGGTAGCTGATGATGAGGTCGGCTCCGGCACGCTTGAAGCCGAGCAGGGTCTCCATCATCACCCGTTCATAGTCGATGACCCCGGCTTTGGCGGCCATCTTGAGCATAGAGTATTCGCCGCTGACATTGTAGACGGCCAGAGGCAGACGGCTCGCTTCGCGAATGTCACGGAGGATGTCCAGATAGGCCAGGCCCGGCTTGACCATCAGGATATCGGCGCCCTCTTTCTCATCTTCCAGGCTCTCCAGGATCGCTTCGCGGCGGTTGGCGGGGTTCATCTGGTAGCTGCGTCGGTCTCCGAAGCTCGGAGCGCTCTCGGCCACATCCCGGAAGGGGCCGTACCAGGCGCTGGCGAATTTGGTCGAGTAGCTCATAATGGGCAGATGCTCGTAGCCCGCTCCGTCCAGTGCTTCGCGGATGGCAGTGATCATCCCGTCCATCATTCCGCTGGGGGCGATCATATCCGCACCGGCTTTGGCGTGGATCACCGCCTGTCTGCCCAGGTTGACCAACGTCGCATCGTTGTCTACGGTTTCGAGGACCGGGTCGAGGATGCCGCAGTGGCCGTGGTCGGTATATTCGCAGAAGCAGAGATCGGTAATGATGAAGAGGTCGGGATGGGCGCTCTTGAGGGCCCGGAGGGCGCTGGCGATGATGCCGTGCTCGCAGAGGGCGTCGGAGCCCACGCTGTCTTTGACGTCGGGGATGCCGAAGAGGATCACCGCTTTGAGGCCGAGGTGCTTGAGCTCTTCGCACTCCCGGATCGCTTCATCGATGCTCAGCTGGTACACTCCGGGCATAGAAGCCACTTCGTTGCGGATCCCTTCACCGCTTCGGATGAAGAGAGGGTAGATGAAATCGTCGGTGCTCAGATGGGTCTCCTGGAGCAGATCCCGCAGGGCGGGGGAGAGACGGCGTCGTCTGAATCGGGTGAACATGAAGCATCCTTTCGCGCTTTTTAGTGAATTTTACTCGTTTTTGTCTCTGGGGAGGCTTGGGGTATAATGCCCCCATGAAAAAAATCGATATTTCACAGATTGCGACCTTGCCGACACGGCACGGAACATTTAAAATCCAGGCATTCCGGGAAGGGGACAAGGAGCATTTGGCCCTCTTTACCGATCCGCTCCCGTCGATCCCCCTGGTGCGGGTCCACTCCGAGTGCTTGACCGGAGATGCCCTGGGATCGCTCAAGTGCGATTGCGGTGAACAGCTCCAGGCAGCGTTGAAACAGATCGCCGAAGAGGGGGGTATGCTCATCTATCATCGGCAGGAGGGGCGCAATATCGGCCTGCTCAACAAAGTCAACGCCTATGCCCTCCAGGATCAGGGTCTCGATACCGTGGCGGCCAATCATCAGCTGGGCTTCGCCGCCGATGAACGGACCTATGAGATCGTCGAAACGATCCTGGAGCATTTCAGGATCAGGCAAATGCGTCTACTGACCAACAACCCCAGAAAGATCGAATCCCTGAAGGGTGTGGAGATCCTGGAACGGGTTCCGCTGATCATCGAACCCAATCCCTACAATGAAAAATATCTGCGGACTAAAAAAGAGCAGATGGGACATCTTTTATGATGGAAGATTTGATGATGAGTAACCGAGTAACCGAATAATTGAAAATAGAAGAATGGGAAGATTTTGGATTTTGGATTGAGAGAGGATTCGTGAGTGGGGAGTGAGAGTCTGAGGGTAGGGCTTGTGAAAGTCGGTTTGGAGCTGGATGAGAGAGTTCTGGAGCGGCTGGAGCATTTTACGGAGCTGTTGCTGGAGTGGAACCGGGTCCATAATCTCACCGGAGCCAGGGATCGTAGGGAGATCGAAGCGAATATTCTCGATTCCCTTGTTCCTCTGAGTTTTGTATCGAAGCCCGATTCGCTCCTGGACGTTGGCACGGGAGCGGGATTTCCGGGCCTGGTGTTGGCGGCAGCCTGGCCTGAAATCCCTACGGTGCTTTGTGAACCCTTGAAAAAGAGGGCTTCCTTTTTGCGGATCGCGGCATTGGAGATGGGGTTGGAGAGGGTGGAGGTGGCCCGCAAGCGGGTGGAGGATCTACAGCATGAACCTTTCGGGCTCATCTCGTCCCGGGCGGTGACCGATACGGGGCTTTTGCTGGAGTTGACACGTCATCTGAGTGACGAGCGGACCCGGTACCTCTTTTACAAAGGGACCCGGGTCGAAGAGGAGATCGCCGAATTGCCCGAGACTCTGAAAGCGGAGATCATCGAGCGACCGCCGCGACGCTACCTCTACCTCCAGCCCGCCGCTTAGGCAAACGTGTTATCATTCATAAAACACACCTTGTAAAGGACGATATAGATGAAAAGAAACGATCTTGATTTGGAACATTTCAAAAAACTGTTGGAAGAAGAGCGCGAACGGCTTCTGCGTGAGATCGACGCGGTATCCAACGATACCCAGGCATTGGATGTCGCGGCCAGTGAGGCGGAGGATCGGGGGGACATTTCCGAGATCGATGCCGAAAATGCCATCGATCAGAAACTTCTCGATGATCTAAAAGCCCAACTCGAAGAGGTCAATGCGGCTTTGAAGCGGATCGCTGAGGGGACCTACGGGATCTGCGAAAAGACAGGGAAACCCATTCCCGTCGAGCGTCTCGAAGCCTATCCCGCCGCCCGAACCCTGGCCGATGTCTAAGCGTGACCCTCGATGTGGTTGAAACTGCTGATCATCGGCGCGATCCTCTACGGCCTCTACCGCCTGACAGGAGGAAGGATCCTACCCAAAAGCGGAAGCGGATCTTCTGCCAAGGCAAAGGGGAAAGATCCGGTGGAGTCGGGAGAAGAGCTGGTGGAGTGCAGCAAGTGCTCTACCTATGTCGTGAAGAGAGAAGCGATTCTCTTCAAGGGGAAATACTACTGCTCGGCAGAGTGCCTCCCTTCAAAACATTAGATTTCTTCTGAAGGAGTAGTTATGTTGATTTTCGGACACCCCTGGATAGAGAGCCCCCGCTTTGTAAAAGTCTTCAGCCTGGACGATATCGCCAAGACCGGACCGGAGGATATCCTGCTTCTGGAGCCTCTGAGTGCCTCCATCGAGCTGGCGAAGCATTGCCGAAAGAACGGCCTGAGTTTCGCTCCCGCGATCAACTCGGTCAAAGAAGCGTTGTTGGCCAATGCTCTGGGGGCCGACTATGTCTTTTGCCAATTTGAACAAGCAATCGTGACTCAGAAAATCGCCAATGAATATCTTTTCGATACCAAAGTTTTGGTTCTGATAAAGGATGAGCGGGGGATCGAAACGATGGCTCGGTTCGATATAGACGGGGTGGTTTTCCCTGCGGCGATCCACCAGGTCTGAGATGTCTTCGCCGGCCCGCTTCCCTCTGACCTGGGGATTGATCCTCCTCTCCCTGCTGGGATATGTAGCCGAGCTGATCTGTGGGGGTAGCTGGAGCGATATTCCTGTTTCTTCTCTGATTGCCTGCGGCGGGGTTTACGCCCCCGCGGTTCTGGAGGGGGGAGAGTGGTGGCGCCTTCTTAGCGGGCTCTTTCTCCACGGCGGTCCGGAGCATTTGGCTTTGAATATGATTTCCCTCTATATCGTCGGGCGGATCGTGGAACTCTATTTCCCTCTGCTCGATTATCTGATCCTCTATTTTCTTTCGGGAATCGGGGGCTTCCTGGTTTCGATGACCCTCCATCCAGAGACGGTGATCATCGGTGCCAGCGGCGCCATCTTCGGGCTCTTCGGAGCTCTGGGCGGCTTTATGTTCTTTCACCGGGAGCGTTTTGGAGCCTCTTACCGTGCTTTCGTCAGAGAGTTCGGAGCCATTCTGGCGATCAACCTGATCTTCGATCTACTCGTTCCCGGCATCGATCTTAGCGCTCATATCACCGGCTTGATCCTGGGAATCATCGGCGGTTATCTCGCCGGAGGCAGGAGATCGCTCTTTTTCCTTTTCACAATCGTCGTCTCTATTCTGATGCTTGCCTGGGCTTATCACCTCTCCCGGGAGTATGGAGTGCAGGGGAGGATTTCGCCAGTCTTTTGAGATCGGTTTCCTGTTACACTTCGCCGGTTTGCTTCGGGTATACTTTGTCGATCTTCCAAGGAGGAGAAGGATGAAAAAACATTGCAAAATCCTGGCGACGGTCGGGCCCGCCTGCCATTCGGTGGAGCGACTCAAGGAGATGCTCCAGGCAGGGGTGAACCTCTTTAGACTCAATTTCAGTCACGGCGATCACGCCTATCATCTCGAGAGCCTGGAGATGATCCGGGAGGCGTCGCGTCAACAGGGGATCTATGTGGGGGTGCTGCAGGACATCAGCGGCCCCAAGGTCCGCATCGGCAAACTCAAAAAAGATGTTTTTCTCGAAATCGGGGACAAGATCGAGTTTGTCCGTGAAGAGATCGTGGGAGATTTCGTGGAACCCCATCATCTGGTGGTGAGCCTCAACCACCCGGAACTCCTGGACAAACTCAAGCCCGGAGAGCTGATCTATCTTTATGACGGCATCATCTGTGCCCGGGTCGTGGAAACCGGCGAACACATCATCGCCGAAGTGATCAGCGGCGGGATGCTCTCTTCGCGAAAAGGGGTGAATTTTCCCAATACCCGTCTCGATTTGGATGTCCTGACCGACAAAGACCGCAAAGATATCGCCTGGGGTGTGGAGCACGGCGTCGATTTTATGGCGATCTCTTTCGTCCAGAAGGCGGAGGATATGGTGCGGGTGCGGGCTCTGGTGGAGTCCCTGGGTGGCCGGCAGGATCTCATCGCCAAGATCGAGAAATTCGACGCGGTGGAGAATATCGACGCCATTCTCGAGGAGAGCGACGGCCTGATGGTAGCTCGGGGGGATCTGGGGATCGAGATCCCCTACTACCGGGTCCCCGAAGTGCAAAAGATGCTGATCCGCAAAGCCAATGAAGCCGCCAAACCGGTCATCACCGCGACCCAGATGCTCCTGAGTATGACCCATTCCGAGCGGGCGACCCGTGCCGAGATCAGCGATGTGGCCAATGCGGTGCTTGACGGTTCGGATGCTCTGATGCTTTCTGAGGAGAGTGCTATCGGGGAGTATCCGGTGGAGGCGGTGGCGACGATGAGTGCCACGATCAAAGAGGCGGAAAAGGTTTATCCCTATTTCAAAATCCACGAATTCGCCTACAATGACGAAATGGATGTGATCGACGAATCGGCGGTGAACCTCGTGGAGAATATCGAGGCGGAGGCGATCCTGGCGATCACCAGCTCCGGCCAGTCGGCGCGAAAACTTTCACGCTACCGCCCCCGCCAACCCATCTACGCCGTGACCCATTCCGAGGAGATCGCCCGCAAACTCACGCTGGTCTGGGGGGTGATCCCCGCCTTCCGCTCCAAAGCGGAGAGCGCCCGGAAGATGATGATCGATATCATCCGCCGCGGCTTGGAGGAGGGGATACTCAAAAAAGAGAGCAACTACGTCGTCACCGCCGGAGACCCCCCGGGCGTACCTGGCACCACCAACATCATCCGTATCTTGCGCCATCACGAGCTGGAGCACTTCGCCAAACTGGCGAGAGAGAAGAGGATTCCGGAGGATTGGGAATAGATTTCAGTCGCAAGTCGCTGGCACGGGGCTTCGCCCCTCAGGTCGCAAGAAAATTGGTCATTGGTCATGAGGTAGGAATTGGATCTGTGGCATTGAGGCATTGGGCATAGGGCATTGGAATAATTGAGCTAAAGCGGTTTTTCGGGTTGCTAAAAACCTTTCAGAACTTCGGTAATATAGGCTTTAAAAAGGACTTTTTTACAGATGGCTAAGTGCTGAGCGCTGAGAGTTGAGAGTTTTTTGTTCTGGTTCCCAGGTTGCACGTAGGAACCCATACTTCACTCTATGCTGCACTCCCACGTGCAACGTGGGAGCGAGAAAACAATTCCCCATTATTCGGTTACTCGGTTACTCATTACTCGGTTGCTAGTTACTAATTACGAGTTCGTCCCATCCGTCAAGCAATTCGATCCTTACCCCTTTGGGGGTTTTGAGGGATTCGATCTCTTCGTGGGCGAGGTAGAGGGGACGGTCGCTGTGGATTTGGAGGGTGTTGTCTTTCCAGGAGAAGCTGATTTTGGCTTCTGAGGAGTTTTCATAGAGGATCAGGGTCAGGGTATAGGCGAAGCTGAGCCATTTGATCACTTCCTTGGAGGGCAGGAGGGATTTATAGCGCCGGTAGAGGGGTTTGTAGTAGAGCGAATCCCCCTTGGAGCGCATCAGCAGGGCGATGGTGAGCATCTGGGAGTGGGTGAAGCCGAAGTTGAGCTCCTGCATCGCGATGTAGAAGGCGTGCTGATGCTCTTTGTAGATGGTCAGCATCTTGCCGATATTGGAGAGGCTCAGCGCGTGGTTGAGCAGGCTCAGGTCCTCTTCCCGGCTCTCATAGCGCTCACGGATCGCTTCGAAGAGGCGTCTGCCGATCTGATGTTTGTTGCCCTCGGGGAGTTTGAGCAGATCGAAGCGGTCTTTGATGCTGCGGATGCTGGGATTGATCCCCCGGGGAAAGCGCAGGCCGTCGCGGCGCAGCAGATCGCTCAGGAAGACTCCCTCCCGCACGCCTACCCCGCTGGTGAGTACCTCTTTGGCCTCCAGGTGTCTGAGGACCTCTAGGAAGATATGGGCGCCTTCGCGGATAGTGTCGAAGCGGTTCTTTTTGATCATCAGGTCCCCCAGCCGATCGATGGGCGATTCGATCAGCTTTTTGAGGTAATCCTTCTCCTTTTTGAAGCTGTAGGAGAAGGCGTGGATCTTGTCGAAGGGGTAGTCGTTGCGCAGCATAATACCGCGGGCCAGGGCCCGGGCGGTCCCCCCGATCCCAATGGCCAGGGAGGAGCGGAAGTGTTCGGGCAGGGCGGCGAGGCGCTCACGGATGTATTTGCGGGCCTCTGCAGGGCTGAGCCCCTTGTCGGTGAAGAGCTCCTTGATCCTGACCGTTCCGAGGTCGAGAGAGACGGTTTCGACGATCTTGCCTTTTTGGATCAGGGCCATATCGGTCGATCCCCCGCCGATGTCCACGGTGATCCCCTCTTCGACCGGGAGCAGATTGAGCGCGGCAACGGCGCCGTAACGGGCCTCTTTGAGTCCGTCGATCACTTTGATCTTCAGCCCCAAGCGTTTCCGGACCAGGGCCAGGAATTGGGAGCGGTTGGGAGCGTCGCGCAGAGCGGAGGTGGCGACGCAGTGGACTTTGTGGACTTTGTACTCTTTGAGGGTGTGGCTAAAGGAGTGGAGGGCACCGAAGGCCCGGCGGATCCCGACGGGCTGCAGGTGCCCGCCGTGCTCGTAAGCCCCCTCGCCGATGCGGACCCGGCTTTTTTGCTGGAGGATGAGATGGAAACCGTATCGGCTGGTGCGTTGGAAGATCACCAACCGGGCGGAGTTGGAGCCGATGTCGATGACGGCGATGCGCTTGGGCATCGGGGTTTAGAGCTCCTCCTGGAGCTTCTCGTATTTGAATTTCAACTCTTCGACGCTCTCGACATTGTCGGGATCGGGAACGATGCAGTCGACCGGACAGACGGCGATGCACTGAGGCTCGTCGAAAAAGCCGACACACTCGGTGCAGCGGTCGGGATCAATGATGTAGATGGGATCGTTCTCCTCGATCGCTTCGCTGGGGCACTCTTCGCGGCAGGCGTCGCAGGCGATGCATTCATCGGTAATCATAAGAGCCATATTCTATCCTCGTAGGAAATTTCAACGGATGGCACACGATGGGCACCATCCGTTTTTGATTCCGAGTTATAGCCTATGGAAGCTTAAGCCAAGGATGCCAAAGGATCAGGAGTCGAGATTTTCCAACGGTAGGATCAATGTCGCTACGGTTCCCCGGCCGTCACGGCGGTTTTGGAGCCGCACTTCCGCCCCCAGGGCATCGGCGGCGCTCTTGACCAGGAAAAGCCCGAGCCCCGCTCCCGGAGAGTCCTGCGAGCGCTTGAAGGGGGCGAAGAGGTCCACTGACTCGTCGATCCCCGGACCTTCGTCACGGATTTTGATGACGAGATGATTCTCTTTAAGATAGGAGAAGAATCGTACCGTCCCCCCTTCGGGAGTGAAACGCAGGGCATTCTGAACAAGGTTTTGGAGAATCTGTGTCAGCAGCAGCGGCTGGAAACGCCCTTTGAGCTGTTTGGGGGTGAGTCGGTAGCGTAGCGTCTTTCCGGAGGCCTCGGCTAGAAGGGCGTACTCTTCGGCTTTTTTATGCAGGAATTCCATCAGGTCCAGGGTTACGGGCGGCTCGAACTGGGCCCCTTCGGCCCGACCGAACTCCAGGATGGCACTGATGATCCGGTTCATATCGTCGACGGTGGAGACGTTTTCCCGGATTGTCTGCTCCAGGCTTTCCTGGGATTTGGAACGTTTCATCAAAGTGACCTGGCTGCGGGTTTTGATGACGGCCAGGGGGGTTTTGAGCTCGTGGGCGGTGCCGACGAAGAGCTCTTTTTTATAGAGGAGAAAACTCTTGATCCGGGTGATGAGTTTGTTGATGGATTGCCCCAGAGGGCGGAATTCCAAAGGGATCTTCTCGAGATCCAGCGGTTCGAGGATGTTTTCGTTCATCTTCTCCAGTTTCTGGGAAAAGTAGCGGATGGGAGACAGGAGCATTTTGGAGAGGAAAAAGGCGTAGAGGATGATCAGCCCCATCGCCAGGATATTCATAAAGATAATGGCTTGAAAGACCTGGTTTTGAAGGCGTTTTTGCAAGGTGATATCTCTGCTAAGGACGAGATAGAGCTGCTGCTGAAAACGGTAGGGGAAATAACCTTCGAGATAGGTCCGGTTTCCCTTCCGGATCTGCCGAAAGTGGCGAGGTTTATAGCTCCCCCCGGGCAGTGAAACGATTTTTGCGTTGATCTTCAGGGTTTGCCGCAGCAGAGGGTCCTGCTTTTGGATCGCCTCTTCCAGGTTGGGGTATTTGGCGAAGAGATAGTTGGCCTGCTTGATCAAAGAGGAGCGCAGGCTTGTCTCCACGCCGTAGTTGATGTAGGTGGAAAGAATCAGGGAAAAAAAGATCAGCAGCACCACCATCGAGGCGGTGAGCTTGATGAGGAAATTGAGTCTTAGGCTTTTTGAGGAAAGCAAAACCGATATCCCCGCCGTCGGACGGTTTCAATGGTGACAATCCCCAGGGGTTTGTCCATCTTTTGGCGGATCTGGTTGATGGCGACTTCGATGACGTTGGGTGTGACCAGCTCAGGCTCTTCCCAGATGGCGTCGAGGAGTTGCTCTTTGGAGACGATCTGGTCTTTGTGCATCGCCAGATGGGTCAGCACTTCGAAGGGTTTACCTTTGAGTTCGATGGTTTCACCTTTGTAGATGATCTTCTCTTCTTCGGGATTGATGATCAAGTCTTCGATCTCGATGATGTTGCTGCCCCCGAAGCGGAGTTTGGCTTCGATCCGCATAAGCAGAATGTCGAAATCGAAGGGTTTTTTGATGTAATCGTCGGCACCGGCCCTGAGCGCTTCGATCTCACTCTCTTTGTCGTCCCGGGCTGAGAGGACGATGACGGCGGTTTTGGGCCGTTTCTCTTTGATTTCGGGGATCAGGTCCACTCCGTTGCCGTCGGGCAGCATCCAATCCAGCAGGATGAGGTCGTAGTTACGGATATCCAGATAGTAGCGTCCGTCGGCCAGACTCTCGGCAACATCGTTTTGGTAGCCGCACTCTTTGAGTCCTTCGGCCAGGGTTTTGCTCAGGGTCACTTCATCTTCGATGATCAGAATTCGCATCGATTCAGCCTTTGTTAAGTTTAAGATTTTTTTAATTATAGCACAAAAATATCCGGAGGGAAGGGCTTGAGGGGAGAAAACGGAAGGAATGAGGAATGAGGAATGAGGAATGAGGAATGAGGAATGAGGAATGAGGAATGAGGAATGAGGAATGAGGAATGAGGAATGAGGAATGAGGCAGCGGAAAAAAATTCCTAGTTACTCGGTTACTCGATTACTCATTACTCGGTTACTTCGTTGTGCCCTGAGTTCATTCAGAAGATAGAGGATCCAGACGAGACTCAGTCCGATGAGGGAGAAGAGGATGGCTTGCTCTTCTCCTAAATGTTTCCAGATCAATCCGATGACCGAAGCTCCCGCCGCTCCGAAGAGGGCGACGCCGCCGTAAAAGATCCCGTAGACCGTCCCTTTGTTGACCGCTTCGTCGCTGATGAGCGCACGAATCGCGTTGAGCCCGGCAACGGTGAAAATGCCCAGCAGAATGAATCCGACGATCACCCGGTCGAAATAGAGGGCGCCCATCGCGGCGATCCCGAAGCCCATAGCGACGCCCAGTACGCGGTGGGGAGAGTAGCGGTCGATCTGGACACCGAAGAAGTAGCTAAGCGTCGTCTGGGTGAAATTGTAAAGCACCATCAGGAGAGGGATGAATTCGATCCCGATTCCGGCCTCTTTGGCTTTGACGATGAAGAAACTGTCGCTGAAGAGGAAAAAGATGAAGAGAAAATAGAGGAACAAAACAGGGAGTAACTTTTTATCAGCCTTCCAGTCGAAGGGCTTCTTTTCTTTCTTTTTGTAGGGCACGTCCTTGACGAAAAAGATCACCAGGATCACCGCCAGCACACCCGGCAGGAGGGTCCAGGCGAAGAGTTCCCTAAAGACCGCTTCACTTTTTCCTACCCAATAAAGCAGGGCGAAGGCGATCAGCGCCCCGCTCATCTCCCCGGCGACATCCATCATCTTGTGAAAACCGAAGCTCCGGCCGCTTTTTCCTTCGCTGTAGGCGGAGATGAGGCTGTCTTTGGTGGCGGCACGGACCGCCTTGCCCACCCGCTCCAGGCCCCGCAGCGCGGCTACATCCTGCCAACTGTGGGCGAGTGCCAGCATCGGTTTGGTTACGGCCGAGATGAGGTAGCCGGCCACGACGAAGGGTTTGACGATCTGCAGTCGATCGCTCAGGTAGCCGAAGAGGATCCGGAAAGCGTAGGAGACAAAGGTGGCGACGGCGACGACAAAGCCCAGCTTGTCCACCCCCTGATCGAGGATATAGACGATGAAAATGGGGAGCACCGACGTGACCATAGCGCTGGCCATATCGGTAAAGAAGCTGACGAAGCCGAGAGTGATGATGTTTCGATTGACCATAACGAAATTGTAGTCTTTTTTTTGCCGTTTTGGTCAAACTCCCGGTGGGTTGAGGCTGATTTCCTTCAGATCTCCGATCCTTCTGAGTGAGCAGATGTGACGGAGCTCCAGCTTTCGCTTACGGCAACGCGGCAATCGGAGAGGATATCCGGTTTGCTGAGGCGTAGGAAGAGATAATCGATATGGGGATAATTCTCGAAGATCCGCTCTTTGAGGACCAGGAGGGCCTCTTCGAGGAGGCTGAATTTTCCCTCCAGAAGGATGTGTCGGATCAGTTCACATAGCTGAGCGTAGTCGAGAAAACCCTGAGCTGCGTAGGAGTACTCGGCCTCCAGGTCCACAATCAGTGCCTGGGGGGTGTGCCGCTCTTCGGGGAGGATGCCGATGATCGCTTCGAGGCGAAACTCTCGGATCTCGATCTTCATGCGACGGGGGCCTCCTCTTTGTTGAAGAGGCGGATGAGGTTGGGAATGTGCTTATAGAGCACCGTCAGAGCGATGATCCAGACCGGGGCGTGGGTGCCGATGCCGGGGACCCCTTCGGGATAAAGGAGATAGGAGGCGATCATCAGCGCGGCCAGGGCGATCAGGGAAGAGAGGGAAGAGATTTTGAGGGTCTTGGCGGCGACGGCCCAGGCGGCCAGAGCGATCAGGGTCGGGATGGGGAGCAGGAAGAGCAGCACCCCGAAGCCCGTGGCGACTCCCTTGCCTCCGTCGAAGCCGAGGAAGATACTGAAACAGTGCCCCCAGACCGCCAGGACGGCGATGGTCCAGAGGGTGGAGGGGGAAGCCCCCAGCATCTTGGCGATGAGGAGGATTACAACCCCTTTGATCGCATCGAGGAAGAGGGTGGCGGCTCCCAGTTTCTTGGCCAAAGCCGGGTCCCGCTGCTTGAGGACCCGAAGGACGTTGGTGGCTCCGATGTTGCCGCTGCCCTCCTGTTTGACATCCACTCCGGCAAAATTTTTGGCCAGGAGGTAGCCGAAGGGGATACTGCCGATCAGATAGGCGGCGAGATAGAGCTGGATGTTTAGATTACTGAGCAGTTCCATTTTAATAATGACCTTTGTATATGTAAAGTGTTGCCGGTATTTTATCGGAAATTGGTCGTCGGTCGTCGGTCGTTGGTCGTCAGAGAAGAGAAAATATCCCATTTACAAGGAGTCTCTTTGATCATCAGGACGATAAAATGGGAATTGTGTGCTGTTGAGTTCTACACATTACCAACGACTAACGACCAACGACCGACGACTATTGTATAATTTCCCCTATTCGCTTATTTATTACTTTTTTAAAAGGTGGTCCAGAGAATGAGTATCGATTATCGCGCCGAGATCGAGCGCCTGAAAAAAGAGTTGCCGGTCACTGTGGTGGCCCACTATTACCAGCGGGACGAGGTCTTCGAGATGGCGGACATTACCGGAGACAGCCTGGAGCTGGCCCGCAAATGCAAGGCGGACGATAACCCCTGGGTAGTCTTCTGCGGCGTAGGATTTATGGGGCAGAGCGTGAAGGTGATTGCCCCCGAGAAGCGGGTCCTGATGCCCAAGGTCGCCTGCTGTGCGATGGCGCGGATGATCGACAGCAGCTATTACGAGGAGACGGTCGAAACGATCGAGAAGGGCGGGGTGAGCCGGGAGGATCTGCTGCCCATCACCTACATCAACTCCGACGCCACCGTCAAAGCCAAGGTAGGCAAGATGGGCGGCCTGGTCTGCACCAGCTCCAACGCCGTCAGGATCATCGAAAAGGGGCTGGAGAGCGGCAAGAAGATTCTCTTCGTCCCCGACCGCTGCCTGGGGCAGAATGTGGCCAATATGATGGGGCTCAAATCCTGCGTGGTGGGCGAAGAGGGGTGCGACCCCAAAGAGGCGGATGTGCTCTGCTTCAACGGATTTTGCTCCGTGCACCAGCTCTTTACCGTGGACGATGTGAACTTCTACCGCCGCAAATACCCGGGTATTAAGATCGCCGTCCATCCCGAGTGTGACCCCAAAGTGGTCCAGGCGGCCGATTTCGTCGGCTCTACTTCCCAGCTCATCAAATACGTCAACGAACTGGACCCCGAGCAGAAGGTGGCGGTGGGGACCGAGTACAACCTGGTCCACCGGATGCGCCCGAAGAACACTTATGTCCTCTCCTCCACCAAACCGGAGTGCCCCACGATGAACGAAACCACCCTCGAGGATCTCTACCGGACTCTCAAGTCCATCGAGGAGGGGCAGCCGCTGAACGAGATCCACGTCGATGGGGAGACGGTGCACTACGCCCGCCTGGCCCTCGAACGTATGCTGGAGATCAAATGACCGTCGAGCAGCGTCTGAAAGAGGAGTTCGTCCGCCGGGCGGTCGAAGAGGATCTGGGGCGGGGAGACCTCTTCGCCCGGATCAGCGAATCCAAAGAGATTTCGGCGGTGATCGTGGCCAAGAGCGAGGGAGTTTTCGCCGGACGGGAGTATATTGATGTTTTCGGGGAGCTCTATCCGCTTAAGCTGGAGTGGATGCGCGAAGATGGAGAATCCTTCGCCCCCGGTGATCGGCTCCTGGTGTTGTGGGGAGATGCCAGAGATCTGCTTGCCCTGGAGCGTTCTATCCTCGATATGGCTCTGCACGCCAGCGGGATCGCCACCCTGACCGCCCGCTACGTGGCGGCGATGGAGGGGACGGAGTGCGTCCTCCTCGACACCCGCAAGACCCGTCCCGGACTGCGGGCTTTTGAAAAGTATGCTGTGCGCTGCGGCGGGGGGCAGAACCATCGGATGGGGTTGGATGACTGCCTGATGCTCAAGGATACCCACCTTCGGGCCATCGAGGATCTGGAAGGGTTTATGAAGCGGGTCCGCCGCCAAATCCCTTTTACCGCCAAGATCGAGATCGAATGCGAAGATCTGGAGATGAGCCGCCGGGCGATGGAAGCGGGAGCCGATATCGTGATGTGCGACAATATGACGCCCGAGCAGATTCGCGAAGTGGTGGCGCTGCGAAACGAGCACTTCCCCCACGTCCTGCTGGAAGCCAGCGGCAACATCACCCTCAAGACGATCCGTTCCGTTGCCGAGACCGGCGTGGATGCGGTGAGCTCGGGCAGCATTATCCATCAGGCGGTATGGCCCGATCTCTCGATGAAGGTCGGGATGTGAGCGCTTCCCGTTCCGCCCTGGAGTTTACGCCGAAGGAGCGTGAAGAGTTCCTCGCTTTGGCGGCAGCCCATCGCTCTATCTCAGTGCTCTCTCATATCCATCCCGATGCCGACGCTCTGGGCACTTCCCTGGGGGTCTATTGGATGCTCAAAAAGGCGGGGCATCGTGTGGAGGTGGCCAATGCCACCAAAGAGCTGCCCCGTTATCTCGACTTTCTCCCGGGATTCGGGAAGATCAAACATAAGATGGATTACGAAGACTCCCTGGTGATCAGCTGTGACTGCGGCAGCCTCGACCGTCTGGGTTTCGATCTGGAAGGCAGGAAGATCGTCAATATCGACCATCACCCCAGCAACACCCGCTTCGGGACCCTCAACCTGGTCCGCCAAGAGGGGGTGAGCAGTTCCGAAGTGGCCTATCGCTTCTTCGAACCCTTTTTCGAGATTCCCGCAGAGAGTGCCGAAGCCTTCTATGCCGCGCTTATCTCCGATACACGCTATTTCACCACGGCCAATGTCAGTGATGAGACCTTCGAAGTGGCCAGGGAGCTGATCCACCTCGGGGTCGATCCCGGCAAAGTGGCCCAGCAGATGCTCCAGCGACGCTCTCTGGCCTCTCTGCGAATCCTGGGGAGGGCCCTGGAGTCTTTGGAGCTCCATCTGGACGGCCGGGTGGCGGTGATGACTATTACCCGGGAGGATCTGGAAGCGACGGGGGCACGCTATGATGACCTGGACGGTATCGTGGATTATGCCCGTTCCCTGGTGACGGTGGAAATCGCGATCCTGATCGTGGAACGTCCCCAAGACCGCAAAGTCTCTCTCCGTTCCAAAGGGGCGGATGTGATGCGGATCGCCCAGGCCTTTGGCGGAGGCGGCCATACGGTAGCGGCCGGGTTTGAGACCGATCGGCTTTCGACCAAGGAATTGGTCGAAGCCCTACTCAAAAAGATCAAGGAAGAAGGAGTCCTGAAAGAACTATGAGAAGAAACTATGTTTACGGGCGGCGCAGAAAGAAGAGCCGGGCCTGGCTGTGGATTTTACTGCTTTTGCTGATTGCCGGAGGGGCCGCCTATATTTACCTCTCCCCCAAATTCGAACGTATCCCTCCGGAGATTTCACTGAAGCCCCGATTTTTCTGGGCACCGGGGCAGACGATTCGGGTCCCGATCCGAGACAATCAGGGCTTGGGAAGTTACGAAGCGATCCTCAGCGACGGCTCCCGCTCTTTGACGGTGGCTTCCGGGCAGTTTGACCGTCCTCTTCGCCAGGAGACGCTTCAGATCACCCTCCCAAAATCGACCGGCCTCGATCTGAGCAAGGGGCACTGGGCTCTGAAGATCGAAGTAAACGATCGAAGCCTCTGGAACCTTGGGCGGGGCAATCGTGCCGTCGCGACCGCCCGGGTCGTCGTCGATACCCAGCCTCCCCGGGTGGGTGTGGTGGCCCACAGCCCCAGTGTGGTCCGCGGCGGCAGCGGCCTGGTGGTCTTCCGAGCCACGGATGCCCATCTCAAGCGGGTCTACGTCCAGGTGGGCAAAAAAGAGTTCCAGGTCCTTCCCTATCGGGCAAAAGGGTATTGGGCCACTTTGCTGGCCTGGCCCTTCCGTGATGAGATCTTCGCTCCCACGATCGTGGCGGTGGATCAGGCGGGCAACCGGACCGAGCAGCCCATCGGTTTCGAACGGATCGACCGGAGCTATCGGGTCTCCTGGATCAAACTCAGTGACCGTTTCCTGCAGGGGAAGATCGCCGAGATTGCCCGTCTCGATCCGGAAATCGCCGCCTTGAGCGATCCGCTCAAGCGTTTCAAAGCGGTCAACGAGGATCTTCGGCAAAAGAACGAAGCTTTGATCCATCACTATACCTCCAAACCCACGGCGGTGGATTTCTCCCGTTGGAGACTGCGGGCTTTCTATCCTCTCAAGAGTGCCAAGCGTGTCGCCGATTTCGGGGATGAGCGCCACTACTATTACCGTGATCGGAATCGGGAAGTCTCCCGCTCCTGGCACCTGGGGTACGATCTGGCCAGTACCCGCCACGCCCCCATCATCAGCTCCAATCCCGCCACGGTGGTCTTCGCCGGTTTCAATGGCATCTACGGCAATATGCCGATCCTCGATCACGGCTTCGGCCTCTACACCCTCTACGGGCATTGCTCTTCCGTCCTCGTCAGCGAAGGGGAGCACGTGCGTGCCGGCCAGGTGATCGCCCGCACGGGCAAGACGGGCCTGGCGCTAGGAGATCACCTCCACTTCGGCATCCTGGTCCAGGGAGTCGAGGTGTGGCCGATGGATTGGATGAAGCAGAATTGGATCAAAAGCCATATCGACGGAGTCTTCAGGGAAGCAGACCGGATCATCGGGAAGAAGTGATTTCGGTCATTGGGAGCGATGAGTGCTGAGAGTTGAGCGTTGAGGAACTTTATTGTTCAGTTTCACCTCGTTCCCAACGTTCTCGTTGGGGATGTATAAGGGATTACCTGCCACTCAGTTCCTAATTCAATTCTTAATCGCTCATTATCTACCCGCTATCCCACTACCCACTAAAATCTGACTTTGGCTATAATTAGCTCAGATAATGCTGCGATCATTCAAGCAGCCTGAAAGGAAGTCATGCTCCAGCGCACAATAGCAGAGCCGACGGAGGTCGTCGGGATCGGTTTGCACAAAGGGGATTCGGTCCGTTTGCGGATCGAACCGCTCGATGCCGACAGCGGGATCATTTTCTATCGCAGCGAGCTGGGGCGGAGCATCCCCCTTTCACCCGAAGCGGTGATCGATACCCGGATGGCGACGGTGATCGGTACGCCTGAGGGCTACATCTCCACCATCGAACATTTCCTCTCCGCGCTCTACGCCCACGGCATCGACAATCTGCGGGTCGTGTTGGAGGGCAACGAAATGCCCATTATGGACGGCAGTGCCGTCTCCTTCTGCCTCTTGATCCAGGAGGCGGGGATCCGATCCCTGGAGCGTCCCAAGCCCTTTTTGAAGATCAAGCGTCCCGTAGAGGTTCGTGACGGAGACAAGTTTGCCCGGCTGGAACCCTCTGACAGGATCGAATTCGACTTCACCATCGACTTCCCCCACCCGGCGATCGGTCGGCAGCGTCTCTATTTCGATTTCACCTTGGCCAATTATATGGAGGAGATCGCCCGGGCCCGGACCTTCGGCTTCGCCCGGGACATACAGTATCTCCAGAGCCAGAACCTCGCTCTGGGTGCCAGCCTCCAGAATGCCATCGGCCTGGATGAGCACAAGGTCCTCAACCCCGAGGGGCTGCGCTACCCCGATGAGTTCGTCCGCCACAAGATCCTCGATGCGATGGGAGATATGATGGTCACGGGCCACAACCTCCTGGGCCGCTACACTGCATTCGCCGGAAGCCACGATCTCAACCACAAGCTCACGCTCAAGCTCCTGGCCGATGCGCAAAACTATGAGATCGTCGCCCTCGAGCAGATCCGCAGTCCCCACTATGAGCGGTGCTTTGCCTAAACGCACCCTGGTCATCAACCCCATCTCTTCTCCTTTGCAGTTCGCCCTCTACGAGGGGAACGAGCTCAAAGAGCAGTGGGAACGGGAAGGCTACGCTTCGGAACTCCTCCTTCCCGAATTGGAACGCCGACTCGAAAGCGGGCTCGATGAGATCCTCTATGTCAACGGCCCCGGAAGCCAGATGGGGATCAAGCTCACCTACATCGCTTTGGAGACGCTCCATCTCCTTCGGGGGATCCCCTTCGGTGCCGTCAGCGCTTTTGCCCTTAACGACGGACGGCCCCTCAAAGCGATGGGCCGGCTCTATTTCGTCAAAGAAAAAGAGACTATAATTACGCAACCTCTCGAGGAAACTATTGCGCAGGAGTTCTCGTTCCCATCCACATTGGATGCGCTGGAGCGGGAGCCGGGGAACCGGCCAGATTATCGACTGCCTGCCGTCTAAAAGGTCCGAAGTGTTTATCAGCGTCCCCGCCACGAGTGCCAACCTGGGCCCGGGTTTCGATACCCTGGGCCTGGCCATCGATCTGCGTAATGAGATCGTCATCAAACCCGCCCGCTTTCACAGTGTCTCGACCAAAGGGGAGGGCGCCGACAACCCCAAGATCAAAAAGAATTCCCTTTTTCTTCATATCTTTCACGAGCAATACCGGAAACTCACCGACGGGAAACGGGCCACTTTCCGTTTCGAATTTACCAACCGAATCCCCATCTCCCGGGGGCTGGGGAGCTCCTCGGCCGTGATCGTCTCCGCCATCACCGCGGCCCATCTCGCCGCGGGGGTCAAATACAACAAACGCAAAATCCTCAATACCGCTCTGCGCTACGAACACCACCCGGACAACATCACTCCTGCGGTGATGGGGGGCTTCAACGTCGCCTGCCTGGAGGGGGAGCGGGTCTACAGCAAGAAGCGGCGTCTGCCTTCCTACCTGCGTGCTGTTTTGGTGGTGCCCGACCGGACCATCTCCACCAACCGCTCCCGCAACGTCCTGCCCAAGATGTATACCAAGGAAGAGGTGGTCTACTCCCTCTCCCGGGCCGCCTATATGACGGCGCTCTTTATGAGCGAATCCTGGGACCTGCTGCGTATCGCTGCCAAGGACAAGATCCATCAGGAGCGCCGGATGCGGATGATGCCCGAGCTTTTCGAAGTGCAGAAGACCGCATTGGACCACGGGGCCTTGATGAGCACCCTCTCGGGCAGCGGCTCGACCTTCTTCAATCTGGCCTATGCGGATGATGCCAAAAAGCTCGCGGCGGTTCTCGCGGAGCGTTTTCCCCAGTTTCGGATCATGACACACGGTCTGGACAATGTGGGCGTCATAGGAAAGTCTTGAGTTTTTTGGTATAATGCCCGTGAAAAAATATCCTATTCGAATGTGTATTGCCTGCAGAAACAGAGAACCCCAACATACATTAATCCGAATACAGTTTGAAAGCGGTCAGGTCATGCCCTATCGCGGTTTCGGTCGGAGCAGTTACATCTGCCGCTCCTGCAGTCAGGACTCGAAGAGGATCAAACAACTGTCAAAACGTTTTCGCATCCAAGAAGACGTTCTTGTCAAGCTACTAAAGGAGTGCACTACTGATGGGTGATAAAGTCAAGATCCAGGAGATTGCGGCCGAAGCCGGAATGTCCAACAGCGAACTGCTGAACAAAGCCAAAGAGCTCGGGTTCAATGTAAAAGTGGCGGGAAGTTCCGTCACACTGGACCAGGCAGCGATGCTGATGGACTATGCGATGACGGGCCGTTGGCCTGCCGGGCTGCCGAAACCGGGGGAGAAGGCGGAAGCCCCCAAAGAAGAAAAAGCCGAGGCGAAGGCTCCTCAGGAAGCGAAGAGTCCCGAGGCTGCCGAGCGTGTCGAAAGTACCGAAAGCGAAGTGACTCCCGAAAAGAGTGAGCCTGCCAAGAGCGAAGAGGCCAAAGAAGCCAAGGAGGCTGCCGCCAAAGAAGAGCCTGCCCCCGAAGCTCCCGCTCCCAAAAAGCCCGCGACCGTCCGCAAAGGGATCACGGCTGTCGCCAAAAAGAGCGAAGAGGAGCAGGAGACGCCCCAGCCGCGCCGTGCTCCTCTTCGCAAACGGGGAATCACTATCGTCAAAAAGGCCAAACCGGCCCCGAGTCGGGAGAAGAAGATTTCCCTGACCGATGTCTCTCCCAGTGCCTCTTCGAGAAAGAAGAAGAAAAAGGTTCCCGCCGAAGCCAAATCGACCGGCGAGAAACTGGAGATCCTGGGCGAGCGGGATCTGGGAGGTTCCGTCGAACTCTTCGAAGAGCAGGAAGTTGTTCTCCTGGATTTCTCCGACAAGACGATCTTCGAAGAGCAGCAGCGCCAGGAAGAGCGGCGCCGGGCCGAAGCCAAGCGCCGGGCCGCTCAGGGGATCGGAGGGATGCCCCAGCGCAACTTCCCCAACCGTCCCGGAGGCCGTGGAGGCCGTCGCGGCGGTAAGAAACGCAGATATTACAAACAACAAGAGAGTACAGAAAAGGTCAGCGTGGTAAGAATTCCCGAAGATGTCCGTGTCTATGAGTTTGCCGAAAAGGTTGGCCGCAGTGTGGGAGAAGTGGTCAAAGTCCTCTTCTCTCTGGGTACGATGGTAACCAAAAACGATTTCCTGGACAAGGATTCCATCGAGATCCTGGCCGAAGAGTTCGATGTCCAGGTCGAAACCATCAATCCCCTCGACGCACTCGATTATGTCGCCGCTTACGATGCCGAGCCCAACACAGTCGAAGAGCCCCGTCCCCCGGTTATTACGGTCATGGGACACGTCGACCACGGTAAAACTTCACTGCTCGACTACATCCGCTCGACGAAAGTGGCGGAGAAAGAGGCTGGAGGAATCACCCAGCACGTGGGGGCTTACCAGGTAGAGAAGGATGGCAAGAAGATCACCTTTATCGACACACCGGGCCACGCCGCCTTTACCGAAATGCGGGCGAGGGGTGCCCAAGCAACCGATATCGCCGTCATCGTCGTCGCGGCCGACGACGGGGTGATGCCCCAGACCAAAGAGTCGATCTCCCACGCCCAGGCTGCGGGAGTCCCCATCATCATCGCGATTACCAAGATCGACAAGCCCACGGCCAACATCGATAATGTCAAATCCCAGCTGGCCGAGGCGGGTATCCTGCCGGTCGAATGGGGTGGGGATTACGAGACCGTCGGTGTTTCGGCTGTGACAGGAGAGGGGATCGACGATCTGCTCGAGACGATCCTCCTGCAGGCGGAGATGATGGAGCTCACCGCCGATCCCACCCGCCGGGCTAAAGCGATCGTCATCGAGAGTTCGGTCGAGAAGGGCTTCGGCCCCGTCGCCAACGTCATTATCAAGAACGGAACCCTCCATGTCGGAGACAACGTCATCGTCGGGACCACCTTCGGCCGGGTGAGGACCCTGATCCTCGACGACGGCAGCCGCGCCAAAGAGATCGGGCCCAGTACTCCGGCCGGGGTCGTGGGATTGCACGAAGTCCCCAGCGCCGGTGAAGTGATGGTCGCGATGGAGAACGAGAAAGAGGCGCGTGAACTCGCCGAGAAGCGCAAAGAGTATGCCCGCGCCAAAGAGCTCTCCAAGAGTACCAAAGTCTCCATCGACGAGCTGGGTGCCCTGATCGCCGAAGGCAAGATCAAGAAGCTTCCTCTGGTGGTCAAAGCCGATGTCCAGGGTTCGCTCGAGGCGATCAAGTCGGCTCTGGCGGAGCTCAAGAACGAAGAGGTCCAGGTGGAAGTGATCCACGGCGGTGTCGGCGGAATTACCGAGAGCGACGTGCTCCTGGCCGATGCCAGCGAAAACGCCATCATCCTGGGCTTCAACGTCCGCCCCACCGGCGCGGTCAAGAAGAAGGCCCAGGACCTGGGTGTGGAGATCAAGACCTACTCCATCATCTACGACCTGATCGACGATGTCAAAGCGCTGCTTAGCGGTCTGATGAGCCCTGTCATCACCGAAGAGGTGACCGGCCAGGCGGAGGTTCGTGAAACCTTCACCGTCGCCAAAGTGGGCACCATCGCCGGATGTATGGTTACCGAAGGGGTCATCGAGCGCAACGCCGGTGCCCGCCTGATCCGCAACGGTGTGGTCGTCTACACCAGCAAGATCAGCTCCCTCAAGCGCTTCACCGAAGATGCCAAAGAGGTCCGTGCCGGCTTCGAGTGCGGAATTATGCTGGAGAACTTCAACGATATCAAAGTCGGTGACGTCATCGAAACCTTCAAAGAGGTGGAGGAGCAGGCGACCCTATGACCCAGGCCGAGATCAAACGGAAGCGCACCGAGTCGGTTCTGAAGGAGTTGATCCCCGAAGCCCTCTCGACGCTCGACGACGAGCGGATCAATGCGCTCAATGTCACGGAAGTCCTCTGCTCCCGCGGGCGCTACGACGCCCGGGTCTTCCTGGACCCTACCGGGATCGAGCCCGAGGAGCAGGAGGAGGCCCTGAAGCGTCTGCGCAAGGTCGCCGGCTATCTCAAAACCTACGTCAAAGAGGCGGAAGGATGGTACAAGGCTCCCAACTTCACCTTTGAGTTCGACGATCAGCTGGAGCGTATCAGCAAGATGGATCAACTGTTCAAAAAGATCGAAAAGGAGCTTGGCAATGAATCTTGAGGATCAGATCGCCAAGATCGTGCGCTCCCACGGAGCGGAGTTTTACGATACCGAAACCGTCAACGAGAACGATCAGACTATTTATCGGGTCTATATCACCAAGGACGGGGGTGTTGATCTGGACACCTGCGCCGATATTTCCAACGACCTCTCCCCCCTTCTCGATGTCCATCCGCCGGTTGGCGGCAAATACTTCCTGGAAGTGAGCTCCCCCGGCATCGAGCGGACCCTCAAAAAGCCCCGGCATTTCCAAAGTGCCGTCGGTGAACGGGTCAAACTCAAGATCGCCGGAGGCGAAAAACTCCGGGGTATCCTGGAGTCTGCCGACGAAGAGGGGATCATTCTTCGCAATAAAGAGGGCGAACACCGCTACAGCTACCCCCAGATCCTCAAAGCCCGTACCTACTTCGACTGGGCCAACAACTCCTGAGCCCTCAGCAACTGTAACAGAGTCGCTCTTTTCGGCTCTCTTCTCTTTCCGGTACCTCTTCCAACTCTTTGAGCATAAATCCCGGTTGAGGAATCAGGCGGAGCAGTTGATAGATGGCCACACCAATCACGATCATTGAATAGATAAAGATTTTTTCTGATAGTTTGAGTTGCATAATGCATCCTTTTTCTGTATTTGGATGCAGAATTGTGGCGAAAGATCGTTACCTTCTCGTTACTGCCCTGTTTCAACAGGGGGTATCTCTTTCGATGAGACAATCCGAAAAGATCGATCGATAGCCTTGGCGGAAGAGGTACTCCTGATGGATGGGGTTGTTAACGGTATAGACGCCGCAGTAGATGCCGAGACGTTCCAAAGACTCGATCGGGGTAGTTTTGATCAGTGTCGTATCGACGTGATAGGCTTCGACCCAGAGCCGCTTCAGGTAGTCTTTGAGTCGTGGAGGATGGGATGCATTCACCAGAGCAGCCAGAGGGAGTGAAGGGATCCCTCGACTGAGCTCGGCCAGGTAATAGTGGTTGAGGGAGGAGACCAGGATGGGCGGCAGCGCCTTGGGATACTCTTCCAAGACCTCCCTGAATCTTCGAACGACCTTTTTTGCCGGAAGCGTCTGCATATCTTTGATCTCGATATTCAGAGAGATCCCGCTCGCTGCGGAAAAATCGAGAACTTCCTCCAGGGTAGGCAGTCGGATAGGCATCAGGGCCTGAATCGTTTCTCTCCACACCCTTCCCGATTTCAGCGTACCGAAGGGGTCCCGGTCGAGAAACCAACTTCCTGCATCAAGTCGGCGAAGCTCTTCCACGGCGTAGTCGATGACCCGTCTTGGGCGCAGTTCCCCCGGGAAACACTGTTCCACATCGGTGGTTCGCTCCAATGTCTCATCGTGGCAAACGACCCAGGCTCCATCCTGGCTCAGCTGCACATCAAGTTCGATGAAGTCGCAATGCCCTGCCGCCGCTTCGAAAGCACAAAGTGTATTCTCCGGACGGATCTCCCTCCAACCTCTGTGGGCACCGATCAACTGGTCTGATCTGAATTTTTCGTAAAAAGCCATAACTACTCCTTCCCTTAAATATATTACCAGTTTAAAATAGAAAGTTGATAAAATCTAATCATTGCCAGAACAAGGAAGGTAGGTTGAAGACCTCTGGAATCAAAATGGAAATTGAAGCATTGCGAAGAGGTTATATTGTCCTGAATATTGATAGGGAAAGCAGTGTGATGGGATCTTCTTGTTAAAGGAATGAAGTATTTTATTCAGATATGAAAGATTCCGGTCTCACGACCGGAAAGAAAAGGAGGGAATGAATCGACGTTTTGGGAAAATTCCTTCAGGAGGTGGGGGAGATTACATCATCCCCATTCCGCCCATTCCGCCCATTCCCATATCGGGAGCGGCGGGAGCGGGTTTGTCCTCTTTGATTTCGCTGACGGTCGCTTCGGTCGTCAGCAGGAGGCTGGCGACAGAGGTGGCATTTTGCAGTGCGACCCGCTCGACTTTCAGAGGATCGATGATACCGGCTTCGAACATATTGACATATTCGCCGGTGGCAGCGTTGAAACCGAGGTTGGCGTCTTCGCTGGTGCTGACTTTGTCAGCGACGACTCCGGCGTCGAAGCCGGCGTTGTCTGCGATCTGCTTGATGGGAGCTTTGACGGCGCGCAGGATGATCTCCGCACCGACCTGCTCGTCACCTTCGAGGCTGATTTCGACCGCTTTGGCGGCTTTGACCAATGCGGCACCTCCGCCGATAACGATTCCCTCATCCACAGCCGCTTTGGTCGCGGAGAGGGCGTCGTCGACGCGGTCTTTTTTCTCTTTCATCTCGGTCTCGGTAGCGGCACCGACCTTGATGACAGCGACACCACCGCTGAGCTTAGCCAGGCGCTCCTGGAGCTTCTCGCGGTCGTAGTCGCTAGTGGTGTTCTCGATCTGAGCCTTGATCTCGCGGATGCGGGCTTCGACCGCCTCTTTGCTGCCTTTACCGTCGACGATGGTGGTATCATCTTTGTCGATGACGACACGGGCGGCTTGACCGAGCTGATCGATGGTGGTCTTCTCCAGGGTCAGACCGAGCTCTTCGGTGATGACGGTACCGCCAGTGAGGATAGCGATATCCTTGAGCATCTCCTTCTTGCGGTCGCCGAAGCCGGGGGCTTTGACGGCGGCGATGTTGAGGATGCCCTTGAGGCGGTTGAGGACCAGAGTCGCCAAAGCTTCACCTTCGACATCGTCAGCGATGATCAGCAGCGGGCGTCCGCTCTGCTGGGTCTGCTCGAGCAGAGGGATCAGGTCTTTGAGGCTGCTGATCTTGAAGTCGGTGATGAGAATCAGCGGGTTGTCCATCTCGACGGTCATCTTCTCACTGTTGGTGACGAAGTAGGGCGAGAGATAACCACGATCAAACTGCATACCCTCGACGACTTCGAGTTCGTCGTTGATTCCTTTGGCCTCTTCGACGGTGATGACGCCGTCTTTACCAACTTTTTCCATCGCCTCGGCGATGAGGTTACCGATTTTGGCATCGCTATTGGCGGAGATGGTGGCAACCTGAGCGATCTGCTCTTTGTCGCTGACCTCTTTACTCATCTTCTTGAGCTCTTCGATGATGGCGGCGCTGGCTTTGTCCATACCTCGCTTCACTTCGATGGGGTTGGCCCCTGCGGTGATATTGCGCAGACCTTCGCGGAAGATGCTTTCCGCCAGAACGGTGGCGGTGGTGGTACCGTCACCGGCTTCGTCCGCGGTATTGCTGGCGACCTCTTTGACCAGCTGAGCTCCCATATTTTCCAGAGAATCGGCCAGCTCGATCTCCCGGGCGACAGAGACGCCGTCCTTGGTAATGCTGGGAGCGCCGAAGCTCTTCTGGATCAGGACATTACGTCCGCGGGGTCCCATCGTGACCTTGACCGCGTCGGCCAGTTTTTTGACTCCGCTGTAGAGTCCGTTACGTGCGATATCTGAAAAGACGATTTCTTTTGCCATTTTTATGCTCCTTTGATGCGTTGACTGATTTCTATTCTTCTACTCTTCTTACTCTCTAATATTCGGGGCTTAGCCCAGGATACCGAGGATCTCGTCGCTGTTGAGGATGAGATACTCATTATTGTCCAGAACGATCTCGGTCCCGGCGTATTTGCCGAAGACGACCGTGTCGCCTACTTTGATTCCCTCTTCTTCCGCATCGGGTCCGACTGCCAGGACTTTCCCTTGAAGGGGCTTTTCTTTGGCGTTGTCGGGGATGATGATGCCGGAAGCGGTGGTTGTGACTTCCTCCTCACGCTCGATCAGTACACGATTAGCCAGGGGTTTGAAGTTCATGCTCGCTCCTTTTTGGTTTAGTTTGACGGTATTTTAGTGAGTTTTTTGATGTATGTCAAGTCAATTCCAGGAAAATATTTAAGAATCATTAGTGTTATTGACTAAAGTTACCTTATTTTTAATACTTATTTCTCTCTCTTTGGCTTGGTATTGACTTTTAAAGTTTTCTAGGGTAATATTCCGGCCTGTATTTTTGATGGCAGGGTAGCTCAGCTGGTTAGAGCGCTGGTCTCATAAGCCGGAGGTCGGGGATTCAAGTTCCCCCCCTGCTACCATTCCCCCTTTTTTATTTCTCATTACTATTTTCCATCTTTTTTTTTATTTTTAACCCACAGTCACACAGTTGGCCTTTTAGATAATACTGCCTTTTTCATTTCGATCTCTAACAATGATTTAGACATAATAGCTCCATTGAACAATTGCAGAGAGGAGTGATCTTTATGGTGAAGCTGGATACCTTGTCATTAAAAGAGGCGCTGGGTTTGGCGTTGGAGAATGCGCCGCTCAAAAGGGAACGGGAGATTGTGACGCTTGATCGGGCTTTGGGGCGTATTCTCGCGCAAGAGGTGAAGGTTCGCAAAAACCTTCCTTCATTTGACAATTCGGCTATGGACGGCTTCGCTTTTCGTTATGGGGATGGCGGGAAGCGACTGCGGATCGCCGCGACGATTTTTGCCGGAGATCGACCCGAAGCGATTTTAGAGGAGGGAGAGTGCTACCGGATTATGACGGGGGCACAGGTACCGGCCGATGCCGATACGATCGTTCCGATCGAGAAGTGCTCTGATGTGACGGATGAAGCGGTGACGATTCCTGAGGGGATCAAGCGGGGGAGCAACCTGCGCAAACGAGGCGAAGAGCTCGACGTGGGGACGACGCTCTTGGAGGCGGGAACGGTGTTGGAACCCTCCCATATCGCGTTGCTGAGCAGCCAGGGGTTGATGGCGGCCGAGGTGACGGCGCCGCTGAGGATCGCTGTATTGTCTAGCGGAGATGAGATCCGCGAACCGTGGGAGGAAGCGGAGGAGGACGAGATTTACAATGCCAACGCTTTTGGGATCATTGCCCTGCTGCAGCGCTATGGCTTCGCGGCGGAATACCACGGCCGCATCCCCGACGATCGGGAAAGCACCGTCGCAATGCTGGGGGAGCTCAAGCGTTACGATGTGATCTTCACCAGCGGAGGGATCAGTACGGGAGAAGCCGATTTTCTCTACGAAGCCTTCCTCGCTAATGGGCTTGAGCCTCTCTTTCACGGGGTCAATGTCAAACCGGGGCGTCCCACGATGATGGGTCGGATGGGGCGGAGCTTCGTGATGGCGATGCCGGGCAATCCTCTGGCTACGATGCTCAATATTTTGGTCCTTGCGATTCCGGTGCTCTTTCGGATGCAGGGGGCCCGATCGGTCCGGCACCGCCGTTTCAGCGCCGCGATGGGCGAAGTGCTCAAGCTGCGGGGCGGGCGGAGCGAAATGGTCCTGGGGCGAATGAGAGAGGGGCGTTTCTTTCCTACCCGGGGCAACCGCTACGGATCGGGGATGCTCACTCCCCTGGCGGAGAGCGATGTCCTAGCGATATTCGGGGAGGAGGTCCGGGAACTTCCGGAAGGAACATCGATCGAGGTGATCCCCCTTTGGGATGCGGTAGAATTTCGAAACGATTCACAGGAAGGATAGCCGATGCAACTTGCTATAGCCCTGGACCTGCCCAGCTCCGCGGAGAATCTCCGTCTCGCCGAAGCCCTGGGGGAGTTCGATGATCTTTGGATGAAGGTTGGCTTTCGCACTTACATCCGCGACGGCCGGGACTTTCTCGATACCCTGCGGAGCATCAACCCCCGTTTCAGGATCTTTCTCGATCTGAAGCTCTACGACATCCCCAACACAATGGCTGACGCGGCGGCGGAGATCGCCGAGTTGGGGGTGGAGATGTTCAATGTCCACGCCAGCGCCGGGGAGCGGGCCCTGCGGACGGTCATGGAGCGGCTGGAACCCTATGGAGAGGATCGTCCCCTGGTCCTGGCGGTGACGGCGTTGACCTCTTTCAGCGAAGAGGAGTTTCGCCGTATCTATGGGAAGGGAATCGACGAGAAAGCTCGGGAGTTCGCCCGAATGAGCTATGAGGCGGGATTGGACGGGGTGGTCTGCTCCGCTTTTGAGAGCCGGGCAGTCAAGGAGGTGACTTCGCAGAAATTTCTGACTCTGTGCCCCGGGATCCGCCCCTTTGGAGAGGAGGCGGGGGATCAGCAGCGGGTGGCGACCCTGGAGTTGGCGGCCAAAGAGCACGTGGACTTTCCCGTCATCGGGCGGCCTGTCTATCAAGACCCCGATCCCAAAGAAAAAGTGCGGCAAATCTTGCAACGCATCGGGGGGCTTTCCGCTCGATCACAATAGCCTTTGGTACCTTGCTGTGGCGCCCTTTTCGGGGGTTTGCATCCGGGAATAAAATCTGTTATACTCGGCGCGAAGGCAGGCAGGTGGCTGCTTGCGGTTGGTGCCGCAAGAGGAAAGTCCGGGCTGCAGTGAGGCAGGACTCCAGCTAACGGCTGGCCGAAGCGATTCGAGGGCAAGTGCAACAGAGAGTAGACCGCCGATGGCGGGTTTTCCCGCACAGGTAAGGGTGAAAGGGTGGGGTAAGAGCCCACCGGTGCCCCCGGTAACGGGGGCAGCCAGGTAAACCCGGTCCGCAGCAAGAAGCACCTGGTACAAGCCTCACATCTTGTGTGCTTCGCTCGAGCCCGTCGGTGACGGCGGGCCTAGATAAATAGTCACCCAACGACAGAACCCGGCTTATCGCCTGCCTTCTTTTTCAAATTAGAAATTAGTAGTTAGAAATTAGAAATTGGAAATTGATGGTAGTGTGTTCAATTATTACATCTCCACGACTAAAAAAGAATTCCTAACTCCTAATTCCTAATTCATGAAGGTTTACCACGCTGTGAAACTCCATAAAACATTTATAATTCTTTCGCTCTTTTTCCTTGGTTCGTTTCTTTCCGCCGCCGAGCACTATGCTCGGGTGGAGCCCTGGGATCGGGCGACGATCAAGGCGGCGGCTCCGGGGGAGGTACTGGAGGCGAATCGTGCTCTGGAGGGGAAGCTCATCGAGGATGCTAGAATCATTCATATCGACGATCGGCTGGACCGGCTCGATCTGGAGCATTCCCGCGAGACGCTGAAGCTGTTGCGGCAAAATCTTGAGCTTACCCAAAAGATGCTGCCCGGCCTGAAGGGAAGTTTCCAAAGGCAGCAGGGCTATTTCCAGCGCCTGAACAAACTCTCCACCGCCAGCCAGACCCAGAAAGATCAGGCTTACCAGGCGATGGTGGCGGCGCAGAACCAGTGGTTGAGTACCCGGCAGCAGGTGATCAACCTGCGCCGAAGCATCCTGGAGATGGAGCAGAAGGTCGCCACGCTCCAGGATAGGATCGCCAAGAAGAATATCCGGTTCAAAAACCGTTATCTCTACCGCCTGCTGGTCCGCCCCGGGGAGTATGCCGGGATCGGCACCCCCCTAGCGATCGTGGATGATCTGAGCCGCGCCCGCCTGGTGATCTATTTGGCGGAGGATGAGGTCAAGGCGCTGCCCAAACTCCGGCTCTGGATCAACGGAAAGCCGAGTGATCTGAGGCCCTACAAGGTATGGAAAGAGACCGATGAGAAGTATCTCTCCTCTTACCGGGCCGAGATCGAAGTGCCCGCCGGCCGTTATCCCTTCTCATCGCTTGTGAAAGTGGAGCTCAAATGATTCAAACCGCCTGCCCTCTGGATTGCTGGGACGCCTGCGCGATCACCTGCGACTCTTCCCGCCCCGACAAACTGGTAGCCACCCCCGGCCACCCGATGTACAACGGAGCCCTGTGCACTCTGCTCAACCGCTCCATCCACGAAGCACCGAGGATCGAAAAGCCCCGCATCGACGGGCGGGAAGTGAGTATGGAGGAGGCACTCGATGCCGTGGCCGAAGCCCTCAAAGCCAAAAATCCGCTGCTTTGGCGCGGGTCGGGGAATCTGGGGGTGATGCAGTCGGTGACCAATCTACTCATCGAGCGCCTGGGCGGCACGCTCACCCACGGCTCGCTTTGTGACGGGCCTGGCCAGGCGGGGATCCGCGAAGGGCGGGGGATCAACCGCCAACTCCCTCCCGAGCAGATCGCCAAGGCGGAAGTGGTGGTGGTCTGGGGGCGCAATCTCCCGGTGACCAATGTCCACCTGATGCCCTTCATCGAGGGGAAGAAGCTCGTCGTCATCGATCCCGTGCGTACCAAGCTGGCCCAGAGGGCCGATCTGCATATCCAGCTCAAACCCCGCACCGATGTCTATCTGGCGCTGCTGCTGGCCCGATTCATCACGATGGAGGATACCCAGAACGACGCCTGGTTGGAGGAATGGGGCCCCGATTTTGACGAATTCTACGATTTCACCCGCTCTTTCCGGATCAAGGCTCTGCTGGAGTATATGGGGCTGAGTCTGGACGATATGGGGGATCTGCTGACCTTTCTGCAGCAGGATCGGGTGGTCTTTCTCGTCGGCGGCGGGGTGCAGAAATACTCCATCGGCCACTACGCCCTCTGGGCCATCGACTCCCTAGCGGCGACGCTGGGGCTATTCGGCCGAGAAGGGTGCGGCGTGAGCTTTTTGGGGGAATCCCGCCAGGGCTTCAAAGACCCCTTCGCTGTGAAGACCCCGACGGTCCCTATGGTGACCACTCCCTTCGAGAAGTTCGAAACGGTGCTGGTGCAGGGGGGCAACCCCGCCGCCAGTATGCCCGCCAGTGAAAAAGTCGTCGAAAGCCTTAAGGCGGTCAAAAACCTGATCTACTTCGGCCTCTACGAGAACGAAACCAGCGAACTGGCTCGGATCGTGATCCCCGCCAAGAATTTCCTGGAAAAAAGGGATCTGCGCCTGAGCTACGGCCACCCCTATGTGACGGTGATGAACCAGGCGGTCGAGAGTGGGATCGGGATCAGCGAATATGACTTCACGGCTGAGCTTTTCCGCCGTCTCGGTTTAGAAGGCCTGCGGAGAGAAGAGGAGTATCTGCAGGAGTGGATCGCCCAGTGCCGCCGCGAAGGGGATTGGCTGCTCCTGCCCGACTACGAGGAGCTTCCCTATGCCGAGGGCTTCGGCGAGGAGGGGGGTGACGCGTTTGCCTTTATGGATGATTTCGACGACGAGTTCGAAGATACCCGCCGCTTCCGCAAAGCGCGCAAACTCAAGCCCAGGGATGAAGAGATCACCGAATTTTGGCTCCTGACTCCCAAGCAGAACAAATCCCTCAACACCCAGTTCCACCGGCCCGAGTCGGTTCACGTACCGCCGACGACAGGGATCGAGGAGGGGGCGCAGATCACCGTGCGTTCCGAACACGGCAGCGTGACGCTAACGGCTCATATCGACGAGCGCCTGCGTCCCGACTGCGTGCTGATCCCCGCCGGTACCCGGGGCGTCAACCGCCTTACTCCACCTATTCTCAGTGAAGAGGGCGACGGGGCTTGTTATCAGGAAGTCAAAGTAACTTTAGAGAGTGAGGAGTGAGGAATTAGGAGGTAGGAATTAAGGTTTTTCCTCCCTGACTGCTCTATCAAAAATCTCCCGATCTCTGTCGGAATGAAAGACAAACCGCACTTCCATCTCCGGATGGGTCTTGAGCCACTCATTGACCGTTTGCCAGGCGATCCGTGCCGCCCGCTCTTTGGGGAAGCCGTAGATCCCGGTGGAGATGGCGGGGAAGGCGATACTCCGGCAGTCGAGTTTGTGGGCAAGTTCCAGGGAGTTGAGGTAAGCGTCGCTCAGCAGCCGGTCGCACTCCTCTTCGCTTCCGCAGCGCCCCCAGATGGGGCCAACGGTGTGGATGACGTATCGCGCGGGCATCTTCCCGGCGGTGGTGGCCACCGCCTGCCCCGTCGGCAAGCCATCGGGCAACGCTTCGCGGCGGATACGTTTGCACTCTTCCAGCATCTGAGGCCCTCCGGCCCGATGGATCGCCCCATCCACCCCGCCCCCGCCCATACAGGAGCTGTTGGCGGCGTTGACGATGGCACAGGCTTCCTCTTTGGTGATGTCTCCGGTTTTGATGACAATGCCCATACCGAACCTCCGGATCGAGTAACGAGTAACTAGCAACCGAGTAACCGAGTAATGAGTAACCGAATTTTTAGTTACTTGTTACTAGTTACTCTCCTAAAACTTCTAATTAGGAAATATATTATCACAAGTTCCGTCGCCAGCAGGAGCCAATGGAGCTGATAAACTTTCGCTTCGGGGGTGCTGATGCCGTAATGTTCCAGGACTTTGTAGGTAAGCCAGGAGGCGGCCATTCCGATGAGGTATCCGATCTGTTTGGCGGTATCGACCCGGCGCAAGAGTTCATCGTCCTCCAGGGCCAGGGTCTCGGCCCGCACCAGGTAGCTGCCGAAGGAGAAGGTGACCTGATAGCCCGCATAGACCAGCAGGGCCGTGGTCCAGGTGTAGGGCTTGGCCAGAAAGATAAGCACCATCACCAAAACCACCAGCTCCACCAGCAGGGAGATGCGGAAAAACCAGGGGAGGGTCATAATCCGGCCGTAGAGCTGGGCGATGGCGAGCATCGCCAGGGCCAGGGCGATGCCCCCCAGGGAGTAGATGGAGGGATCGAGAGGCTTGTAGATGACAAAGATGGTGCCCACACTCAGCCCCAGGAAAAGGGAGTTGAAAAGTTTGTAGCGGATATAGGATCGGGGGCGAAGCTCCCAGCCCTCCCGGCGGAAAGCGTTGCTTGGCGTGTCGGACACGGGCAGGTTCCTTTAGAATTTATACTCCACTTTACCATAGATGCTGCGCCCTTCGGTGCTGTAGCCTTTGACGCTTTCGTAATGCCGGTCAAGAACGTTGTGAGCCTGAATGGAGAGACTCAGATTCTTTGTGACCTGTTGGTTGTAGCTGAGATTGAGCAGGGTGTAGCTGCTCAGGGGTACATTGCCGTAGTCGGTGCGTTTTCCCACATACTGGAGGTTGGCTCCCAGGTGGATTTCGGGGGAGAAGAAATAATCTACGAAGAGATTGGCTTCATTGCGCGGAACTCTTAGAACGGTATTGCCTTTATCGTCGGTCAGGGAGAACATATGGGTCCAGTTGGCGCTGATTTCCGTATCGATGGAATCGATGCGGTAGCGGCTCTCCACTTCGATACCGTCGAGGGTGTAATCCCGGGCTGAGTTGAAATAGCTCCAGGTATTAAAGTCGTAATCGATCCGGTCTTTGACCTTGTTTCGGAAATAGGTCACCTTCAAGAGCTCTTCATAGCCTGCGCTGATTTCGTAGCCTTGGGTTGATTCGGGTTTGAGGTCGGGATTGGTACTGTATTGATAGAGGCTGGGGGCTTTGTAGGCGCTGTAGAGATTGGCGGCGGTGAAAAGCCCCGGAAGAGCCAGGCACTCCCGCTTGATCCCGAAGCGGTAGGTCGTTTTGTTTTTGAAAGTGCTGAAATCATCGTAGCGCACGGTCGCGTTCACGAGGGTGCGGGCTCCCAGCAGATCGTCGAAAATATAGCGGTAGCCGGCATAGTATCCCCGATTGTCGTAGCTCGATTCGGGTTGGAAGGTGGTACTGCCGCTGTAACGGTTGTAATCGATACCGCCGCTGAGTCGCTGGTGGGCGTCGATTTTCCAGGCACCGTTGAGTGTGGCGCGCGTGGCGTCTCCGTGATAGTCGCTGGCACCCCAGGAAGCATCGAGCATATGGCGATCGATCCTGTTAGTGCTGAAGCTTCCGTGGAGGCTGCGGGTCCCGTCGTCGTAATGATAATCGAGGCCAATGAGTTTATCTTCAAAGGTCCCCTGACTTATAGAATCATCAGGATTGCCGGAGTCGTAATCGAAATCTCCCTGGATATCGTGATAAAAAAGGCCGAAATCGGCATTCTCCCCCACATTGATCTTTCCTTTGAAATGGAGGGTATTGTTGGTGTAGCCATCATCTTCCGCGCCGCGGGGAGCGAGAGCGGAAAAACCGTCGGTTTTGAAGTGGTCACCACTGAGAACGAAGCTCCCAGCTTCACCGGCTGCGGAGAGGCTGATCCCTGCGGATTTGCTATCGTAGCTACCGTACTGTCCCCGGAGGGAGACATGGGCCCCCGGCGCCGCTTTTTTGGTGACGATGTTGATTATCCCGGCGACGGCATCCGCGCCCCAAACTCCGCTCTGAGCTCCCTTGACGACTTCGATCCGGGCGACATCGTCGAGTCTAAGGTGCGCTAGGCCGGCGGAGAAGGAGGGGTCGGTCGGATCTTTGAGCGGGATACCGTCGAGGAGGATGAGAATATTTCCGCTATTAAATCCCCGAAGATAGAGTCCTGTGGTCTGTCCCGGGCCGCCGTTGGCGCTGGCGGCAAAACCGCTGATCCGGCTGACGGCATCAGACACGGTCTGATAACCCCGTTCCCTGATCTCTTTGGCCGTGATAACGGTGACATTGGCAGTGCTGTCTTTGAGGGGTTCGCTGACCCGATCGGGGGTGACGGTGATGACCCCCAGGTCTTCCCCGGAGTCGAGATTGTCTGCCGAAAGAGTCTGGAGATTCAGGGTGCTCAATGCCAACAGGGCAGCAAGAGAAAAACGATATTTGGTCATAGTAGTCCTTTTGAATTGTGTTATGTGCTATGTGTTATGTGTTACGTTTGGAAATATGTGCAAAGAGTGTCAGCACTAAATACTACTTTTTCGTAGCACTTAGCACTTAACACTTAACACGAAGGATACGGCGGCGATGTTTTATATTCGTGGTAGAGGTGGGGGCGGTCCTGGCGGCGGTAGCGCTCATCGAGGCTGCAGAGTCTGTGCAGCGTGGAGTGCATGGCAATCGTGGCGAGTGAAAAATAGCGCTTGCTGTGGCCCCGGAGATGTTTCATGGGGCGTATTCTACCTTCAAAGGGCTTTTATTATAGCACTCGGAGACTCTCCGGATCGTAATGGTGATGATTCCACTCATCCTCAAACCGAATTCAAGAAGAATCTCAAGTAAGATATAATTAGGCATTTTTTATCAAAACAATTCTTTTTAGGAGTATTTATGGCAATCGAAACGGTAACAAGCACCGAAGCGTTCAAAACATTGGTTGAGGAGATCAAAGCGAGCGAGGGGTACCGCGAACCCGTCGCTTTCGGCATCGCCCGGGTGGACCGTGGGCAGAAAAACGCCGACAAGGTGCTGCAGGCCAACTACGCCATCGTCAACTGGAAGGAGAATTACGGTTCCGCCGCGATCTTCATCAAAGCCCTGCAGGAGTCCCGCGTCGAGGTGGATTTCAGCGGCAGCGAATTTGTCGCCACGATCGGAGACGAGTTCGTCAAAAACGCCATGAACGCCTTCACCCCTTACCTGGCCGAAGCGGTGGGTGAAGCCCACAAGAATGTCCAGGTCATCAAGACCCTGGCGGCGATGGAGGATATCGGTCGCAACTTCCGCATCACCTTCCTCTTCGAGGATGCGGCACCCCGGAGCGTGGAGGCGGTCTATCTGAAACTCTATGCCCTCTCTCTTGGCAAAGCACCGCTGAGAGGGGTCAATCTCAACGGAGCCTTCGGCGTACTCAGCAATGTCGCCTGGGTGGGCAACAAGCCCTATGAGCTGGAGTACCTGCGGGAGAACGAGATCGAGATGAAGCTCAACGGCACCTTCCCCAATATCGACAGCGTGGACAAATTCCCCCGCTACCTCCAGCACATCATCCCCGCCGACAATACCCGGATCCTCGACACTTCGAAGGTCCGCATGGGCGCCCAGCTGGCCCCCGGCACCACCGTGATGCCCGGCGCAAGCTACATCAACTTCAACGCCGGAACCCTGGGGCCCGTGATGGTGGAGGGCCGTATCTCCTCTTCCGCCGTCGTGGGAAGCGGCTCCGACGTCGGAGGCGGCGCGAGCATCCTGGGGGTCCTATCCGGAACCGACGGCAATCCCATCAGCATCGGCGAAAATACCCTCCTGGGAGCCAACTCCGTGACCGGCGTGCCCCTGGGCGACGGCTGCATCGTCGATGCTGGCATCGCCGTTTTGGCCGGGACCAAGATCCGTATCGACGAGGATCAGCTCGAAAAGATCAAAGCAGCCAACCCCGAGGCGGATCTGGAGGACAAAACCGTCTTCAAAGGCGCCGAGCTCCAGGGGCTCAACGGCATCCACTACCGCATCGACTCCCTGAGCGGAGAGATGGTCGCGCGCCGCAGCACCCGGGAAGTGAAGCTCAACGAGGAACTGCACTGATCGAAACCGTAGTTTCGATCAGGATGGAAGATTGAGGATGGAAGATGGAAGATGGCGGATTGGGGATCAATGAGCGGGTCTTTTTACTGGGAGTAATGACCCAGGAGAAGGGGCAGAGCCTCAACGATCTGGTCCTGGCCCTGGCCAATACGGGGATGTTCACCCCCAAAGAAGGCAAGAGAATCCGTAAGAATCTGGAAGCGGAGGGCTATCTCAGCGAGGGATCCCTGACCGTCAAAGGGCTGATCGAGGCGAAAAAAGCCGAGGCGGAATTCAAACTTTGAAGATCGAGAGACTAGTAACTAGAAATACTTTACACTAAAATATTCTTGAGACTTGAGGGGTAAAACCCCGTGCTTGAGACTTGCGACTAATAGATTTGGAAGGAAAGAAGATTTGAGGATCGATAAGTGGCTTAGCAGCGTGAATGTGGTCAAGCGCCGCACCATCGCTCAGGATATGGTCAAGAGCGGAGTGGTCTTCATCAACGGGGTCAAAGCCAAACCCTCCAAAGAGGTCAAGGTCGGGGACCGGGTCATCATCGAGTATCTCAAGGGGCCCAGAGAGTATGAAGTGCTGGCGATCCCGACGACCAAGACGATCCCCAAGTCGAAAAAAGAGGAATACGTTCGTGAACTCTAGTAGAGTTCACGAATTGAGAATGGAAAATGAAAAATTGAGAATAGATTTGCTGGGAAAATCGCAGCACTTAGCACATACGATTTTTCTTGCGACTTGAGGGGCGAAGCCCCGTGCTTGCGACGTGCGACTTTATAGAATGGAGGATGGAAAGATGAATAGTTCGGTTAAAAAAGAGTTTGAGAGGCTCTTTGCCAACGAGATGAGCGAGGAGGAGGCGCGGGATTTTCTGGTCGCGCTTTACGAAAAAGGGGAGAGCCCTGAAGAGATCGCGGCGGCGGCGGAGGTGATGCGCGCGCATTCCGTCAAGCTGCCGGTTCCCGAGGATCTGCGGCAAAAGCTCATCGACGTGGTGGGTACCGGCGGGGACAAGAGCGGCAGCTTCAATATCTCGACCACCGTGGCGTTGCTGCTGGCCGCTTCGGGCTCCTATGTCGCCAAGCACGGGAACCGCTCCATCACCAGCAAATCGGGTTCGGCCGATGTACTCGACGCCCTGGGAATGCGCCTGGACCTGAGCCCCGAACAGCAGGTGATGATGCTGGAGGAGACCGGCTTTACCTTCATCTTCGCCATCCATCACCATCCGGCGATGAAGCATATTATGCCCATCCGCCGTTCCCTGGACCACCGCACTATTTTTAACATCCTCGGCCCCCTGACCAACCCCGCCGGAGCCCGCAAATACCTGCTGGGGGTTTTCAGCCCCGACTATGTGTGCCCCATCGCCAAAGCACTGCTGGACCTGGATGTGGAGCGGGCCTATGTGCTCAGCAGCGAGGACGGGATGGACGAGATCTCCATCTCCGCCCCGACCCGTTTCGCCTATGTCGAGGCGGAGAAGGTGAGCGAAGGGGTGATCGAGCCGGAGGCCCACGGCTTCCGCCGCGCCCCCAAAGAGGCGATCCTGGGTGGAGAGGCCGAAGAGAATGCGACGATTCTTCGCCGCATCCTTTCGGGAGAGGAGCAGGGCCCCAAACGAGAGATCGTCCTCCTCAACGGCGCCTATGCCCTCTCCGCCGATGGAAGGGTCCGAGACATCCAGGAGGCGATCGAGATCCTCTCCGAAACCATCGACAGCGGCAAAGCGGCGGAACATTTGGAGAAAACGATCCGAATTTCCAATGAATTGTAAATTCGAGTGAGGAGTGAGGAGTGAGGAGTGAGGAACTGGATAACCGAGTAACCGAGCAACCGAGCAACCGAGCAACCGAAGAGGAAAAATCCCCAACGCTCCAATCACAAACGTCTTCTCCCAACGACCAACGACCAACGACCAACGACCAAGATATTCTCAACGCTCAACGCTCAACGCTCAATGCTTCCAAAGAAATCACTGCAAATCTGGAAGAGCTGCCCAATGTCGTCGAAGCGATGAAGCGCCTGATCCCCGACAATGCCGTGATCTCCCTGCGGGGTGATCTGGCGGCGGGGAAGACGACGCTGGTGCAGGCCATCGCCCGGAGCCTCGGCAACGAATCGGCGGTCACCTCTCCCACTTTTTCTTTGCAGCACGCCTACGGCGGCGGGCTCTACCATTACGATCTCTACCGGGTCGGCTTCGAGGAGCTGGCCCAGTTGGGGATGATGGAAGAGTTCGAAAAACCGGGCTGGCATCTGGTGGAGTGGATGGACGATCGGCTCAAAGCCTTCTTAGCCGCCGCGGGATATAATCTCTGGCAAGTGACGATCACTCCCGAGGGTGATCGCCGAATCTATCGAATCGAGCCCCTCAATGCATAGACTTCAAGCCCAGGGCCTGGCCAAGGTCATCAAAAAAAAGACCATCGTTCACGATATCTCCCTGGAGGTCAAGAGCGGGGAGATCGTGGGGCTCCTGGGGCCCAACGGGGCAGGGAAGACCACCTCTTTTTATATGATTTGCGGCTTGACCGAGGCGACGGAGGGGCGGGTGATCCTCGACGGCACCGATCTGACCCCCTATCCCCTCAGTGTGCGGGCCCGGATGGGGATCGGCTATCTCCCCCAGGAGTCGAGTATTTTCAAAGATCTCAGCGTGGAAGAGAACCTTTGGATCGCCGCCGAGGCGACCGAAATGAGCCGAGAGGAGGCCGGTCGGCGGATCGACGATCTCCTGGAGCTTTTCAACGTGGAGCCGATCCGGGACCGTCTGGGCTTTCGGCTCAGCGGGGGAGAGCGGCGCCGGGTAGAGATCGCCCGGGCTCTGGTGGGGCGGCCGAAGTTTCTGCTCCTGGATGAGCCCTTCGCCGGGGTGGACCCGATCGCCGTCTTGGATATCCAGGCGATCATCCGCCAGCTCAGGGATTTGGATATCGGGATTCTCATCACCGACCACAATGTCCGAGAAACCCTGGGGATCTGCGAACGGGCTTATGTGATGCGTCAGGGGGAAATGATGGCGGAGGGAAGCAGCGAAGAGATCGCGAAGAATCCCGAGGTACGGAAACACTATCTGGGAGAGGAGTTTTCGCTCTAAATGGAGTGCTAAGCGTTGAGCGTTTAGTATTGAATATGATAATTTTTTCCTATGCCAGTTCTCCGCTTCTCCGCTTTATCAGTTGCTCGGTTGCTCATTGATCAGATCCTTGTTCCTTTCTTTCTTCTTTGTTAGCGCCACAAAGAAGAAGAGAAACGAACCCAAAGAAAGAAGAAAGGGCGATTCACTGGCGTCTTGTTTGTTGCGCCTTGCCTTGCGGTCTTTGATGTGATTCTAAAAGTTAAAGTGAGAAATAGGGAAAGTTGAGGTTTGTTGTGCAGAGTAGTTAAAAAGGATCGGGTCAAACGGCCCGGAGGGTGAGCTGCTTACTTGATCAGCTCGAAGGGGTTTTCGACGACGCGCTTGCGGTCGACGATGTAGGGGATCAGGGCGGTTTGGCGGGCGCGCTTGATGGCAGCGGTGACCATCTCCTGATGTTTTTTGCAGTTGCCGGTCAGGCGACGGGGCATGATTTTGTAGCGCTCAGAGAGGCTGAACTTCAGCAGTTGCAAATCTTTGTAATCGATAAAATCGACTTTCTGCTCGCAGTAGCGGCAGTAGCGTTTTTTGAATCTTCTTCTTTCGGCCATTTCATATTCTCCTAAAAGGGTATTTCGTCTTCGTCAATGTCGATCTCGGGGACGCTGGGCTGGGCGGGCGGCTGCTGGGGAGCCGAGGCGGGAGCACTTCGGTTGGGCTGGGGCTGTCCGTAGCCGCTGTTGGCTTTGGGCGCACCGTAGCCGCCTTCGCTTCCGCCGTAGCCGGTTCCGCTGTTCTCACCGGGGCGATCCAGCATCTGCAGGTTGTCCACGGTGACCGAGTGGCGGCTCCGTTTGGTGCCGTCCTGGGCAGTCCACTGCTCCAGGACCAGGCGTCCTTCCACGAGAACCTTGCTTCCCTTGCGCAGATACTGGTTGGCGATCTCGGCGGTGCGTCCGAAAAAGGTCAGGTCGATGAACATCGTCTCGTCCCGCTGCTCGCCGTTGGCGGCTTTGAAGCGGCGGTTGGTGGCGATGCCCACCTTGCCGATGGCACTCCCACTGGGGGTGTACCGGATTTCGACGTCACGGGTGAGGTTTCCCACCAATATCACGCGGTTATACATAGGAAGCTCCTTGGGTTACGGGCGCTTACGCCTCGGTGCTTTCGGCAGCGGCCTCTTGGGCGGGTGCTTCGGTCTCGGCGGGCTTCTCTTCAGCGGGAGCCTCTACGGCAGGGGCTTCCTCGGCTACGGGAGCTTCGCTCTTCTCGGGTGCAGGTTTTTTATTGGCGGCTTCGACCATTTTTTCGAAGACGGCCAACTCTTTTTTGTTGGTGTACTTCACGGTCATGAAGCGCAGGATCTCTTCGTTGTACCGCAGTTGGCGCTCCAGCTCGATGACCATCTCGGAGGGAGCGGTGTAGTAAACGACAGTGTAGTAACCGCGCTCCTGCTTCTCGATGGGGTAAGCCAGACGGCGCATTCCCATCTCATCGGTAGCTTTGAGCTCACCGCCGTTCTCGGCGATAATCTCTTTGACCCGCGCAATCTGCCCTTCGATCTCCTCGGCTGTGAGGGTGGGCTTGACGACGAACAGTGTTTCGTAACAGTTCATTGAAGTCCTTCTTATGGTTTGATAGCCCGTTCTCCCGACCCCCAGGGGCCGTCCAAAAACGAGCAAGAATTTTGGAGCAATATTTTAGCGAAGTGAAACTTTGTTTTTAATGAGAAGATAGAAATTAGAAATGAGAAACGAGATTAATGAGTAATTAGTAACCGAGTAATGAATAACCGAATGACCTATTTGTCGTAGCACGTAGCACATAACACTTAGCACGGTTTAATTCTTGCGACTTAGGGCCGTAGGCCCGTGCTTGCGACGTGGGACTGACTCAGACATTACACCCGCTCCCCTGGGGGCGCTTTTTGAGCATCCCTTCCATACTGATGTAGCTGTTGAGCGCTCCGAGATAGGCTTTGGCGCTGGCGAACATCGTATCGATGCTGAGCCCGTGGCCGATGACGGCGGGTTCATTGTCGTTGAAGGCGACCTGGACGGTGACGCTGGCGAGGGCGTCTTTGCCCTGGGAGACCGATTTGACCTTGTAATCCTTGAGCAGGCCGTGGTAGCCGGTGATCCGGTCGATGGTCTTGAAGACCGCGTCGATGGTCCCGTCGCCGATGCCGGCGTCGGTCACTTCGCTGCCGTCGTTCTTTCGGATGGTCACCGCTGCGCTGGGGACACCGCCGGTGGAATCCATCAACTGCAGGGCCACCAGTTCCCAGGTCTTTTCGATGTTGGTCATCTGGCTGGTGACCAGGGCACGCAGGTCGTCGTCGTAGATATCCTTCTTCTTGTCGGCCAGCTCTTTGAAGCGGGCGAAGGCTTCGTTGAGCTCCTCTTCGTCGAGGGTGAAGCCGAGTTTCTCCAGCTTGTCCTTGAAGGCGGCGCGGCCGGAGTGCTTGCCCAGCACCAGGGTATCGTTGACATCGAGGCCGATCTCTTCGGGGGCGAAGATTTCATAGGTCTGCTTGTTTTTGAGCACGCCGTCCTGGTGAATGCCGCTCTCGTGGGCGAAGGCGTTTTTACCCACGATGGCTTTGTTGGGCTGGGGCTCGATGCCGGTGATGGAGGCGATCAGGCGGCTGGTGGGGTAGATTTCCCGGGTATTGATGCCGGTTTCGACATTATCGAAGACATCGCTGCGGACCTTGAGTGCCATGACGATCTCCTCCAAAGCCGCGTTGCCCGCCCGCTCTCCCAGGCCGTTGATGGTGCACTCCACCTGTCGGGCGCCGCTTTGGATGGCAGCGAGGGAGTTGGCCACGGCGAGACCGAGGTCGTTGTGGTTGTGCACCGAGATGATGGCCCGGTTACCGATGAAGGCTTTGAGCTCGGCGATCCGCTCGGCGACCTCCTGGGGCAAGAGGATCCCCACGGTATCAGGGATATTGATGGTGCCGGCACCCGCGCTGATGGTGGCGTCGATGATCTCTTTCATAAAGCCCATTTCGCTGCGCCCCGCGTCTTCGAGGCTGAACTCCACGTCGTCGACGAAGGTACGGGCATACTGCACCGCCTCTACGGCGCGCTTGATCACTTCGTCGGGTTTCATCCGGAGTTTGTACTCCATATGGATGGGGCTGGTGGCGATGAAGGTGTGGATCCGCTTCTTGGGCGCGGCGGCGATGGCGTCTCCGGCGGCTTTGATGTCTTTTTCCAAAGCCCGTGCCAGGGAGCAGACGGTGGAATTTTTGACCCGCTGGGCAATGCGGGCGATGGCGTCGAAGTCTCCGGGGCTGGCCGCGGCAAAGCCCGCTTCGATCACATCCACCCCCAGCTTTTCGAGCTGACTGGCGATCTGGATCTTCTCTTCGGTGTTCATCGAGGCGCCGGGGCTCTGCTCCCCGTCGCGGAGTGTGGTGTCGAATATGACGATATGCTCTTTACTCATAATGTAGCCTTTGCAATGGTAAACGCTGAGGAAATTGAACCGATTTTACCCAAAAGGGCCTAAATCGGCACCGAAAGCTAAATATCGGATCGAATCGTGGAGGAGAAAATTAGAAGCGTAGCAGGAGGATAGAACTCTTTTTGTTGAAGTGGCGGTCGTATCGATTGATGCTGTAGACCATTGTCTATCCTCCTTTCGGGTAAATTATTTTGACGGAAGTATAGCCTTTGTAGAGTTGAAAGTCAAGTAGATAATAAAAATTATCCTTAACTTTTTTCAGCGGGATAAATATGTACCGCCAGCCAGAGGGTCCCTCGAGCGGTGCGCAGGACCGTGTGGGGGGTGTGGGCCGGGAGGAAGAGGGTGTCACCCCGTTTCAAGGTACGCCGTTTCCCGTCGATCTCCATCTCTGCTTCCCCTTCCAGCAGCACAACCCACTCGTCCTCCTCCTGGTGATATTCGGTGGGCTCGATATTGTTGGAGCTGACAATGCGCACGATCTTGACGTTTTTGTCTTGGAGGAGGGTGGTGAACGCTTCGCCGGTGGGGGGCACGGTGTAGTAGAAGAGGTTGAGATCGGTCATTGTGCTTCCTTCTGGATTGATCTGTCAGTCCGAATAAGGTATCATATTCTGACTGAAAGGAGTCCCTTATGGATATAGTGAGTGATATCAAATCAATTACCTATCTGAAGAGCCGGGCGGCTGATGTCTTGAAGCAGATCAACGAAACCGGCCGTCCAATGATCATTACCCAAAACGGTGAAGCAAAGGCAGTTATTCAAGATCCCAAAAGCTATGAAGAGATGAAGCGTGCCATTACGTTGATGAAAATGCTCTCTTTCGCCGAAGAAGATATCCGCAAGGGCGAAGTGTACAGCGAAGAGGAAGTCTTTGCTTCTGTGGAAGAGCTGTTGGAAAAATGAGTCAAGCGTATCACCTGGTTTGGACTGCCAATGCCCTGGAAGATCTGCTAGAGATTATTGCCTATATCAAAGAAGATAATCCTGATGCTGCGGAGAGGGTGTATCGAAGCATTAGAGAAAAAGCCGAGTCGAGTAGCTTCTTCCCCCTCAAAGGCCGGGTGGTTCCAGAATTAGAACGGGAGGGGATAACTCTTTACCGTGAAATAGTTGCCCCGCCTTGGCGGATCATTTATCGGATAATGGATGAAAGGGTCTATGTTATGGCGATCGTTGATTCGAGGCGCAATCTTGAGGATTTGTTGTTGAGGAAGCTGTTGAAGAAATAGAGTCGATGAGATGGATGTCTGATGTCGTGAGTTAACATAGATGGAGATTCTCAGCAGATGATTGCTGATATATTAGGAATAATATAGCAAGCTGTTTGTTTGATAATTAAGAGAAGTAGGAAATTAGTTGTAGTTGTTACCTGACCCCTTGACTCTTCCGGGGAGAAATACAGGGGTGAAGTTGAGTGGATTGAAGGGGAGATTTTATGGGATTTTAAGGTAGCGACTGACCCCTTTTGCTCTTTTGCTTGCTTGAAAAAGATTCGTGGGTAGAAAAATTGTTTTGTTTATGAGATGAAAATGTATAACAAGGAGCTCGTTCGGACGCAAACAACGCTACGCTTCGTTTGCGCCGCACAGCTTGGTCGTTAGTTTTAAGGAGAGATTTTATGTTTGAGTTACCGCCACCTAAAGATTGGGAGACTTTTGAAGAACTATGTGCGGACTTGTGGTCTGAAATACTGAAAGATAAAAACATTCAAAGAAATGGAAGAAGAGGACAAGCTCAAAATGGTGTTGATATTTATGGAGTAGATGATGAGACAGGGGAGAGATATGGAATACAATGTAAACACAAAACTTTTTACAAAAAATTAGATATTAGTGAAATTGACAGCGAAATAAAAAAAGCAGAAAGTTTTAGGCCAAGATTAGATAAATATATTATCGCAACATCTGCTTCAAAAGATGTAAGAATAGAAAATCATGTAAGGCAGTTAAATGTACAAAATTTCACAAATGGTAAGTTTTCAATATATGTATATGGTTGGGAGGATATTTTAGAGAAAATATATAATTATAGAAATATTTTAAAAAAATACTATAATTTTTTGATTAATCCATCAAGTCCAGATGAAATTTATTTTAATTTTTGGTATAGAAACGCATCTATAGATAAACTCTGGTATTATGGGTGTTATTTACCGTTCCATACTTATGATCTTCAGTATTCTTATTATTTTATTGAAATTCTAAATAGTTATTTAAATAAACATGATGATTTTATATCAAGTACATTAGCTGTAAATAGTAATAGCTTATTGAAAGAGTATATTTCAAAATTTAATGTTGCCGCCCAAAATTTACTATACGCGCTCCATGAATATGAACCTAAAAAAGAAACTTCAACAAATAGCGACGATATTATACTTATTTACTGGGTTGAGTATGGACATTTAGAATACCACGAACGAAGTGATTTTGTGGAAAGCAAAAAAGACAATATCAGAAGTTGCTTTTATCATTTAATTGAAGTGGCTAATAAAATTATCACCATATGGAATACGCGATTAGGTAATGGAAAAAACATTAATTTAATCGAATTTGCTCAACCAAATCCTGACTTTGGTCTTATAAGAGGGTTATATTTAATAAAGCCACATTATCCAATACTAAAAAACTAACAAGTGGGTGCACTTAATTGCTGTTCCGCTGTGCTCCACAGCGGCAAGTGACCCATGACGTTAGCCTTCGAACTTGGCAAAGGATGTTATGGCACCAAAGATAAAATTCTTGGCTTAGCTAGTTGGAACCACTATTGCAATTATATTGTTGTTTCGGTAACTGTTCCTGAGATAAGGCAACTCGTGGGTCTCGAAGAATCACCAAGTCATATTCAACCTGGTTTGGTAACGTAAAGTGGAACTTTTGCTCTATTAGAATTCGGAGAATTTGAGGTCTTTTGCCCCCGAGAATTCAAGTCTCCGCCTGTTTTACGGGTCAGGCGTTGAATATCTACCTTTGAGCATCTTTGAGACCAGCGATCGTGATACGCCGAGATACGCAGCGATCTTTGCCTGTGTGTAGCCATCATCCAAAGCATGGCGTATGGCTTCGTTGCGTTCGGCATCTTTGAAATGTTCTTCGAGACTTTTGCTGTAAGCGACTTGCTTGACTCCGTCTTTTTCTATCACCTTTTGTGCCTGTATCTCTGCCAGCTGTGTCATCGCTTCTTCATCGAGCTTCACTCCGATGATCTCCTGTATATTTTCGTAATCGAGCTCCTGAAGCAGTTTTGAGTCACGAGTACACGGTATAGGTTTTTGCCGGTTGGCAATGACCGCTCCCAGTGTATAGGGATATTCACCTACCCTCTCGACCAAGCCTGCTTCGATGGGGTTTTGTTCTATGTACCGTATCAGCGTATAGTAGTACTCTTCATTGACGATATAGCGGGAATAAAACCTTCCCTGCCAGAAGTGACCGGAGCGTTTCTGTTTTTTATTGGCATAGAGGGCGTAATTACTATTGAGCTGTTTCATAAAAAGTGAGAGGTTATTCAGTCGAGTCTCGATCAGCAGATGGAAATGGTTACTCATCAGGCAATAATCATGCACGACGACTTTGTAATCCCTGCAAGCTTTGCAGAGTATTTGCAAAAACGCTTCATAGTCATCCTCATCAACGAAGATATCGGAGCGGTTGACACCTCTGTTGATGACATGGTGATAACCTGCGAGATCTATTCGGGGTTTTCTTGGCATAGTAACCTATCCTCTTTTTTGTGCAGTATAGCGTATATTTAGTGGATATTCAACGCCTGACCCTATGAAAGAGGATACTGGGTTGCAGCGAGTGGAAATATAACTGATGAAGTCTGGATGGAATATATCAAGAACCAACAACCCCCAGAGCCTGATGAGTTCTGAGTTGTCTGATCAACCGACGGCCTTCAGGCTGTATGACCGGCTTTTAGCCGTAACCTGAAGCCATCGGCTATTAGCCGGTGGAGGTATTCACAAGATTTTAAGGATAAATAATATAAAGTATTGGGAAAATAAATAAGGACTTTTAATAATGAAAAAATTAAAAGAATTAATAAAAAATAAATCAACGGAACGAGTTATTCAAAAGTATTTGAAAAGCAATCTTCATTTAATTGCAGAACATTATGCATCTTCTGAAAATGAATATATAATCTTTTCAGAATTTCCAATAGATGAAGGTAAAGTAGATTTCGTAATATTTACAGATCGTTCGAGAATGCAGATTATTCTAATAGAGATAAAAGGAGCTGATTTTCCATATTTGACTAAATCTAATAAAACATCTAATGTGATAAGAGATGCACATGAGCAAATATTAGAAAGATTTGATTTCATAAACCATAATTACGAGCTTTTTAGACGGAAAGTTCATGAGATTAGACAAGAGGTTGAAAAAGGTGAAATAAAATACAACTCCTTATTGGGTAGCAATGGTTTTTTACATGTTGATCCTAATAAAGAAATTAAATATCGTGGTATTGTTATTGGTGGATACACAACCGACGATATTTTAGAAAGTAAAAAAAGGAATCAGCTTGAATTAGATTCTAATCTTAAGATTCAATTTGAATCATGGGATAGTTTCCTGAGAAAAGTTGAGAACAAAAATAGAATAAAGATGACAAACTTTATAAGTACTTGTTCAAATAAAAGTTTTCCAATTGGCACAAGAGTAAAAACAAAAATTGCGTGGCCTTCTGTACCTATAGGTACAGAAGGAATTGTCGATGAACATTATGGTAATGGAGGAATAATGGTTGCTTGGGATTTGCCAAGTCAACCTTTGCCACATGATTACAAAGAATTTAATTTAGAAAAATCAGTACGTGGGATTTTAAGAGATGGTTTTTCTGAATCTGAAACTAAATATTTGGAAATTATTAAACGAAATTAACAAAATATAGGAGCCAATTGGTTACGGGGTGGTCATTGATGACTCTATTCAATCGTTAAGCAAAAAATAGCACACAGTAAACCCTAATAATTTTAACCAAAGAAGTATCAAATTCGACTTCCCGAAGATGGCGACATCACTCTTAATCTTTATGATCGGTATCCAAACGGTGATCGTATTGACATTGTGCTTCAAAAACTCATACTCATCCCATCCACCTCTTCCCAACTGAGTCCCCTTTTCCTCTCCTGCCGATGGCGCAGGATATGATCCACATAGCGGGCGAAAAGATCGGTTTCGATATTGACCTTGCTCCCGACGCGATAATCCCGAAAGAGAGTGTTTGCAATGGTGTGGGGGATGATGGTCAGGCGGAACCAATCGTCTCCTACTTCGTTGATGGTGAGGCTGACTCCGTCGATGGCTACCGAACCTTTGGGAATGATGTAGGCGATCTGGGCGGGGTCGACGGAGATGGTGTATTCGGTGGCATTTTCGCCCCGCTGGATGCGGCGGACGGTGCCGACGGTGTCGATGTGGCCCTGGACGATGTGCCCCTCGAAGCGGTCGCCCATGCGCATCGCCGGCTCCAGGTGCACCCGGCCCCGGAGCTTCTGTGGCGGGACGATGCGGCGGGTTTCGTCGGCGGCTTCGACGCGGAAGCCGTTGGGGAGGACTTCGGTGACGGTGAGGCAGACGCCGTTGACGGCGATGGAGTCGCCCACCTCGGGCCGGAGGGAGGAGCGGATGGTGAGGATGTGGTTTCGGTCATCGACGACAGTGCCGATCTCACGGATCAATCCGGTAAACAAAACGTCCCCCTTTGGCTATAATTGCGGCAATTATACAACATCCCGGAAGATGCAGCGGACTTTCATCATCTGTATCGATGATCGGCGGCATGGGCGATCGATGCGAATACTCGACTTACCCTCCGGGTAGGCCTCCGTTTCGCCTTGGCCTACGCGGCTTCGTATTTGCTCCGACCGCTTCGGGTTCGAAGCTACCAACGCAAAGCAGTTTGCGTTGGTTCACGCTTCTCCCCCCTGCGCACCAAGCATCGACACATCTGAAAGAAATCCCGCCACATATTCTGGGATAAAGAGTGAGTAGCGAGTAGACTAAGTAAAAAAAGAAAGCGTCAGCTTTCAACTGAAACTCCTCACTCCTCACTCCTAATTCCTGACTAAAAATTGGAGTTTTTATGAATCACGACGTGATTGTCATCGGCGGGGGGCATGCGGGGATCGAGGCTTCCCTGGCCGCTGCGCGGATGGGGGCGAAGACCCTGATGATTACCATTCTGGCCGAGCAGATCGGTGCCAGCAGCTGTAACCCCGCCATCGGGGGATTGGCCAAGGGGCACCTGGTCAAGGAGATCGACGCCCTGGGCGGGGAGATGGGGCTCTGTACCGACGCGACGGGTTTGCAGTTTCGTCTGCTCAACTCTTCCAAAGGCCCCGCCGTTCGCGGCAGCCGGGCCCAGATCGATATGGACCGCTACCGGATCTATATGCGTGACGTCTGCCTCAATACCCCCAACCTGGAAGTCAAGCAGGAGATCGTGGAGCGGCTCATCGTCGAGGATGGGGAGGTCAAGGGGGTTGAGACCCAGCTGGGCAACCGCTACCTGGCTCCCAAGGTGATCATCGCCTCGGGGACCTTTCTGAACGGTCTGATCCATATCGGGCAGCGGACCCAGCAGGCGGGGCGTCAGGGGGAGTTCGCCTCAGTGAGCCTGGCGGAGAATCTGCGCGAAATGGGCTTCGAGATTGGGCGGCTCAAGACCGGGACCTGCGCCCGCATCGCCGGGGATTCCATCGACTTCTCCGTGATGGAGGAGCAGCCAGGCGACGAACGGCCCATTCCCTTCTCTTTCCGCACCGACCGGGAGAATTTCAATCCCGAGCAGATGCCCTGCTGGGTCACTTATACCACCGAAGAGACCCACAGGATCATCGAGAGCAATTTTCACCGGGCACCGCTTTTCAGCGGGCAGATCGAGGGAGTAGGGCCCCGTTACTGCCCCAGCATCGAAGACAAGATCGACCGCTTCCGGGACCGGCCCCGGCACCAGGTCTTCGTGGAGCCCCAGACGCGGGAGGCGGACGAGTTCTACCTTAACGGCCTAAGCACTTCGCTGCCGACCGATGTGCAGGAGGCGATGATCCGCTCCATTTCCGGGCTGGAGAAGGCCAAAATTGTCCGCTGGGGCTACGCCATCGAGTATGATTTCATCCAACCTACCGAGCTCTACCATACCCTGGAGAGCAAAAAGATCCGGGGGCTCTACTGGGCGGGGCAGGTCAACGGCACCACCGGTTACGAAGAGGCGGCGGCCCAGGGGCTGATGGCGGGGATCAACGCCGTGCTGGCCCTGCGGGGGGAAGAGCCTCTCATCCTGGGGCGCGACGAAGCATACATCGGAGTGCTCATCGACGATCTGGTCACCAAGGGGACCAACGAGCCCTACCGGATGTTTACCAGCCGGGCCGAATACCGGCTCCTGCTGCGGGAGGATAATGCCCATCTGCGCCTGGCCCACTACGGAGTGAAGCTGGGGCTGCTCCCCGAGAAGTTCGGCAAAAAGGTGGCCGGGACCAAGGCGCAGATCGCCGAGGCGCTGGAGTGGCTGCGGAGCCACTACGCCACCCCGACCAAAGAGTTCATCGCCCAGCTCGAAGCGATGGGGGAGCAGCGCATCAACGACAAGACCGCCTGGATCGATCTGCTCGCCCGCATCGCCGAACCTTCCAGAGAGAAGCTCCTGGAGCTTCTGCCGGAGTTCGCCAAATATCCCGATGAGGTGATCGAGCAGATTCTGGTGGAAGCCAAATACTACCGCTACATCGAAAAACAGCAGCAGCAGATCGACCGGATGCACGAGATGCACACCGTCAGGATCCCCGAGGATTTCGACTACCGCAAAGTCCAGGGGCTCAGCAACGAGATCGTGGAAAAGCTGGAGAAGGCGACCCCTCCGACCCTCTTCGAAGCCTCCCGGATCAGCGGGATCACCCCCGCGGCGATCGAGATTCTCCACGTCTACATCAAAATGGCCCAGAAAGGAAAAGCATGATCTACCTCTATGCCTATACCAACCACCGTGCCGACCTGGATCACCTGCGGCGTATGGGGGCGCTTTGGCGGGCGCTGGAGCGTCGCGGGGTCCCGGCGGAGATCATTGTCAACGACTATCGCGCCCAACTGGCGGGGCGTGAGCTGGGCTTGCCCCTGGCGACGACGGTGGAGAACATTATGGAGCTCGATGCACTGGTGACACGCGGCGATACGCTGGTGATCGACTCTCCCGAGGAGGCCGGGGAACGGCTGGGTTACTATGTGGAGAAGTATCGGGAAGTTTGGCGGGTGAGTGAGTGTGGCGAAGCGCCCCGCTACGGAGAAAAGATCCTCGAAGCGTGGAAAGAGGGGGCGGTGGTCGATCCCCTCTACGCCGAAGGAGTCGGGGAGAAAGCGGCGCGCCGGGTGCTGATCTACGGCGATACCGATCAGGACAGACGCCTGCTGGAAGCGGCGCCCGATTTGGCGGTCTTGGATCTGGAGCTCTACTGGGGGATCTATTTCTATGTCAAATACGAAGAGGAGCTCGCGAAGCATTTCAGGGTGATCCACGAGGATGAGGAGTATGCCGAGCTGATTCAAAGCTCCGAGACCGTCATCACCGCGATGCCCCAGACGGCGGCGGAGGCGGCGGCTGCCGGGGCGCGGGTCGTGTGGCTGGATCGGGGAGAGAATGCGGCCTGTGTCAGCGATACTCTGCGGGAGGCAGGCGTGCGTGGGCTCCCCTGGGGTGCGTGGGAAGAGCTTGGCGCTGCGCTGAAGGACTTGTCGCCGGTGGATGGAGTGGACAATCGGGTCGAAAAGTGGGCGGAGCTTCTGAGCACCCGGTAAATCCGATAAATTTACTCCGAATTCTTAATTCGGGCTTTTTTTGACGGATAAATTGAAAAGCTGTATCTTTTTTTCACATTTGCCACTATATTCCCCGAATCTTTTGAGCCCTATCAATCCTTTTTAAAAGGTTTCGTCCTATAATTAAACGTTTTAATCTTCCATCAAAGGACGCGAAATGAGCGACAGAAGAGATTTCTTCGGCAAAGTGCTCGGTGCCTATGCCGGATTGGGAGCCCTCGGGGCTCTCTATGCGGCCAAGCGCACCTGGGATCCCCTGCCGAGTGTCAAAGCGGCCGGGTTTACGACCCTGGATCTGAGCGCCTACAAAGAGCAGAACAAGCTCTACGTCGAAAAATGGCGCGGTAAACCGATCCTGATCATCAATGTGCCCAAGGATGCCAAGCCCGACACGGCACCCAACGGCAACGACAAGAACGCCTACGAAGATCCCCGTCTGATCAAAGTGGGCGACAAGAAGTTTATGATCGTCATCGGCCTCTGTACCCACCTGGGGTGTATCCCCGATTACTTCCCCGAGAAGCACAAGTTTGTCTGCCCCTGTCATGGAGGGCAGTTCAACGCTGCCGGTGAAGTCCTCAAGGCTCCGCCGCCAAGCCCCCTGGTGATTCCCCCGTTCAAGATCAAAGGCAATGCAGTTGTCCTCGGTGAAGAAGGTCCCGAGTACAAGAAGCTCAAAGAAGCCGGTTTAGTGGCGTAAGGAGAGGTATATGGCACATTTTGACCCCAACGCGAAGCCGTTTTCACATCAATGGCTCAATGAACGACTGGCGATCGATACCCTCAAGAGGGTATTGTCCACCGAATACTGGATCCCCAAAAACATCAACTTCCTCTGGGCCATGGGGATGGTCCTCGCCGCCACCTTCGGCGTACTGCTGATCAGCGGAATCTTCCTGTTGATGTATTACATCCCTGACACCAAATTGGCGTTTGACAGTGTCAACCACACCATTATGGGTGAGGTGGGCTACGGATGGCTCTGGCGTCATATGCACGCTGTAGCCGCTTCTCTGGTCTTCCTGATTATCTACATCCATATGTTTACCGGAATCTATTACGGCTCCTATAAGCGGGGCCGTGAGCTGATCTGGCTGAGTGGTATGCTGCTCTTCGTCTCCTTCTCCGCTGAAGCTTTCTCCGGTTATATGCTGCCCTGGGGACAGATGAGTTACTGGGCGGGAATGGTTATCACCAACCTCTTCAGCCTCGGTTCTCTGAACCTTAACGGACTGGTCGAGTGGATCCGTGGTGACTACGTTCCCGGCCAGGCATTCCTGGGCCGCTTCTTTATGCTGCACGTTGTGCTGATGCCTCTGATCATCATGGCATTGATCGTACTGCACTTCGGAACCCTGCGGATTCCCCACGTCAACAACCAGGACGGTGAAGAGATCGACTTCGAAGCGGAAGCCGAGAAGTGGAAAGCCGGTCTGCGCAAAGAGTCCAAAGTCATCCCCTTCAACCCGGTCTTCCTGAGTAAGGATACCTTCGTTATGGGGATCTACTTCATTCTCTATTTCTATCTGGTCTTCTACCACTTCGAGTTTGCGATGGATCCGGTCAACTTCGATCCTGCCGATCCTCTGAAAACTCCGCCGCACATCTATCCCGAGTGGTACTTCCTCTGGAGTTATGAAATCCTGCGGCCCTTCTCCAAGAATGCAGGTCTGATCGCCTTCGGTTTCGCCCAGGTGATCTTCTTCCTCCTGCCTTTCCTGGACCGCAGCCCCAACGTGGCTCCTGCCAACCGGCGCGGAATCTTCGCCATCTGGTTCTGGCTGCTGCTGGTAGATATGGTCGTGCTGACAATCATGGGTAAAGTGCCTCCGATGGGCATCTATACGAAAATCGGAACGGTAGCGGCCTGGACGTTCATCATTCTCTGGATCGCTCTGCCGTTCATTACCAAAATGGAAAAACCTGTTAGGGGGCAGAAATGAGAGATTTGAAAGTCTTAGCCGTCGTCGTATTCTTTACGCTGGTGACCTATTGGGGAGTGGAGCCTTATGCCCACTCCGTCATGCACAAGCATGTGGAGTTCGAGGGGTTCAAATATAAGGACCTCAAAACTCCTCCCAAGGGAGATCCCGCCAAGGGTAAAGCGCTCATCGCTACCTGTACTTCCTGCCACGGCATCAAGTCTCAGGGAATGAAAGCGCCGATGGATCCCGTTTCCGCTTCTGCAGCCTACGGGGTCAATCCTCCCGATCTGAGCAATGCCGGCGCCGTACTTGACGAGAAGTTCCTGGCCAACTTTATCGTCAGCCCCACCCATGCCGGTCTGGTCAAAAAGAGCGGAATGCCCGGTGGTATGGCTGATGCCCAGGGTGCGGCCGATATCGCTGCTTACCTGAAGTCCATCGCTCCCAAAGAGGTCAAGCCTCAGGAAGCTTTCGAATTCGCTTGCGGACGCTGCCACGCTATGCGCTATGCCAAGTGGACTCAGATCGGCTTCGTTCCCAAGACCAAAGCCGACATCAAAACCGGTGTCGATCTGGCGAAGCTCGATTTCGAGAAGAAAGTGGGTCAATATCAGCTGAACCTTGCCAAGTACCTGGGTAAACTCCCCCCCGATCTTTCGATTATCGTTCGGGCACGGGGTGAGCACTATCTCAAGACGTTTGTTGAGAATCCCCAAAACCTCCTGCACGGAACAGCGATGCCCCGTGTCGGCGTAAACAACGAGGGATACGAAAAAGTCTATAAATACCTCGAAGAGGTCGGTGATCCCAGCAAGCCCAAGCGCGAGAAAGTCGGTCCCTGGGTGCTCGGTTACTTTGTCCTCTTCGCCTTCCTGGCTTACCTCTGGTACAAGTCTCAGTGGAAAGACCTCCACTAAGAGGCTTCCCGAGTTTTTTCCAATCTTCGACGTCCGCTTGTCGGGCGTCAATCCTCTTTCAAGATCTTTCTGATACTCTTATCTTTTGAATTCAACTTTTGCCGATAGGTACGAAAAGAGAGTCATGCTCATCGATGGACATGGACGCACCGTCAACTATTTACGCGTCTCGGTAACGGAGCGCTGTAATTTCCGCTGTCAATACTGTATGCCGGAAAAACCTTTCAGCTGGGTTCCCCAGGAGAATCTTCTCAGTTTCGAAGATCTCTTCAAATTTATCAAGATCGCCATTGACGAAGGGGTGAGCAAAATACGCCTGACGGGAGGAGAACCCCTGCTCAGACAGGACCTGGATCGTTTCGTGAAGATGATCCACGACTACAAACCCGATATCGACCTGGCCCTGACGACCAACGGATATCTCCTGCCCGATACCGCCCAGGCATTGAGGGATGCGGGGCTGAAACGCATCAACATTTCCCTCGACTCCCTCAAGCCCGCCGTGGCCGCGCAGATCGCCCAAAAGAACGTCCTGGGCAAAGTGCTGGAAGGGATCGACAAGGCCCTGGAAGTGGGACTCGGGGTCAAGATCAATATGGTCCCGCTCAAAGGGATCAACGATGCGGAGATCCTCGATATTCTGGAGTATGCCAGAGCGCGGGGGATCCGGGTCCGTTTCATCGAATATATGGAGAATGCCCACGCCAACAGTGAGATCGAAGGTATGCACGGCAAGGAGATCCTGGAGCGGATCAAAGAGCGTTATACCATCCGCCGTCTCGGACGGGAAGGGGCGAGCCCCTCTTACAACTACAAGATTGAAGAGAACGGCTATATCTTCGGCCTCATCGATCCGCATAAACACGATTTCTGTGAAAGCTGCAACCGCATCCGTCTCACGGCCGAGGGCCATCTGATCCCCTGCCTCTATTTCGACGAAGCCCAATCGATCGCAGAAGCGGTCCGGGAAGGCGACATCGACGCCGCGGCAGCTATCCTGGCCGACGTCCTGGCCAACAAACCCAAGGAGAACCGCTGGAGCGAGACGGAGAACGAAGGCTCCAACCGGGCTTTCTATGAAACGGGCGGATGATAAGAGTGAGGAATTAGGAGTGAGGAGTGAGGACTTGTGGTTTGCGGTGCAGTGGCTCCGCTTGGTTTTATAGGAAGGATTTTTATGAGTTATTTAGTATATAGAAGCTTTGCGCAGCAAAGCTATCCAAAATTCCTCATTCCTCATTCCTCATTCCTCATTTGTTTTGCAGAAGGCAAAACATGTTTTGGCTGACCGAAAAATTCCTCTCCATCCAGGGAGAGGGGCGCTATGCCGGTGTTCCCTCCTACTTTTTGCGTACGGGGGGATGCAATCTCCATTGTCCGGGATTCGGAGCGGAGTATGACGTGGAGGGTGAGAAGCGCTACGGGTGTGATACCTGGTTTTCCGTGGACCGTGCCTTCGCCGCTCGGTGGCAGGCTGTGGAGTCGGCCGCACCACTGCTCGAAGAGATGGACCGGGCTTTTCTTGAGATCGGCTATCTCCCTCACGTCGTCATCACCGGAGGGGAGCCTCTGATCTATGCGGCGGATCCCGCCTTTTACGAAGTCGTGGAGGGGTTGGTAGAGCGGGGAGTACAGATCACGTTTGAGACCAACGGCACGGTGGCCCCGGATTTTCTCCGCTATGGCGCCTATAAAGCGTGCACTTTTGCCCTTTCGGTCAAACTCTCCAACAGCGGCGAGCCCAAAGAGCGCCGGATCCATCCCGAAGTGCTCAGGACGATCGCCTCGGAAGCGGGGGAAGCCTTTTTGAAATTCACTCTGGATCGATCTTCCATCGAAAGCGGAGAGGCCCTCAGGGAAATTGAGGAGATCCGGAATTATTTGCCGGAGACGGAAGTCTACTGTATGCCTATGGGAGAGAGCCGGGAAGTACTCCGGCAAAACGACTGGGCCGTCTTCGCGTTTTGCATCCGTCATAATTTTCATTACTCCGATCGGCTCCATATTCGGATCTTCGATACCACGGTCGGTGTCTAAATCTCACGATCGCTTCACAAAAATCGGCTATAATTCCCCCAAATGACCTATCAAGGAGTGTGATTATGAAAAAAAGTTATTTGATTGCAGCGAGTGTAGCTGTCGCATTGATGGCCGGATGCAGCCAGGAGACCAAAGAGCATGCGAAAGAGACGGTTCAAAGCGCTGCCAAGGATACGGCTGTCGTGGTTGAGAAGGTCAAAGAGAAGAGTGCGGATCTGATGGCACAGGCAAAAGCCAAAGCAGCAGAAGCTGTAGCAAAGGCCAAGACAACGGCGAGTGAAGCGATGGAAAAGGCCAAAGAGAGCGCGGCCAAGAATGCTACCCAAGTGGCAGAAAAGGCTAAAGAAGCCACGGCTGAGGCCGTGGAGGCGGCCAAAGCCAAAACGGCAGAAGCGGCTGCAAGCGTTGAAAAAAAGGCTACCGAGGCCAAGAAGAGCCTGGGCGGAGGAGATGAAGCGAAGGGGAAGGCACTCTTCGCCAAATGTGCCGGATGCCATGGCGCCGATGGAAAAATGAAAGCCCTGGGTAAATCCCCTGCGATCGCCGGGCAAGATGCCGCTTCGATCGCCGAGAAGCTCAAAGCCTACAAAGCCGGTACCCGCAATGCCTACGGAATGGGCGGAGTGATGCAGGGACAGGCTGCCGGACTCAGCGACGAAGATATCCAGGCGCTGGCCGATTATATTTCTAAGCTGAAATAAGCGGAGCCGTATGGATCTGCTCATCTCCTATCACCGGACCTTGGTCGAAGGGCTCCTACTGGTCCTTTTGCTGAATCTCGTGCTGCCCTGGATCCTTCGGGGCCATCCAGCCCGCAGAATCTTCTATACCCGGATCGGTTATTTCGCCTTCTGGGCCTTTTGGGCGATGACGGTTTTCAGCGGTTTGATCGTCTGGATCTTCGCTGGACGGCCGGTGAGCCTCCCGATTCTCGTGATGCTGGGTGTGATGATCCTGCTTCCTATGCTGGACGGTTATCGGGCGATACGTCTGCGCCGACTCTGGTTGGAAGAAAAGGACGGATTGGGGTTCCACACCCTGATCGTCCTGCTGGAGATCCTGGCCGTCGTCGCCACGATTCTCGTGAGTATCTTCCTTAAATAACCCTCGATGCAATTCCTCTATCATCCCGAGGCGGGCGCTTCGCAACTTCTGCTCGAGGGGGAATCCTACCGCTACCTCTTCAAGGTCCGCCGTCTTCGCAGCGAAGATCCGCTTCATTTGAGGAATATGCGGGATGATTGCCTCTATACTTACCGGACCGAGACGCTGGACCGCCGTCGGGCCAGGATCGCGCTGGTCTCCTGCCGGGATTTAAAAATAGTACTGAACAGAAAGCTTCATCTGGGTTGGTGCCAAATCGATCCCCGGAATGTGGAGAAAACCCTGCCGGCGCTCAATGAGATGGGGGTCTTCGGTATCACCTTTGTTCGATGTGAGCGGAGTCAGCGGCAGTTCGAGCCCGATTTTGAGCGTCTGGAACGGATTTTGATCAACTCTTCCCAGCAGTGCGGGCGCAGCGAACTGATGCGGCTGGAAACGGCGGAGAGTCTGGAGGCATTCCTCGAGCGTCATCCCGAGGCGATGCTCCTGGATTTTTCCGATCGGAGGCTGCCCTGCGGAGGGGATTGGACAGAGCGTTCGATCGTGGTAGGGTGTGAAGGGGGCTTTACCCCCGAAGAGCGTGCTCTCTTTTCCGAAGAGCGCATCTTCGGCTTGGAGACGCCGACGATCCTGCGGAGCGAAACGGCCGTTTGCGCCGCGGCGGCCCGGCTGCTTCTGGGATAGGGACTCAGCTTTTTTTAAAAGATACCGGATATAATTACGCCCTGATTTTCCCCATGCATGGCGACATGAATGGGAGAGTTGTCTCGCGAAATGCGTTGCAGCGACCCCTGCCTTCGGCAGCGGAAGGGTATGCTTCTGCATACCGGAATGGGTTGGTTGCCCATCATCCAAATATTTTTAAAAGGTATTTCCGATGAAAAAAGATATTCATCCTAAGTATGTAGATTGTCACGTCACCTGCGCCTGCGGCAACGAGTTCGATATTCGCTCCACCAAGCCGGAGCTCTCCATCGACATTTGTAATCAGTGCCACCCCTTCTATACCGGTTCGGAAAAGATCGTCGATGCCACCGGTCGCGTCGAGAAGTTCCGCAACAAGTACAAGCTCTCCTAAGACATTCGTCCCTGCGGGGGCGTTGCTATGTTGACCTTTGTCCCCACTCCCCTGGGAAACCTCCAGGATATTACCTACCGTTCCCTTTCCGTTTTTGAATCTGCAACCCTCTTTCTCTGTGAAGATACCCGTGTCACTCGACATTTGCTCGAACTGCTTCATAAACGGGGACTGATGGAACGACTTCCCGAAGCCGATTTTCTCTCGTTTAACGAACACAACGGGCCGGCGCGCCTGGATGAGGTGGGCACACGGCTGGAAGCGGAAAATGTCGTCTATGTCAGTGATGCGGGGATGCCGGCGATCTCCGATCCCGGCCAGCTTCTGGTACGCTACTGCCAGGAACGGGAGATCGCCTACGATGTCCTGCCGGGCCCCAGCGCCGTCACCGTCGCCTATGCCGCGAGCGGTTTCGAGTCGGGCCGTTTTCTCTTCTACGGTTTTTTGCCCCACAAGGGGAGGGAGCGCAGAGAGGCTTTGGAGGAGTTGCTCCGCTCCCCTTGGGACAGTGTGCTCTATGAAGCGCCCCATCGTCTGGAACGCCTTCTCGAAGAGATCGTCTCCCGTGACCCCGATCGGGAGCTCTTCGCCGCCAAGGAGTTGAGCAAAAAGCACCAGCGCTATTATCGCGGGTCGGCCCGGGTATTGCTGGAGCGGTTGCGGGCGGAGAACGCCTTCCGGGGGGAGTGGGTGGTGATCATCGCCGGGGCGAAAGATTCGGCACCGGCGCTCTATCAGGAAGATATCCGGAGCATGGACCTTCCCCCCAAAGTCAAGGCGAAGCTCCTGGCCAAGCTCCTGGGAGGGAGCGTTTCCCAGTGGTATCAGGAGTTGTGTCAAAAGAAGTGACCCGCTCCCCTTTCGCGGTGGAAAGGCCTTGCTTTCGGAAAAAATGGTAAAATCCCCTATGATTATTTATGGAAAACAGGTAGTGCTGCACGCACTGCGACGGCACCCCGAACAGGTACACAAAATCTACATCGCCAAAAAAGGGGTCTTGCCTCAGGATCTCTTTGAGAAATACGGCGACAAGATCACCTTTATCGAAAACCGATGGGCCCAGCAGCTCAGCCGGGGAGGGAATCATCAGGGGCTCCTGGCCGAGATCGAAGACTACCGGCCGGCCAGCCTGGCCGAGGTCAAAGAGGGAGATTTCGTCCTGGTGCTCGACACCCTGACCGATGCGGGGAATATCGGCGCGATCGTCCGAAGCGCCTATGCGCTGGGAGTGGACGGGATCGTGGCGACCGGGATCGGCCAGCTCAACTTCTCGGCGGTCACCCGTACCAGCAGCGGGGCGTTGCTGGAGATGCCCTTTGCCCTGCACCGCAATATCCTGGATGTGCTCCACGAGCTCAAACAGGCCGGCCACCGCCTCTACGGTGCGTCGATGGAGGGTGAGCCGATCGAAGAGAAACTCTTTGACCGGAAGCGGACCCTGGTGCTGGGAAGCGAAGAGCGGGGGATCTCCAAAAAGGCCCGAGAGCGTCTCGACGAAACGGTGGCGATTCGGATGAAGCGGCCCTTCGACTCCCTCAATGTCAGCGCCGCGGCAGCCATTATGATACACAGGATGAGTTATGCAGTTGAATGATATTATCGAAGAGAATACCCTCCCTACCATCAGCCGGAAGACCCGGATCTCCGTCGAAAACCTGCAGGCGCTGATCGATCGGGACTGGAGCCGTCTGCAAAAGGTTCAGGCTCTGGGGTTCATTTCGATCCTCGAGCGGGAATATCACGCCGATCTCGGTAAACTCAGAGAAGAGTGTCGGGCCTATTACGAGGAGCATGCCCCGGCACGGGAACCCGATGCCCTGGTGGTGTCGCCGGTGGAGAAAGAGGGATCGGGCGTACTCTATAAAGCCCTGCTGGTCCTCGTCCTGCTGGCCCTGGCCTACGGTGCCTGGAAGTATATGGCGGCAGCTCCCGCCGGGAAATCCGATGTGGCCTCCGCTTCCGAACCCAGGAGCGGTTTTTTTGATTCGGTTCTCTCGATGACGAAAGGATGGCTGGGAGAAGAGAAGCCCGGGACGGGTAAACCCGCCGCTGCGCAGGAGTCTCCGAGTGGAGCCGAGAGTGGGCAAAACCCTACGGCCGTCAGCGAGGGGGCCTGGGCGGAGAAAAACGGGAGTGAGGGCAACGATTCGCAGAATGCGGAGAGCAACGACTCCTCCGCCAAGCCTCTGACGATCGCCAAGGTGGAGACGGCCGCAAAACAGAAGAGCGGGAAGAGCGACGAAGCTCAGGAAGAAGAGAAGATCATCACCCAGGTCAAGCAGGAGCAGGCCAAGGCCGAGGCGTTGCGCCGGGAGAGCGCCCAGGCACCCGAGGAAAACGGTGAGGGGAACCTGAGCGATGTCTCCCGGATGATCGTCGCCGCGACGGCGGGGGCGGATGAAGAGGAGAACGCTTCCCGAAAGGAAGCCGCCTCCACATCGGCGGGGCAGGAACAGGCCGAGGCCTCCGAGAAAGAAGCCGAGGAGAATCCTTCGGCAGCGGAGAGGACGGAGACCGCGGCCCAGCCGGCGGAAGCGGCCCTCGAAATCCCTGAGCCGAAAGCCAAAAAACCCGCGGCTGTCACCGATTCCCTGGTGATTTTCCACCCCCGATCCAAAGTCTGGGTGGGATATACGGAGTTGCGGAGCATGAAACGCACCGCAAAGGTGGCGACCGGGGATATCACTTTCGATACGTCCAAAGGGGACTATATCCTCGCGACCGGTCACGGCAAATTGGAGTTCAAGGGAAAAAATACCCTCAAGCTCAACGACGGAAAACGGCACTTCTTTATGATCGCCAAGGGCGGGGTGCGGGAGATTTCCCATGAAGAGTTCCAACGACTCAACAAAAGCAAGGTATGGTAAACGAAAATGTTTGACGAAATTCAATTCAACAAAATCAATCGGCTTCCCAAATATGTCTTCGCCGTGGTCAACGAGCTGAAGATGGCCGAGCGGCGTGCCGGGGCCGATGTGATCGATTTCAGTATGGGCAATCCCGACGGCCCCGCCTTCGAACCGGTGATCGAAAAGCTGGTCGAAAGCGCCCGCAAACCCCACACCCACGGCTACAGCGCTTCTAAGGGGATCTACAAGCTCCGCCTGGCGATCTGCAACTGGTATCTGCGCAAATACAATGTGGTCCTCGACCCCGAGACCGAAGCGGTAGCGACGATGGGGAGCAAAGAGGGCTATGTCCACCTGGTGCAGGCGATCACCAACCCCGGCGATGTGGCCATCGTCCCCGATCCCACCTATCCCATCCACTCCTACGCCTTTGTCTTGGCCGGCGGCAATGTGGAGAAGATGGAGCTGACCTTCGATGAAGAGAGCTTCGAAGTGGATGAGGAACGTTTCTTCTCCGATCTGGAGCGGGCTTTGAAAAATTCGGTCCCCAAGCCCAAGTTCCTGGTGGTCAACTTCCCCCATAACCCCACCACTGCCACCGTGGGGCTGGACTTTTACGAGAAGCTGGTGGCGATCGCCAGGCGGGAGCGCTTCTACATCATCAGCGATATCGCCTATGCCGATATTACCTTCGACGGGTACAAGACCCCTTCGATCCTCCAGGTCGAAGGGGCCAAGGATGTGGCGGTGGAGAGTTTCACCCTCTCCAAGAGTTACAATATGGCCGGCTGGCGGGTCGGGTTCATCGTGGGCAATCCCAAACTGGTGGGCGCACTGCAAAAGATCAAATCCTGGCTCGACTACGGGATGTTCACCCCGATCCAGGTCGCAGCGACGGTGGCCCTGGACGAATACGAACACCTGGTCGAAGAGATCGTCATTCCCAAATACCAGAAGCGTCGGGATGTGCTCGTCGATGCCTTTGCCAAGGCGGGCTGGGAAGTGGGCAAGCCCAGGGCGAGTATGTTCGTCTGGGCCAGGATCCCCGAGTGTGCCCGGCACCTGGGTTCGCTGGAATTCTCCAAAGAGCTGCTGCTCAAGGCCCATGTGGCCGTGAGCCCCGGCATCGGGTTCGGGGAGTATGGAGACCGGTATGTGCGCATCGCCCTGATCGAAAATGAAAAACGGATCCGCCAGGCAGCCAAAAACATCAAACGTTATCTTGCCGAGCTCAAGGGGCAGCAAAAGACGGGGAACGATACCGAGACGATGAAAAAAGAAGTGAAGAAGGAAGTGTAGCTTTATGGTAAAAATAGGGATATTGGGTGTAGGGACCGTCGGAGAGAGTGTCGCGAAGATTCTGCTGGAAAATGCCGACATCATCGAAGCACGCGCCGGCAAAAAGATCGTACCGGTCCTGGGAGCGGTGCGGGATTTGAACAAGCCCCGCGATGTCAGCATTCCCCTGACCGACGATCCCGGGGAAGTGATCGAGAGTGCCGATGTGGATATCGTCGTGGAATTGATGGGCGGGATCGAAAAACCCTACCGGCTGGTGCGCAAAGCTCTGGAAGCCGGAAAACCGGTGGTCACCGCCAACAAAGCGCTCCTGGCTTACCATCGCTACGAGCTCCAGGAGATCGCCGGGGAGATTCCGCTCTTCTACGAAGCGAGTGTCGCCGGAGGGATCCCCATCATCGGCGCTCTGCGCAACGGCCTGAGTGCCAATCACATCGAGTCGATCAAAGGGATCATGAACGGCACCTGCAACTATATGCTCACCAAGATGATCCAGGAAGGGGTCGCCTACGAGGAGGTGCTCAAAGAGGCCCAGGAGCTCGGCTATGCCGAAGCCGACCCCACCTTCGACGTGGGGGGCTATGACGCGGCGCACAAGCTGCTGATCCTGGGTTCCATCGCCTACGGAATCGACGCCAAGCCCGAAGAGATCATCATCGAAGGGATCGAAGAGATCAGCCCCACCGATGTGGAATTCGCCCGGGAATTCGGCTATGAGATCAAACTGCTGGGAATCGCCAAGAAAGGCGAGAAGGGCGTGGAGATGAGGGTGCATGCCACGATGATCCCCGCCAAGAGTATGATCGCCAAAGTCGATGGGGTGATGAACGCCGTCAGCGTGGTGGGTGACCGGGTCGGAGAGACGATGTTCTACGGCCCCGGTGCCGGGGGTGACGCGACCGCCAGTGCCGTGATCGCCGATATCGTGGAGATCGTCCGGGGCAACAGCGGCCCGATGCTGGGGTATAAAAAGGGTCTCGAGAGCGGCTTGCCCCTGGTTCCGCCCGAAGCAATCGTCACCCAATACTACCTCAAGCTCAAAGTGCTGGACGAGCCGGGGGTTTTGGCCAAGGTCACCAGCACTCTGGGCGAGTTCGGCATCTCCATCGAATCGATGCTTCAGAAGCCTTCCCGCCTGGCCGACCGGGTGCGGCTGCTCTTTACCACCCACCAGTGCGAAGAGCGCAAGATGAAAGAGGCGATCGAAGCGCTGAAGAAGCTGGATGTGGTGGAGGAGAAGGTGACGATGATAAGAATCGAGAAGTGACATTCGTCACTTCTCGAATGAGGAATGAGGAGTTAGGAATGAGGAATTTTGGTTTGCGTTGCTACGCAACGCTACTGTGAGAGAATAGGGAAAAACTCTCTACTCCAATGACTAACGACTGATCAATAAAAGGAGCTTTTATGGCGAAAGCGAAAGAGCATTATTTCGATATCAGCGCCAAGCTGGATATGATGGAGATGAAAAATGCCATCGAGCAGGCAAAAAAAGAGGTGAGTACCCGTTTCGATTTCAAAGGGATCAGTACCGATATCGAGCTCAATGAAAAGGCCAAGACCCTGACGTTGGTGAGCTCCAGCGACTCGAAGATCGATGCCCTTAAAGACATTCTCCTCTCCAAAATGATCAAGCGGGGGCTTTCGCCCAAATCCCTCGATGAGGTCAAGAGAGAAGGGATCAGCGGCGGAAACGTCAAGGTGATTTACCGCATCGTCGATTCCATCGACCGGGATGAAGCGAAACAGATCGTCAAAGCGATCAAAGATCTCAAGCTCAAGGTCACTCCCTCCATCCAGGGGGAGGAGATCCGGGTCAGCGGCAAGAAGATCGACGAATTGCAGCAGGTGATCGCCGCAGTCAAAAAGCTGAATCTCAAAGCGCCCCTGGTCTTCGGAAATTTCAAATAAATCATCGACCGGTAAATTTTATTCTTATTCCCGACAGAGCTTTCACTCGACAGCTCCCTCTAATGGCAGAGTAATATTTTAAGCTTTCCGGAGTATAATCGCCCCAAATCAGGACTTACCCACCGGTGATCTTCCGCCGGGCAAGCCCTCTTTCGCGCCGCATCGGCGACGCTTTCCCAAAAAATTATCATTGTTTAATTGTTTATTCGTTGTTTCGTTGTTTTGATTTTTTCGGCGTGAAGTCGTTTGCCAATGAAGTCTGATTTTGGAGTAAAAAATGCCTTTTGCATTTCATCTTGATGCCCTGTCGCTGCTCTTTGTCTTTTTGATCCTCCTCGGAGCCCTGCCCAATCTCTTCTACTCCCAGGGATACCTGCCCCATATCGAGCGCAAAGCCCACTACCTGATCCACTATTTCGGTTTCATCCTCTCGATGCTGGGGGTGGTGACGGCGGCCAACGCTCTGACCTTTCTGCTCTTTTGGGAATTGATGAGCCTGACGAGCTGGCAGTTGATCCTGACGGAGCCCGAAGAGAAGGGAACGATCCCTGCGGCGCGTTTTTATTTCTTTATGACCCACTTCGGCTTCGTCTTTCTGCTGCTCTTCTTCCTCCTGGTCACCGACGGGAATCTGGAGCTGGACTTTGCCCAGATGCAGGGGGTTGCGGCCCACTTCGCCTATCCGACGCTGCTCTTCTTCTTCCTGATCCTGGGCTTTCTCTCCAAGGCCGGGGCAGTGCCCCTGCATGTCTGGCTCCCCTATGCCCACCCGGCAGCCCCCAGTCCCGTCTCCGCGCTTATGAGCGGGGTGATGCTCAAAGTGGCGATCTACGGGATGTTCCGCTTTATGCTCGATGTGCTCTACCCCTGGCCGCTGGAGTGGGGGATCCTGATCCTGGTGATCGGGGCCCTCTCTTCCCTGGTGGGGGTGCTCTACGCCCTGAGCGAGCACGATATCAAAGCCCTGCTGGCCAATCATTCCATCGAGAATATCGGCATTATTCTGATCGGCTTCGGGATGGGGATGATCTTCGACGCGCTGCAGCTGGGGATTCTGAGCACCTTCGCCTTCATCGCGGCCCTTTTCCATACCTTCAACCATATGAGTTTCAAATCTCTGCTCTTTATGGGGGCGGGGAGTGTGCTCCACGAAACCCATACCAAAAACATCGAAGCCTATGGCGGGCTCATCAAGAGTATGCCGATCACGGCCCTGACCTTTTTGTTGGCTTCGGTCTCCATTTCGGCCCTGCCGCCGACCAACGGCTTTTTGAGTGAATGGATGATTTTTCAATCGCTGCTCAGCTCCAACACCATCACCAATATGTCTCTCAAGCTGGCGATCCCCTTTGCCATTTTCGCCCTGGCGCTCACCGGAGGCTTGGCCATCGCCTGCTTCGTCAAAGCCTACGGCATTACCTTTTTGGGTTTGCATCGCAGTGCCAACGCCCGACACGCCAAAGAGGTTAACGGCCTGATGCGTTTTGGGATGCTGGCGATGGCGGGGGTGGTGATCGCCCTGATGCTCTTCGCTCCGGCTTTTATTCATCTCTTTGACCGGGCGCTGGTGGCCGAGGGAAAAGTGGGGGCTTATGATGCCATCTTCCCCTTTGGCGTTTGGCATATGCACTCCGTGGCGGTCAACGGCGGGGTGGTTTCTCCGCTCCTTCTTCTGATCTCCCTGCTGGGGGTGACGCTGCTTCTGGCCTGGGCTTATCGGATGCTGGGGGTCAAAGAGCGGCTCCACCGTACCTGGGCCTGCGGTTACCGCACCGGGGCGCGGACCCAATATTCGGCCACCGGCTTCGCCGGACCAATCCGCCGCTTCTTCACCTGGCTCTACCGGCCCGAGGAACACCTGCACAAGGAGACGCTGGCCGGGCACGAAAGCAAATTCGACGCCTCCAGCTACGAAGTGCACGTCAAACCCCTTTTCGAGCGCTCTCTCTATGACGGCACGGCGAAGCTGGCGAACCGGATCAGCTACTGGATCTACCGACTGGCCCACTTCGAGCAGACCCGTTACGCGGCGATGATCTTCAACCTGATGCTGCTGGTGCTCTTCAGCTACCGGATCTTCGCCCACGAATTCAGCTGGGCTACCTTCGCCCTGGAGTCGGTGGTGATGGTGATTTCGATCAAAGTGCTCATTATCGGAGAGAAACGATGATCCTCTATTTCGTGACAATAGTGCTCTTACTGGCTTTGGCCCCGATCCTGCTCAGTTTTATCAAGGCGGTCAAGATGTGGCTGCTCTACAAACGGCCCGTTTCGCTGCTGCAGGGTTATCGGGACTTTTCCAAACTGCTTGGCAAAGAGACGGTGCTCAGCCGGGAAGCCAGTGTGATGACCCGGGTGGCGCCCTTTTTGGTCCTCGCTCCGCTGCTGATCGTCCTCTTTTATCTCCCCCCGGCGGTGAAAGGGGCCTATTACGTCAGTTTCGTCGATGCCTTCACCATCACGGGGCTGCTGGCTCTTTCGACCTTCTTCCTGATGTTGCTGGGCCTGGACAGTGCCAGCAGTTTCGGAGGGATGGGGTCGAGCCGCGAAGCCTTCATCTCCGCTCTCGTGGAGCCGGCGATGGTTTTGACCATCTTCAGTGTCTCGATGATGGCCGGTGACCTAGGAGTGGGGCAGGCGGGGGTGAACCTGGCGCAGCATTTCCCCCGGGAGCATATGGCCAGCTACCTCTTTGCAGCGATCAGTTTCTTTATCCTGCTCATCGCCGAGAACGGGCGCATCCCGGTGGACAATCCCGAAACTCACCTGGAGTTGACGATGGTGCATGAAGCGATGATCCTGGACATTACCGGGATCTATCTGGCGATCATCGAGACGGCGGCTTCGGTGAAATTCGTCATCTTCGCGTCGCTTTTTGCAACCCTCTTTTTGCCCTTCGGGATGGAGGCTGCCTGGCCTCTGGCCCTGCTGATCTTCGTGGGCAAGCTCTTCGCCGTGGCTTTGGCGGTGGCGCTGATCGAAGTCAATACGGCCAAACTGCGGCTTTTCAAGGTGCCCGATCTGCTGGGGATCGCCATTGTGTTTGCCTTTTTGTCGCTGATTACCTTTTACGTACTGGGGGCTTGAAATGGTGGATTTTCTGATCGGTCTTTTTTTGGCCACACTGATTACGGCGCTCTTTACCACGCGGCTCTATCGGCTGCTGTTTTGGTATTCCCTCAACTCGTTGACCCTGGGGCTGCTGGCTCTGGTCCTGGGGAGCGAGCTTGGCGACCGGGCGATGCTCATCAGCGGGACGCTGACGATCCTGCTCAAAGCCCTGGCGATTCCCTACATTCTGAAGTATCTCAGCCAGAAGTTTCAGTTGGTGCGTCAGGTTCCTCCCAGCATCAAAACCCAGTATGCCATTATGCTGGTGCCGGCGATTCTGGTCTTTACCTTCTATCTGGCCGAACCCATCAGCCATATGGTGCAGGGCAATGCTAACTATGTGGCGGTCAGTATCTCATCGCTCTTTCTTTCGCTGCTGCTGATGATCGAGCACCGCAACATCGCCCCCAAGATCGTGGGCTTTTTGAGTATGGAGAATGCCCTCTTCCTGCTGGGGACCACCGCCACGGGCGGGATGCCGATGCTGGTGGAGCTGGGGATCTTCTTCGATCTGTTGATGGCCATTGTGGTGATCAACCTGCTGCTCTATCGTGAGGAGGCCGAGTCATGATTGTTTGTAGAGCGTTCCAACTGTTTCAAAATCACTCCACTTTGACCCGACAGCTCCGGCAGTCGCAAACGCCTGCGGCGCCCCTGCGGGGTTGGGTGCTCCTTTGTCACCATCGAATCAAAGCTCCGTTGTCTTGTAGAGGAGAGGGATTATGATGCTCTTTTTCCTGCTCTTACCCCCCTTCCTGATGTTCGCCGCCAGCTTTTCCCACAATCTCTGGGCGCGCCGACTGCTGCCGATCAGCTCTTTTGCGGTATTGCTGCCGGTGATCGAACTTTTCCGCCTGCCCAAACCCTATCATCTCTGGGGCAACTATTTGGTGGCCGACGATCTCAACACTTATATTCTGCTGGTCTCATCCGTGGTCGGCATCGGGGTGACTTTGGCGCTGCTGACCCTGGATAAACACGTGAAGGTCACCCAAAAAGCCCTCTACCGCTTCTACCGGTTCTTCGGGCTCTTCTGGATCGGTTTGACCCTTTCGATCCTGGCCAACCATATGGGGATCTTCTGGATCGGTCTGGAGATGGCGACCCTCTCCACGGTCTATATGATCAAGACCAACCACAGCCCCGCCGCCCATAAAGAGGCATGGAACTATATGATCGTCGGGGCCATCGCCATTTCGCTGGTACTGTTTGGGGTGATCCTCATCTACGCGGCGGCCAAGCCGATCCTGGGTGAGGAGGCGATGCTCTTCGATGCGCTCCTGAGCCACGCCGACAGGATCCCCTCTCCCTTCCTCTTCGAGATGGGCTTTGCGTTGGCGGCTCTGGGGATGTTCGTCAAGATGGGCTTTTTCCCCATGAACCTCTGGCTGGCCCATATCGAGCGGGCTTCCTTCTACCCCGTGGCGGCTTTGTTTAGCGGGATTTTGGAGAGCGGGGTGATGGCGGGCTTTTTCCGTTTTTCGAAGATTGCCGAGCGGGTCAACTATGACCACCTCTTCATCTTCGTCTTTATCTATACGCTGTTGACGATCTTCATCGTCTCTTTCTTGATTTTCCGGGCCAAGGATTTCATGCGCCTCTTCAGCCTCTCAGGGGTCGAGCATATGGCCCTCATCGCCCTTTTCTGGGTGAGTGGGGGGACCTTCGCCGCACTGCTTCATTTCGGGGCCCACGCCTTTCTCAAACCGGCCCTTTTCCTTTCGACGGGGGTACTGGAATCGACCGGGCGTTACCACTTCGCCGGGGCGCTCAAAGGCTACAGCGGCAATCGGGGCCGGCTCTTCTGGTTCCTGGTGGGGCTCTTTATGCTGGCGATCATTTCGATCCCTCCCAGCCCGATGTTCTTCAGTGAACTCTACGGCTTCGGTGCTATGATCGACAATGCCAAAACAAGCCACCATCTCCTGGCGATGCTGGGGGCCATCGCCCTGCTACTGGTGCTACTCTCGGTGATCTTTTACCGCTTTGTGCAGATCTATCAGTCGATGAAATACGAGGGGGAGGAGAGCCCCAAAAAGGTCTACACGAGTGAAGTACTGGCCCTGGCGATCTTCGCGGTGGGCCTGGCGGCGCTGTTGCTTCCCTCTTCGATGAGCTTCCTCCAGGGAATCGGATGAGCCTTTTGGAATTGAGAATGGAGAATTGAGAATGGAGAATTTGACTTGCGACGTGAGGGCCGAAGGCCCGTGCCTGAGACTTGCGACTGAAAAAGGCTTTGCACAATGAAACGTCTGATTGCCCGCTATGCCGTCGATCGCGGCGACAACTTCGAACTGCTGACCCGTTTCGATGACGGGATGGTCCGTGAACAGGTTTCCCGCTCTCAGCCGGTGGCGGCGAGTATCATGCCCCGTTTTCCGGCGGCGATCTGGTTCGAGCGCAAGACGGCCGACGATTTCGGGATCCGTTTCGAGGGGGCTTTCGACTTCCGGCCTCTGGTCCATCACGAACGTTGGCCCGAGGGGGTTTACCCGATGCGCAGGGATTTTGACGTTCATACGGTTCTTGAAGCGGCGGAGTACCGCCCCTATCATTATGAAACGATCGGCGGGGATGGAGTCTTTGAAGTGGCGGTAGGACCGATCCACGCCGGGATCATTGAGCCGGGGCATTTTCATTTTTCCCAGGCGGGGGAAGATATGCTTCACCAGGAGGTGCGCCACTTCTACAAATACCGGGGCATCGAAAAGATGCTGGAGGGCAAAAACCTGGCCGAAGCCGCCCCTATCGTCAGCCGGATCAGCGGCAACGAAAGTGTCGCCGCCCAGTCGGCCTTCCTGCACATCGTGGAAGAATCCACAGCTCAGGAACTGCCCGAAGCCCTTCGCCTGCGCCACGCCCTGCTGCTGGAGCTGGAGCGGATTATCCACCACTGGACCGACCTGGGCTTCATCCCCAACGATGCCGGTTTCGGCGCAGCTCTGGCCTGGGGCTCCGCCCGGGCGGAAGAGGCACGGCGCTTGATGGCCCGGCTCACAAGAAGCCGCTTCGGTTTCGAGGCGCTTTTCAGGGAGCTTCCGGCTTGGGATCTCGGGGAGATTTCGAGCTTTGCCCAGCGGATGGAGGAGGCGATCGGATGGTTTGAGAATTGGATCGTCGATATCCCCTCCCTCTGGGACCGGATGGATACCACGGGTATCCTGAAAGCCGACGATGCCAAGCGTTACGGTTGTGTGGGGGTGATGGCCCGTGCCAGCGGTTTGAGTCTGGATGTGCGTTCTGACGATCCCTTTTACACGGAGAGGGGCTTCGCAGCGGCCACGGAAACGAGCGGAGATGTCGCAGCCCGTTTCAAAGTCCGTATCGCCGAAGTCAAGAGCTCTTTGGCGTTGATACAAAGCTTCGTGCGGGAGTTGATGGAGAAGGGTGCCGAATCCGGCGAAGACTTCTCCCTTTTGGAGAGTGAGGCGAAGGATGGCTTCTACGAGAGCTTCGTCGAAAGTTCCCTGGGAGAGATCTATATGAGCATCGAGATCGAGGCCGGGAAGATCGGTCGCTTTTTCTACCGGGATCCCAGCTTCGTCAATTGGCAGGCGTTGCACCTGATGATGCCGGGTAATATCATCGCCGATTTCCCCCTGATCAACAAGAGCTGCGATCTGAGCTATGCGGGAAATGACCTATAAATGAGTGAAGAATGAGGAGTTAGGAGTGAGGAATTTTGGTAAGCGTTGTTTCACAACGCAATTAATTATGAGCGGGCAAAGCCCGCAAACCAACGATCGACGATTGACGACCAACGACTCCCAGCCGGAGGCTGCATTATGCTGAAATATTGGCAAAAGCGATTCCAAACCGGGGTTTTGACGGAGCATCCTGAGTTTGACGAGCGGATGAAGGAGCTGCGCAAGCGGCTCAGGGATGAGGTCAAGCGCAAATTCGCCGGTTCTCTGGCGATTCGGATGGTGGACAGCGGCAGCTGCAACGCCTGCGAAGCGGAGTGCAATGCCCTGAGCAATCCCTATTACGATTTGGAGCGTCTGGGGATTCATTTCGTCGCGTCGCCCCGGCATGCCGACCTGATGCTGCTCAGCGGCGTGCTGACTTTCAATATGCTCCCCCACGTCCTGGATGCCTGGGAGCAGATCCCCGAGCCCAAATGGTGCATCACCCTGGGGGATTGCCCGGCGATGCAGGCACCCTTCGAACACACCTTCGCCGTCACCGCTCCCGCTTCGGAGCATCTGCCGGTAGCCCATCATATCCCCGGCTGTCCCCCGAGCCCGGATCGGATCATCGAGGGTCTGCTCGAATTTCTGGAGAACCTGGAAAGCTAAAGCGACTTCGTGTGCCCAAATATCTTGAGTGATTAGAGCAGCCCGTAGAGCATTTTGAAGGCCAGAATATAAAGGATCAATGCCATAATCTTTTTGATCTGCTGCTGATTGAGTTTGAAATGCATCAGGTGGTTCCCCAAGTATCCTCCGACGACGGAGGCGAGGGCGACGAGGAGCAGGAGTCTCCAGTCGAGGGGGACGTAGCTGGCGTAGGTGAAAAAAGAGCCCAGTGCAGAGAACGGAACGACGAAACTGACAGCCACGGCCACTTTGCGGGGTTCGAATCCCAGGAGGATCAGGAGAGGGATGAGCAGGTTTCCTCCGCCGACCCCCAGCAGACCGGAGACGAGCCCCACGCCGCTTCCCACCGCCAGAAGGAGCGGTTTGGAGTGCAAATGGGTCAGCGCCTTTTTCCTCCCGAACATCATCATTGTGGCGCTATAGAGCAGGAGAAGCACGAAGAGCGCCTTGACGAACTCCTGATCGACGAAGCGGTTGAACCAGGCTCCCAACGGGGCGAAGAGCAGCATCCCCAGGGCCATAGGCCAGAGTTGGGCGATATCCAGGGCTTTGCGCCGAAAGTTCATCACGCTGGAGGTGATGGTGGTAGAGGCCCCGGCGAAGAGCCCGACTGCCTTGGCGACGTTGAAATCGACTCCCAAAAAGTGCAGGATAGGGATCAGGGCAATCCCCGATCCGGCGCCACCCATTGAAAAGAGAATGGACAATACAAAGGCCAGGAAGACATAGAGAAGATATTCGGCAGGCAAAAAGGCTCCTTGGATTAACGCTTTCTTATCGGAATAATAAGTAGTATACTATTGAATCTGGAGTAATATTCTCCTGATTAATAGAAATTAATAAAAGAAGGAGTCGATGATGAAAGAGATTACGATGGAGACCAAGATCGCTGATCTGCTCAACAACTATCCGGGGATGAAGGAGACACTGATCGCCATCAACCCTAAATTCAAAAAGCTCAACAACCCCGTCCTGCGCCGCACCCTGGCCAAAGTCGCCGGTGTACGCCAGGCGGCGATCGTCGGCGGGATGGAGCCCCTCGATCTGCTCAACAAGCTGCGCGAAGCGGTGGGGCAGCCTCCCGTCGATGCCGAAGGGGTAGCTACGGAGAGCGAAAGTGTGAGTGAAGCACCCGAGTGGATTGATGGAGAGGTCAAAGCGACTCTCAACGCCAACGAACTGCTGGATGCCCAAAAGAACCCTCTGGCCGAAGCCCATATGGCGCTCAAAGGATTGAATGAGGGAGAAATGATCGCTATCGAGTCCGATTTCAAGCCCGAACCGCTGATCGAAGAGCTTCAAAAGGCCGGCCACGAAGTCTATTGTAAAGAGGAGTCGCCGGAGCGCTTCTTGACCTATGTGAGGAAATGAGGGGCGAGAGTTTAGCGTTGAGAGCTGAGCGTTGAGAGTTGAGACGGTTCTCTTTCTGGTTCTCGCGTTGAACGTAGAACCCCATACGATACTTGATACAGAGGACATACTTTTAGCCTCTTACCTATGATAGATTTGAGTGGGATAGGCATTCCCACGCATAGCGTGGGAACGAGAGGCGAGAGAGTGCTTGGATAGTGCCTTTTTGCCTTATCCCGGGATCCCGTCGGCTCTGGGGCTCAGGAGCCATTTGAAATAGCGTTTGATATAGAGGATAAAAGGCAGCGCCCAGACGATCGCCGAGAGGAGGATCAGGAGGCTTCCCTGCGCCGGGTAGAAAGTGACGGCGGTTCTCAGGATCGCCGAGAAGAGAATGAGCCCGACGCTCAGGCAGATCCAAATATCCCGTTCTTTGGCGATATCGCGTCCGGTATGGACGATGGTGATGACCACCATCACGAGATAGAAGGAAAGCGTCCAGGTTCCGGAGGTGAGCATATGGAGAAGATCGCCGTTGTACCAGGGTAATCCCGCCAAGTAGTTGTAGCCGATCAATCCGAATCCCGCCGCCATACTCACAGGAACCAGCGTCAGCGAAAAGATGAGCCGTTTTTTGAAGAGATTGGTCTCGTCGTAGGCGATGAAATCGTTCAGAATGGCCAGGCTTGCCGCGGCGGTGCCCAGGGCGATCCAGCCGATAGCCCGGTTCTGGGGCCAGAAGAATTCGACGGCGGTAAAGAGGGCGATCATAAAGATCGTCAGGTTATAGGCAGGCGGCCGGGCGAAGAAGACCTCTTCGTACCCTTCGTGCTCCAGGATCTCGTTGACCGCTTCGATATTGACCCGGCGGATGGAAAGGACGATGAGCACCAGAAAGATCCCCAAGGCGACTTTGAGCACTTCCAGCGGCGGCGTGCCGACCCAGCCCGCCGCGGCGAGATAGAACCAGACCTGCGCTGCCTGCACAGCGACGAATGCGTAGGCGATACTGACGTGCCGTTTGGCCGGGTCTTGGAAGATGGGTTTGATGACCAGCAGGGTCAGCCAGGCGAAGAGGGCGATATTGATGAGTGCGGCAGGGTAGAAGGTGATCCACCCCGAAAGCCAAAAGGCCACACGCCCCAGGATCCAGAGGCCGAAGAGGCGGCGCAGGGTTTCGCCCACGATCGGCACGGTGCCGGGGTAGAGCTCAGGCGCTCCCGTGAGGATAAAGGCCGCCATCCCCAGAAAGCCGACTCCATAGAGCATCTCGTAGATGTGCCAGCTGAGCGCGTCGCCGAGGAAAGGAAGAGGGATGTAGCCCGTGTAGTGCAGGGCCCAAAGGAGGATCGAGAGGATCATATAAGGAGCCATCAGCAAAAAGGTGGGGCGGAATCCGTAGGCCAGGTACGGGGGGAAATCCCCTTCGGGGTAGTAGGCGTAATGTTCGGTAGCGGCCATTATTTAAACTCCAGTTCAAAGGTCTCGATGACATAGGGGTCGGCGAGCAGTTTGGCGGTCTGGGCATAGACCCACTCATCCGTGCGCTCTTTTTGGGGAAGGGTGAAGCTGTAGCTCTTGACGATGCGCCCCGGATCGGGCTCGAGCAGCAGGATCTTGTCACTGAGGCGGATCGCTTCCATCAGGTCGTGGGTGATGAAGAAGATGGTGATCTTCTTTTGGGCGATCATTTCGATGATGTGGTTCTGCAGCTCCCGCTTGAGCCCGATATCCAGCGCCGAGAAAGGCTCATCGAGAAAGAGAAGCTCCGGTTCGGTCACCAGCGCTCTGGCAAAGCTAACCCTCTGGCTCATCCCTCCGCTGAGCTCCTTGGGAAATTTGTCGAAATCTTCCGCTTCGAGATCGAATTTCAGGGCGATCTCTTCGGCCCGTTCGATCCGCTCTTTGGTGGGCATTCCCTTGGCTTTGAGCCCGAAGGAGATGTTGTCGATCACATTCTTCCAGGGCAGGAGCCGCGGGTCCTGAAAGGCGATCGCCTGGCTTTTGAAGCTGTTTTCGATCCACCCCTCCTGACGGTCCAGGAGTCCGGCGCAGAGCCGAAGCAGCGTGGTCTTCCCTCCGCCGCTGGGGCCGACCACCGAGAGGACTTCTCCCTCGTTCAGCTCGAAACTTATATCCTTGAGAATCTTCTTGTAGCCGAAGGAGAAGCTGACATTTTCCAGTTTCAATCGCGCCATTTTTCCACCTCCCGCTTGATCGGTTCGAGGAAGATATACTCCACGATCATCAGCGATCCGATCATAATCACCACCAGCGCCATTGCCGTATCGGTATCGAGCTGGCTCCTTGCCATCGCCAGGGCCGCCCCAATCCCGTCGCTGGCGGCCAGCAGTTCCGCCATCACGACGATCTTCCACGCCATTCCCAGGGCGCTGACCCAGGCGGGGAAGATGTAGGAGAAGATATGGGGCAGGTAAATGTCGGTGAATTTCATCATCCTCGGGACTTTGAAGGTGTCGGCCATTTCGTCGAACTTGTCCTCGAGGGTCCGTGTCCCCTGCAGGGCCCCGATGAAGACGATCGGCAGCGACGCGACGATAACGGTGAACTCCACGGTCATATTTCCCATTCCGAACCAGATCATCGCCAGGACGATCCAGGCGATCGGCGGCATCCCCATCAAAATGGTGATGATGGGGCGGCTGGTGATCGAGGCGGTGACGAAAAAGCCGGCCAGCAGCCCCAGGAGGGTCCCGATGACAAGGGAGACGGCAAAACCTACGGCGACACGTTCGATCGTCAAAGAGAGGTTGGCGAGAAATTCGTCATTGTGAAAAAGTGTCACGACGGTCTGGAAAGAGTGCAGAGGTGAAGGGAGGATCATATCGCCGTAGAGCTGGCTTCCCAGATCCCACAGGGCGATAAAAAGGAAGATAGCGGCGAGTGCTCCCCACCCGCCCCAGAGGAAGGCGGGGAAGTCTCTGATGATTTTCTTGAGGGCATCCATCAGCGATAGAATCCTTCATCGGGCAGTTTTCCGCCGATGATCTTGGGATCGTTCTCTTTGAGCTTTTCGAAGAAGAACTCCACATCTTTGCGGGCCGCTTTGGCCGGGACCACCTTCATCTTCACGTGACCGATGGAGTCGGCGACCGCTTCGGGGGTGAACATCTTGGTATATTTGACCACCAGATCTCCCGCCTCTTTGGGATGCTTTTTGTACCACGCCATCGCCGCTTCGTATGCCTTTTCAAATTTGGACACGATTTCGCTGTTGGAGCGCATCTTCCCTACGACGGCCATCCCTGCCTGGGCGATTTTGGGTTCGACGCCGAAGGCTTTGCCCCACTCTTTTTGCAGGTCGATCCCCCGGTAGAGCTCCGGTGCGATGATGCTGACGGGAAAAGAGTGGGTCTTGCGCAGCACCATCGAAACGGCCGGTTCAGGCAGGAGGGCATTGTCCTGGCGGCGCATAATGAGCTGCTGGGCGGCATCCATCGGGTTGGAGACGTAGATGATCTTGAGATCCTTTTGGCTCAAGCCCTCTTTTTTCATCACACTTCGCAGCACGATATCGGGCATATCTCCCCTCCAGGGCACGACGAGGGATTGCCCTTTGAGCTTGGCGAGGCTGTCGATCTTTTGATCGCGCACGAGGATTTGGAGGATTCCCCAGATGGAGACGTTGAGCATCTGAATGGGCTGCTTCTTGTTGTAGAGGATCGCGGCGACATTGGTGGGCACGGCGACGAAATCGACCTCTTTGTTGATGATCATCGCCCGAAGCTGATCGGGGTTGTTCCAGAGTCTGAACTCCACCTTTTTGGCGACATCCTTGAGCGCCCCGCTTTCGATCATCCGGAAAATGGGGTGGGACACATTGGCCGCCGGTCCGGCGATGACGATCTTGTCCACTTTGTCCGCCCCCATAAGCAGGGTGGAGGCGAGCAGCAGCATCGTTCCCATAATTCTTTTTAACATTTTCGATCTCCTATCTGTTTTGTATTGTAATGATATCCATTATCGCTTTCAAACATCTTAAAATGAGAATCACTCTCATAAGATTAGAACATATAACCTACGCGGAGCATAAATCTCCGTTTCTCCAAAGGCTGATACTCTTTGAGGTTTTTATGGATCAGGAAACTCATCCCCGCGCCCACAAAGAGTTTCGGTTTCCCGAAGGGGAGGAATTCAATCTCCGGTGTCAGGTAGCCCGCGCTTCCGCTAAAGGCTTTGAAGGGGAAAATCTTTCTTAACGCTTTGTTGGGGGGGATATCGCTACCCATATCGGTGGCGCTGTTGTATTGGAAATTATACTCCAGACCCACATTGAATTTATCGTTCAGAGCTTTGACGACCCCGGCATCGAAGAGGAACTCGTTGCCGAAGTCGTAATCGTTTTTGGCTTTGGGGCGATAAGTGTACATCGCGTGCATATCGAGCCTGAAGTCGGGGCTGAAGACTTTGGAGAGACCCGCTTCCATTTTATACTCCGTTTTGTCGGTGCCGGGCTGGGTAGGAAGGGGTGTTCTATCCCCTTTGGTGAGGTGGAAAGGAGGAGCCTTTTTGAAGCCTTTGTTCGTGGAACCGGTCGGGAGCTTGAGTCCTGCGCCGACGGCGAGCTGAAGGCCGTTTTGGTTGTAGAAACGGTATTTGCCCATCACGACTATATCGCTCAGGCCGGTGTTGTCGATGGCGACACCGACGCCGGGCATCAGCTGGGCCGTCGCGTCGATATGTTTGACCGGCATCACCACACGGATATCCATATTGTCGGCGATCCCGTAGCGAAGGGCCAGCAGGGTCATATAGGCGGTGGCGTCGAGGTGCTGTAGGTTGGTTACTTCGTGGGTGCCGTCGAACATATGGTTCTTTTTGAGATAGACATATTTGATCCCCATCACGGCCTTGCCTTTGGGGACGACCATTCCCCCGGCTTTGGTATTGATACCGGGGATTACCTGGGCTCCGAGGCTATAGGGGAGGGCCGCCGCGGCGAGCAGGGCGATCCATAGGGTCTGTTTTACGCTCTTCATCTACTTTTTTCCTTTCTCGTTTTGATTTGAGACACTCTTCTTTTGGGCTTTGCGGCAAATCGCCGAGGCTTGAGACAAAATCTTCCTGGCCGAGGTGTTTTGGATACCGACGGTCATAATCGCTCCTTCTCATTGTTGGAATTGATAATCGTTCGCAACTATAGCAATATGAAACTTGTCCTCTTCTTAAATTGGTAATCATTCTCAATTATTTGGCACAAAGCTGTGAATTCAACAGCTCAGCGATTCCGATTTGGATAAAATGGCACCCAAAAAAACAATAGGAGCCATTTTATGGAACAAAGAGTATGGGCTCTTCTGGAAGAGACGCTCTATCCCGGTTTTCCCAAGAGTATCGTCGCCTACGATTTCGTCAAATCAGTCGAGTTTGACGGCAAGGCTTCGAAGATTGTTCTGGAGATTCCCTCCGCTTCGGAGCAGGTGGCCGAGCAGCTGCGGCTGGAGATCGGCAAGAGGCTGGAGGCGGCGGGGATCGCTCTGGGGGTCCTGGAGATCCGCCAACCTCCCAAGCCGCGGCAGACCAGCTCCAACGGGCGAAACGTGCTGCCAAATGTCGCCAACTTCGTGATGGTCAGCTCCGGCAAAGGGGGCGTGGGCAAAACGACCACGACGGTCAACCTGGCCCTGGCCCTGGCGCAGCAGGGTAAACGGGTCGGCCTGCTCGACAGTGATATCTACGGCCCCAACATTCCCCGGATGATGGGGATCGAAGGGGTGGAGCCCGTTTTTATGGGCAAGAGGATCAAACCGATTATGGCTCACGGGGTGAAGGTGATGAGTATGGGATCGCTTATCGCTCCCGATGCGTCGCTCATCTGGAAGGGGGCGATGGTGACCCAGGCGATCGAGCAGATGCTCGAAGATATCGAGTGGGGGGAGTTGGATGTGCTGATCTTCGATATGCCCCCGGGCACCGGAGACGCCCAGTTAGCCCTGGCTCAGAATCTTCCCATCACGGCGGGGGTCTGTGTGACCACGCCGCAAAAGGTGGCCCTGGACGATACGGTGCGGGCGCTGGATATGTTCCGGCAGCTCCATATCCCCATCGCCGGGATCGTGGAGAATATGAGCGGCTTTATCTGCCCCGAGACCGGCAAAGAGTATCCGATCTTCGGCAAAGGGACGACCCCGGAACTGGCGCAGCGCTACGCAACCCGGGTACTGGCGGAGATCCCCATCGAGCCGGCGGTCCGGGAGGGGGGCGATATGGGCATGCCCATCGTCACGCTCGCCCCCGGCTGTGAGACCACCCGCCGCTATCTGGAGGCGGCCGGGAAGCTTTGGGAAGCGATGCAGGAGGTCAATGCCGAAGGAGGCGTGGACAATTCGGCGATTCAGCCGACGATTTTCTAAGGGGGTGGGCACCCATTCTTTCCGGTTCCCACGTTGAACGTGGGAATCCATACACTACGTGCCATATATAAAGGCATATTCCCGATTCACTATCTCTGGTAAATTTGGCGTGGGAACGAGAGGAAACGAAACGCCATTGGGGGCTCTCTTTCGATACGGTGAGATTTTTGACAAAGGAGAGTTTGTTGCGTATAATATGCGCACAGGAGGTGCAAAATGGGTGTAACAAAAGTAAGAACCAATCTTTACCTCAATAGTGAATTGAAAGAGGCAGCGCAGGAAAAGCTCGATCAGTATGGAATGAATCTCAGCAGTTTTGTCAATGTCATGTTGGCTAAATTTCTTCAAAAAGATGTTGATATGTTACTTCCCCCGGAAACAGAAGCTGTGTTGCAGGATTTTGAAAAAGAGCGAAAGACCTTTGAAGAACCGATTGAGCTGGCACAGTTCATCGAGGAAGCAAGGTGAAATTGAGCCGTTCCAGGCAATTCAAAAAAGATCTCCGGAACTATGCGACGCAGATGGGGGATAAGCATTTTCAATCTTTGATTGAAGCTCTAAGCTGTCTCATGGAGGGCAAGCCCTTGCCCTCATACTGTCGAGATCATCCTCTCAAAGGGAGATTGGCCGGATATCGGGAGCTTCATATCGGCGGTGATCTTCTCGTGCTCTATACGATCGAAGATGAGGTGATCTATCTGATAAGGCTTGGAAGTCACGCGGAAATTCTGGGAATGTGAAAAGTGCCTGGATAGGCATTTCCACGCGCAGCGTAGGGAGAAGCGTTGATTTCAGCGACTGAAGTCGCTGCTCCTCAAAAGTTGTTTTTATACCTTTCTATCATTGCTGCTTGTTCAGGTAGTTTTCGACGACTTCATCGGAAGTCTCCCCGTCGGCTTTGCGGATTTTGACCACTTTGTGCCCCTGAAGCTCCAATGCCTCTTTCATATTGGGCCCTACGGCACGGGTGAGGACCAGATCGACATCGCTGATGTTTCCCAGGTCGCGGCGGTGGTGCTCCACCTCTTCTTTGGAATAGGGTTCGGTGTGGGGCTTCCCGCCGCCGTGCCTTTGGCCCTCTCCCTGATCTTTGCCGTGATGATGGCCGGTACCTTCCTCTTGATGGCTTTTGGCGTGGAGGTTTTCCCGCAGTTCCAGGAAATCTCCATTTTCATAGATGGCGAAAAAGGGTGCCTGTCCGATGCGGGTAAAGACTTTACGATTCTCTCCCTCTACGGGAACGAGGATTTTCATAATATGACTCCTTTTTTCGTTTGAATTATAATAATAATTTTTATCGATTATAATACTCCATCTTTTCCGTGTCAAGTGTGGGATACAGAATAAGAGATACTTTATTCAAAACGTTCTATAATCTTTCTATGCCACAGCGTTCGCGGTGCGAACAGACATGAAAGAGGCGTTTTTTTATCCCTTCTTTTCATCAGATATCCGTTGGTAAATCTATTTCGGAGCGACAGGATGCGTATCGATTGTTGTGATTTGGCGTGCCCGGAGCCGGTGCTTCGGACCAAAAAGGCTTTGGAGGAGCTGCCGGAGAATTCCATTCTGGAAGTCCTGGTCAACAGTGCCTCTTCGGTGGCCAACGTACGGCGTTTTGCCGAGAATCAGGGCTACGAGTGCCGCAGCGAAGCGCAGGAAGAGGGTAAAACCCTTATGACGATCATCAAAGGGTTCGCCTGTGAAATCGCGGAGGCGGAGGAGCAGGCTCCTTTTCTCGATCGGACCCTCTTCATCAAAGACGACAAAGTCGGCGAAGGGGAGCTGGGATTGATCCTGATGAAGGGCTTTCTCAAAACGACGCTGGAGTTCGAGCGCCTGCCCCGAAACATTGTCTTCGTCAATCGGGGCGTCTTTTTGACCACCGATGAGGCCAAACACGGGGAGATCATCGGGATCCTGCGCCAACTGCAGGAGCGGGGGGTCAGGATCTACAGCTGCGGGCTTTGTATGAACCATTACGGCATCGCCCCGGAAGCCCTCAAAGTCGGGGAGATCGGGAATGCCTACGATACGATGGATATGCTTTTGCATACCGACACGGTAACCCTCTAAAAGGATCGGAAATGAAAGTATTGATTGTCTTCAACCATCAACCCTACGACGGAAGCGATGTAGCCTGGAACGGTTTGCGCCTGGCGAGAAATCTCCACGAGCGGGGTGAAGAGGTACGGATCTTTCTGATGAACGATTCGGTGGATCTGGCTAGAGAGTGCACCCTCAAACCCGAGAGTTACGACCACGATCTGGTGGCGATGCTCAAGGAGCTCTACGCCGACGGTGTGGCGCTGAAAGTCTGCGGCACCTGCCAAGCCCGCTGCGGGATCCACAAGAACGAACCCTACTTCGCCCCCGAGGTCAAAGGGACGATGAACGATCTCTCCGATTGGGTCTTGGATTCGTACCGTGTGCTGAGCTTTTAGCGGAGAAAGCCGATGAATCCCTACCGCCAAATCCCCCAGATCGACAAACTGCTCCAGGATGAGGCTTTTGCCGGCTGCAACACCGTTTTGCTGACCCAGGCGGCCCGTGAAGCGATCGAGGCGCTGCGTTCCGCCATCGGGCGGGGCGAGGTGACGTCGGTGGACCGGGAGGCTCTGATACGGGAGATCCTGGAACGCTACCACGCCTTTCTCACTCCGTCTCTGCAACCCCTCGTTAACGCCACGGGCATCACTGTCCATACCAATCTGGGGCGCAGCCTCATCGATCCGGAGCTCTTCGAAGAGGCCAAATCGGTCGCCTGCAACTACTGCAACCTTGAGTATGACCTGGAGGCGGGACGGCGGGGAGACCGCTACCACCACACCGCCGAGGCATTGCGGCAGCTCTTCGGCTGCGAAGACGCCCTGGTGGTCAACAACAACGCCGCGGCGGTCTATCTGATCCTCAACACCTTCGCTGCGGGCAGAGAGGCGGTGGTCTCCCGGGGGGAGCTGGTGGAGATCGGGGGGAGCTTCCGCATCCCCGAAGTGATGAAGGCCAGTGGCGCGATCCTGCGTGAGGTGGGCACCACCAACAAAACCCACTGCCGCGACTACGAAGAGGCGGTCGGCGAAGAAACGGCCCTGCTGATGAAGGTCCACAAATCCAACTACCGGATCGAGGGCTTCAGCGAAGAGGTCCCCTTCGCCGACATCCGCGCCGTCGCCCGTACTCGTGGCCTGCTGGACTACTACGACCTGGGCAGCGCCTATCTGCCCGATCTCCCCTGGGGGCTCAGCGATTACGAGCCTTCGATCTTCAGAGTCTTGGCCGACGATCCCTCTCTGATCAGCTTTAGCGGTGACAAACTCTTCGGTTCCGTCCAGGCGGGGATCATCCTGGGAAAAAAAGAGCTCATCGCCCGGCTCAAAAAGAATCAGATCCTGCGGATGTTCCGGGTGGACAAACTGACCCTGGCCCTGCTGGAGCGCACGGTCCTGGCCTACCGCAAGGGAGAATACGACAAGATCCCCACCCTGCGGATGCTGCGGGAACCGATCGAAAATCTGCGAGAACGAGCCGAACGCCTCAACGGGATGCTGCCCCCCATAGAGGCAGAAGTCCGGGAGTCGGAAACCTACGTCGGCGGCGGCACCATGCCCGGCAAAAAGATTCCCACCGTCGTCCTGGCCCTGGAGGGAGACGCCGTGGAGCTGGAGCGGCAGTTCAGAGCCCGGCGCATCATCGGCAGGATCGAGCGGGACAGCTTCGTGCTGGATATGCGGACGGTGCGGGAGGAGGAACTTTCTTTGATCGCGGAAGCGGGAAAGGAGATTGGGGGATGATTTTGGATTTTGGATTTTGGATTTTGGATGTCGGTAAGCGTTGCTGGGCAACGCTCTTGTTTAAAATAAAAAGCTTTGCACAGCAAAGCTTACATAAATTCCTCATTCCTCATTCCTCATTCCTCATTCTTTCAGATGGAGTCTCCATATGAAAGAATTAATCGTCGGTACCGCCGGGCACGTCGACCACGGCAAAACCGCTCTCATCGAGGCGATGACGGGCTACAACGGGGATGAGCTGGCCGAGGAGCGGGAGCGGGGGATCACTATCGATCTGAGCTTCTCCAATATGCGTCGGGAGGGGGTCAATGTGGCCTTCATCGATGTGCCGGGGCACGAGAGCCTCATCAAAAATATGGTCAGCGGGGCTTTCGGCTTCGATGCGGCGCTGCTGGTGGTGGCGGCAGACGAGGGGATCATGCCCCAGACGCGGGAGCATTTGGCGGTGCTGGACCTGCTGCGGGTGGGGCGGCTGGTGGTGGGGCTGAGCAAGAGCGACCGGGTCAGCCCGGATCTGCTGCGAGAGCGTGAGGCGGAGGTCCGGGAGTATCTGGCCAAAGCCCATCCCGACCTGGAGATTATCGCGGTTCTTCCCACGTCGATCCACGACCAAGAGAGCATCGAAAGGCTCAAAGAGCTGCTCTTCGCCCTTCCCGCCCGGCAGGCGCCTGACGCCCCATTCTTCCGCTACTACATCGACCGGGTCTTCAGCCCCAGGGGGGTGGGGACGGTCGTGACGGGAACGGTGCTCTCCGGCCGGGTGGCGGTGGGGAGCAAAGTCCTGGTGGCCGAATTGAACAAAGCCGCCACGGTGCGCCGGATCCAGGTACACGGGGAGGACCGGGAGGAGGCCCATACCCACCAGCGGGCGGCCCTGCAGCTGGACATCCCCCATACCAGGCTGCGCAAAGGGTATCTGCTGGCCAGTCGGGGCTATTTCCGAGGCTTCGACCGTATCGATGTCTCGGTGCGTCAACTGGGGGACGACCCTCTGCCCCACGGCAGTGAAATCCTCTTTATCAGCGGGGCCAAGCGGGTAGGGGGCAAGATCCTCTACTACGCCGATGAGCGCTACGCGGCGCTGCATCTGAACGAGAAGGTCTTCACCCGATTCGGCGACCCCTATCTGCTGCTGGCTTCGGGGCGCGTGGCGGCGGGGGGAGAGGTGCTCATCCCCATCAGCGAACCGATACGCAAGAACCGTAAACTCCCGCTGCTGAAGGCGCTGGAGGCGCGGGATTTCCCCACGGCCTTTTCCCTGCTGCTGGCCAACCACCGCCGGGGCTTCGGCCTCATCTCCAGCGCTCAGCGCTTCGCCCTGAATCACGAAGAGGCGCTGGAGATCGCCCGCGGGATCGAGGGAGCCTTCCTCGACGAAGCCGACCTGGTGCTCTACCCCGCCGAAGCTCTGGGTGAAGTGGAGAATGCCGTGCGCCGGATCTACGAAACCAACCCCAGAGCGCTACTGGCTCCCGCTTCGGTAACTTTACGGATCAAATGGGCCAGCGCAGCGCTGGTGGAGCAGGTGATGAAACGGCTCGTGGCGGAGGGATTCCTGAAAGAAGCGCAGGGGGTCTATCTGCGCTCCGGTCTCGATCCGGCGGAACTGCTCGACACTCTTCCGGAGCGCATTTACCGTATATTGGAAGAGGAGGGGATGACCCCGGAGGCGCCCTACGACCTCTATGACCGTCTCGATCTCGACCGCAAAAAGGGAGATGCCGCGCTCAAATCCCTGACCAAAGCCAAAAAGGTGGTTCGCCTGGCCCACAACCTTTTCGTCACCTCCGAGAGCCTGCGCCAAACCCTGGCCCTGATGCGGGAGATCATGGTCAAGCACGGCTTCATCGATATCCGCACCTTCAAAGCGGAAACGGGGATGAGCCGAAAATACTGCATCGCCTATCTGGAATATCTGGATAAAAGCGGTGATGTGGTGCGGGAAGGGGAGAAACGCTTGCTCAAATTTGAATAGGTTTACAATGAGAGTTTAGCGTTGAGTGCTGAGAATATGAGAGTGAATAACCGAGTAATAAAGTACATTACGTAACACGTAGCACTTAGCACGTAACACAATTTTCTAACGACGAAATCTGGCGAGAGGGTGGAGGAATCGAAATAAGAGTAAGATTTGCGGAAAATTGGTGAGTTTTTAGAGATATGTTTTGCAGATGCCCCCATAGATGCCCTTATACTGCGAGCGGTAGGGAGGCTATCCAGCGGTCTATGTCGGACTCTCTCCAGCGCCTGGAGCGGCCCAATTTGACCGGGGGCGGGAACTCGTTCAGCTTGATCATTTCGTAGATCTTCGTTTGCCCGAGTGAAGTTTTCTCGGACACCTGTTTGATGTTCAGCAGCCGGTCAACCCGGCCCATGTATTCCAGACTCATCTATTCCTCCTCCTCTTCTTTTCCGTCCATATAGATACTGACAATATAAACCGCCTTGATCAGCATCCCCTCGATTGTTTCGCGGTCGAGCTCTTTGATTTTGGCCTCAATCTTGGCCCTGGACACATCTGGTTCGTTTGCGAGATCTACAAGATCACGAAGAGAGGTTGTGGCGCTCATTTCTTTGTCTCATTAATATTCTCAACCGGCACACGCTCAATCTCCTCGATGTAGCGTATGCACCTCTCAGCGCTCGATGTCCGCAGCATCAAGCGCGCCTGTTCGTAAAACTCCGCCTTACCGTGCTTTGACCGTTGCCCGGTCGAGATATGTTCCAAAACGAAGCGGTCCGACGGTTCGCGGCCTTTTGGCGGGGTTTCCTCTCTTATGCGGTAGCGGTTGCCGTTTACGGTTAGTTCTTTCATCCGATCTCCTTAATTCGATTCAACACCAGCCAAGCCAAAACCATCGCGTCCGGTACCTGTCCGTTGCCGATGGCTTTGATCCGCCTGGCTCTGTGTTCTCGTCGATGCGTGACTCTCTGGACGGCTCCGACGTCTGCCGGATCGGTCGCCCAGGTCCACGATTCATCGATCTCTTTTCTATTAATGTTTGTCCATCCGATCGGCCAACCCATCAGCCATTCGACCCAATCAGGATTGAGCCGCCCCGGTTTGCTGGACTGTGAGGCCTCCCGTTCAACCGTATAGTCGATCCGGTCGTTCGAGTCGGCCCGGTTGTGTCCGGGGCTCCAGCCCTTGTGAGCGGTAGCTGTGGGGGTTGGATATTTGGCTACCACATATTCATCCAGCCTCAGCCCCCCGGCATGCTCTGTCCGATAGGACTGGTTCGCCGCCGATGCGGTTGGAGTCGGGAATCTGACCGCCGTCGCCAATCCGGCGCCTCTTTTGGTTCCCTCTTTCGGCGCATTGTTGTTTCCGAATATCGTCGGAGTGGGCCAGTATCCAGATCCTCTTTCTACGATGCGGGGCTCCGGCATCGTCAGCTCCCACAACTCCCCACGTCGCGTCATACCCCATTTGGGCAAGGTCCGCAAGGACGCGATCGAGGCCTCTTGAAACAAGCATTGGGCTGTTTTCCACGAAGACGTATCGTGGTCGAACCTCGCCGACAATTCGCGCCATCTCCGACCAGAGCCCGCTGCGCGTTCCGTCCAGTCCGCAGACCCCGCAATCGAGATGTCCTGGCATGGAAATCCGCCGGTGATGACATCGACGACGCCCTTCCACGGCTTCCCGTCGAAGCTCCGTACGTCGTCCCAGATCGGAAAGGATTCGAGGTCTCCGGTGCGCTGTCGCTGGAGCAGGACCTCCCGCGCATACTCTTCAATCTCGACGGCGCATACGGTGTGCCATCCAAGGAGTCTGCTACCGAGGAGACCGCCTCCGGCCCCCGCAAAAAGTGCCAGCTCATTCATTCAACCTCCATTCCGATTCCTTCCCGCTTCCCAGGATCTCCTGTGCTTTAAGTACATGGTGTTTTATGGCAGCTGGATCGTCCTCGCGCTGGGCCATTGCTAGCCTGGCCTGGGCGCGGGCGAGCAACACTTTGGCTTCTTCGATCTTCTGCTTCATTTTTGTTTCGCCCCATAAATTTTCAGGATATCGAGCAATGATTTTTCGGTGGTCTCCAATATCGAGATAGCTGGATGCGGGACGACCTTCCCAGACATGTCTCTCACAACATGCCCCTCTTTTTCTATCCGTTCTTTGCAGTTGTCGGCTGTAAACAATTTCCGAGCGACTATCTCTACAATAGCTTCCGGTGTGGTCCTGTTACATGCATTTCGCGCTTTTTGTATCCATTTCTGTGTCATAGCTCGCCTCCTTGAGTGATGTTGGGGAGATCACGCCGGCTTCGATTTTTTTGAATCGGGTGGTATTTGAAAGGCCGCGCAGCTCCGGGATCTCCCCTCTCCCTTTGCCTGCTGGCACCTCTTTGAAAATGCTGTCGGCAATTTTTATAAAAAAATCAGCGAAATTCTTATCATCGCTGATTTCAAGATTTTCGAGTCTTGGATTTTCGTTCAGATTCATCGATGTTCTCACAACGATGTTCCATTCATCGTTTTTGACAACCAGAAATTTTGCGTGTGTAGTGATCTCCCTGAAACACTCTTCTCCAAAAAGCTCAATCATCCGTGCGAAATATTTTGGCTGCCTGGTTCGGAACGAGCGATCTACGATCATCTTCAGCGACCTGATGTTTTTGTCTTCCATCATCGCGGCCGTTTTGTCGAGATGTGCGGCCGCAGCCGTCCATGTAGACATGATCACATCAGCCGGACCAGTCTGCCGCAGAATGGCGATAAGAGCATCGATCAGTGAGAATTGACCGTATGTGAGGATGAACACATCTTGACCGTGTTCTATTTCCCCGATCGCCACGCTCGCGGACGCCGTGCGCTCCATCCTGATCTCGCGTTTTGATTTCTTTCTATGTGTTTTTGGCTTCATCCCCAATCCTTCATATTATCGCCCCCGCCTCGATCACGGAAATCGGGCGGCTCATCTTTGTGTCCCCGCGTGTGAGGAAATATGGGTCGATGAGGCGGCCTTTTTCGGTGGCGGTGGTTTCCCCGGCTCTTTTCGCCCTGATCTCCCTCAACTCTGTTTTCAGAGCCTCGATCTGCCGGTCGATGGCCTTGTCGAACACTGCCCTCTCCGCCGCAACCGGGAGAGCAGTAGCGCGTGTCTTTGCACTTGGTCAGGAAGTCTTTGCCGCAATTGCGGCATTTCCCCGTCATCTCCCACCTCCTACCCGCGGCTGCGGATGACAGCTCCACTTCACGCGCGTTGCCCGCTGGCCGCTCTCCTTGGCGGCTTTGATGGCAAGCATTGCGCGTCGGAGCAGGTAGTTTTTGTCGGTGTCCGTTACGTTCCGATGGAGCAGCTTGAGGGCTGCTTTGAATTCGGCTGTGTAGTCGATGTAGTCGATCATGCGGTCTCCTTTGGTAGCATTTTCTCGGTAGCCAATCTGTACATATCCCTTGATACCTCGAACCCATACCCGTTCCGGTTGAGCTCGAAACAGGCGCGCAGAGTAGATCCACTCCCTGCGACCGGATCTATCACCGTATCCCCCTCGTCGGTGAAGAGTTGGACAAGATGAGCCAAAAGGTTCACCGGCTTTTGTGTGGGGTGGATCTTCGGGATCTCTTTTCCGTCACGCCTCCACTCCATCCAGTTGTAGATCATCCTGCCCCGGTTGTTGAATTTCGGGAGCTTGTCGCGGTAGAGGATGACGGCGTGCTCTGTCGCGCCGACTATGCGCATATTCGCTTTCAGCACCTGGGCGGAGTAGTTTTTGATGAAAAACAGGGGGATGGAGTTTTTGAAACCGTGCTTTTTCGCATATTCCACGATTGACGGGATCTGCTCAAAGGCACAAAAGACGATCATGCACGGAGCCTTCCCCGCCTCTTTGGGCTCTTTGATCAGGAGCTTGCTGCAAAAGTGGAAAAACTCTGCAATGTTGAAGTTGTAGTCGGAGTTGAAAAACGCTTTCCCGGCCTTCTTGCTCTCCCCGTTTTTCCGGTCGCCGTCCTTGTACCACATCGGATTGGATGCGTAGGCGTTGTTCCCCAGATTGTAGGGGATGTCGGCGATGACGAGTTGTGCTCTGGGGATGTTGTAGCGTTTGAAATTCTGGAAATTGTCATTGAAGAGCCTAATCTTGATCTTTTTGTTGGAAAACAGATGGGCCTGTGGCGACAAAAGTGTGCTCATAGGCTCCTCCTCAAAAGGGTATTTCATCTTCATCAATGTCGATCTCTGGGACACTGGGCTGGGCGGGCTGACGTGGTGCCGATGCGGGGGCGTTCTGGTTGGTCTGGGGTTGTCCGCTGTTCTCACCGGGGCGATCCAGCATCTGCAGGTTGTCCACGGTGACCGAGTGGCGGCTCCGTTTGGTGCCGTCCTGGGCGGTCCACTGCTCCAGCACCAGGCGTCCCTCCACGAGGACCTTGCTCCCCTTGCGCAGATACTGATTGGCAATCTCGGCACTCCTGCCGAAGAAAGTCAGGTCGATGAACATGACCTCTTCTTTTTGTTGACCGCTCTGGTCTTTCCATTTTCGGTTGGTGGCGATGCCGACTTTGCCGATAGCACTCCCGCTGGGGGTGTAGCGGATCTCGACGTCACGGGTGAGGTTTCCCACCAATATCACGCGGTTATACATCCTCATACCTCTTTCTCAATTTGCGTTCATATTTTTTAGCTCTCTTTGAAACGGTCTCCACAAATTCCTTCGGACCCGTTCCGATCGCAATTGCCGTTCTTACAATTCCGTGGGCGCATCCCTTTGCAACGGTTTCCGTGTCGACCTTCTTCAGCAGAGCCCACGTATTTTCCGCCCCCATTTCCGGGATATAGACAGATACCAAAATAGCCCCGCGCTCTAATCTTTTTAGGAGGTCAACAAGATTGGCAACTTTGGCAATCAGGGCGTCGCAATCTTCTAAGAACTCGTCCTCATCACAACACTTGTCCTCCTGCTCGGTCGGTCCCCTCAGCTCGTCGGCCACCAGCTTGGCGTAGCCCGCGATATCGTCCCAGCTGTCGATGTAGTCGGGGTCGCCGTTGATGATTCGGCCGATCTTGTGGGCGATCATCTCCAGGGCTTCTTTTTGCGACGGGGAGAGTTCGCGCCAGCCGGGGTAGAATTTCATCGTGTCCTTGAGCGATTGGGTGACGGCGGCGTGCTTGTCAAAAGCCCCGTAGCGTTTGCCTCGTTCGGTCAGTATCTCGTCTATGTGGCTCATGCCGCCCCCTTCTCTTTGGCTACTCTAACCCCCCACGACGGGGCGCCGACCTTCACGAACTCCGGTGGCGGAGTGATACCCTCCAGTTTCGCCCACCTGCTCCATTCAATGGACTTTCTTGGCTTGATGGGGTAGACCGTCACGGGCCCGGCCTTCACGGATTTTCCGTCCGCTTTGGCGATCAGCTCCGCCTTGATGCGAGCCTGCTCCTCCTTGATCCGCTCGATCTCCTCTGCGAGCTGTGCATAGCGTGCTGCGAGCTCTACCGCGCCCGGGTCGTCGAGCTCCGTTACCCTGGGCTCTGCGGGCTCAACGTCGGCATATTTGGCAATATTTGCCAGGATGCGCTCTGCAATCTCATCGTCTCTCTCGATCTCTCCGCTGACCTCCACGGTGTCGGTATCGCGGCGATATGCGACCAGGCGGCTCTTTCGGATGCCGGAGACCATCATCTGGAACTGGAGCTGTGGGAGGTATTGATCCACAAGCTCATCAAGCGGCTTGTCTGATACCTTGATCTCGATATTCGTCTCATCGAACGGATCGGCCACGCCGTCGAGCGATGCCCCTAATCGGTATGTCTTTCCATTCAGCTCAAAATCCTGCTGAAAACAGGCGGGGACGATCACGTCGTCCAGCCTCTCCTCTGCGAGCTCTCTTGCGCGGTCCTCGTATTTGTGCCCGTCCCGCATCGCCTTGGAGTAGAATGGCGGGGGGAGAAGCCCCATCTTGACCGCTTTCAGCTCTGCTTTGTCGTGCGGATAGAACTGCGAGCAGTCCAACAGGGCCGCCGCTTCGGACGCGGTGAAGCTGCACGACTTGCGCCAATCAATCCATTCTGGAGTGTTCTGTTTTATGTTTAGTCTCATGCTGCCACCTTTTTCTTTTTCTGGATCATCTTCATAGCCTGCCCGTATCTGCTGGCAGGCAACTCCGACAGGTCCCCTATGCCAAAAAACTGGAGGAATTTATTTCTATCCACTCCGGCCGCGCCGATCTCGTGGTCAAGCGTTGCGGCCTGGTCATCGGTGATGGTCGGCTCTTGCTGGTCCCCCTGTGCATCGTTGTCTTCATCCGACGTGATCCCGAAGATTGTACTGGTCTGGTAGCGCTCCAGGTAGGTGAAACCGCTCCCAGCGCTCTGGTAATCGTTCATTCCCTTCATCGAAGCAAAGGGGAGGGAGCCGTGATACTCGATCCATTGCCCGCTCTCGTGCATGAGCAGAGACCGAAGCTCAATGGTGTTCGTTTCGCGATTGAAACTCTTAGAGTGGGTAAGCGAGAGCCCGTGCTTGGTCATCTTTGGGCGCACTTCGTCATAGACCTTATCAAGCGGCGCATACTTGTAGCCGTAGCCATCCGCGTTTTTGAACACGTCTTTGAGCTCTTTCTGACAGGCGTTGAGCGCCTTGGCAATCTCGTTGATCTGTTCGCTCCATTTCATGCCGCGCTCCTTCCGATTCTCTCGATGGCGTCCAGCACACCGTTGATGATCCGGTCGGTCTTCCTCTTTGCTCTCGTGAGCCATTCGACCTCTTCATCGAGGGCCTTCATCACCTCTTTGAACTCGTTGTGCTTGAGCAGCCCCCGGGCCCGCCGCTGAATCAGCTCTTGGCGAACGTCATCGGCGTAGTCGAGCGGGTTGATCCTCTTCAGCTTCTCTTCTGTGCAAGCTTCGCCGTCTGCGATGACCTCGTAGTTATCGGGTACCCACAGATCAAGCACGCCCTGGTCAATCAGCTCGTCGGTCAAGTATGTGATGGTCTCTTTGTTTTTCATGTCGTCCTCCTCTTGGACAGCTCAGCAGTAGCGGCGACCCGTCCGGTGAGGAGGATCGAAGCAGCCGCCGCTGCTGAACGCTTCGTGAGGCCCTGCTATAATTGCAAGGCACCTGTTTGGTGTGTTCCAGCCCCGCCGGGTGGCAGCCCATTGGCGGGGCTCTTCTGAAAACTTCGTGAAGTCCTCAAAAGATCAAGCCCTCGAACGATCCCCCGTGTCGCGATCATTTAGCCGCTTCATCGTCTGCGTAAAATCCAACATTCGAAAGGAGTGCCTATGGAAGACAGAGGTGCCGCATTTGAGCCGCCTGGCTCACGGGCTATCGTAGGGGATCGTGCGAGAGCTCTTTGATGTGGGGCGGGTCGGTCTTATCCGGCACACTTTGCGCCGGCTGCCGTTGTCTACCGCCCCACGTCAAAAAGCTCTTCATTTTTTTGAACGAAGCACATGGCTAAATCATGTGCTGCCGCGTTTGCGCTGGGATTTCATCATTTCGGCGCGTATGAGGGCGTGGTCGATGCCGTTCGCGTCCGGAGGCGAGTTGCGTCCAAGTATGATGGCCCTATTGAGCTTGGATTTGGCGGCCCGCATGTACTTTTCGATGATCGCCGAATGTTCACTGGGAAGCGCGATACGAAAATCTCCATTGGTGCGAAGCAGATATTTGCCTTTTCTCAGGAGGATGCTTCGGATAAACTCGATCCGGCTGAGTTCTGCGAGTTCGATCTGCTCAAAGTCCCGGCGCGATCCGCTTTCCGGATACTCTATCCCGATCATGCGTCGGAGATCGTCGCCGTTGATGTAGGTGCCGTAGTCCGTCCACCCCATCTGTTCCATATGCTCGACGATCTTTCTGAGCATGTTGTTGGATACCTTATTCATCGTGCGCTTCCATTTTGGCGCGTCCGTAGCTGGGGCGGAAGTCTCCGAAGCCTCCGTATTTGGCGCTATATTCGAGCAGTCCTATGAGCGTGCGCCGGTCGATGATCTCGTCATCGAACTCCAGGGAGAAGTCGAAGCTCCATTTGTGGAAGATCGGTGCGGCTTTCGATACCCGCACCTGTCCTTGGGGAAGGATGAGCTGAGTGTGGAATCGGCTGTTGCCCACCACATCCTCGATCTTCTTGACCTTGTCCATCCCGTCATAGTTGAGTTTGAGTTTAGGTTCGACGGCAAACACTCCAGCGCGAATCTCGGCTTTGGCGATCTTCGCTTTTTTGAACGACGTTTTCGCCAGCGCTGCCAGTATCCAAGTGGAGGGGACATAGACGCCGAGGTCATCATCCCAGTAGAGCTTCGTTTCGATTTCGAGTTTTCTCAGCTCCAGCAGGTCGTCATCCGTCTTTTTGCGCTTTGCAGTGATCTGCTTCATCGCCCGGCTGTATCGGTTGAACGGGTCAACCGCCTGGGGATTATTGAGAAGAAGAGGAGCGATTCCGGTGATCGTGGCTTCAAGATTTTGGATAGCCATTTTTGATCCTTTTTTGTTTGATGTAGTCGTCAAAGCGATCCATCCAAACCACCTCGATGGGCTGGTGCGTTGCTTCTAAATGCCTTGCTTTGCGATGCTTTGTCCCGCGATACTGATCTTTGCATTGCCCTGCGTCGGAGTCCCAAAGAACTCCATCCGCTCCACCTCGATGGAGCGGTGCAATTCTTTTAGCTGCCATGCCATGCTGTGCATTGCAGTGCTCTGCCGTGCCGTGCTGTGCACTGTGGTCGAAACCACCCCTATACGACTAATAGACGCATAGGGGTAGTGTCAAGCTCTTCTCCCTCTTTGCCTCGCTCGGGAGTTTCATAACCGGTTGCCTGGCACCGGCTGGGTTGTCAATGAGCTCAGAACTGATGTTCTGATAGTGTTATTCTACAAAACGGAGAATTACATAAAGCTTAAATATTCTACGATTTGAAGAATTTCCCGAAAAATCCCGCTACACTTACATTAAAGGAGCTGCTGCCGCTTATCGCGTATATGTAGCTTTTGGTAGTCGTTGAAATGGAGTTGAGAAGAATCTTTATTAAATAAGTATCCTATGATTGCTGTGTGATGTGCTAGGGCTGGGCGAGAAGAGGAGCGGGGAGGCAAGATGGGGAGAAATCCATGAAGCGGACATTTATGAAGTTATCGAATCGCCCGAATCTGAAGCTCCCGATTAATGATAAACAAATAGATCCCATACCTGCGGGCCAGCTTTTTGATCCTCCCAATATAGCGATTGTCCGCGCGCGTCTCCTGGATCAGCACGATCCCGGGCCGCTTCCCTGTCATCATCGCGTAATAGAGGGCCTGTCCGACGGACTCAAAGGCTTTATGGCCGAAGTCCACCTCAAAAGAGTATGTAGAGGTTTGGCAATCAACGCGGGTGCCGTCGCTTAGGCGATATTCCATTTGCCCGTGAACCTTGTCACAAAAAGCTTTCTGGTAATACTTTTCCAGGTGGGTATGCCGGGCGAAGAGCAGGGCCGGCAGAAGCAGGAGGAGAAGCCTCATCCCTTCTTTTTCTTCTTTTTGGGAGTCTCTTTTTTGCAAGGGCGGTGGCAGAGCTTTTCACAGGGGATGCCGTCGCGGTCTCGGTCGAGAGACTGGTATCCATCGGCGAGGTATTCGCAGGCCTCTGCACAGCTCTTCATCTGCTTGCAGGATACGCGGGCGTTGGAAGCGGTCAAGAGCAATGCAAAAATTATCAGGTATCTCATCATTCAGTCCTTGATATAGAGGTTTCTACCATCCCATCATTAACCAAGATCGTTAAAATAATATCTCCAATTTTTAAAGAAGATGTCCCCGCCTTCTTGGCTTTGAGAATGGCATTTTTGATTTTTGAAGATATTTGATCTCTAACCATCCAATTGCATTTTTTCTTGTGCTGTATCGCTAGAATGAACATTGTCACCTGATTGGCAACTCTATCTGCTGGCACCATATCAAACACACGATAATGATCTATTGTAATGGTTCCAGGCTCCATATTGCTACCAAGGTAAATATGGTATCTCGCCCACCTATCAAGCTGGATATCTATGGCCCTTCCTTGTGATCTCAACAACTTAGAATGTTCACTAAATCCGCACTTGTGAAATGTTCTAATTACAGACGAAACCAGCCCATCAGCAGACTTGTAAAGTGGGGTTCCTATTGTGATGGCAGTTAGCAATGCAAACGACAAGACGTATTTCTTCATTTCTCCTCCTTTTGATTAGATGATGCAGCGCAGGACTTTGCCCACGATCTGGAACGTGCTCTGGTCCCCCGGACGGACCTTCCAGCTCTTATACTCCGGGTTTTTGGAGATGATCTCCAGCACGTCCTCTTCCGGGTTGAACTGCAAGAGCTTGACCATCAATTCGTTTGAGTAATTGATGACATAGAGCCCGTCTACCGTGTATTCTATCGCATCTTCGTAGATCACCCAGCTGTCGGGGTAGAGCATAGGGACCATCGAGTATCCATCGACTTGCATCAGACGGATGGGGCCTTTGGGCGGGGCCTTGAAGATGATAGAGTCCAGGACCGCTTTTCTGCCGGTGGTGAAAACGTCGATGCTCTCGATGTTGTTTCCAGTACCTGCGGCTGCCTTGACGCTCATCACTTCGGCGGTGATCGCGTGCTTGAGCACGGCAGCGTCTTCGATCTCATCGAGGTACCGGAAGGGGTCTTTGCGGACCTCCTCTTTGGCGATCTTGTGACGTTTTGAGGGGTCGAAAAGATCCTGTTCCGTGACCCCAAGAGCACTGGCAAAATAGGGGACGAGCCATAGCTGTATACCTCGTCCTTCTGACAGCTTTGCATAGAGTGTCTTTTCTGCTGGTGGCTTCTTGCCATCTGCTTCAACCAACTCTCTCACTCGTGCGATCACATCCTTTTTGTTTCGGGGCGGGATCATCGCTTTAATATTTTTCACAACATCCATTTTGAAGCCTTTGGATAATTCTACAAATTGTAGCGTTTCAAATTCTCCGAAACAGAGAAAAACTTAAGCCCCCTCTAATTCTTCATTTCGTAGAATACACCTATGGAACAAAGAAAAATTATTTTTAACGAGCTTGTTCGTCACGGCTATTCAGACAAGGCTGCATATTCGCACCTTCGGGGTGAGAGGAAACCAAAATACAGTGTGATCCTCGATCTCCACCGTCGTGGGATCGTGCCTTTCGATGCCTGGCTCGACATCAGATCCTACTTGAATGGTAACGGATCACCCGCCAAACCCTCAAGAGCAAAGAGCCCGAAAAATACACCAAAGGACGCAGCATGAAAGAAGAAATCCGGGTGCTAGAGGCAAGGATCGAGGCGCTGGAAAAGCGTTTGGAGAAGTTGGAGCGGAGAGCCACGTCTACAATCACCCCGGAAGAGGTGAAGGCAGCGGTGGATAGGGCTATTGAGGGCTATCTGGAAAAGGAGTGTTCTTGATGGCCTCTCGTACTGCCTTTAAGACTTCGCTTCTTTGTTGGTCGTTCAGCGGCATTTCTTTGGCAGCAAATGCGGCCTCTACAGCTGCAATGGATGCCTCAATAGATAGCCGGGCCAAATATTCAACTATCTCCTTGTTCATTGTGTCCTCCTGTGGTTTTGGTTTGTGTGGCAGCTCCATTTTACCGCAGGAGAGCAGAGCGAACAGAAAGGACGCAGCATGATAGATGATCTCTTCGACACAGACGAGCTTCCGGTAGCCGAAATCTACCGCACAGCCCAACGGGTCGTAAAAGACTATATGAACCGCGAATGCAAAAAGATCGAATGGGTCGCGTCTCAACTCGGCACGACAAGGGGTTATCTCTATGCGTCTCTCGATCCGCATCAGACCCATAAGCCTCTGAGCGTGGATCGTGCGCTGGAGATTTGCCGGCTAACCGGAGACGCCCGCATAGTTGAGGCGATGGCCCGAGAGCTTGGCTACACCCTCTGCAAGCCTGGAGACCTCAGAGACAAGGGCGCCGAACCGATGGAGGTCGTCGTGACCGTGCTGGGGATGGAGGAGCTTCATGGAGACCTGGCCAAAACGGTCAAAGAGGCGGTGAAAGACGGCGTGCTTGATGAAGATGAAAAAGAGGAGATCAGAAAGCGGGCGTATGAGCTCAGAAAGCAAGCGGCTGAACTGGAGAAGGCTCTAGGCTGATCCGTCTCGTTGAGCTGCTTACGGGCGGCTCATAGGGCGGATACCCGGCACACGTCCTGCCAGACACCGGGAATCCTACACACCAAACAGGTGCTCTGTAATTTTACCAGAGCCGTCAACCGATACACGGGAGAGAGGGTTTTTGGGGAAAGGCTCTCTCCTCTTTCCCGTGTGTTCCTTCCCCAAAGGATTGAATATGACGACACAATCACAATCAGCAGCGATACTCAAACACATGATGGACGGGCGATCCATCTCCCAGATCGAAACCGAGATGGTCACTAACAAGATCACAGGCAAGCGTTTCGCCCGCTACTACATGACAGACGAAGAGATCGCGCGGGTCAAGGAGGCAGCGGCATGAGCATCAAATCGGTTATGAAGGCGCTCAATCAGCAGCCAATCGCATACTACCCGATCTATCGGAAAATCACCGGCTCTACAACTGCCGGAGTTCTCCTATCCCAACTTATCTACTGGCTTCAACAGAAGGACAAGATCTACAAGACAGATGCCAAGATAATGGAAGAAACGCTCCTGACAAAAAAGGAGCTTGAGAATGCCAAAAAGATACTTAAAACGCTTCCATTTATTTCGATTACCAGAGAAGGTGTTCCCGCAAAAACCTACTACGAAATTGATTGGGAAAAGCTCTATGAAGCGATCGAGGCTGGGGAAACAAGTATCCCCGAAAGGGGGAAACTAGATTCCACCAATGGGGGAAACTGTACTCCCCGAAAGGGGGAAACTATTAATGATAAATCTTTTGATAGAGACTACACAGAGACTACAGCAGAGACTACTCCCCCCAAATCCCCCCAGGGGGAAGAGATCCCCGAAAAGCTCCAGGAATGGATCAGCTATCGCAAAGAAATTAAAAAGCCGATCAAGGCCATTACCGTCAAAAAGCTGCTCGAGGATTACAAAGCCGATCCCGCAGGTTTTGCCGAAAAGGTGGATTTCTCGATAGCCAACGGCTACCAGGGGCTCTTTGCCCCGAGTAAGCCGACAACGAGCACTCAACACGGGGGACCGCAAAAAGGCTCACTCGGTTGGATGATTGAGAATGGGATGATCGATGAAGAAGGAGCGGCAGATGCAGAAGTCATTGATTAGCCTCGCCAATGTCGCGGGCCTCGATATCAACAATGCCCAGCACACCGTGGCTATTGCCGATGCAGTCAAAGGAATCTCCGACATCGAGGACTTCATTGAGTATGTCCGTGTACATAAGGCTGGGATCGAGTATGCGACAAAAACGGAGCGCCTGGACATCCTGGCCAGTCGATACAAGCAGGAAGCCGCAGCCGCTGCCGTGAGTAAAGACGCTGCGACATTCTCCTCCAGGCTCGCAGAGAAAGTGAAGATGGTCCGAACAGCGATCAAGAACGAGTGGGCCGAAGGGCGTCACGCGATGCTTGCAAACGTCCGCGACAAAGAGACGGGGGCCCCATTCTTCACGGACAAAGAGCTCCGGGCCCTTGTCGCAGTTGCCGGCTCAACACTGGCCGTCATAGAGATGTCTGAACGGGATACGTTGCAGGAGGCGCTTGAGCGGATGTTCATCGCGCGCAAGACTCAGAAGCGGATCGCCAATACAAGCGCAGCCGTGAGAAAGCTTGTTGAAAAGGTAAGGGCATGAGAATGAGCAAACAAGCCCTGGCCGACTATCGTGCGTGGCTATTCGACAATCACCCCGTCTGCCAGGTGTGCGGGATGGAGATGGCACAGGAGGCACACCATAGCAAGTATGGCTATTTCGGGGCCAAAAAGGACGACCGGAGCCTAGTGGCCGTATGCCGGGAGTGTCACTATCAGATCCACCACGGCCGGCGTGGAGTCTGCAAGAGCCGTAAAGAGATCGAGGAGATCGGAGAGGCGAATTGGACCGAATACCAGAATGCGGAGGCGATGGCGTGAAGATCAGCACACGATTCCAGCGCTTTTTCTTCGGAGTGGTTTGCCCCCAACTTAAGCGGGGGGCTATCGAAAGGTTCAAACAGACTGGAAAGGGAATGGGCTACGTGAACCCATATACCAAGGAGCGCATCTATTTCGATATGCGGAAAGTTGACGACGAGGCCGTCTACCAATTTCTGAAACTCGTCAACCCGAGCTACCCACGCGATGAAACCGGGATCACCCCAATGAGCACAAAGAGGATCGACTCGACCGAGATGACAAAGCACATCAACTGGATAGAGCGGTGGGCTGGGCTCAACGGAATAGAACTTCCATACGTGGCAGAAGAGTGGGAGAAGATACTCATTGAGGCTGGGATACAAAAGGAGGCGGCGTGAGACACAAATATCGGGCAAAGAAGATCACTATCGACGGCTACACATTCGACTCTAGAGCAGAGGGCAGACGCTATCAAGAGCTCAGGTTGCTAGAGAGAGCAGGGAAGATCCAGGACCTGCAGCTTCAGCCGGTGTTCTACCTGGCCGAGCGCTACAAGATCGCGACCAACACGACCAAGAACGGGAAGAGCACAGTCGGGGGGCTCAAGTACACGGCGGATTTCCAATACGTTCAGGATGGGCGCATGGTGGTGGAGGATGTGAAAGGCATGGTCACGACCGACTACAACATGCGCAAAAAGCTCTTTATGGCGAAGATGGCCGGGAAAGTTGACGTGTTCCGTGAGGTGAGGGGGCATACAGTGAATGAGTGGTATCTCGATACGGTGGAGGCGGTATGAATATTTCAATAGAACTTGAAGGAATCGAAAAGATCAAGCGGAGCTTTGATCCAAAGGTCTTTAGGAAAGCTCTGCGCAGCACGATGAGCGAATCCGGCAAGAAATTCAAGACCTCGGCCGTCAAGGATGTGCGCGAGATCTATAATGTGTCAGCTAAAGCCCTGAAGTCCAGAATCAGGGCCAAGCTTGTCACCCCCGAGAGGTATGAATTTGCCGTGCAGGGGCGTACTATCAACCTAATACACTTCGGCGCTAGTCGTCTCAAGCGTGGGGGGATATCTGTATTGGTGAGGAAAGATCGCGGGCGTAAGAAGATTAGGAATGCATTCATCACACGGGACAGTCACGGGTCACTACGTGTCTTTATGCGCAAAGGGGAAGCCCGTCTGCCCATCGAGGCAAAGAACAGTCTCTCTATTCCGCAGATGTTTAACGAGAAGATCGTGGAGAAAAACATTAGGGAGATAGAGGAGTTTTTCCCGAAACGTCTTATGCACAATATTGACTACCATTTGGGGAAGCTCAAATGAGCGGGTCCTCCTGTGTTTTGGGTCCCCGGCGGGGCTCGCGAACCCCGGAAAACGCGCAGTTTTGGCGCTTAAAAAACACTAAAGTTTCCCAGGGTGTGGAGGTACCCCTACGGGGTAAAACTTTAGCGGGGGTAAAGTTTTGAGCAAAAAGTTTATGACGGCTAAAGAAATTAGGGCGAAGCTCAAGGCCGACGGGGTTGCTGATTATAAGGAAAGCCGCTTCAGTCAACTAGTGGCGCAGGGTCGAATTCCGTACCACATCCCTCCCGGCGAAAAAAGGAAGCGATACATCTACGAAGAGGTAAAGCGGGCAGTCCTCGGCAACTGCACTCCGAAGACTGAGCTCAGGGCCAAGGCCGCCCCCAAAAAGCATGAGGAAGAGATAGCGGAGGCCAAGAAGCTGAAAGAAGAGGCCGAGCTTGCTGGCATCCTTGATGTCGCGATAGACCTTGACACCGCCACGCTTAATGAGGTCAAGATATTCAAAGAATATATTTTGGCTCTAAAGAATCGAGCTGAATACGCTGAAACAGTTGGGGCCCTGGTGAGAAGAGAAGAGGTTAATCGCCACGTAATGGAGGCTGGGATCTCTATAAAGTCGGCCCTTATGTCTATGCCGTCACGGCTGGCATCACGATTAGTGGAAATTGACGACCCCAGAGAAATGGAAGCGGTGCTCATGGAAGAGGTTGTGGATGCGCTCTCCAATCTATCTAAGGCATTCTTGTGAGCAAAGAGCTAGTCGAAAACGGGTTCGGTATTTCATTCAAGCCGGACCCAATCATTCCAATAGACGAATGGTCCGATACATATCGAATCCTTCCGTCCGAATCCAGCGCAGAGCCTGGGCGATATCGAACAGATCGAATGCCATATCTCAAGGAAATTGCCAGAGAGCTGTCCCCCCAATCCCCAACGCAGCGGGTCAGCGTGATGAAGGGGGTTCAGCTGGGGTTCACCGAGCTGGCAAACAATATGATCTTCACCTATGCCGACCTCTACCCCTGCCCGATGCTGATGATCCTGCCAACGGAGTCGCTGGCGCAGACCCACGCGTCGGATAAGCTCTGGCCCTCTATCGAAAAGACCCCCAGGATCGCCGAGAAAATCTACCCAAGGAAAAAAGACGGGGGATCTTCAAAGCTGGATATTCGCTTCCCAGGCGGGAACCTACGGATCGCCTACGCGTTCACCACTTCCACTTTTGCCTCTGTGTCCCGCCGGGTCGTGATAAAAGACGACCTCGATCGTTGGCCGGACGACGTAAAAGGGGAGGGGAACCCTTCGGCCCTGGCTGATAAGCGGGCCGATGCGTTCCCCAACAAGAAAATTTATGCCAACTCATCGCCTACACTGCTCAAGACATCGAAAATCTACCGCGAGTATATGGATGGCTCCCAGGCAGTTTATGACGTGCCGTGTCCGCATTGTGGGGAGATGTTTGACCTAAATAAAGATCGTTTTGTCTATGAGTGGGACACAGAACACTATAAGCTCACCGGGGCGGTGATGTGCGAGTGCCCTCATTGCGGGGAGAAGATCCCCGAAACCAAAAAGCACGTGATGACGAAGGACGGGAAGTGGCGCCACAAATATCCGGATCGGCTCCATAAAAGCTACCGCATCCCGTCGTGGTACTCCCCGTTTTTGCCCTGGACAGACATCGTGCAGGAGTACTTGACCGCGCTTAAGGTGCAGGACGAGGGCATCGTTGACGATATGAAGACCTGGGTGAACACCCGGGAAGCGTGGGTCTGGGAAGAGGAGATCCACGCCACGCAGGACATCGAGATATTGAAACTCCGGGCAGATACGCCTGAGGCGGTGGTCCCGCCGCGTACTGCGCTCCTGACAATGGCGGTGGATGTGCAGGTGGATCACTTCTGGTTCGAGATCCGTGCCTACCAATACGGAAATGCGAAACGGACGATCCGATATGGGAGGGTGGAAACATGGACCGACATCGAGGACCTTTTTCGTGCGCACTATCTTGACGAAAAGGGTCAGCCCTATGCGGTGAAAGTCTGTGCCATCGACTCGGGATATCGGACGGATGAAGTGTATGAATTTTGTGCGATGAACCTTGATGTAGCGATCCCGGTCAAGGGGGTAGAAAAGATGACGGTCCCCTACAAGGTGACGACGGTGACGAAAGAAAAGGACGGGCGGAGCTTCACCACCGGACTGAAGCTCTACCTGCTCAATACGATGTACTACAAAGATATGTTCGATGCTCAGATCAAGCGTTCCCTGGCTCTGGAGGAGAAGGGGCAGCTCCTAAGCAGTGATAACGTCGTAACGCTCCACTCCGAAGCGGACGGGACGATCGCGGAGCAGTGGACCAGCGAATACAAAGCGGAGGAGGTGAACAAAAAGACGGGTGCGGTGAAGATGTCGTGGAGGAAGATCAGGCCGAAAGCCCCGAACCACCTGTGGGACTGCGGGGTCTACAACACATTCCTGGGTGATTTGATGGGGGTGAAGTTTTTGAGGCCGAAGCCTGTCGTGAAACGGGAGAGAAAAGCGCGGGCGAGTAATCCCGCATCCAACTACATGGACGAATTTTAAGGAGGGGAAATGGCGAGACCGAGAAAGAAAAACATCTGGGAAGGGAAAATCTCAGCACACATCACGCTGAGAGAGGACACAAACCTCGTCATCGTCGAGCTTGCGAAGGATCTCAATATCTCAAAAGGGGAAGTCGTGGAGCGGGCGATCGTTGACGCCGATATGTTTAGGAAGAAGATGGAGGAGCTCAAAGAAAAAGGGTTTTTTACTTAAGTATTTTTTTTCTCATAAAGTCGGGATACTACGAAAAAAGGGGCAATAGTGGCGAGGACTCTCGGCGAACAACTCGATAACGTCCAGGAAGCCATCTTCAAATTGGAGAGTGGGCGGGCGGCATCGTATGAGATCGAGGGTCGGAAAATGACCTACCACGATCTATCTACCCTGTACCGTCGGGAATCCGATCTATTGCGCCGCATTGAAAAGTATGGCCGCGACTATATCCCCGGCCAGAACGCCAAACCACTATCGAGGATCGCGCTTGTCTCTTTTTCGTAGGCTCTTACCGAAGCGATGGCAGAAGCGCGCCTTCTACGAAGGGGGGCGCGTCACCCGCGCCAACCGTGATTTTTGGAATGCCACCAGCCCTTTCGAGGTGACGGCCTCTCCCGACCGGGATCGGCTTCGGGCACGCGCCAGATGGTTGAGAGCCAACAACCCCATTATGGCCAACATCGACCGGACCATCGTCAACAATGTCGTAGGCCACGGGATCGGGTTGCAGTCAAAGACCGGGGACACACGGGTCGATAGTGAGATCGAGGCGAAATGGAAACAGGCGGCGGGCCGTGGCGGGCTCGACATAACCGGCAGGCTCACTCTAACCGATATGCTTCGTCTCATCGTCGAAACGCGAATGGTGGACGGGGAGATCCTGGCCTACAAGCGCCTGAGTAAAGATCGAGCCAGGCCGTTTACTCTCCAACTCATCGAGGCGGACCGCTTCAATAAATTTCACGCAGATATGAACATCATCGACGGAGTGGAGATCGACGACGACGGCCGTGTCGTCGCTTATCACATTTTCGACGGCGGGGATTATCAACAGACGAGTTTTTCAGATGTCGCCCTGCCGGCAGAAGATGTGATCAACTACTACAAACAGGAGCGGGCCACCCAGTATCGGGGGATCAGCGAATATGCCCAGGCGATCATCGACATCAAGAATTTTTCAGCCTATCAGTCGGCCACTGTAGCGGCGGCCAGGGCACGGGCGAATATCGCCTACTACGTGGAGAAAGAGGGGCCCATTGGTCCATCCATAGGCGTGCATGACGACCCGGACGATACTGACCGCAAGATCCAGGAGATCAACGGGGTGATGGTTCACTACCTCGATCGCGGGGAGAAGATCGGGAAACTCGACCCGGATATGGTGGGCGACAATTACGCTAATTTCGTGCGTATGACGGTGCGGATGCTGGCCAACGCACGGAATATCAGTTATGAGCTTGCTTTCCGCGATTTCTCCCAGGTCAATTTCTCAAGCGCGAGGGCCTCTATCATTCAGGACAACAAGCGCTTCGATGCGGAACAGCGGCACCTCGTCGAGTATTTCCTCGAGCCCGTCTTCGAGGCGTGGGTCGAGGCCAATGTGCTGGCTGGCAATTTCCGCTCCATCACCCCGGCGGCCTGGGCGCGGGACAGCTCCAGATTTGTCAAACCTCGGTGGGTGATGCCAAAGCGGGAGTGGGTCGATCCGCTCAAAGATATGAAGGCAGTAGAGCTGGAGCTCAAACTTGGGCTGACGACGCGTACCGAAGTGGCCGCCAGTCGAGGTATGGACTTCGAGGAGCTGCTGATGCAGCAGAAAAAAGAGCAGGAGCTCATGAGCAAATACGGAATAGGAGGCGAGAGTGCCCAGGAGAATTGACAAGAAAAAACTGACCGAAAAGGCGATGGAGCGGCGGGCAGGTTTCGATGCGTCGTTGATCGACGTGGAGAACCGGACGATCCCGTTTATCCTGATTTCACGCGATAACGCAGGAGAGCGGGTGGACTGGTGGAGCGGTGAGACCTACATCGAACAGCTCGACCCCAACGGGGCGAATACCGAGCGGCTCAAGACCTTTTTCAAGGACCACAACCGCTCCGTGGATTCGGCGATCGGGAAAGTGCAGAACGTCCGCGTAGAAAACGGGGAGCTCAAAGCCGATGTGGTCTTCGGTCCCTCTCCCGAAGCCGAGGCGGTCTTCGAAAAATATCGCGACGGCATCCTCACCGATGTCTCCATCGGCTACCGGGTCAACACCGTCACCCTCGAAGAGCGAAAGGACGAGCCGGACATCGTAACGATCACCGACTTCGACATCCTCGAGCTTTCGGCGGTGGGGGTCGGTTTCGATCAGGGCGCGACCGTGGGTCGTCAACTCAATACACAAGGAGAAAACATGACAAAAGAACAGATCGAACGCCTCCGTGATCTGGAGGCGATGAAAGAGCGCAACGAGGAGCTGGAGCGTGAGCTCCAGAGCCTCCGCGCATTGGCCGCAAAATCCGAAGAGGGCGACGATCAGATCCGTGCCGAACTGGACGAGATGAAGCGGCGCGAAGCGATCCGCGACATCGCTACCAAATTCGCGGCCGATCAGGAGACCCTGGAGCGGTTTTTGAGCGACAAGACCAAAACCGCCAACGACCTGAGCATGCACCTGCTGGAGCAGCGCTCCGCCCAGCAGCCCAGAGTCCACGCCGGACGCAATAGTGATCAGCGCCACGACGATATGGTCCGCGCGATGGCTGACGGCCTGCTGATGCGCCACGGTGTCACCCCCAAAGACGCGCATAAAGACGCAGAGATGTTCCGGGGAATGAGCGTGCAGAATATGGTGCGCCAGATCTCCGGTCTTGGACTCACCGCGAGCGAGCAGGATCTCGTCCGGGCAATGACCACCAGCGACTTCCCCAAGATTTTGGCAAACGTCCAGAACAAGGTGGTCCAGGAGTCCTTCGAGTCCGCGCCCGTCACGTTCCGCGAGTGGACGCAGGCGGTCGAGTTCCGGGACTTCAAACCTCGCACCGAGGTCAGAAAGGGTAGCTTCGGCGCAGACTTCAAGCGGGTCAAAGAGCTGGGTCGGACACAGTATGTCGAAAAGGGCGAAACCGGACTGACCTGGGGGATCGAGAGCTTCGGAGCCCGCTTCGCGTTTACCCGGGAGCTGCTTATCAACGATGATCTCTCTATCTTCATCGACGATCTGCGCGATATGGTCGAGCAGGTGGCCGTGTTCCAGAACCGCCGCGTCTACCAGATGCTTGAAGGCACCGGCGAGTACAAGGACTACACGATGGAGGATGGCAAGCCGATCTTCGATGCAGCTCACAACAACTATGATGCCAGCGGTGCCGCCCCAAGTGTCTCCACCATCTCGGCTGCGCGTACCCGGATGATGCGGCAAAAAGATTTCGACGGTCGCCAGCTGCGCATCCTGCCCAAATTCGTCATCGTGCCCCCCGAGCTCGAGACTGCGACCTACCAGCTGCTCAACTCCACAGCCAACCCCGAGGCGAACAACTCCGGCACCGTCAACCCGGTCCGCAACCTCTATACGCCCATCACGGATATGGAGCTGAGCAATCCCGATGCCTGGTACATGGCTGCCGCACGCAAGACGATCAAAGTCGGATATCTCCAAGGCTCCAATCAGCGGCCCATCGTCGAAGAGGTTGGGCGCAGCCCCATCGACGGTATCGAGTATCAGTTGGTCTTCGACTTCGGCCTTGTCGCCGAGGATTTCCGTGGACTCTACAAGAACGCAGGTACGTCAACCAAATAAGGGGTGAAAGATGACAAAACAAGCACGAATCACACAGCAGGCTGATCGCGTCCAGATGACGCTGAACACCGACGTAGCCGTCGGGGATATGGTCGCCATCGGAGCCGATCGGATCGCCGTTGCGGGCACCACCGCCCTGGCAGGCGAAGAGAATGTCTACTACGTGGGCGATGTGGTCGTAGAGGCCACCGCTTCCGAGGCTATCGCCGTTGGGGATACCGTCTATCTGACATCTGACGGGAAAATCTCCAAAACCGCTGACGGCAATACCCGCGCGGGCTTTGCCGTTTCCGCTGCGGCCGCTGCAGGGGATAGCGTCTCTTTTGTTCTGAACGGATAAGAGATGCGTACCGTAACGCTCAAAGAGCCTCGCATCATCGCGGGTCGGGAGATGTCGGGCGTCGTCACGCTCCACGACGATCTGGCCGCGCGGCTCATTTTGGCCGGGCTTGCTAATGATGAAGTCATCAAGCCTGGTGACGGCTTGGAGGATCTGACCGTCAAAGAGCTCAAGGCCCTGGCAGAAGAGCGGGGCATCGATCTCAGCGACGCCAAAAAGAAACAAGAGATCATCGAGGCCATCCGTGGCGTTCAAAGATAACCTGGGAGAGGACATCGACACATTCCTCTCCCCCGACGATTTCGGTGAGAGCGCCGCAATCGACGGCAAAACGGTCAACGTCCAATTCTTCGAAAAGAGCGATCTTCTTTTTGAATATCGACAATCCAGCTACGACTCACCGAGCGGCGGGGTTGAATCCGCCTCCCCATTCATCCTGGCGAAAAGATCGGATATCCCGGACATAAAAACCGGGGACACGATCACGGTCAGAGGCACGCAATACGCGGTGAATGACATCCAGTATAAGCGCTCCGACATTGTGAAGCTGGTGCTAACTGAGAGACGGGACAAACCGTTTAATACTTAAGTATTTTTTTTCTCGAAAAACAGGGAGAATAAACAATGACACGACGGCAAGAGGTGATCGACGCGATCAAGACAAGGATCTCGGCGATCAGTCCAGAGGCTGGAAACAGCTACACGCCCAAAGCTTACGAATGGATGGTGGGCCCGCTGGAATATGCGGACCTTCCGGCGGTCATTGTCCGGGATACGTCAGATGACGTGAGCGACAACGGAGACGGCTCGATGGGCCACTCCCTGAAAGTGGAGATCGAGCTCTATGTAGCCGATGCCGACGCTGAGCGAATGCGCGGAATGGCCCAAGAGCTGCTGCGCGCTTTGAGGGTCGAGGATTTCGGCGATCCGGTGCCGGTGGGCGACTTTTTTCAGCTCACCGGCGTGGAGATGGAGCTTGAGCAGCTCGAAAAAAAGGTAGGTGTCGTTCGCATCGACACTACTGTGAAATACCAGACCCTTGATTGGAGTCTGTAATGGAGAATGGATCAATGCCTCACAAGGACCCCACATCATATTCCTGGATCACTTATGCCTGGGTTATCGCCCTAGCGACGTGGGGCGGCGTAACGCACAACATTCGCAAACTTCGCACAGGGATGATTACCAGATTCAGTATTTCTGAACTCGTCGGAGACATTGCAATCAGCGGGTTTATCGGAGTTTTGACGTTTTGGCTCTGTGAAGCGGCTGGGTTTACGGAGCTTTGGACCGCTTTTTTGGTCGGCATCACGTCGCATATGGGCACCCGCGGGCTTATGGCCCTCGAAGATATGGCGGCGAAAAAGATCGGAGTGAGCGCCCCACCCAGAAAGGACGGGGAAAATGATTAATCTCCGGCTACTTATGTATGGAGTAGCCGCTACGATCATTTTTGCTATTGCCGGCCGCTATATGTGGCTCAGCCACGAGGTGGAAGAACAACGCAAAAACAACGAGGCGCTGAAGCTGGACCGTGACAATTCGGTCATTTCCGCCAGGGCAAAAGCCCAAATCGAGGCAGAAGACAAAAGGGTGAGAGATGAGATCAATCGCACTATCGGTGATCGGGTTGATTATGACCGGCTGTGGTAATACTCCGCGCCCGGTCCTCCACCCCGTCGTCCCAAAACTTCGGGGTCCCGTCAAATGCGGCGATATCAGAATCGAGCGGCAGAATGGGCATGTCGTCGTCAATCAAGACGACGCAAAGTGCATCGACGCGGCCCTTCGTGTTTGTATCTCTGACCGCAAAAAACTCATCTATGCAAATAGAGCAAATGTTGCGCAAATGAAGCGCGCGATGGGAAAGCGATAATGTTCGGAACCGTCTGCGAGATCGACAAAGAGCGCGGCTTCGTCAAGCTCGACGTGCTGGGCCGGGTGACGAATTGGCTCCCCTGTGTCCAAAGCACGCCTGCTATTGGGCAGCAGGTGGCGTTCATCGAATATGACAATGACGGCACCGGGGTCGTCCTGGGCTCTCTTTCCCGCACAGACGGCTCACCTGTGTCTCTCCACATCGGGGGGATAGACGTGAGCATCGACGGGGCGACGATCACGGTAAAAGCAGACACCAGCTACACCGGGGATATCGCCATCAAAGGCAATGTGAGCATCGACGGCGATCTCACACTCACCGGCGGGGTTACGGATAGCCGTGGCGACCTGACAAACTTTAGCACAACAGATGGAGCGAAACGAGCATGATGATCGATGTAGTGGGTGCCACGCAGCAAGCCGGATACATCATCGACCCTGCCGAGGAAATTTGCAGGGTGCTCATCACCCGCAAAGGCTCCATCCCGATGAATCCCGGCTATGGCTCCGATCTATGGAAATACCGCGACCGGATGCCCATCGGTGAGGTGAAACTCGGGATCATCGCCGAAACCTACGAGGCGATCGAAGCCAACGTCTCACGCGTGCGGCCGATCCGTGTGCAGGTCAACGGCGACAGCTCCGGTAAATGGTCGCTGAAAGTCTGGGTAGAGGAGGTGCGCAATGTCGCTGCCTGATCTGGTACCTCCTCTCAGCTATGAAGAGATCCTGGAGGCGAATGTGCGCCGGGCCAAGGAGATGCTGCCCGGATACATCCCCGCGCAGGGGGATGATGTGATGCTTGTTCTCCAGGCGTTCAGCTATCGGGAGCTTCTGCTGCGCAATTTGATCGATCAAAACACCCGGGCGAACTTCCTCAGCACCGCAGAGGGGGCCTATCTGGATCATCTGGCAGAGACCCGCTACGGGCTTTATCGGCTCCAGGGCTCGAAGCCCTACACGACGGCGACATTTTCGCTCTCTAAGCCCCTCGATTACGACGTGGTGATCCCAGAGGGCTATCAGCTCACCGAGGATGGTGGGATCTATTTCGCTCACACCGCGACCGAAGCGGTCATCAAAGCGGGGGAGACGGAAACCACGGTGACGGTGATCCTCGACAAAGAGGTTGCGTCCAGCCCGGTGAAAACAGAGATCCCCGTGTCCCCGTTGCCCTATCTCTCCGTCAAACAAAACGGCGACTACGACCACGGCGGAGATCCTGAGACGGACGAAGAGTTTAGAGAGCGCATCCGCGTAAGCCTCTCGGACAAATCAACAGCCGGGGCGAAAAACACCTACATCAGCTACACGCTGGGAGCCGATGAGCGAATCAGCGACGTGACCGCCTATATGCCCTCTCCCGGGGTGGTGCGGGTGATCTATTATGCGCCGGAAATGGACAGCGTGATGCAGAGCCGCGTTGTCGAAGCACTCAACGCCGACGACGTGCGGCCTCTCACCGATCAGGTGCAGGTGGCCTCCGCCACGGTCGTCACCGTTGATGTGACCGCCAAACTCTACACCCGCCGCAATGTAGACCGGGCCAAAGCGGTGGCGGCGGCTACGGAGAGTGTCACCGCGCTTTTTGCCAATCCCCAGATCGGGCGGGACGTGCCCATATCTCGGATCATCCGGGCATTGATGGTGGATGGTGTGGAGGATGTGGAGGTCACGGCCCCATCCGGCACGCTGACAATCGGCACGGAAGAGGTGGCGGTGCTGGGAAATGTGGGCATATCAGCAGAGGAGAGTGGCGATGTGTACTGATCTGCTGCCTCTCAACATCGACCCGAGAATCAACACGCTTGACCGTTTGGGCTGTGAGCGGCTCGAAGCTCTCCAGATCGCGGCAGATGAATTGCTGAACATCGGCGATCCGATGCGGGTGGACGCGCGCTATCTCGATGCTCTGGCTGAAGATATGCAGACCTATTTTCTCACCGGGGAGGAGGCGGAGGATCAGAAGCGTCGGGCGATCGCCAATAGCTTTCAGATCCACCGCAAAAAGGGCACGCCGTGGGCGCTGACGCAGGCGTTTGGAGCGCTTGATATGGGGGCGAGAATCGAGGAATGGTTTGACTACGACGGAGAGCCCTACCATTTTCGACTCGATTTGTCACCAACCGACAAACAGATCACGATCGAATTGCGCGACAAGCTGCTCGAATCGGTGAATGACCTCAAAAATGTTCGTAGCACCATCGATGAGCTGGTGCTCTCATATCTCAATGTCCATACCGTTGCAGTATCTGCTGGGGCCGTCGGGGAAAGTTGCTCGACCGCTGAGCCAATCAATGGCTACACAATAGAAGCCGCTTCCACCCTGAGCGCCTATGCCGGCGCGGTGGGCGAGGCATCAATTACAATCCGAGGAGGAGCCTATGAGTAACCCAGTCGGGCAGACATTGATCACGGCGGACGGGATTAACGCGCTTGAGCAGGCGCACGGAACGGGGAGATCGATCAAGCCCAAATATTTCAGATTTAGCGACGTCTCTGTCTCGGCACTCGATCCGATGATGAGCGCCGCAGACTTCAACGGATGGATCACGCGGGACATTTCGCTCTATCGCCAGATCGCCGACGATACGATCGAATTTGTCCTGGATGTGGAGCCGACCGAGGCGGCGTATTATGCGAAATTGGCGGGGATTTTTCTCGATGACGGCACACTTTTTGCGATTGCGAAACCTCCGTTCCCGTTCCCGCCGATGCTGCGTCAGACCTTCAAGATTCAGCTCAGCTACCAGAACGCCAGCGAGCTGATGGATTTTCGGTATTTGCCCCACTATGAGACGGAGCAGGATCTAGCCCTGCTCGACGTGTCGGTCACGCTGGGGCTTCAGACCATTGAGAACGCCCGTGAGATCGGGCTACTCAAATCAAAATTAGGAGCTAATTGATGAATCTCGTGGATTTGCAGCAAAAAATCGACAACTACGTGAGCGTTGTCAGCTCGTGGGTGAGGAATGTGGGGAAATTGTATTTTTCCTCCACCCCGGAAAATGTCGATGTGAAGCTCATCGACGATAGCGGTGCGGTTGTCACTAGAACAATGCCCAATGTGGCTCAATTCAGGAAACGCGTGTGGGACGATGTAGGTGGCGCGCTGGGACAGTTCGATAGGACGTTCTATGTAGATGCGGCAAACGGCAGTGACGACAATGATGGAAGTAGCGGCACCCCCTTCCAAACCATCAAAAAAGCTTGTGACAGTGTGCCGGTCGGGGGGCACGGCAGAATTGTTTTGAGAGAAAAACAGACTCATTATATTGCTGAGGGCATCGTTACGACGAACAAAATCCTCGAATTTGCCACGTGGATGGAACAGTCTGATAGCAATGACAATGCGTGGATCGAAAATATCCCGTCAGACGACGGGAATGGCAATACCCGGACCACCGGATTCATCCAAAAGGGCGGGTGCCACATTTTTGGGAACGTCAACATCCGAACCGCAAATTATGCCGACGGCACAACCGGGTTGAGCATTATTGAGGGACTATATAGACGGGCCGACAACGGAACGTACAACACTATGTTCTACGACTGTGCGATCGAATTGGGTGATACAAATCTGATTCACGTGCCCACGGGTCCGAACGCCACGACTCATGCATATTTGTATGGCTCTGAAATCACAAGGAATGGGCCGAATAGAGATGCATATTTGATCCAGAATGACGCGGGGAGCATTGTCGTCAACACACACGCCTCTTCGTACAAACTGAGTGATGGCAGTGATGGAAGTCTGGTGGATTTTGTGGCGGGACAAATTGTCAAAGATGCGAACGGTGTGCCGCTGAATATCGTGTCAAACGTAAGTTTTGAATAAGGAGAGGTAATGATTAAAATCATCAAAATCGGCGATCTCGTCTATCAAAATATCGGGGTCGAGTCCGGTGAGGGAAATGGGCAGTGGAATATCCCGAAAGAGCTGGAAGAGCTGAGGGGCTGCACAATTGACACGATCAATTGGCTGATCGGTCAAGAGGTGAAAAAGGCGTCCGGCGGGGAGTTTGTGAAAATGAGTGCGGCTAACTCAAAAGCGATCACGCTCATCGTCAAAGCGATTGACGGAGCCGCCGACAAGAGCAATTTCACCAAGAACGAGAAGGTGGCGTGGGATGCGATGCTGTCATTGGCAGAAGGAGGGTATTCGGATAGTGAGCTACTTGTGCAGAGTTTGACAGCAGTGACAAAAAACATTCAGATCTACTCGCAAAAAATCAAGCAGGCGCTGGCCGCAACTACAATCGACGAGCTGATCGAAATCCTGGAAAATCTTCAACAAGGGGGGAGAAATGAAAATAAAACTGAAAAACCCGTTTAGCTTAAACGGGCAACGGCTGGAAGCGGGAGAGCACGAGCTGCCCGATCATATCGCCCAGGCGTTGATCGAGCGGGGCGTGGCGGTGGAGGTAAAGCCTCCCAAAAAAAACAGAGGAGGTAAATAATGGATCTCAATTTTGGAATCAACGGCGGGATCTCCGTTGAAGCGGCCCGCCCGGTCGTCGTCGATAGCAAAACGCCGATCGGGGTGGTCATCCCTATGGGCAGCGCTGCCGATCTGACCTACTACAACGGGCCGAAGGAATGGAAAGACTATCTGATCAGCCAGGGCAAAACCAGTGACGATCTCGTCTATCAGACCGCCGCAGCCCTTGAGTTGCAAAACGTCAATGCGAAGATCATCGTCGCCTATGTCGCCGAAGATTCGGACGCGGCGACGCAGAAACAGAACATCCTCGACGGACTGGACCTGCTCAAGTCGTCTCCGTATGACGACCGGGTGCTCGATCGCCCCGATCTGATCATCGTGCCCCAATACTCCTACGATACGGATGTGGCGGCGAAGATGGACTCTGTGGCGGCGAAACTCCGGGCGACCGGGATCGTGGATGTCAATGCCAAAGACGAGGCTGAAGCCACGGGCTTCAGCCAAAATTTCGGCACGCGGCACCTGACTTTTTACCGGGGGCCATATAAGGTCGAAGGCAAGCTCTACCCCGCCTCTGCACTTATGTCTGGGCTGATCGCCTATTGGGACGCTGGCGGGGACAACGGTTTCGACGAGTTCGGCTATGCGCGCTCCCACTCCAACCGGATCGTCAAAGGGGTATCCGGTTCCGAGGTGCCCATTGAGTATTTCGACGGGCAGGACTGCGAAGCGCGGCGCCTGCGTCAAAAAGGTATCGGAGCGATCGTCCAGGATGTCGGTTGGAGGAGCTACGGTTTCGAGACCACCGACATCGATCCCATTTGGCAGAGCCTGGAGCGGGTGAGGACGTTCTACCGCTGGCTCGATGCGGTCATGAAAGCCAACAAGTGGGCGCGGGATAGAAGCGCGGATCAGCTGATCTGGGTCAAGAAAACCTGTAGCGAGTTCTTCAAGAAGCTCACGGGGGCAAATATTGCCCTGGGTTACGAGATCTATCTCGATCCCAGCCGCTGCGACGTGACCGCCGGGAAGTTCACCTTTGTTCTCAAGACCGCCAATATGCCCGCGATCCGCGAGCTGAACTTCGAGCTTGTCTTCACCGACCAATACAACGACGCGCTGATCAACTGGATCAACGCTGCTTAAAAGGAGAGCTAAATGGACAGAGCAAATCTGAGACACATTCTGCGGGGACGTAACGTTTTCGTGCAGGGGGTCGGTTTCGTCGGTACCGTCGGGGACGTTGAGCCTCCGGTAGTCAAATTCAAGCAGGCAGAGGATGGCAACCTGGGGCGGAACATCGATTCCGGGCTGCTGGAGCCGATGGAGTGCAAGCTGACGATCTTCGATCTCAACCCGGTGATCTTCGAAGCCGTGGGCAAACGTCTGGGAGAGCTGGCTTCTTTCGTCATCAAAAGTTCCATCGTTTCCGGGAGTAAAGAGATTCCCGTTTATTTCGAGGTGGGAGCCCACGTGACCGAGCAGGAGTGGGAGAACCTCAAAGAGACGGGCAAAGAGACCGGGATCAACCTGACGCTCAACGTCGTCCAGTACAAGCTGGAGATCGACGGCAAAGAGCACTATGACATCGATGCGGACCGCTACATCTGCAAGATCGACGGCAAAGATCATTTCGAGAATCTGCGTAAGCAGATTATGTAAGGAGACACTATGGGAACAATCAAGGTATCACTGCCGGAGCCGATGACAATCGACGGCAAAGAAGTGCGAGAGCTGGAATTTCGGGAACCCCTTGGGGCGGATATCGAAGGGCTGATCGGGACTGAGAGTCTTGGAAAATCCGTGACGAAGCTGGCATCTTCCCTTTGTACCAATATCCCGCTGAGCGAAGATGAGATTCGGGCGATGAGCGCCAAGAACTATCTGTCGGTTTCTGAGGTTATGATGGGTTTTTTGGGATAGATTGGGTGGAGTTGAGCGGAGTGATTGGGCACGTCCTGCATTTTGACTATGCGTCGATGCTGGGGATGTCTCTCACACTCCTTCTTCAGTTCTATGAGAAGGCCGGGGAGATAGTTCGTGCCAAAACTGAACCGTCCGATATATAGCGGCGATCACTCCATAGCCGAGAGTGCCCCAGAGCACCCAAACACCAACGGTGTCCGATCCAGTCGCCCAGGCGGCGATGGCCATAAAGATAAAGGCCAAAATCAGGATCGTGAACCAGAGTGCGAACAAATCAAAAATGTATCGAATAGCTTTCATTCGATCAGTATAGCATAGAGGAGGATATATGAGCAAAATGATGGCTCTCGGAATCATTCTAAGCGCCAAGGATATGGCCTCTTCTGTGCTAGGGAAAACATCCAAAAACATTCTCAAGCTCCAAAAAGACAGCGAAAAGTTCAAAAAGAAGTTTGGCTCTATCGCTAAAACGATGGATCAGCTCAAGCACAAGCTCCAGGAAGTGGACCGTGCCCGAAAGCTTTTGGGGAATAGGCAACTCAGGCTCAAGCAGGATCTCGACGCCGGGAAGATTTCAGCCGAGCAGTTCGCTCAAAAGATGCGGCGGCTCAATCAGATAGAAAGTATACTCAATAGCCGTCGGCTTAGGCTGACGAACGAGCTCAAGAAGGCCAGGAACGAAGCCGGTAGAGTTGACCGGAAAATGAAAGATCTTCAGCGCCGGATCAAGATCATCAACGGACTTGGGAAAGCATCCAGAATCGCCACCTGGGGCGGGACGGCTGCCCTGGGAGTCGGAGCCGCCACAAAAGGATGGTCCGAAGCTCCCATTCGGGCTTTCACTGAGTTGGAGGACGCGCAAACCCAGCTCAAGATCGCCCTGATGAACAAAAACGGCAACGTCTCGAAGAATTTTGCAGAGATCAACAAGCAGGCGCTTGAGCTGGGGAACAAGCTGCCCGGCACCACCGCCGACTTTTACAAGATTGCCACGGTACTCAAATCGTTAGGGGTTAGCGAAAAGAGTATTACAGGGGGCGTGCTGAAATCCTCGGCATATCTGGCTGTCGTACTCAAGGGAATGGGGGTGAGCTATGAAGAGGCGGCAATGTCGGCTGCCAAATTCAAGCAGGCTCTTGGGGTTGACGATAAAAATATGCTCAAGTTTATGGACGATATCCAGCGCATGAGCTATATGGGGGTCTCCCTGACGGAAATGCGCTACGGCTTCTCAAAAATGGGGGCGGTTCTCCAAGGACTTGGGATCAAGGGGCTGAAAGCTGCCAAAGACATTGAGCCCTTTGTGGGAATGTTGATCCGGGCAGGATACAGCGGGGAGACGGTCGGAACGAACCTGGGAGCGGCAATCAAGCGGGCAGTATTGCTCAGGGGGAGCAAGCTCGAAAAGAAAATCCGTAAAAAGTTCCACATTCGTTTCCACTTCACCGACCATAAGGGCAAATTCATCGGTATGCACAAAATGCTTGAGCAGCTCGAGCGGAAAATGCGGCACTTGAACGCCACGCAGAAACAGCAGCTTATCAGCATGTTGTTCGGTACCGGAGAAGCTGGATCGATGTTTTCAAAGATCCTCGCTGAGGGAACAGAGGGAATACGGAAGTTCGAAGAGGAAATGCGCCGACAGGCCGACATCAGGCAACGCACAGAAGCCGGCTTACGAACACTCTCCGCGAAGTGGGAAGCCTTTACCGGAACGATGGAGAATGTCCTGGCAATCATCGGCGAACAGGTCTCCCCAATTCTCAAGAAGATCACCGATAGGCTTGGGGAATTTGCCGATTGGCTTACGAAGCTCAAAGATACAAGCCCCGGGCTGGTGAAATGGGCCTCGATCGCTGTCGTGGGATTCAGCTCCGCCGCTACCGCTCTCGGGGTTTTGGGGCTGGGTATCGGGTTGGTACTCAATGGGCTCAAAACGATCGCCGCACCGATTTCCGGGACGGTGGGGCTCATCCGGCGGCTCATCGGGCCTGCAAACGCCGCAAAGGGTGCCACATGTGCTCTTGGCGGGTGTGCCGGAGAAGCCGCCGGAAAAATGGGCAAACTTAACAGTAAAGTCAGGACAGCACGTGGGCTCTTCTCCAGCCCGCTTACTCTGACCGTAGCATTGGTAGGTGCTACAGCCGTCATTGCAGGGCTAAATAAGATCGCAAAGAGTTCCCACCAGGCAATCATGGATAAGCGGAGCATCGCTCCCAGAGCTGCAAACATCAAAGCGCTCGAAGAGAAATACAAACGGCTCAAGGAGAGGCTGGCGGCCGCGAAAGGCGAGGACGGCTTCCTTACCAGGCTGGGCGAGAGCTTCCTCCACGGGAGCAATGACAATGCAAAAATCAAACAGCTTGAAAAACTGGTAGAGCGAACGAAGCACAATCTGGATATCGCGCGTCAGGCGGGCAAAAAGATAGCTGCTCCTGCCGCCGTGGTTACAGCCGCCGTAGCAAGTCCGCTCCCCCCATCGCCATACAAACCTGCACCGGTTGTACAGCGTGTCGCTGCAAATATGGGGCGAGCACCGAAGCAAGTGCAACACAATGAGAATCATACGTACAACATCTCCGTAACGATTCACGGCTCGACTATCACAAAATCTGATGTAGAAGCTGCCATAAGCCGCGTAATGAGAGACGCCGCCTACCACTCCAAGCAAAGGACAATGAGTGATCTGTAGCATCGGAGGATTCGTTTTTGAAGCGCACGACGTGACGGGACTGGGGATGTCGAGTAACGCCCACTTTGGGGAGTACAAGCCCTATGGCGACGATCCCCACTACCACAATACCCAAGGCTCCACCAAGACCATCGCGATGTCCGGGCGGTATGTCGCCGCCTCGAACTCCAGGGCTCTGGCGCTCGAATCGATGCTCAAATCCAAAAACCCCACCCGCTTCACGATGGCGACGGGGGAGAGCGAGCGGGTGATCATCACCGACTACCGGATTAACCGAAAGGATTTCGTCAGTCATTCCGGCGCGGTCTCGATGGATATTTCGGTAACGATGAAGCGGGTCAGCGGCGGCGGGCTGGGAATACTCAGCATCTTGGGAGGGCTCCTTGCGCTGGTATAGATTGGATTACGACATGAGGGCGGATCAGGTCTCGATGGATGTTTTCGGCACGGTGGATTACACGGAGAAGATCCTCCGGCTCAACCCCGAGACCCACAAGATGCCTATCATCCCGGCCGGGACGCTCCTTAAACTGCCCGAGAGAGAGGAGAAGCAGGCAAAAGGGGTGAATCTATGGTCGTAACTCCGTTTATTCAAGTGCTGGGGGCCTTGGTAGCCACCGGGGTCTCGGAGGTTTCGGTGACGGACAACATCGACGACGAATCCGACAGCCTCTCCGTTGTTTGTGAGTTTTCCAGTGCGACGATCGCCCAGGAGATGACCGTTACGGCGCTGGCAGGCTATCAGGAGGGCGCGTTGTGGCCCCTGGGGAGCTACAACCTGCAATCGATCGAGCCGGAGAATGATCGGGAGCGGCTGATCTTCACTAGCGCGGCTTTTTCCGACGAGATGAAAAAGAAGCGCGACAAGAGCTATCAGAAGCTCACCCTCAAAGAACTGGTGGGCAAAGTGGCGAAGCGCTACGGATTGCAAGTAAAGTGTGATATGACGCATCAGCTCGAACACGTGGACCAGAAGAACGAGAGCGACGTGGCTTTGCTCAAGCGGTTCGCCGACAAATACAACGCCATTTTCAACGTCAAAAACAGCACGCTGATTTTCCTCTCAAAGAAGTCCGATGCCCTGCCTTATTTTGTGATCAACGCAATGCAGGCGGAGAAGTGGCATTTTCGACAGTCGCGGAAATTTTATTACAACTCGGTCCGGGCCAAATACCACGATCCGAAACGGAACAAAAAGGTTGAGATCGTGGTAGGTAAAGGAGCCCCGGAATATCACATGGAGATCCAGGCGAAAAACAAACAGGAGGCCAAAGACCTGGCGACGGCTAAGCTCGAAAAACTCCAGGCAAAAAGCCGCACCGGGTCGGTGACGATCGAGGGGCAGAACATCATCGCCGGAGGGAAGGTGACGTGTGTGGGGTTCGGCAAAGCCGACGGAGAATATCTCATCACAAGGGCCGTGCATAAAGTGGGTGAGAAATTCACTTCGACCGTTGAACTTGAATGGGCAATCTAAAGCAGGAGGCAATATGACGAGCGTAGTCAATCAATTCGGGCGGTACCTGGACGGGCGGCATCGTGACGAGATCATCGCAGCTTGGCAGAAAGGGGAGAGTGCGGTAGTCATCGAAGGGGTGCGGCTCGATATCGTATCATCCGATAGAGATGCTGCCGGGAATCTGGTTATCAGGGTGGAGGTGTGCCTATGAGCCTGATCGAAACGCTCCATAACCCTGGTAGCCGTCTACTCGTGGAGTGGGGTGATGAGGACAAAATCCGGCTGATTCAAAAAGCGCTCAAACTCCTGGGCAAAAACATCGCCATCGATGGAGAGTTCGGTCCGATAACCGCCGCCGCTATCAAGAGCGTGAACAACCGCGCCCTCTGGCAAACGATCTGGGAGATCGAGCATCCTCCCGACGTGCCGGGGCATCTTCCTACGTGGCTCCAGATCGCCATCAAAGAGATAGGAGTCAAAGAAATTCACGGCCCGACCCACAACCCGCGCGTACTGGAGTATATGCACGCCACGAAGTGGGGCAAATGGGTCAAGGACGACGAGACCCCCTGGTGTGCCGGTTTCGTCGGCTGGGTGATGGTGCAGGCGGGATATGGCGATCAGATCCCGGATTACTCTTTGGGAGCCAAAAGCTGGCTCCATTTCGGAAGGTCGGCCCACCGCCCTGTACTTGGGGCTATTGCGGTCAAGAGCCGCAAAGGAGGCGGACACGTCGGCTTCGTCGTCGGGGCAACGCCTGACGGCAAATATCTCTACATCCTGGGAGGCAACCAGAACGATGCCGTCTGTGTCAAAAAATACCCGGCTCACGTATGGATAGATTTTCGCATCCCCGATGACTACCATCCCGAGAGCTTCGAGCTCGCAGAGTGGCACGGGGTCGCCGGGCTGGGAGGCAAGGAAGCGTGAGCCCCTACGAAAATCTCCACATCTGCCCGCTCCCTGGCCACCGCTACAAACTGCTGAAACCGTTTGACTGGCTGGGGGTCAGCGTCCCGGCCGGGTACCGCACCAATGGCGCCGATGTTCCCCGGCTGTTATGGAGCATTTGGCCGCCAAATCAAAGCGACTATCTGCCGGCGGTGGTCCTCCACGATTACCTGTGCGACCTGGGCGAATACGAGAGAGCGGATCGTGTGCTGTATCGTGCTCTGAGGAGGTTGGGAGTAGGAGCGTGGACGGTGAGGTTGTGGTATGCGGCGGTGAGAGGGTATCACCGTGTCAAGTATGGGCCGCGCCCCACTTGTCAAGATCAAACGCATCCCCAAGCTGACTCATAAGCCGAGCCAGAGATTTGCCCCCGCCTTTTTCCGCTTCTTTCCAGAGACTTTTGTCAATCTCAAGCGGGGCGACATAAAAATGGCGCACTCCATCGTCGTCTTTTTTGTCGAACCCCAGGGAAACCATCTTGTCGCAAATCAGAAATGGAGCGGTCGGCTCTTCTGAGATTTTGACCACGATATTGGGATGGGTGGCCTTGCCGCTCTGGTAGTCGATCTCCCAACCGCGATGCTGGCGCTCGTAATATTCACGCATCGCATAGTAGCGGCGCTGCTGCTCTACGCTCCCCTTTTTCCATTTTGTGATTGTGTCTTCGGAAAGCCCGAAATATCGGGCGATGTCTTTTTGTGTGATTTTCATATAGCAACCTTTCTCAAGGCTTTCCGGGCCTGCTCTTCGCTCAAACCGCCCTTTACGCTGGCAATCGAGAATTTGGATATACGCTCGATCTTGTTGCCATACTCATCATAAATCCTTGGGTAGTCTTCGGCATGGATGACATGGATATAGGGGCTGTATCCGTCGCTCTCTTCGAGGATATAGTAGGCCCCGTCCTCAGTCTTATACCCACGGTAAAGCCACTTGTCCTCTTTGCCGTAACCCAGGCGATCTTTATTGCGAATCAGTTTCATCTCATCTCCTTTATTCTTTATATACCGTAGTATATCCTATATAATCGGATTTGTCAAGTGAAAATCAGATAAAATCGGAAAATATTGTAAAAAATCTGAACATATGGGATTGTTTGGTGGGGTTGGCACAATGTGACCAAATTGTGACTATCCCAGCCCCTCCAACCACTGAGCCCACCATTCTACCAATTTGCGGCGCTCATCGAGATATTCGGCCCGGTTGTAGGCCCGACTAACCTCGGAGCCGATGTTCCCAGGCTGTTATGGAGCGTGTGGCTACCAAATCAAAGCGACTATCTTCCCGCCGTGGACTGTGAGGCTGTGGTATGCAGCAGTAAAAGGGCATCATCATATATACTACAAGTGAGACTCCACTATACGTATCGCTTCTGTCAACTTCGATAGTTTTTGCTGACATTTGCATAGATCAAGCAGTGCCTCAAGGTGTGCTTTTGCATGTGGCGGCAGTTCCTCAGCCCAACGGCGTAGAGTCGCCGGGCTGACACCCATCTTTTTTGCAAGCTCGATCTGGGTAAGACCGAGAGCCCCTTGTACTTCCTTTATGAGGCTTGACATAGTTCTCCTTTTTTGATATCATTTCGCTACGCATCCGGGTTCCCTATGGGATTTGGAACGAAAACGCGCGAACATTGCGTTCCGCCCGGATGCGATCAGCCTTCGGGCCAACCGGGTGCAAAGCCCGGGTAACTTTTTCCGAATCCTCATATCACCAAAGAATCGCGTCTATCAACTCAGCCAGATTTTCATCACTCATACTCTGGTCATACTTGCTCATGAGCTGACATCTTGCAGGACCATAATTTCTGTCAGACTCGTAGCATCCCCAAAAATCATCGCCGTCCCGGGCGACAAAATATCTGTCGTCTTTTCCCTCTATTTCTCTGACAATTTCGACGTCAGTAGAGAAATTGAAAAACTCTTCCTTCCAGTTTGATCCATCCCAGTATCTGATGCCAATATTGTCGTAGTCCCAGAAATAGGGGTCGTCCCCGACCTTAGAATCGCTATCGTCTGTGAAAATCACGATATATTCCCCTTCTTTTGGCTCTTCAAAATAACCTTCAAATGGGAATTCTTCTACGTTAATGGCATGTTCCATCATGATGTTGTCGATCTCATCACGTGAAAGCCTGCCAAGGTCCTCCGCCTGCAACCCAGCTCGATTCAGATCCTCTTTTTTGGCTATGACAACCTCGTCCATGTCATCTGCCCAAAACGCTCTCTTGGGGTCGTCGCAGAAGACCCCTCTATCATCATTGTAACAAATCGTTCCCTTCATCATCACCTCTCCTTTAATTTATTTATACCCTAATTATAGCTCAAAATGAGCTGTATGTCAAGGGGAAAACATTCAAAATGCACGAAAAACAATAAAAAAGCGGACGTTTTGGCTTTTCGAGCCTGTATCCTGATTAGGATACAGGCACACTGTGACCAAATTGTGACTATATTGTGTCGGCTATGGTCACATTGATTTGATCGTGCCCCGAGAGATCGGGGGGGCTTGGGAGGGTGCTTACAGTCTTGGGGTGGTAGAGGTCGCAACTAGGCCAGCCCCTCTAGCCACCCAGCCCACCATTCCACCAGTTTGCGGCGCTCATCGAGGTATTCAGCCCGGTTGTAGGCCCGGCTAACCTCGGAGCCGGTAGCGTGGGCCAGCTGTGCCTCAATTACTTCGTGAGGGAATCCGCTCTGCTCGTGTGCTATGGTCGAGAACATCGAGCGCAAACCGTGTGCGACGAGCTTGTCCCCATAACCGATGCGCTTGATCGCTACATTGACCGTGTTGTTGCTGATTGGCCGCGTCTTGGAAAAAGGGGAGGGGAATACAAACTCGGAATCCCCGCAGAATCCCCGCATCTCTTCGATGATCTGTCGGGCCGGGACTGAAAGCGGCACGGTGTGGGGGCGTTTCATTTTCATTCGATGGGCCGGGATATGCCAGAGATCACCGTCGATCTCATCCCAGCGCATCCCCCGCGCTTCTCCCGGTCGAGTGGCGGTGTAGAGTTGCAGCAGGAGCGCGCGGCTGGTGACCCAATACCCGGGGTACTCTTTGACTGCCTGGACAAAGTGCCCGATCTCTTTCGGGTTGGTGATCGTGCGCAAGTGTTTTTTCTCTGGCGGCGGGATCAAGGTCGCGCGGTCAATATCCGCTGCGACATTGTGCTCGATCAGCCCTCTGGCCACCGCGTATCTCAGGACCGACGTGATGATCGAGTGCAATCGCCCGGCCGTCTCCTCTTTGCCTGCGGCGTAGACCTCCGTCAGCACCCGCGCCACGTCCCGCCTCGTGATCTTGTCTATCGGCAGATCGCCTATCCGGGGATTGATATGGTTGTCCAGCCGCCCGCGCTGGAAACGCCTATGTTTGTTGCCGATCTTTTGCAGATCCAGCCACTCGGTAGCCAGATCCCGAAACCTCACCTCTTCACCGGCCGGGCATTTGGGATCGAGCCCATCTATCAATGCGGAGCGTACCTCTTCGCGCATCTCCCTGGCCCGTTTGAGTGAGATGCCGGGGTAGAGGCCGAATGTGATGGTCTGGTCTTTTTTGGTTACCGGATGCCGATATTTCATCCTCCAGCTCTTTGCCCCTTTCGGTGACACATAGAGATAGAGCCCACCTCCATCGAAAAGCTTATACGGTTTCTCTCTAGGTTTCGCCTGCCTGATCTTCGTATCGCTCAAAGGTACCACCCCGCGTGCCATTGTCGCCCTCCTAGACTGGTTTTAGGGGCATCCGGTTCCCCCATTGCCCAAAATGCCCCTATTATACCCCTAACTTTTTTTAATGGTGGCGAAATTTGGCGAAACGCAACGAAAGAAAACGGAGATTAAAACGTCGATAAAATGGGATAAAAAGGGGAAATACGAAGAACTATGAAGTTATCGTGGCGAGAGGGTGGAGGAATCGAACCTCCCTCCGGACGGTCATCCGCCCGGACGATCGGGTTTGAAGCCCGCGGTGTCCACCAGGATCACATACCCCCCATTCTCATAGGGAAATCGAAACGACATTATACCTCAGTCGATCCCGAAAAAGTAAACTATCGAGCGATATGAAAAAGATTTTTTCCGGGAGCTCATCCCGGACTTTGAAGATGAAGTTGACAAACTTCCGTATGAGCGAACCTCGCTCCTGCTTGTCAACTTATCAGGCGGGCACGCCGCCGCTGTCGTACGCATAGGTGCTCAAATAATCGTAGACATCCTTTGCGTATTTCTTGTTTGTGATCTTCGGAAGGGGTTCTTTTTTATGGCAGAGTTTTTGGATCTCCTCTTCCATTTTCCCTTCTTTGTAGATCTTGGCCCACTCGGCTACTGAGTGGGCCATAGCGACACGTGAAGCGGGGATGGGGCATCCGCCGGACCGCATCAAGAGCTTGTCGATGATCTTTCCACCTTTGCTGGGATCGGCAGAACCTACGGCGCTAAAGAGCGTCAGGCCCAGACCGACCGCCAGCAGAAAACGGGTCACGTTTTTCATTTGGCCATTTCTCCTTTCAATGCTCGGGTTCGGCATCAAGATTGAACAGTTTGGTCCCAATGTAATAAAGCAGGATACAGAGTCCCAGACCGCCCAGAGAGATCATGATCTCAGTGGCGCTGGGGGTATAGTGTACCCACTCGGGAGGCAGCATATATTCACGGGTTTTCATCATTTGCAGCGGTTTGAGCTGGGTATCGTGTACCAGGTCATAGCGCATGAAGAAGATACCGACCATACCGATCAAGGATCCCCAGAACATTCCGGTGACATTCTTGCCGTAGCTTTTGAGAATGATGATAAAGGGAATCAACATACCAAAGATCACTTCACACCAGAAGGTCCAGGTAGTCAGGATATGCTCGGCTACATCGGAGCGTCCCGGAACGCCGCCGTAGATGGCAGTCAGCATTTTCCAGGTTTCGAAGAACATCAGGATAGCGATGAGCAGCCCCTGGATTTTGGCCAGGTTGACCAGCATCTTTCTGATGTTCTCCGGGAAGTTCAGCCGATAGCGGAATCCCATCATAATAAAGGCCAGATAGATTCCGGTGATGAAGGCCGTCAGGATGAAGTAGGTCGGATAGAAGACCCCCTGGGAGATCAGACGGGCATTGAGGAATCCAAATACCCCTCCCAGGTTGGAGTGGGCCGCCAGACCGACCAGCAGACCGATCAGACCGAAGATCTTGGCTTTCTTCATATCATGCTTGAGCAGGAAGACAAACTCGATGATCATAAAGGTCAGATAGAGGCCGTAGAGGGTTCCCATCCACCAGATCGCCGAGCGCAGGCCGGGAGTGAGGACGTTCCAGATCATCATGCGGATCGGGTGGCCGATCTCAAAGGCGATGACGGCAAATCCGGAAAGAATCGTCACGATCGACCCGAAGATCGCCCGTTTGGAGATCACTTCGTAATCTTTGAAACCGAAAACGTCCCCCAGTGAGCCGACGATACAGAGCCCCGTGGAACTGACAACGAAGAAGATATAGACGGCGATCAGCAAACCCCAGGGGTGCTGCCGTGTGACGCCGTAAGCCTCATGCCCTTCGACAAGATAGATACCGATACCGATGACGTAAAAGGCCAGGAAAAGGAGGGTCATCAGCACAATAAAGGTGCTTCCGGGCTCTTTGGGATAATTCAGAAGATCCCTGATCGTGATTTTGTTATAGGGGATGGTTGCGAGAAAGGCTTTTACCTTTGCCACAAATCCCTCATTCGTTGTTACAGCTTCAGCCATCACAGCCTCCTTAGGTTAGATAGAAGAGTTTGGGCTTGGTACCCAGATGCGATTTGAGACTGAAATGCTCCCGGGTTTTGAGCAGGATGCTGATCTCACTCTCGGGGTCATCCAGGTCACCGAAGGTCCGGACTTTGGTCGGGCACGTGTTTTGACAAGCGGTGGTCGTTTCGCCCCTTGCCAGACGGGTGTCGGAACAGAACGTACATTTGTCGACAGTCATCGTACGGTCGTCGACGTAGCGGGCGTCGTAGGGGCAGGCGTTCATGCAGTAGCTGCAGAGAATGCATTTGTTGCTGTCGACCCGGACCACGCCGTTTTCGTCGTAGTAGGTGGCGTGGGTGGGACAGACCTCCTGACAGGGGGCATTGTCACAGTGCTGACACTGGCTGGGGAGGAAAGTGCTGGAGACGATATCCAGCAGCGGCCACTCTCCCTCTACCTCGTTGACCCCGACCCAGATACGGTGTTTGTCCGCCCCGAGGAGGACACCGTTTTCCTCTTTACAGGCGACTTCACACGCCTTGCAGTTGATGCAGTTTTTATAATCCAAAGCCATTCCGTATCGTGCCATGGTTACACCTTCCTTATTTCAACGTTGGTACTGTGCATAACGGCAGCGCCAAAGACCGGTTCGAAATCGTCTTTGATGATGGCGGCGTCGTTGCAGCCGTTGCCGTAGGCCAGCTCCAATCCTTCGCTCTGGCTGCCGAATCCGTGGAGCATAAAGACCTGGTTAGGAGCGATTTTTTCGGTGGGATAAGCCAGGAGTTGGCCTTTGCCCACTTCGCTCTTGATTTCGACTTTGTCGCCGAATTCGATTCCCATTTTCTTCGCGGTGCGCTTGTTGATCCAGAGATAGTTGGTGGGGATCAGGTCACGCAGCATCGCGTTGTTGGTCGTTCCGCTCTGGGTGAATTGGGCATGGCGTCCGGTGATGAGACGGAATTTGCCCTCCGGAACGCTGAACTTCCACTCGTCATGCCAGGTCGGCATAGGGTCGATACCCCGGGTTGCCAATCTGTCGAATTTGCAGACGACCCGTTTTTTGTCTCCCATCGTCGAGTAGAACTTCTTGGATTTGGGATAGTACTGATACTCGTTGGGATTGAGCTGTTTGAAGTACTCCTCCATATGGGGGTAGTAGACCCCTTTCTCATCCAAAATCTCCCACGCTTTGGGGCCGAAGGCTTTTTCGATGATCTCTTTGTTCTTCTCATAGACAGGGAGTTCCCACGCGTCGGCGAGATTCCATCCGTCCTCTTCGAAGACTTTCTTTTCGCCACGGAGTTTGATCTGCTCCTGGAGATCCTTGTCGTACTTTTTGCTGATCTCGAAAAGGGGTTTGGCCAGTTTCTCCGCCAATTCTTTGTAGATTACTTCGGGCTCTTTGGTTTCGTAGAGGGGCTTGATCGCCGCTTTGCGCATGACCACGGCCGGCTCGAGGAATCCGTAGGCTTTGACGGGGGAAGTACGCTCCAGGTAACTTGCCTCGGGCAAAATGACATCGGCGTACATGGCGGTATCGCTGGGGAGGATATCGATCATGACGTTGAGGTCCATCTTTTTGAGGAACTCTGCAGTCTTGGCGCTGTTGGGAACACTCATCATCGGATTGTGTTTGCGCATGAACATCACGCGCAGCGGATAGGGGTTTTTACCCTCGAGCACCATGTTTCTAAAGACAATCCACGAACCTGATTTGAGTGTGGGGAAAGCGATCCCTTCGGTATCGAAGCGTTCTTTGGCCTGGTCGTAGATCGGTGCGTTGACGTATTCGGGCGGGAGCATGATCGGATTGCCGTAGATGTAGCCGCCCTTTTTGTCGATGTTGCCGCTGAGGGCCTGGAAGATCGCCATGGCCCGGCGGAGTTGATAGTCGTTGGGGCTGAAGACGGAGCGGCGACCGGGATAGTAGACGGGAGCTTCCGCCTGCATGAATTCCCGGGCGATGGTGTAGATATCCTTCGCTTTGATGCCGCAGATCGGCTCCGCCCACTCCGGGGTATATTTGTGGGAGAGGATGTGCTGTTTGTACTCCTCATACCCGACCCCGTATTTTTTCATAAAGGCTTCATTCTGGAGATTTTCGTTGAAAACGACCCAGGTCAACGCCAAAACGAAGGCGAGGTCGGTCCCCGGGTTGACTGGGAGCCATTTGTCCGCTTTGGCGGCTGTATTGGTGAAGCGGGGGTCGATGCAGACCGTCTTTTTGATGCCGCGGCGCTTGGTATGCTTGAACATATCCTGGGTATCGGGGGTGATGATCGCTTCGGCCCGGTTGGCCCCGGAGATGATCAGGTAGTCGGCATGCTCGAAGTCGATCTCGGGATAGACGCCCAGAGTCGCGAAGAAGCCGGCGCCGGCGGTTTCGAGACAGATACTTACCTCGTCGACATAGTTGGGGCTTCCCAGCTTCTGCCCGACCAAGGTTTCGAAGCCCTCTTTGGAGAGGCCTTCGCCGTTGCAGTATCCGATCGTGGCCCGGTTGTCTTTCTCCTCATCGAGGATCTGTTTGAGGCCTTTGAACTTGTCGGTGCCGTTGAGAATGGCATCGTAAGCCTCTTCCCAGCTGATCCGCTTGAATTTCCCCGATCCGCGTTCGCCGACACGGATCAAGGGGTACTTCAGCCGGTCGGGGTCATAAGTGGTCTGGATCCCTGCGTTTCCGCGGGGACAGAGCATATTCCGTGATTTGGGGAAATGGGGGTTGGGGTCGAGTTTGGTGATGATCCCATCCTCTACCCGGGCATACCCCGCACATTTATTGACACACATTCCACATAGGAACGGTACCTTTTCGGCTTCCCCGGTCCCGGTCTTGGTGGTGACCGTCTTGGGAATACGGGGAGAGGAGGAGTTATGTTTCTCCTCTCCTCCCGAGAGCAGCCCGGTACTCACTGCCGCTCCGCCGAAGATCGTCATAGCGACGGTGCCGCCTAGAAATCTTCGCCTGGAAACTTCAACTTCCATCTGCCTTCTCCTTCATCAGATTCGGTCTATAAATGAGAGTAAATCTCTCTTATTTATAACCTTGCATTATATGATACATCTAAAAGCTTTATTTACTCTTGTTTTTTGGCAAAAATTGACGTAGAAAATAGTTTTTACGCCACTTTTTGCATACTTGGGGAATTGATTGATCATGTTTGGGAGGAGGAAATTGATGAATATATGATGACTGTATACGGAGGATTCTCTCTTTGTCGAGAATGTCGGGTGGAGGATACCTCCGGCTCATCGACTGAACCGGAAAAGGGGTAAATGTGTGGTGTGAACTTATCGAAAAAGAGGACTGTGGGGATTGACGAGCAGCCATGCTCCTACAGCGAAGGCGAGGGCGGCGACGAAGCGTTTGATGATGATGCCGATCTGGTTTCCGATTTGGCAGGAGCTGCACTGACGGTATTTTTTCGCTTCGTATTGAGCATAGATGAAATAGATCACCAGAAGAACGATGACGAAAGGGAAGGCGAATTTGTCAAAGGCATAGATTTTTGCCACCGTCGTTTCGGACCAGCTGAAGAGTTTCGCCGCCAAAGGGGTCAGGAGAGAAAGCCCCATCAGGAAGAGGATTTTGTCGGTGAAACTTGTGATGTAATCTTTGCGGCTAAAAGTGGGGCAGACATCGCCAGGCTGAGGCATAAGTCCTTTGTTGGCCAGGGCGGTGAGGACCTTTTCCCGGTAATTCTTGTCCACACGGTCGAGTGGGGTTCCCCCGGCGAGAAAATCCATCTGCTGCTGGATCAAAGCCGCCAATTCCCGATCTTCGATTTTGATGCTGTGCGGTTGGCCATTGCGATCTTCATAAATGAGGTTGATCTTTTCGTAGCGGGGAACGGTCAATTCGATATCGGGATAGTAGGAAGTACTCTCCTGGTGCTCGAAACGCCCCTCTTTTTTGAGGATACGCGGATTGATCAGTTCCCAGTAGCTGCCGTCCTCCTTTTTGATGACGATGATATTGAAGGGGTGAGCTACCTGCATCGCAGTCAGGGCGTTGAGCCCGTGGGCTTCCATCGTCTCTTCGATGTCATTGAGGAGACGGGGAAGGCTTTCATCCCTGAAATCCCGGACATCAACGCAGGAGAGGATGCGGTCATCAGGATAGACAACGAGCTCTTTAACCAAAACAGATCCTTTGATATGAAACTTTTGCAAAAGACTTCGTGAAGTCCTTGACAAAGGCGACGTAGTTTATAAAAAAAGGTGGATAATTAAGTGAGGCTCGAAGGCTATGAGCAGCCTTCGGGGTCTTTAGCCGTGGCTTTTCTTCACGACCAGGATCATCTTGATGTTGATGATGATGAAACGGATGAATTGCCAAATCAGGCAAGTCCGGAAAAACTTGACCATGGGAGTGGGAACCATGGTCTCGAAGCTGGGCTCGTATGCTTGAACGTGCTTGGTGATGGAGTGATCTACACTGGCCATTCTTTCTCCTTTGTTTTATTGTTTGTATTATTCGGGAATCAGGGTCCAACCCGGCTTGAGCTTGGCTTTATAGATGAACAGGTGATGCAGGATATGCTTGATCCAGTGTCCTGCAAGACCGACTTCACCGAAGGTGTAGTCAAGATCACGACCGAGTCCGGGATACTTTTCGAAATCGGGAACGACGGGATAGACGGTCAGCGCAGCTGCCAAACCTTTGGTGAGGCTCTTACCGGCAGAGGCGACGCACGCCGCACCCATTTCCGCCATGGAAGCTTCGTGAAGCTTGGCGGTGGGGCCTTCTTTGATCAGATCGACGACGGTATGTGCGACGTTCTTCCCGATGATACCGGAGGGCATACCGGTTCTCGGAGGCGTCGGGTTGATGGGAGTACCTTTGGGTGACTTCATCGGCTTGGAAATTCCATGCGGGGGAGCGAAGGCGATTCCCACGGCGAAGATGTTCTTGTAAGTGGGGTTCTGATAGGTACGGGGCCAGTCGCTCGCTTTCCACTCTTCGTAAGGCTTGGCGGTATAGTCGGCATCCACTTTCAGGAAGCCGTTGGGTGCGAAGATCTCTCCGGTGATGTCCTCTCCCGCTTTGTTGTAGGCTTTGAGGCCGACACCGGAGAAGGGGGGAATCAGCATTGCGAAGTCGAACTCTATTTCTCCTTCACTTCCGTCGAGTTGCTCATAATGGAGCTTGCCTTCTTCGACTTTGTTTACATGGGCACCGATGGTCCAGTCAACCCCACGCTCGACGAAGAGCGACTCGGTAAAGAGCTTGGAACTCGCGGCATAACCACCACGTTTGATGTGCAGACCGCCGATACCGAAATCACCGAGGAACGATTCGTTGGAGATCCATTCGATGTCGAGCATATCGCGGATGCCGGCTTTTTGGGCTTCAAATTCGATGTTGAAGATATATTCAAACGCGGCTCCCTGGCACGTACACATTCCGTGACCGGTTCCGACGACGATCTTCTGTTTCTTGCCCTGTTTGGCTTTTTCGAAGATTTTGCGCAGTTCGTTATTGGCATGTACGGCATGATCGGCGGTACAGACAGAGACGGTATGGGGCCCGAGCTGGCCCTGGCCATTACCCAGTCCGGGAGTCGCGTCGAAGTTAAGTTTGGGGCCGGTGGCGTTGATCAGATAATCATAAGTGATCTGATCGGTCTTGCCCTCTTTGCCCTGACCGGTATACTCGATGGTGATGAAGGGTTTTTCCAACTCTTCACTCCCCTCGGGATGAATGGAGACTGCTTTGGCCTGGCGGTAATCGATCCCCGCTTTTTCGTAAACGGGGGCGAGGGGGAAGACGACTTCCTCCTTCTTCATTTCGCCAACACCCACCCAAATGTTGGAGGGGATCCAGTTCCAATTCGCATTGGGGGTGACGACGACTACCTCGTGTTCGTTGCCCAGCCATTTCTTGGCGAAGGTTGCAGCGGTATGTCCTGAAACACCACCGCCCATAACTACTACTCTAGCCATGCCTATCCTTTCGATTGATTTTGATTGGCTTCTATTCTAGTCCGGACTTGATTAAACTCCAATTAAAAATGAAAAATTTTCTATAAAAAATAGTAATGCTTATAAGTAATATATCTTTAATTAATACTTTAATTACCTATCGTCCGTTTCCTCTGGATAGAGCGGGGAAAAACTATGTTAAAATCCGCTCACATCAGGAGGTGTGGATGAAGCGATGGCTGGGAATCATGCTCTTTTTGACGGGAATGCTCCTGGCGGATTCTGCGACCTTCCACCGGGCGATCTCCTCCTCGCCCACCCGACTCAATCCCCTGCTTGCCACCGACAGCTCCAGCAGTGAAATCGCCGATTGGATCTTCAACGGTCTGCTCAAATTCGATGCCGACGGTTCGATCGTTCCGGATTTGGCGCAAAGTTGGCATTTCGAAGACAACCGGACCCTTCTTTTCAAATTGCGTCAAGGGGTGCGCTGGCACGACGGCCATCCCTTTACAGCCAGGGATGTGAAATTCACCTATGATTTCCTCCGCTCCGATAAAGTAGTCACCCCCTACAAGAGCGATTTCAAATATGTGAAATCGGTGGAGACTCCGGATGAGTATACGGTAAGGGTCCATTACGCCCAACCCTATTTCAAGGCCCTTTCGATCTGGATGATGGGGATGCTCCCGGAGCACCTCTGGAAAAAAGAAAAAGACCCCATGCGCAGCCGGCTCAACAAATTGCCCGTTGGAACCGGCCCCTACAAAATGACCAAACCCTTCGGCATCAACGAGCGGATCGTCCTCAAAGCCAACGAGCACTATTACGAGCATCCACCTTTTATCAAGAAGCAGATCTATCATTATATAGGGGATCCGGCCACCGAGTTTATGATGCTCAAAGCCGGCAAACTCGATATCGGCGGATTGAGCCCCCTCCAGCTCACCCGCCAGGCGGGTCCGGGATTTCGCGAAAAGTATGCCATCTACGAGCAGCTGAGCTACAGTTACACCTATCTGGGCTTCAATCTCCGCGACCCGAAATTCCGTGATCGGCGGGTGCGGCGGGCGATCGCCCTGGGGATCGACCGGCAGGAGATTATCGATCTGCTCTTCTTTTCCCACGGTTCTCCCTGTTACGGCCCCTTTATGCCCGGAAGCGCTGTCTATCCCAAAGATTTCACCCCCGAAGGCTATAACCCCCGAAAGGCGAAAGAGCTTTTGAAACAGGCGGGCTATGATACGAAGCACCCCTTGAAATTTACCCTGGTGACCAACACCGGCAACGAAACCCGCATCTACGCGGCCCAGATCATTCAGCAGCAGTTGCTCAAGATCGGCGTGCAGATGAAGATCCGCACGATGGAGTGGCAAGCCTTTCTCAATACCGTGGTCTTCCCCCGTCATTTCGAAGCGGTGCTGCTGGGCTGGAGCCTGAGCCTCATCCCCGACGCCTACAGCATTTGGCACAGTGACGGGGACAAAAAGGGGGGCTTCAATTTCGTGGGCTACCACAACCCCCAAGTGGATCGCCTCATCAAGGAGAGTGAACGCCTGGTAGATCCCGAAGCCTTCGCCGCCAACTACCGTAAAATTTTCAAACTCATCGTTCGGGATTACCCCTATGTCTTCCTCTATATCCCCAACTCCATCACAGCGGTGAGCCGGCGGATCAAGGGAGTCACTCCCTCCATCATCGGTATTCAGCACAACTTTATCGATTGGAAAATCAGGGATTGAGCGGAGCTCAATCCAGTGAGGAGTGAGGAATGAGGAGTGAGGAACCGAAATTGAGAATTTTTGATTTGCTGCAACCGAGAAAAACTCTCAACACTCAGCGCTCGACGCTTAACACTCAAAAAATACTTGCGACTTGTGACTATTTATAATATGGAGTAAAAATGCCAATATCCGACAACCGACGACCATACACCATCCTCTTCGATCTCGACGGTACCCTGATCGATTCGACGGAAGCGATTCTGGAGAGTTTCGCCCGGAGCTTCGAAATTCTGGGGGGTGAAGTGCCTGATGTGGAGGTGATCAAAGCACAGGTGGGGCATCCACTGGCCGATATGTATCGCAAGCTGGGGGTACCCGAAGAGCGGATCGACGACTATGTCCGGACCTACAAAGAGAATTACCGGCAGGTCCACACTCAAAAGACCGTTCTGCTCCCCGGGGCTGAAGCTGCAGTGAAAAAAGCGGCGGAGTTCGCCCGCCTGGGGATCGTGACCACCAAGACCGGCCTCTACTCCCAGGAACTGATGGAGCATTTCGGGCTGATGGAGTATTTCGATGTGTTGATCGGCAGCGAAGATGTCACCCGGCACAAACCCCACCCCGAGCCGATCCTCTCCGCTCTGAAGCGGATGGGGTGTCCCCCAAAGGGATGCTGGATGATCGGCGATACCTGTATGGACCTGGAGGCGGCGCGCCGGGCGGGGATCGAGGGGATCGGGCTGCTCTGCGGCTACGGGAAAGAGGAGGACCTGCGGCGTTGCGGAGAGCGTTTGGCCCCCGATGCGTTGAGCGCTGTGACACTGATCGCCCAAACACCCGTTGAACCCTCATAAAAAAGGCTCTTTTAAGCTCAGCCGATTACAATAGGTTCAATTTCCAAGTTCGAGGAGGATTTATGATAGAGATCAGATGGCATTCCCGTGCCGGACAGGGAGCCGTGACCGGTGCCAAGGGTTTGGGAGACGTCGTCTCCACGACCGGCAAAGAGGTTCAAGCCTTCGCCCTTTACGGTTCCGCCAAGCGGGGGGCGGCGATGCGCGCCTACAACCGGATCGACGATGAGCCGATCATCAACCATGAAAAATTCATGCGCCCCGACTATGTTCTGGTCATCGACCCGGCGCTTGCCTTTACCGACAACATCACCGAAAACGACAAGCCCGAGACACAGTATGTCATCACGACCCATATGAGCAAAGAGGAGCTGATCGCCCAGATCCCCGAGCTTCAGGATAAAAAAGATCGTGTCCATGTGGTCGACTGCATGCAGATCTCCATGGATGAGATCGGGCGTGCCATCCCCAATGCCCCGATGCTGGGTGCCTGGGTCAAAGTCTCCGGGATGTTCGAGCTCGACTTTTTCCTGGATGCGATGAAACGGGTTCTTGCCAAATTCCCCCAGAAGATCATCGACGGGAACATGCGCGCGATCACCCGTGCCTACAACGAAGTGAAATAAGAAAGGATCGACATGAAAGGTGTATTGGCAACCGACAAACGCGGTATCCGGGAACTGGGTGCCGAAGAGCTGGTAGGCTGGGATGAAGTGACCCACGGGGTCGTCCTCAACTCCTTCGAACAGGAAGTGGAAAATGTGGCGCATATCCGTCCTGAAGAGCGCCCCTACAGCGATTTCAGCAGCTATACGGCGACCGTCGCCTCCTGGCGGGTGATCAAGCCGGTCTACAACCGGGATATCTGCATCGACTGCCAAAACTGCTGGGTCTGGTGCCCCGATACCTCCATCATCTCCCGGGACAAGCAGATGCTGGGAATCGATTACGATCACTGCAAAGGGTGCGGCGTCTGTGTCGAAGTCTGCCCCACCAACCCCAAGTCCCTGCTGATGTTTGCCGAAGCGGAGGATCTGGAGAGTGCCCTCTCCCAGTGGCCCGAGAAGAAAAAGAAAGAGAAAAAGTAAAGGATTGTCATGGCTGAGAAAATGCAACTGAATGAAGTCGAAGTCTGGGACGGAAACTACGCCGCCGCCCAGGCGCTGCGGCAAGCCCAGGTGGATGTGGTCGCCGCCTATCCCATCACCCCCTCCACCCCGATCGTGGAAACCTATGGAGCCTTCGTCGCCAACGGGTATATCGACGGTGAATATGTCATGGTCGAATCGGAGCACGGCGCGATGTCTACCTGCGTCGGTGCCGCCGCTGCCGGAGGACGGGTCGCGACCGCCACATCGTCTCAGGGATATATGCTGATGGTCGAGGTGCTTTACCAGGCATCCGGAATGCGCCTGCCCATCGTCCTCAATGTCGTCAACCGGGCTCTGGCTTCTCCGCTGAACGTCCGGGGTGATCACGGCGATATGTATCTGGGACGCGACAGCGGCTGGGTCCAGCTCGATGCCTTCAATGCCCAGGAGGCTTACGACCTGAACCTCTGCGCTTTCAAAATCGGCGAAGACATCAATGTCCGCCTGCCGGTGATGGTCCATCAAGACGGCTTTGTCACTTCCCACACTGCCCAGAATATACATCCTCTCAGCGACGACGAAGCCTACGCTTTTGTCGGTGACTATAAGCCCGTCGAAGAGATGCTCGACTTCTCCAAGCCCGTCACCTACGGAGCCCAGACCGAGGAGGATTGGCACTACGAGCATAAAGCGAAGCAGCACCGCGCGCTGATGGATTCCTATACGGTGATCGACCGGGTCTTCGACGAGTTCGAGAAGAAGACCGGACGGAAATACAAGCGTCTGGAAACCTATATGATGGAAGATGCCGAAGTGGCGATCCTCGCCCTGGGCAGTACCGTCGAAACTTCCATTCTTGCCGCCAAGCAACTGCGGGAAGAGGAGGGGATCAAGGCAGGGGTCGTCGCTCCCCGCTGTATCCGCCCCTTCCCCTTCGAAGAGCTCAGAGAGAGCCTGGCGGGACTGAAATGCGTCGCAGCCCTCGACCGCTCCTGCCCTATGGGAGCCATGGGTGCCCTCTATAACGAAACCTGCGGAGCCTTGGCGACCATCCCCGCCGATCAGCGCCCGATGGTGACCAACTTTATCTACGGACTCGGAGGCCGGGACTTCTCCGTCGAAGAAGCCAAGCGGATCTTCAGAGAGCAGAAGGCCAATGCCGATGTCGGATACATTACAACACCCGTACAGCAGTTCAGCGGTCTGCGCGGACCCAAGCTGGGATTTTATGAGATGAAAAGGAGCTGAAATGGCATTGCAATCCATTAAAAACCTGAAAGAATTTTCCACCGCCAACGAGCGCTTCGAAGGAGCGCATCTCCTCTGTCCCGGCTGTGCCCACTCGATGATCGTTCGGGAACTGATGAACGCTACCGACGACAACCTGGTGATCGCAAGCGCCACCGGATGCCTCGAAGTCTGTACGGCGGTCTATCCCTACACCTCCTGGGATACCTCCTGGATCCACATCGGATTCGAGAACGCTGCCTCCGCCGCTTCGGGTGCCGAAGCGATGTACAAGGCCCGCAAGCGCAAAGGGACCCTCAAAGATCCCGATGCTCCCGTCAAGTTCGTCGCGTTTGGCGGGGACGGTGCGACCTACGACATCGGATTCCAGTGGCTCTCCGGTGCAGTCGAGCGTGGCCATGACTTTACCTACATTTGCCTCGACAATGAAAACTATGCCAATACCGGCGGCCAGCGCTCCTCTTCGACTCCGATCGGTGCCCATACGTCGACCGCCCAGGCGGGCCGGGTCAGCTACGGGAAGAAGCAGAAGAAAAAAGATATGGTCGCCATCATGGCTGCACACGGAGCCCCCTATGTCGCCCAGCTGGCTCCCAACAAGTGGAAGATCATGGCCAAAGGTTTCCAAAAAGCCCTCGAGACCGAAGGGCCCTGTTTCATCAACACCGTCAGCGCCTGTACCACCGAGTGGAAGTTCAACCCCAAAGATACGATCCACATCACCGACCTGGCGACCGACACACTGATGTTCCCCATCTATGAGATCATCAACGGGACCGAGCTCAACATTCTCTACCGACCCAAAAACGTCATCCCGGTCGAGGAGTACCTGGCGGCCCAGGGACGCTACAAGCACCTCTTCAAGCCGGAGAACCGGCACGTGATCGATCGGATCCAGAAAGAGATCAATGAGAAGTGGGAGTATCTGCAACGCCGCGAAGAAGCCAAGGTATAAAGTTTCGGCTTCGGCACATCTTCGTCCGAGTCGCTTCGTTGCACTCGGTCACTTACTTTGAGTAAGCTCCTTCGCTCCACTCACACGCCTCGAACGAATCTATACCAAATCCGAAACTTTCTACATCTAAGTAGTTTTTACCGTATCTTCGCCCGAGCTGCTTCGTTCTGCTCGGTCACGTACTTTAAGTACGCTCTCTCGCTTCACTCACGCATCTCGAACAAATCTACGGCAAATCCGTAATCATCCTTGATCGCTAAAAAATATTTCTCGACGTTTTGTCACTTACTTTGAGTAAGCTCCCTCGTTCCACTCACACGCCTCGAACGAATCTATACCAAATCCGAAACTTTCTACATCGAAGTTTGTTTTGCCATATCTTCTTCGATTAATAAATTACTAGTTACTCGTTTCTAGTTACTAGTTCTTCTCTCCTCAATTCTCAATTCTCAATTTGTCATTTAGTCTCTTTGAGCTACAATTTACCGTTATTCCATTTCCCAAGGAGTGAAAATGAAAAAGACGATCCTCAAGATCAGTGCGGTGGCAGCCGCTGCGATGGTGCTGGCTTCTCCAGTAGCGGCCAAAAAGATCCGCTGGAAGCTGGCGGAGACCTGGCCTTCCACCTTGACTCCTCTGGCGTCTCCTCCGGCGAAGCTGGCGGCTTGGATGAAAGAGATGAGCGACGGTCAGTTTATTATCAAGGTGGAGGGAAAAGAGAAGCACAAAGCGCCTCTGGGGATCCTCGATATGGTCAAAGGCGGCCAGTATCAGATGGGACACAGCGGTTCCTATTACTGGAAGGGTAAAGATATCAATACCGTTTGGTTTACCACGGTTCCCTTCGGCATGACCCCCTCCGAGCAGTATGCCTGGTTCTACTACGGCAACGGGATGAAATATATGAAAGAGGTCTACGACAAGTTCGGTGTCTACAGCTATCCCGGCGGAAATACCGGCAACCAGATGGGGGGTTGGTTCCGCAAGGAGATCAAGACCGTCGATGACCTCAAGGGGCTCAAAATGCGTATCCCCGGCCTGGCCGGAGAGGTCATGGCCAAGCTGGGCGTCAACGTGACCAACATTCCCGCCGGGGAGCTCTATACAGCACTCGACCGCGGCACCATCGACGCTTTGGAGTGGGTCGGGCCCGGTATGGATATCAAGATGGGCTTCCACAAAGTCGCCAAATATTACTACACCGGCTGGCATGAGCCCGCTTCCGAGATGCAGTTCCTGGTCAACAAAAAGGCCTTCGACAAACTGCCCAAGAAGTATCAGACGATGCTGGAAGTCGGGATGAAAGCGGCGGCGATGGATATGTATATCGAGAACTTTGCCGAATCGGTCGATGCATGGCAAAAAATGAAAAAAGAGCACCCCGATATCCAGGTCAAGACTTTCCCCCTTCCGGTACTCAAGGCACTGAAAAAAGCGGCAGACGAAGTCTACGACGAGTATGCGGCCAAAAACCCCAAGTTTAAAGAGATTCGCGACGACTACTTCTCCTATATGAAGAAAGCCCGCGACTGGTCGATGATGAGCCAGTATTACTATCTGCAGATGTCCAAAGAGCTGGGCATTACAAAGTAACGAACGCTGTAGCGTTCGTTACGCGATTAGTCATTGGTATTAGAGCTCTTTATAAAATGACTACTAATCCAATCTCCCAATCTCTCAATCTCCCAATGACTAATGACCAATGACTAATAACTAAACCCAAAGGATTCTCTTTGCTGAGCAAACTGGAAAAGATCACCGACAAGATCATCGATGCCGTCGGATACCTGACCGGGATTTTGATGATCTGGCTCATTTTCAATGTGGCCTGGGATGTGATGATGCGCTATGTCTTTCACGACAGTTCCATCGCTATGCAGGAGCTGGAGTGGCACACTTTTGCCGTGATCATGCTCTACGGCACCGGCTATGCACTGCGCTACAACGCCCACGTACGGGTGGACTTCCTCTACGATCGGCTCAGCCCCTGCAAGCAGGCCTGGATCAATATTCTCGGGACCATCTTTTTCCTACTGCCGCTGGCGCTGCTGGTGATCTACGGCTCCTGGGATTTCGTGATGGATGCCTATACGACCCACGAGATCAGCGAAGATCCGGGAGGGTTGCCCTATCGCTGGATCATCAAGGCACAGATCCCTCTGGCGTTTGCTTTCCTGATCTTTTGCGCTTTTAACTTTATGCTTCACAACATCAACATCCTTCGGGGGGTCGAGCCTCCGCTTCCCGAGCCCGAAGAGGAGGTGATCGAATGATCGGCCTGATTATGTTCGGCGCGGCACTGCTGCTGCTGGTGATCGGTTTTCCTGTCGCTTTTACCTTCGGGGCGGTTTCGATCTACTTCGGAGCCTTGGCGGCGCTGTTTGAGCTACTACCTGACGGCGGGGTGACGCTGGCGGATTGGTGGGATGAATTTCTCTCCATGTTCAGCATGATGCCCTTCCGTATCTACTCCATCATGACCAACAAGATTCTGATGGCAGTCCCTCTCTTCATCTTTATGGGGATCGTCCTGCAAAAATCCCAGCTGGCCGAGCGGCTGTTGGAGAGTATGGGGACGCTCTTCGGCAAGGTGAGGGGAGGTTTGGCGATCTCTACGGTGCTCATCGGGGCGCTGCTTGCCGCTTCGACCGGGGTGGTAGGCGCCTCGGTCGTGGCGATGGGAGTCATCAGCCTGCCGATCATGTTGCGTCACGGCTACGATAAACCGCTTTCTACCGGAACCATCTGCGCGGCGGGAACCCTGGGGCAGATCATTCCCCCCTCCATCGTGCTGATCGTCCTGGCTGATGTCTTTCAGCTGCCGGTCGGCGACCTCTTCAAAGCGGCCATTTGGCCGGGAATGGCCCTGGTGGGAGTCTATATTCTCTATATTCTCGTTATTTCTTTTCTCAAGCCCGAAGTGGCTCCGGCTCTGGAGCCGGAAGAGGGGATGAAATACGGGGCCAGTGTCAAAAAGGCCCTCATCGCCATCATCCCGCCCCTGACCCTCATCGTCCTGGTGTTGGGATCGATCTTCGCCGGGATCGCCACGCCGACGGAATCGGCCTCCCTGGGCGCTTTGGGCAGTCTGATCCTGGCGGCGCTCTATCGTAAACTGAGTTACAAAATGGTCAAAGAGGCATCTTTGGAGACCGTCAAGACCACCTCCATGGTCTTCGCCATCCTGGTCGGCGCCACTGCCTTTTCGATGGTCTTTATCTACAGCGGTGCCGACGAAATCGTGGAGCACTTCATGACCCAGCTTCCCGGTGAGAAGTGGGGCTTTCTGATCCTCTCTATGGCGATCATCATGTTCCTGGGCTTCTTCATCGACTTTTTCGAAATCTCCTACATCGTCGTGCCGATCCTGCTGCCCATTGCCCAGACGATCGGGATCGATCCGATGTGGTTCGCTATCCTGATCGCACTGAACCTTCAGAGTTCCTTCCTGACACCCCCCTTCGGCTTCAGCCTCTTCTACCTCAAGGGGGTCGCTCCGCCGGAGGTCAAGACGACCGATATCTATCGGGGGGTCATTCCTTTTATCATCCTACAGATATTGGTCCTGGCTTCGATTGTTCTTTTTCCCACGCTTTATGGATTCCACGGGTAATCTGCACAGAGAGCGAGAACCCGGAGATGCGACTTCAGTCGCATAATAAAATTGCATAAAAGAGTCGTTGTGTTCAATGACCAAAGTCACTATCCCTGAAAAAGAGGGTTTGTTCGAGAGAAGTGATCAATGGGAGGCACGCAGCTCCCGCAGCTTGTCCTGGGCCAAATCATAATTGGCACAGCCGGTCCGATCACCCAGCCGGCAGGCACGGCTCCAGTAGTCCAGAGCCTTTCTATAGTCCTGCTTTACGCCCCCTTCGGCATCGGCGAAGATGAAGGCGGCTCCATTGCAGGCGCTGGCACGCCCCATGCTGCAGGCCCGTTCCAGATAGCTCACCGCTTTGTAGCCGTCGATTGGCACGCCGTCACCGGTGATATAACGGACACCGAGATCTTCATATTGTTTGGCACTATGTGCTCTTTGTCCAGTAGGAGTATGCTCTCGATGACCGTCGGGGGCTTCGGGTGAAGGAGCACAGGCGGTAAGGAGCAGAGCCATAGCCGAAACCAACATTGTTTTTTTCATTTATATTCCTATCTTCGCTTTGTTGTAAAATTGTAGCATAATGATTAGTTATTTGATAAATTTCGAAAGTCTGTCTAAGCCATCTTCCCCTATACTTGAAGCTTCAAACCCAAATTAAAAGGAGAAAAAATGAAATTGGTACGAAATGCTCTGTTGGCCCTGGGAGTCTCTGCGGCAATGTCTCTCTCTGCTTCGGCTGCGGATTATGTGCTTAAATTCAGCCACGTCGTCAGCCCCAACACTCCCAAAGGCAAAGCGGCCGACTTCTTCGCGAAACGTCTGGAAGAGTTAAGCAAGGGGCGTATCGATGTGCAGGTCTATCCTAACAGTCAGCTCTACAAAGACAGCGCTGTACTCAAAGCACTACGCCTCAATTCGGTCCAGATGGCATGCCCCTCCTTCTCCAAATTCGGCAAAATCGTCCCCCAACTGGCACTCTTTGACCTGCCTTTCCTCTTCAAAGACATTGATCATCTCCACCGGGTCCAGGACAGTGCCGTGGGTCAGAAGCTCAAAGATATGGTGACGGCCAAAGGCTTCGTTGCTCTCGATTTCTGGGACAACGCCTTCAAGCAGATCACCGACTCCAAGCGCCCTCTGATCCACCCCACCGACTGCAAAGGGCTCAAATTCCGCATTATGAGCTCCAAGGTGCTTGAAGCTCAGTTCAAAGCGGTAGGTGCCATTCCACAGGTTATGCCCTTTTCCGAAGTCTATTCGGCCCTTCAGCAGGGAGTCATCGACGGTCAGGAGAATACCAACTCCAACATTTACACCAAGAAGTTCTACGAAGTACAGAAATATATGAGCCTCACCAACCACGGCTACCTGGGCTATCTGGTCGTGATGAGCAAAAAATTCTGGAATTCGCTTCCCGATGATCTCAAAGCCGATGTGAAGCAGGCGATGAAAGAGGCGACTGCCAAAGAGCGTCAATGGGCTATTGAGCTGGACAAGAGCCAATTTGCCAAGATCAAAGAGTATGCCGACAAGACCGGCAAGCTTCAGATCACCAAGCTGACTCCCGAGCAGATCGCCGAATGGAAAAAGGCGATGGAAGTGATCTACCCCGAGTTCTACGACCCCAAACTCATCGGCAAAGACCTGATCCAGGCGGCACAGAATACCAAGTAAGCGCTCTGTCGCTTACTTGGGTCTTGGTCGTTAGTGAGTGGAATTGGATTTAGATTTTTAATCAGTCGAGTTGAAAATTTTTGAGAGTTTTGAACTCGATTGAGGGGAGGGGCAGATGAAGTTTCTTAAGAAAGTTTTTGCCTGGATTAGTCGGGTGATCGGTTGGATTAATCAATCCATTGCTGCTATCGGGATTGCCGGCGGAGTGGCTCTGGCTTTCTATAATGTCGTGGCGCGTTATGTCTTCGGCTCTTCTCTCACCTGGGCAGGAGAGTTGACGGTCTATCTTTTTCTTTGGAGTGCTTTTTTTGGGGCGGCCTATTGCTTCAAGGAAGATGCCCATATCGCCGTGACGATCCTCTTGGAAAAGCTCTCCCCCCGAGTCGCCAAAGCTTTGATGCTCTTCTCCCATTTCGTTACTTTCATCTATCTGGCAGCGGTGAGTTGGTACGGTTATCAGTATCTCCTTCTGACGATTGATTTAGATGAGCGCTCTATCGATCTGGATATTCCGATGTGGATTCCCTATTCGGTGATCCCTGTCTCTTTCGCCTTCGCCGCCTGGAGGGTGGCGGAAAAGTTCATCGAGATTTGGCACACTCCAGCCGAAGAGGTGGTACGCCACAGTGAAGCCGAGATGATCCTGGCGGAGCTGGAAGAAGCTGCGCCAGAGGAACTGGTGCGCCGGGTTGAGAAAAAGACAGGAGGGATGCTATGAGTGTTGCAGCACTCTTTGGACTCTTCGCCTTTTTGATGCTGATCGGCACTCCTCTGGCCGTGGCTCTGGGGGCCTCCACCTTTCTGACGCTGGTGAGCTTTACCCAGCTCTCACCCATCGAAATCTCTTCGATGATTTTCGAGAAGGTCGAAAGCTACTCTTTGATGGCGATTCCAATGTTCATCCTGGCCGGTAGCCTCCTCTCCAAGGGGTCCAGCGCCCGACGGATCATCGAATTCGCCAAATCGATGGTCGGCCATTTCCCCGGGGGCCTGCCTATGGCGGCGATCTTTGCCAGCATCATCTTCGCCGCCGTTAGCGGCAGCTCCCCGGCGACGGTGGTTGCGATCGGTTCGATTATGTTCGGTGCCATTGAGGAAGCAGGCTATCCCAAGCGTTACGCCATCGGTACCGTGGCTACGGCGGGAAGCCTGGGGATTTTGATCCCCCCCTCGATCGTCATGATCGTCTATGGCGTGACCGCGGAGCAGAGTATCGGCAAACTCTTCATCGCCGGGATCGTTCCCGGTTTGATGATCGGGGCGATGATGATGGCGGTGACCTACATCGGTGCCCGTCGCCTGGGTTTCAAGCGAACGGAGCCCGAGCCCTGGCGGGTCCGCCTGAAAAAGATGCGTGAAGCCTCCTGGGCGCTGATGACCATCCTCATCGTCATCGGCGGGATCTACGGGGGCATCTTCACCCCGACCGAGGCGGCGGCGGTGGCGGCGGTTTGGGGCTTCTTCGTCAGTATGTTCATCTATCGGGACATTCCCTGGCGGGACCTGCCCCGGGTTTTCCTGGATGCGGCCAAGACCTCCGCGATGATCATGTTCATCATCGCCAATGCGATGCTTTTCGCCCACTTCCTGACCTTGGAGAATGTACCGCGGATGATTACCGAGTGGCTGATCGGGATGCACGTAGGGCCGATACTCTTTCTACTCTTCGTCAATATCCTGCTCTTTTTTGCCGGGGACTTTATGGAGCCCAGCGCCATCATTATGATTATGGTGCCCTTGCTTCTTCCGGTGGCCATCGCCCTGGGCATCGATCCCATCCATTTCGGGATCGTCGTGACGATCAATATGGAATTGGGCATGATTACCCCACCCATCGGGCTGAACCTCTTTGTCACCAGCGGGATTACCGGGGTGAGCCTCAAGGATGTCATCGTCTATTCTCTTCCCTGGAGCTTGACCATCCTCGTCGGGCTCTTGTTGGTGACTTACATTCCTCAGATCGCCCTTTGGCTGCCCAATATGATGTATGGGCATTGAGCTGTTTTCATTGAGTTACCTTGATATTGGATTGAAAAGTAGAAGGAGTGGAACATAAAATATTGGCGCTGGACCATCCGATTGACGGTTGTGATCATTGTGGCTCTGGTGCTTTATGGGGTCATAGAAAGTTTGCGGAAGAGGGCAAATGAACACTCTATCCATCAAAGCCCCTCCTCGCTCATATCAAAGCCTTCGATAGACAGAGATAAGGCAAGAGAGGAGCTGCGGCAAATCGATACGCCGGAATACCTTTACCACTATATCGTCAATGTGATCAATCACGGTTCCCATACCCTGGGATTTCCCGGCGGTGAAATGGAGGGGGGATATGTGCCGCCAGAGTCGGCTCCGGAGATTGCATGCTATGTGATGAAGCTTGGCGGCCATCGATGCCCTCACTCCTATTCCCGGGATGCGCAAATGTATTTCAGCAGTGTCTGCGCCGGGTGTCACGGGCTGGATGGCAAAGGCTTGCACGGAACCTACCCCGACCTGACCCGTCCGACACTCTTGGGCATCGAGCGTCGAAAAATATTCTTGAAAGGTATCGTCCATCCCCACTGAGATACTCCCCAAGCGGGGAGATGAAGAGATTTTATTGAAACGGGAAGAAATTGTCCAAGAGATCACGGTAGATTTTGCTACATTGTGGATCGGTCAAATCGTCCCAGGAAACATTTTCATCGGGTCCACCGACAAAGGTTTGAAGTATACCCCCACTGTTGTTCAGGAATGTGACGTTTTCCTCATTGAAGACGACCGTCGCTTCACCGTCGTTCAGACTGAGGTTGCCATCCATAGGAACACTTTTGTCATTCCATTGGGGCCCTACGGTACCCTGGTAGGTGACGACTCCCTGCATACAAGCGTCACCGAACTTTCCACTGACGGTGAGATTGTCGTCTTCGCTATCATTGTCGTAAACATTGTCGATGGTCACCCCCTCGGCATAGAACTGATAGGAATCCAGAGAGGTAAGATTGCTCTCGTCATCTTCACGGAACTGCCCCTGCAGACCGGCATAGCCATCCAGGTTCACACGGACACGCTCCGGTTCATTGCTATGGTTTTGAGCCATACTCTTGCCCTGCTGTCGCACGAGAGGTTCGATCTCTGTCGTAGAGTTGATATCGACATTTAACCGGTTGAAACTTAGATTCGCTTTGAGCAGGTATCCGTCGTTGTCCGTGCCGTCAATGGCAACGCATCCGTCGGCTTGGAGTGAAGCGTAATGGATATCGTCGCTGTCGGGTCCTGCCCCTGCCCAGAGTGAGAGGTTCATACCGAAGGAACCGTTGACGTCTTCATCACTCCGTACCGTTGTTGCCGAGAACTGTGATGCATTGAAGCTCAACTCCTCGGCATAGGCACAAGATTCTTCTCCACACTCTTTCAATTCTTCAGAGACGGTCCCATTGTAATGGAAAATCGTATCGTTGGATTCAGGCTCCGGCTGGGCCATGGGCTCTCCGTTAAACAAAGCGTCAAACAGTTTTTCCATGATTTCAGAGGAATCTTCACACTCCGAGAAACGGTAGGTGTATTTGAAATCGTTTTCCACACTGTCGTTTGTAAAGCTCAGGGTTCCGCCGAATTGACACTCATAGGTCCAGTTTTGATCTGCGACGCGCAACTGTATACCTATGAGCGACGCCTCTTTTCTCTTATCCAACGTCTGCAGCATCCACTTCCCGCTCGCCATACGTTTGAAAATCCGCTTTGTAGAAGAGCTCGATTTTTCGGAGATTTGAACGGCCCCTTTACTCAACATATAAAAGTCACCGTTTTTGATGATCCAGGCAGGGGATAGAGCTTTTTTGATGTCATCAACGCTCTGTATGGAACGGGTTTGCTTTGTCCATTGTGGGACGAACTTATTGCAAACACCATTTTGGGATACCGGGGGCGTTCCACCGCCCCCTCCGCATCCGACCAACAAAACTACGCCACCTACCGTCATAGCAATAAGCCCATATTTTCTTAATATTACCATATTATCCTCCTTTTATATGGTCTATTTAATTATAGTATTGCGATTACCATTAAATAATAATTAAAATTGTTTATACATATATGCATCTTGATTAAGTTTGTCATAATATTAAATGGATTAGATGAAAGAAAAGAGGAGAAGGATTAAGAGAGGTCAGTCGTGAGCCTCAGCGGCGACCGGACTCTTTTTTGCGATATCCTCCAGAACGGTCGTTGCGGCGGCGATTGTTATTGTAGTTTCGGCCGCCCCGTCCCTTCTTGTAATGACGCTCCTCTTTCATACGGGTGAATAGACGCTCGATCTCCTTGAGATCCTTGCCAATGCGGTCAGCTCCCCGGACTTCCTCCTCGTCCCGAAGCATACTCAGAAGTTTGCAGGCGAGAGTCGTGAGGTCATACTCCTCTTTGAGTTCTTCGATCAGTTCGTAAGAGGCGGTATCGACCTCCTGCTTTTCGATGCGCTGAATCAGGGCATCGCTGCGCTGTGCGCGTACCTCTTCGATCCTCGGAATGATGCGGCTTTCGATGGAGGAGCCGACACTCTTCTGGATTCGCTGGAGGGAGCGGAACTCGTGGGGAGAGACGATGGAGATTGCCGTTCCTTCCCGTCCGGCACGTCCGGTCCGGCCGATCCTATGGACATAGCTCTCGGGATCAAATGGGAGGTGGTAGTTGAAGACATGGCTGACATCGTTGACATCCAAGCCCCTGGCGGCGACATCGGTGGCGATGAGGATCTCTGCCTGGCCGTTTTTGAAAGCGCGGATCGTCGCTTCGCGTTGACGCTGATCCATATCTCCGTGCAGACCTTTGGCGTCGTATCCCTGGGCTGCCAGGAAGTCTCTGAGGCGGTCCACCTCTTTTTTCATCCGGCAAAAGATGATGCTCTTGTCGGGATTTTTGTAATCGAGCAGCCTCACCAGGGCATCATCCCGCTCCGGCTCGTCGACGACGTAGAAGAGTTGGCGGATCTTTTCATTGGTGACATTGCCTCCCGTGATGGAGACGGTGGCGGGATCCTTGAGGATGCGTTGGGCCAGAGTGCGGATCTCTTTGGACATGGTCGCGGAGAAGAGGAGGGTTTGCCGACTCTCGGGGAGATGAGTGAAGATCTCTTTGATATCGTCGAGAAAGCCCATGTCAAGCATCTCATCCGCTTCGTCAAGGATGACGAATCGGGGAGAGAGGGAAATCTTACCGCTTTGGAGCAAGTCGATGAGGCGGCCGGGAGTGGCGACGACTACCGAGGCACTCTGGACATGCTGGATTTGCCGGGTGTAGGAGCTGCCTCCATAAACGGTGGCGGTGCGGATGCTCAGAGCTTTGCCGAAGCGGAAGATCTCATCGCTGACCTGGGTGGCCAGCTCCCGGGTGGGGACGATCACCAGGGCTTCGACGCTGCCATCGCAACTGAGCTGCTGAAGCACGGGAAGTCCGAAGGCGGCGGTTTTGCCGGTACCGGTATGGGCCTGTGCGATGAGGTCGCGCCCCTCCAGGATCAGGGGGATCGCCTCTTTTTGTACAGGGCTGGGTTCGCGGAATCCCGCCTCTTTGATGGCCTGGGCCAGTTGGGGTTTGAAGTTGAAGTCTTCGAAGGTCATAGTCTACTTTCATTTCAGGCATAGCGAGAGCCTCATTGGGTGCGGGCTGAATGCTGCCGGTGAAATGAGAGTGGATCGTGAAGCGATACAGTCTGTGACGCGGAGGTACTCAGGATCGTACGGAAGAAAAGCTCACCATGTCCTGGTGGGTTGATTTGGTGCCGTATTCTAGCGGCTTCCTCCCCCAAAAGCAAGGGGGCACGCAGGAGGGGTCAGAAGTGGTAGAGCAGACCGATGTTGATATTATCGATACTCAGTTTGTGCCATCGCTTCGGCGGATCGTAATTATAGAGTTTTTGAGGTGGAATCGATTTATTGTGAAGCATCCAGACATAGTCGGCGAAGAGCGTCCACTTTTCATTGATGTCGTAGCTGGCCCCCAGGCCCCATTGGAAACTTCCGGTAGAGACGATGGTATCCCCGATCTCGTTGGCCGGGGCGGGAACGTGTCCATCGTACTTTTCGGCATGGGTATATCCGTAACCGAGCAGACCGTAGACGGAGAAATCGTTTGTAACATCATAGATCGGCTTCAGGAAGATGCTTGCATACCAGGAGTCGGAGTAATCGCGCTCAAAGAAGCTCTTGCCTATCCGCCCTTCGATTGCCAGGTATTTATGGAAACGACATCCGGCTACCGCAAAGAGGTCAGCTACTTTGTCCTGCCCCAGTATAGTGTCGAATCCCCAATCCAGCTTGTCCGCATAGAGGCTGCGTGCACCGACTCCTCCACCGATATAGAGACAGCTTGTTCCATTCTCTACCGGCACGACAGGCACGGGTGCGACGTCACCGCCCGCAAGCAGCAGAGAGGACAAAACTACCCATCCTCCCACATACTTTCTGATCTTTTTTTGCATACTTTCCCTCTCCCCAAATAGTCTGATTCGAGTATAACGTAAGTTTTCTTATAGATTATTCAATCAAACTTTTCAACATTCAAGCCCCTGGCGACGGATCTCTTTTAGGACCCAACGATAAGTGAGCCAAAGGATCAAAGCGAAAAAGATAAGCAGTGGAGCCTGATTCGTTCCCTCAGGTATCAACACTGCCGTAAGCAATCCAAACGTTTGCAGGACTATGATCAACAGCACACTCTGAGGCACCCTGCCGAAGCGATTGAGAATCAGATGGTGGATATGGCAGCGATCGGGTTGGCTGGCGGAACGTCCGGATCTTTTTCGCCGAATCATCGCCACGAGTGTATCGACGATCGGGTAGAGACCTATGAAGAGTACCGACACCGAGGGAATGTATTTTAGAGCATAAATCGACAGAACGGAGATGAGAAAACCCAGGCTGAGCGATCCACTGTCTCCCATAAAAATTTTTGCCGGATGCCAATTGAAAAAGAGGAAAACAGTCACACTTGCCAAAAATACCGAAGAGAAAATGATCAGAAAATGATCGTGGTGAACCCACCCCAGCCAAAAGAAAAAGGCGAGGATCATCCAGGCGATCCCTCCGGCCAAGCCGTCCAGACCGTCGATCAGGTTCAGGGCATTGGTAAACCCTGCCACGGCAAAATAGGTGAAAGGGAAAGCCAACCAGCCCAGGGAAAGATCGAAGCCGAGATAGTTGCCCACTTGATCGATGCGCAAGCCGCCTTCCCAGATCAGCGCTGTCGCGGCGAGGATTCCCAAAAATTTTATTTTTGGTGTCAATTCGTGACGATCATCGAGAATCCCTGTCACCAATATGACAAGCATTGCGATATAGATCCACCAAAAACCGTTAAGATGGTTTTTGTCAAAAAGGGCGAGCACCAGAAGGGAAGAGGCGACAAAGGCAATCCCGGCCCCGCGCGGAACGGGTCGAAAATGGACACTGCGTTGGCAGGGGGTGTCCAGTAGAGAAAGCGCCTCAGCCTGTTTGATCAGGAGGGGAATCGTCACAGCCGTCAGCCCGGCCGCCAGGGCACTTGTCAAGAGTACTGCCGCAAGCTGCACGGTTTAATCGTCGAAGAGATAATGCAGGGTGACGAAGGGTTGGGCGATGTCGGAGATCGTTTTGAAGACCGAGGTGAAATTTTGACTGTTGATCCGAAACTCTTTCCAACTGCTGGGCGGTACATAAATCACATCGTCGGGCTTGATGGTGATATTGCTCAGCGCGATATTGTGGTAATTGCTCAAATCGATACGCCGTAATTCCAGATTGCCTCGGCTGTCATGGCTGAGGACCAGGATATTGTCCCGTACGGCATCGTCGGTCAAGCCTTCTCCCATCGCAATGGCTTCGAAAACAGTGGTCTTTTCCCGATCCAGCGGCACTGGACCGGGTTTTTTGACTTCACCCAGGATATAGGCGCGTTTGTTCATCACTTCCAGGTTGAGAGAGGGATCCTTCAGATATTTCCCGTAACGACGCTCCAGCATCTTCGCCGCCTGGGTCTGGGTCAAGCCAGCCAAATGGACCCGGTGGATCAAAGGGAGGGATACATACCCCTGGGAATCGACCAAAATTCCTTTTTCACTCATGCTCGTGGGGGTCAATTCCGGATATTTATAGACGGTGATCGCCACCCGATCGTTCGGTTTGATCCGGTAATCGTAAGAGATCTTTCCCTTCGTTTTGATCACGACCGGTTGATCGGTTTGCAGGAGTGTGCGGTCCCGTCCACACCCCGAAACGGCAAAAAGCACTGCAAGACCAAGCATTCCCAGCACTATTTTTCTATACATCCTACCCTCACTTTTTACAAATCGTCAAATTGTATCATTTAATATACAATTATTGCTTATGGCCTCTTTAAAGGCTTCTGCTCCAAAGCTTTTTTGCAAAAATTCCAAATGTTTCGTTCCGTGCATGTCGCTTCCCAGATAATCGATCCATCCTCTTTTTGCCAACCATAATGCCTTGTCACCGGCATCTTTTCCATAGTATCCCCCCAGTGAGTTGATATTCACCTGAAAGAGGACCCCAAGGGATTTGAGTCTGCCGTAAAAATTTTCGGGATCCTTGACATATCGATAGCGTTCGGGGTGAGCCATCAGGGGCTGATACCCTCTGGCCGAGATTTCGTAGATACGCTCTTCCAACTGCAGGGGTTCATTGTAGTAGGAGGTTTCAAAGAGCAGGAGGCGGTTTCCAACGGTCAGGACATCCCCCTGATCGAGACGCTCGAAGAGCAGTTCATCCAGATAATACTCCGCAGCCGCATCGATCTTCAGGGTGAGGCCTTCCTCTTTGGCTGCGCTTCGTAGTTTCTCCAAACCTTTTCTGATCGTTTCGCTGCTGTTTCGGTAGCTGTCGCTCATAATGTGCGGGGTTGTGTAAATCCTCCGATATCCCAATGCTTCCAACCCGCTCAAAAGCTTCAAAGACTCCTGGAGGGTTTTTGCCCCGTCGTCGATGCCAGGCAAGAGATGGGAATGCAGATCGGTCACGAAGGGCAGTACGACTTTCTCTCCGTTATCCTCTGTCCGGTCCATCCTCTTTTTTTTGAACCATCGGCCGATCACTTTTTCTTCTTTCTACCCTTTTTGTCTTCTTCCCCATAATAGCCATATCCGTAAGCATATCCGTAGCCGTAACCATAAGCATAGCCGGCATGGTGTTTGGGGTTGAAGGCGTTTAAAATGTAGCCGAGCCCTTTGTTCCCGTTGGCTTGATAGAGCTCATTCATCAGCTTGACAAAGGGTTTCCGAGAATACCCCGCCTTAAAGAGATAAATGGTGATATCCGAGAGTCGCATGATCAGTCTCGCATCGGTGACGAGGCCGACGGGCGGAGTGTCCAGCATAACCACGTCATAGTGTTGTCTCAGGACCTTCAGCGCTTCCGGGAGGATTACCCCGCCGATGAGTTCGCTGGGGTTGGGAGGTGTGGGGCCGGAGGGGATGATATCCAGGTTTTCGATCCTGCTCTTCTGGATCACCTCCTGTAGTTTGGCATGTCCGGAGAGCAGGTTGCTCATCCCTTTTTGGTTGGAAAGGTTCATCTTCTGATGAAGGGTGGGCTTGCGCATATCCAGATTCAGGATGATCACCCGCTTGCCCGCCATCGCCATAATGGCTCCCAGGTTGGTACAGATCGTCGTCTTTCCCTCTCCTTCGATCGTCGAAGTGACGGCCACCACCTGCCCGTTCTCTCTGGGGTTCATAAAGAGTAGATTGGTCCGGATACTCCGGAAAGCCTCCGCCGCCGCCGATTTCGGATCTTCCAAAACCACCATTTCGGGTGCATTTTTCGGAAAGAGGGGTACGACTCCGAGTTTGGGAACCTGTGTCGCCTCGGAGATCTCCTCTTCGCTATAGATTTTATCGTTGAGCAATTCCCGGATAAAGGCATAGGCGATGCCTGCAATGAGCCCCAGCAGAAGCCCTACGATCAGAATGATCTTTCTCTTGGGGCGGACCGGAGAAGATGGATAGAGGGCGGTATCCAGGATCCGATTGGCGCTCACGGTCGAAGCCTTTCGGATCTCCGTTTCCGTCTTCTTTTCCATCAGGTAGGAGTAGAACTTCTCGTTGGAGGCGAATCGCCGTTGCAGGGCCAGGAAATTTCGTTGGTCTTCCGGGAGCGAAGCGAGCTGCCGACGAAGCTTGTCCATATGAGCCTGGAGAAATTTCTCTTTCTCTCTGATGGAGTGGTAGAGGTTGCCTACGGATTGAATGATGATCTGTCGAAGCTGATTGATCCGCGATGTGAGCTTTTTGACCTCGGGATAGGCCGATGTGTAATCCCGGAGCAACTCTTTTCTCTTGAGGATCGCTTCGCGGAGGTTCCCGATGATCCCCGCCAGAGAATCATCTTCAACCCCCAGGCCGGCCAGGGTGAGGGTTTCCAGATTTTTCCCTTTCCTCACCTTCTTCAGCATCGAATCGAGGATATCCCCCTGCAGTTGCAGCGTGGCCAACTGCGCTTCATACTCTCCCAGCTCTTTGGAGAGGCGCTCCACTTTCTTATCGATATCGATGGTTTTGTTTTTCCGTTGGAAGCGTTCCAGATTCGCGGCGGAGATTTTCAGGTTCTCCGCCAGTGTCTTGAGTTGGGAATCGATGAATTCCAGGGTCTTTTCGGCTTCCAGAGTCCGCCGTTCGATGTTTTGCTCCAGATAAGCTTTGGCCAGGGCATTGGTAAATTCCTGATCCCTCAGAGGCACCGTATCGTTGAAGGATATTTCGATGATGGAGGCCCGTTTTCCGGCAGGTTTGGCATCGACCCGGCCGCTGAGTTGTGCGGGAAGTTTCCGAGGGTTGTCCACCCTGAAAAAGTAGTGATCCTCCTTCAGCTTGTCCCCGGGCTTTCTGCGAACGACGAGAGTAAAGTGGGAAGTGCGCACCTCTTTGCCATAATGGTGTACGGCACTATAATGGCCTCCACCCGGAAGTTTGGCTTCGAGTCGAAAACGGTTCTCATCCATGGGATAAAGGGTAAAGAAGATCCCATATCCCCGGGTCAACTCCACTGTAAAGGGGGATTTTTTGTAGAGTTCTTTGAGTTTGAAACCATGTTTTACAAAATAGTGATGGGCGAAATCGACCTGTTTGAGTGCCTTAGCGACGACGAATCGGGAGCGAATAATTTTGGTTTCCGTGGCCAGGCTGCTCACGGTCCCTCCGGTGAGTGCCACGTTGACTGCGCTTCGCTGCCCCCATCCCCAGGGGTTTTTTACTTGCACTTCAACCGTGGCCGTCGTTTGATAGATGTTGGGCTTGAAATAGGCGACATAGGCGCTGATCAGCAGTCCGAGAATGGTGGAGATGGCGATGACCCAGCGGTGTCGCCATACCGTAGTGATCAGCTGTCGAAGATCGAGTTCGTCTTCGTCTTTTTGGGTATGTACCGTTTTATTCATCAACTACACTCATCCCCTGCCCAGATCTCTTATCAAACATAAATCCGGTTATTAAAATAGACAGATTATATATAGAATAGCTTATAATCAGCTCATAAACACAATTTCTCAATGCTTGAAGCCAGCTAGTATTCTGGTTAAAAACATATAATTTATTTTTCAGTCAAGAGAGAGTACTCTACGCTTAAATATAGGATGGGAGAGATTTGAATGGCAAAAATAGCCGTAATAGGGCTCGGGTATGTCGGCTTGCCGCTGGCACATGCCTTTAGTGAAAAATATCCGGTGACAGGCTTCGATATCGCCCAATGGCGGATCGATGAGCTACGCCGCGGCTACGATCGGACGCTGGAGCTGAGTGAAGCGCAAGTCAAAGAGGCGATCGCCAACGGAATGCAATTTACCAATAAGCTCGATGAGATTGCGGAGTGCAATGTCTACATCGTGACCGTACCGACCCCCATCGACAAACACAAGCGCCCCGATCTCACCCCTCTGATCAAAGCGAGTGAATCGATCGGAAAGGTGCTCAAGCCCGGCGATATCGTCATCTACGAATCCACCGTCTACCCCGGTGCCACCGAAGAGGTCTGTGTCCCCATCCTCGAAAAAGTCTCCGGTCTGAAATATATCTCATCCGACTCACCAACGACCGAAAATGGTTTCTACTGCGGCTATAGCCCCGAACGTATCAACCCCGGCGACAAGGAGCATACGGTTACGAAGATTCTGAAAGTCACTTCCGGCTCCACCCCCGAGATCGCCAAAAAGATCGATGAGCTCTACGCCAGCGTGATTACTGCCGGAACCCACCTGGCTCCCAGTATCAAAGTGGCCGAAGCGGCGAAGGTCATCGAAAACTCCCAAAGAGATATCAATATCGCCTTCGTCAACGAACTGGCCATCATTTTCAACAAACTCGGCATCGATACCCAGGCGGTGCTGGAGGCGGCGGGGACGAAATGGAACTTCCTCCCCTTCCGGCCGGGTCTGGTGGGTGGCCACTGCATCGGGGTCGATCCCTACTATCTGACCCACAAAGCGCAAGAAGTCGGCTATTATCCCGAGATCATCCTCGCCGGACGCCGGCTCAATGATCAGATGGGGATCTATGTCGCCAATCAGGTCGTCAAACTGATGATCAAAAAAGGGCAAAGAATCGAAGGGGGCAAAGTGCTGGTCCTGGGCATCACCTTCAAAGAAAATTGCCCCGATATCCGCAACTCTCGTGTCATTGATGTTATTAGAGAGTTGCAAGAGTTCGGCACCCAGGTCGATGTCTTTGACCCCTGGGCCGATCCGGAAGAGGTGAAGCACGAGTATGGCATCTCTCTTGTTCCCGAAGAGAGTTTACAGCTCGATGCTTACGATGCAATTGTGCTTGCGGTTGCTCATAATGAGTTTAAGAATTTGGATCTCGAGAGTGATGAGCATCGAGTAGTCTACGATATCAAGTCGATGCTCGATGGTAAGAGAGTGGATGGAAGGCTGTAATAAGGTTGATGGAGTCGATATGAAAGGCATCATATTGGCTGGGGGAAGCGGTACACGTCTTTATCCTCTCACAAAATGTATTAGCAAACAGTTATTGCCGGTGTATGATAAACCGATGATCTATTATCCATTGTCCGTTCTTATGCTAGCCGGCATTAAAGAGATTTTGATTATTTCTACGCCCAATGATATTACTCGTTTTGAAGAGTTACTGGGTGATGGATCGCAATTGGGAATGAAGTTTTTCTACAAGGTGCAACCAAGTCCCAAAGGATTGGCGCAGGCATTCATCTTGGCTGATGATTTTATCGGTAATAACAGGGTGGCCTTGATCTTGGGTGACAATATTTTTTATGGACAGGGCTTTACACCCCTTCTGAAAAAAGCGGCTTCATTGGAGGAGGGAGCAATCGTCTTTGGTTATCAGGTCAAGGATCCTGAATGTTTTGGTGTCGTCGAATTCGATGAGAATCAAAGGGCCATCAGCATCGAGGAAAAACCGGAAAAGCCAAAATCGAACTTCGCGGTGACCGGACTCTATTTTTATGATAACGATGTAGTGAAGATCGCCAAATCCATCAAGCCTTCAGAGCGGGGAGAACTGGAGATTACATCCATCAATGAAGAGTATCTCAGAAGAGGTAAGCTGAAAGTCGAGCTATTGGGAAGAGGTTTCGCCTGGCTGGATAGCGGTACCCATGACTCTCTCATGGAGGCTTCGCTCTTTGTGCAAACGGTTGAACAGAGGCAGGGCTACAAAATTGCCTGTATCGAAGAGATCGCCTACCGTAACGGATGGATTGACAGGTCACAATTAATCGGTTTGGCGGAACCACTCAAAAAAACGGGCTATGGTCAATACCTTCTGGATATAGCGAAGGAAAATATTTAAATGCTCTCCAATGATAAAAAGAACATTTTGGTCACTGGTTGTGCAGGATTCATAGGTAGTAACTTTGTTCCTTACTTTTTGGAAAAATATGACAACTACAATATTGTCAATCTTGACCTACTGACTTATGCCGGTGATCTTGATAATTTAAAAGAGATCGGAAATCATCCACGATATAAATTTATCAAAGGGGATATTTGTAATCGTAAACTCGTAGAATTTATATTTGATGAATATGATATAAAGGGTGTTATTCACTTTGCCGCTGAGTCTCATGTGGACAACTCCATAAAAAATCCTGGAGTCTTTGTCGAGACAAATGTCAATGGAACGTTCACGTTGCTCGATGTCGCCTACAAACATTGGATGAAGAGTCCCTTTGTTTTCAAGGTTAAATATGAGGGATGTAGATTCCATCATATCTCGACCGATGAAGTCTACGGAAGCCTCGGCGACGACTCCAACGACCTATTTACCGAAGAGACGCCCTATGCACCCAATAGCCCCTATAGTGCAAGCAAGGCAGCCAGTGATATGATCGTGCGTAGTTATGTAAAGACCTATGGTATGAATTGCGTCATTACCAATTGTTCCAACAACTACGGTCCGAAACAACATGACGAGAAGCTCATCCCCACTATTATCCGCAAAGCTCTGGCTGGAGAACCTGTTCCCATCTACGGTGACGGAAAGAATATCAGGGATTGGCTCTATGTCCTTGACCATTGTAAGGGGATAGACCTTGTCTACCACAAAGGGAAGAGCGGTGAGACATACAATATCGGCGGTCGTAATGAGCGGACCAATCTTCAGATCGCCTATACCATTTGTAAAAGACTGGATGAAATTTATCCGGTTAAGGATAATCCTTCGATTTCAGATCCAAGATCAACCATCCAAAACTATAAAGATCTTTTGGTCTTTGTTGAGGATCGCGCCGGTCATGATAGACGTTATGCCATCGATGCGACAAAAATCGAGAGCGAACTCGGTTGGCGAGCGGATGAGAATTTTGATACAGGCATTATAAAAACAATCGACTGGTATTTGGAGAAATACATTGATCAACGTGACTAAAACTTATCTCCCAAACAAAGAGAAGTACAAGCAGTATGTCGATGAGATCTATGCCAATGGGTGGGTGACGAACAATGGCCCACTGGTCCAAATGCTCGAAAAAAGACTTGCCGAATACCTTGAGGTTAAAAATGTAGTTCTGGTAGCCAACGGCACAGCGGCTTTGGAGATCGCTTACCGGACATTGGATATCAAGGGTTTTGCCATCACCACTCCTTTCAGTTTTGTTGCGACGACGAGCTCTTTGGTCACCAATGGGATTCTTCCGATTTATGCGGATATCGACCCTAGAACCCTCAACATAGACCCCGATAATATTGAACCGCTTATTACTCCACACACCTCTGCCATCGTGCCGGTGCATGTTTTCGGTAATGCCTGCGAAGTCGAAGTGATCGATGCGATCGCAAAAAGTCATGGTCTGAAGGTGATCTATGATGCGGCGCATGCTTTCGGCGTAAAGTATAAAGGAAAGAGTCTGCTGAACTATGGCGATATTTCGACATTGAGCTTTCATGCGACGAAACTCTTCCATACCATTGAAGGTGGAGCTTTGATCATCAACGATGACCGATTAGTTGAAAAGGCGAGGTATCTAATCAACTTCGGTATCAAAAATGCAGAGTCCATTCCCGAGCTGGGGATCAATGCCAAGATGAACGAGTTCGAAGCGGCGATGGGGCTTTGTATGCTCGATGAGATGGAAGAGATATTATTGAGAAGAAAAAATGTTTATGAGCGGTATGAAAAAGGTTTGGATGGGGTTGTGGAGTTTCAGTGCAAAAACCCAGATGCTACAAAAAACTACAGTTATTTTCCAGTTATTTTCAAAAACGAACTTCAAATGTTAAAAGTAAAAAAAGCTCTTAATGATGCACAGATTTTTCCAAGACGTTATTTTTTCCCATCACTTGATAGTCTAAGTTATATTGAACCAAAGCAATATTGTCCCATATCAAGAGATGTGTCAAATCGAATTTTGGCTCTGCCTATGTATCCAGAATTGAGTGAGATTGAACAAGTAGAAATTCTGAATATAATTAAGAAAGTGCTTTGATGGATAAATTTCAAATTCCCTATGTGAAAACTTTTGAATTTACTAAAATTATCGGAATCGAAAATATTGATTTTGGGAAATATATCATCATCGATGATTTTGTGCTCATCTATGCCAAGGATAATATACGAATAGGCAATTATGTGCATATCGCTTCTTTCACCTCAATCAGTGGTGGCGGAGAATTAGTAATGGAAGATTTTAGTGCAGTTTCATCAGGTTGCCGTATTGTGACGGGAACAGATGATTTTAAGGAATATGGATTTGGAAATTCAACGATTTCCAATGAGTTTAGAAATATCAAAACTGCCAAGATTCATATAGAAAGATTTGCAATTATTGGGGCCAATAGCGTGATATTACCCGGGGTGACTATTGGAGAAGGGGCATCAGTGGGTGCCGGCTCTGTTGTGACTAAAGATTTGGAGCCATGGGGTATTTATGTTGGGAATAGATGTATAGGCAGGAGAAATAAGGAAGAAATCTTGAAAAATTATGAAAAATTCCAAAGATTGCCAGAGAGAGAACGTATAGGTTTATTATTTCGAGACAATATTAAGGATCGAGATTCTTGAGTAATCTCAGGCAGCAAGGAGCCAAAGCTTTCATTTGGGATTTTACAGGTAAAATTGCCAAACATGGTATGAGCTTTGTGATCTCTGTCATTTTGGCAAGACTACTTGAACCGTCGGATTTTGGGCTCATAGCTTTGGCTGCGGTTTTTATTGGCATAGCGAGTATTTTTGCCGATATGGGATTGGGGTCGGCTCTGATCCAACGGAGAAAAGTATTACCCATTCACTATTCATCTGTGTTTTATTTTAATCTTGTTTCCTCTCTTTTACTCACGATAATCGTGTGTATTGCTTCTAATTCTATTGCAGGTTTCTTCAATAATGATGCATTGAGTGTTCTTATTCGCGTTATCTCGCTAACATTTATCATAAATGCTTTCAGCAGTGTGCAGCGTACTAAATTGCGGAGAGAATTGAACTATGCTTTGTTGACAAAGATCACATTGATTTCTTCGCTAATGAGTGGGGTGGTAAGTGTTTCTCTGGCCTTTGCATCTTTTGGTGTATGGAGTTTGGTTGTGCAGTCTCTGCTTCAAGGTTTGTTGTTCAATATATTTATATGGTCCAAGAGCAAGTGGAGGCCATCACTAAATTTTTCGTGGAAAGCTCTTACACAGTTGTGGGGATATGGTTTTCGAATGTTCCTTTCCGGATTGATGGAATCGATATTCACACGTCTGGACACTCTTGTGATCGGAAAGCTTTTTTCTGCTGCGGATCTTGGATTCTTCAATAGAGCGAAATCTTTAGATCGCATGATAGTGAAGTACTCTTCTGGAAGCCTGATGTCTGTACTTTTTCCTATTTTAGCCAAAGTTCAAAGAGATCTGCCTAGATTTCAACACATATTTCTAAAATCACTTGGAATTATAGTTTTTATTTCTTTTTTTCTGATAGGACTATTATATGTCCTTTCCCACGAATTGATCCTTTTGCTCTATGGTCAGAAATGGTTACAGACGGTAGATTATTTTAAAATACTGGTCTTGAGCAGCTTTGGATACCCGGTAAGCGCTTTATTGGTTAATGTATTGAGCAGCAGGGGAAATTCTAGAGCTTTTTTACGTCTAGAGATCTATAAGAAGATCATTGGATTATTAAATTTAATTATAGCATTTCGATGGGGAATTGAAGGATACTTATATGGTTATTTGGCTGCTATGAGCCTGGCTGTCTATTTGAATGTTACATTTGTTCATAAGGAAATATTTATACCGATATGGAAGATCATAAGGCCAGTTTTGATACAAGGGGTTTTGACTTTGGGTATAGTCTTGATCGTTCAGTCATTAAATAAATATTTATTCTTTCAACCATTTACCAAGCTTGTTTTTGAAGGACTGATGTTCTCCTTATTATATTTGATCCTAAATAAATATCTTGGAATCCGATCATATGTTTATTTCATATCTGAGGCAATGCCAGTTTGTAAAAAAATATATAGTAGGATAAAAATATGATTAATAGAACTGAGCAAGAGATAATGAAAAATTGGCGAGGTGACATAAAATCACCTACTGTCAGTATATGCACCATTACTTACAACCATGAGAATTTCATTGAGGAAGCACTCGACAGTTTTCTTATGCAAGAGACGGATTTTCCTATTGAAATAGTTATTGACGATGACTGCTCTATAGACAAAACACCTGATATTATTAGAAAGTATGTCGAGAAATTCCCGAATATAATAAAAGCAAACCTGAGAGAGCAAAATGTTGGCATGATGTCAAATTTCATAGAGAATTTAAATAGAGCAAAGGGTAAATATATTGCATTATGTGAGGGAGACGACTATTGGACTGACCCTTTAAAGTTACAAAAACAAATAGGCTTTCTAGAAGAGAACAATGAATATATATTGGTAAGTGCCAATACTAAAATAGCATACGAAAAAGATGGTTTTGTGAAAAAAGAAATACACAAGAATTTTTCCAGAGACTTTGATTTTTCAGTAAAAGAACTTATGGTATTGGATACTAGTCCAGTTGCGACACTGACAGCTTCATTTCGTAATATAGTAAAAGATTATTCCAAAATTCCATTTGAAAGATATTGGGCAGGAGATAAACAATTGTGGATGTATCTGATGCAGTTTGGTAAAGGTAGATATATGAATCAGATTTTTGGTGTTTATCGCAAACACACGGGAGGTGTAACCTCCAATCTAAAAAAAGATAGAACGAGTAAAATCTTACACATTAGAAATAGAATGAATAATCATGAGGAATGGAATAAGTTTTATACCAATAAATATAATGATGAAATCGAAGCATTAAGACATAAAGAATATTTTGCTCTATCTATTCTATATTTGAAGGGTTTTGAAATCAAGGAAGCAATATATTCATCTAAATATGTCAAAATAGATAGACTATATAAAAAAAGGCACAAGGTTCTAATATCAGCTTTAAAAATTTTAAGAAAAATATCTACTGGTGAACGATGAATTGGAGCCAATTAAAGTTCAAAGCGTGTTTTTGCTTATCACGAATAAAACAATTTGGTTTGGATAACCTATCAATATGAAACAAGAAAATAAGAAATATCTATTCATCGTAAATTATGGAGTAGAATATCGCAATTTCTTTCTTAGTGGTTTAAGTAATCAATTTCCAAATCATATAGTTTTCGAGAGGAATCTCAACAGCTCATTATTTGTTGATTACATAGAGAAATATATTTTAGAAACTAAAAGAGTAAATCGCTCTGTTTTTGAAAAAAAACGTAATTTTATAGAAGATATATTCCAATCAGTTAGACAATCACGTATGACATTGAAGAAAATAGGGATATTTAAGAACTATAACATGAAAATCAATAAAATAAGTATAAGAGATCATATCAAAGGCAATATGGTAATATATAATATTTTGAGAACACTTGTTTTGTCGATCATCCCTAGGTATTATCGTGATGAACAGATAGTAAAGCTATTTAAAGAAAATAAAGTGACTGATATTATTATTTCCGGATACTCTTCGACAGCGAGTATAGCTTTTGCTGTGAACGCAATATCAAATGACATCAATGTATGGGTATTGGTCAATAGCTGGAAAGATCTTTACATCAACGAATTTGTGCCATTTTCACCTTCGGGGCTATTCGTCTGGAGTGAGGAGATGAAACACAATTATTTGTCGTTGAATACACATCTGAATCCTTCAAAGGTATATGCGTATGGCAACCCCGTGTTTGACAGATTCTATAAATATAAACCGAAATATTCTCGTTCATATTATGAAAAGAAGTATTCAATAAAGCCTTCTCAGCCTATATTACTTTACACTATGCTTGATCCTGATAGATATTCAAAGGAACATGTCATCATCGGGATGATAGGTGATGCTTTGTTGGAAAAGTATGATGAAGCGGTCAGACCTAAAATTGTCGTACGCAGAAATCCATTTGATCCTTCTGAAGAACTCTTGAAATATTTTGCAGATCATGAAGCTATTAGTGTTGCTGATCACTTTTCCGAAAGAGATAAGGACAATGACTTTTTCGTTCAAAGTATTGAGGGAGAAGACGAATGGATGGATCTTCTATATTATTCATCTATGAACATAGGAGCCGCCTCCACGGTCGCCTTGGAGGCTCTGATGCTGGGCAAACCTGTGATCACAGTGGCGTTCGATCATGACGATAGACCATCACGTTTATTGCTTTCTATGGCAGAAGCACCGTTTTATAAGTCGCTTCTGGATCGCCAGGACGTTTCTCTGGTCAAAAGCTGCAAAGAGTGCTTGGAAAGTATAGATAACTTTTTGAGACAGACTGGCGGGCAGGAAGGTTTACCTGAAATTTTAGGTATTGTCGATGGCAGGGCTGCCCAACGTATAGCGGAAGAGATAAAAAATGGATAAGAAACCTCATATAGGCTTCATATGTCATGAATATCCCCCTTGCAATCACGGAGGAATAGGATCATTTACGAAAGATCTTGCAGAAGGTTTGGTACAGGCTGGTTTTAAAGTAAGTGTAATAGGAATGTATTTACCTCATATATTAGATCTCAATAAAATAACCATTGAGAAAATATCAGGTGTTAAGATCTATAGATTACCTTTTGAAAATAGGATGAATCAAAAACACTTAAATGCGTTATATCAGCGATTGAAATTGTTGCGTTTTGTTTTAAGCACGATAAAAGAAACGGGCATAGACATTATCGAATCACCAGAGAATCAAGGATGGTTACCATTTGGTCTGTTAGGAAAAGTTCCTTTGATTACGCGTTTTCATGGGGGTGAGGCATATTTAGGCAAAACATTAAATAGACCATACTCCAGATTTACATCACTAATGGAAAAATCACAATTATTGTTTAGTGATCAGTTGGTGTCTGTTTCTAGTTTTGTGGGAAAGATGACGTTAGATGTATTAAAAACTGAAAGAAATTTTATAACTATTTACAATTCAGTAAAAATCACTAAATCAATATATCATAAAAATCTAACAAAAGTAGATGTAGAACCATATTTAATCGTTTTTTCCGGATCAATTATTAGAAATAAAGGTGTTGAAGAACTTATATTATCTATGAATATAATACTTAAAAAGTTCCCTGAAGCTAAATTGATTCTTGCCGGTAAAAATAATCGCTGGATGAATGATAAAAAATACGATGAATATCTTATGTCATTGTTGGATGATAGAAAATATGAGAAATCAATTAATTTCCTAGGTGCCATTGATAGGGAGAGAGAACTATTTCCACTTTTGTCTATGGCTCAGGTGTGTTGTTTTCCCTCATATGTAGAATCATTTTCATATGCACCCCTTGAAGCTATGGCTTTAAGAAAGCCTGTTGTGTTTACAAAGTCATCATCTGGTCCAGAAGCAATTGAAGATGGTGTTTCTGGTTTGCTTTGTGACCCAAAGGATCCCAAAGATATAGCAGAAAAGATCATGTTTCTCTTTGAGAATCCAGACAAAGCGGAGGAGTTGGCGAGAGAGGGGCAAAAACGTGTACAGACAATATTTTCATATGAAAAATGGTTGAAGAAGAATATTGATCTTTACAAGAAAGTTTTAGATGAAAATTGATGTTGTTATAGCAACTTATAACCGTCCAAAAAGCCTCAAGGGTGTCGTTGCAAAACTCCTTGATTCTAATGCTGATCTCAATAAAATCATAGTGATAGATTCTTCACGGGATGAAAATAAGCCGATTCAAGTTATGGAAAAGGTGCTTTATGTGAGATCGTCCCATGCCAATCAACCGTATCAGAGATATCTTGGATACCGCGCATCGGATGCAGATATATTGATTTTTCTGGATGATGATATGGAGCTTATAGATAACGGATGGATGGATAAGATAAAGAAAGCATTCTCGGAAGCCTCTGTAGTCGGAGTCGCTATGGCATTCGCTAACGATAATGAATTTTTAAATTCAAAAATACCAAAGTCGAAATTTGGCAATCCAAAGCGGCCTGGTTATTTCAGGCGCATTTTAAAAGCTTTCTCAGGTCATCCCTATTTGAAACCAGGCAAATTCTGGTTATGCGGCATTAGGGGGATGCAGCCACCAGAAGGAGGAGAGACTCAGTGGGTTCACGGCGGTGCTTTTGTCGCAAAGCGCTCAGCTTTATATAAAAACTTTAACTTTCGACTATTTGATCTATTTGAAGAGAAAATGGGAATGGGCGAAGATGTTTTGCTAGGGTATACATTATCCAAACAGGGTAAAATCGTTTATATTCCAGAAAGATCTTTTTATCATAACGACCAAAAAGACAGTACTTATACGATGGACCTTGAAAGTTACGGTAGGCGTGTCGCCTATTCGAGACTATATTTATCATTCGAATATGGTAGACTATCGAATGTCCCCAAAAATTTTGTCTTATTGCATTATATTTGGTATATGCTTTGGCGTTTTACCGGAATGGGTATGAATTATCTGATAGATCCCAGCACGAGTAGGAAAGAGTTGATAAAAGGATATGCAAGTGGTATAAATAAAGCGTTAAAAGATAGAAAAATTCTTTCATCTTATCTCGAAGATACTCGGTGGAGAAGGGAAACAGAAATTGATCTCAAATGATGGTGCGCATGTAGATACAGAGTATTTGTTTTTGTCTACGCAAAAATATTTAAATATATTTGCGTTTTTTTCCGTATTCCCACTTATAAAGATCTCTGGTATTTCAATAACATTTTTCATTTTTATAGTTATTGTATATAAGTTTTTAAAAAATAAAAAGAAATTATTTAGAATCACACAATGGACGGACTTGTTCTTGATGTTGTTTCTGATTTTTGTTTTAATTTCGGCATTTTTGTCGGAAGTTACCTATCGTGACAGGAGCATTTTTTCTATCTTGAAACTCCCGATACAATATGTATATTGGGTTACACTGGCGTTATTCGTAAAAACTTGGATTTATAACTATAGTTTTTATAATTTGTCAAGGTATATATTCTACGCATCAATTATTGATATCTTTTATTATGTATTTTTAAATCCAATTTTTCATGTATTTTACCCAAATTCATTCGCATATATTATAGTTGTTGCTATGCCACTCGGGTATTATTATGCTATGAAGCGTTTTAGTGTTCCTATGGTTATACTGATATCAATCGGTTTTGTACTTGGGGTATTGTACTCCGGTTCGAGAACAGGGACTGCTTTGATTGTATTTGAATTAATAATGTTGTTGAGTTTGGGAAACAGTCAATTGAAAAAAGTTTCATTGATCGTCGGTGTTTTTTCTTTACCTATTATCATTATGGTCTCTGCCAATGTATATGATTATGATATCCGACAAGCAAAACTAGACCTGGCAGATATTTTAGAAGACTATAGTCCAAAGATTGCCCATACGTTAAGGATGGAGGAAAACGTTTTTGATCGTGATAAATCATTTCTTATTAGAAAACTTATGATTCAAAAAGGAGAGAGAATATTCCAAGAGCATCCATTTTTTGGGGTTGGCCCAGGTAATTTTACAAGATATTACACTTCCCTTGATATAGACTCTGTAAGCAGTTGGTTGCATGGGAATGAACTTAAATACAATAGAACTTCTGCTCAAAATTCATATTTGATGATATTGGCGGAAAATGGTATATTGGCATTGACGAGTATTTTATTTGTAATTTTAAATATTTTATGGAAAGGCTTTTACTATATAAGGACTTTCAAGAATAATGCGGAAATATATATTTATGTTCCTTTTGTCGCATTAATATTTTATGGATTTATTTTGGTGACGACTATGGGAACACTTTTTTGGTTTTTTTTAGGACTTGCGTTAACGTTGACTCAACGTAGAAGGCATTTATCATGACATTGGGATTTCATTATCATATACCAGCGATAAAAAAATCAGATGGAAAAATATACATGCCTGGGTATTTGGGTGTATTTATTGAATCGCTTGCCAAAGAATGTGAAGAAGTTATTTGTTTTTTACACAGGCCTTTGGAAAGCGAACTTGATTCGATGGATTACATGATAAAAGAAAATAATGTCTCTTTGGTAAATCTTGGCATACACGACACTATGTTTAATAGGGTCCTGAATTATAGGAAACACACCTCCAGGATCAAGCCATATCTTTCAACTGTCGATTTGATGTTGATTCGGGGACCGTCACCACTTTTGCCGTTTGTGGCCAAAATGTGTAAAAAAAATAATGTCCTCTATGCCTTTTTGTTGGTTGGTGATTATCTCAAAAGCTTGGCTGGTTCCAATATTAGACATCCACTTAAAAAATTTTCACTATGGTCCTTTTATAAAATCAATAAAACATTACAGGACCACTATGCTCGCCATGCTTTAATATTTGCCAACAATAGGGTTGTTTATGATGAATATAATGAAAAACATAATAATGTTTTTGAGATTAGAACGACCACGTTGACCGTCAATGATTTTTTTAAAAGAGAAGATACTTGTGTAAAATTTCCTATAAAACTGGCCTATGCCGGAAGGATTGAACCAGCAAAAGGTATTGATGATATCATTGATGCTTTAAAACTCTTGCGAAGAGATGGAATTGATGTGGAATTACATATAGCTGGATGGGATCCTTCTGCTGAAGGGAAGTATTTAAAAGACTTGACACTCAACATTAAAAAGAAAGGGTTGGAAGATCTTGTTTTTTTTCATGGGAAAAAGCGTGTTGGGAAAGAGCTTTTTTCATTTTATAGAAGTTGCGATATATTTATTGTCGCATCGAAAGGCAACGAAGGGTTTCCTCGAACGATATGGGAGGCTATGGCACAAAGTATGCCGATAATTTCGACTCGAGTTGGTTCTATCCCAGATATGCTTAACGAGGGAGAAGATGTTCTTTTGGTCGAGCAGTCCAATCCCAGGCAGATATCCGGAGCTGTTAAAAGATTATTGGAAGATGAAAGATTACGGAAACGCTTGATTATCAATGGATATGATCTCGCAAAGCTCAATATTATGGAAATTCAAATAAAAAAAATGATTGATATTATGAAGGATTATTCTGATAATGCGCAACATTAGAAGATTACTGCGTTATGACATACCTTTGCATTTTGCATTACTTTTGACAAATTGGTTACCTGACATTGTACCTGTATTGCGTATTCGGGGATATTTGGTCCATTTTTTTTTAGGTGAATGTGGGAGAAATTTAAGGTTAGGAAGAAACGTAATTTTTTACAACCCTAAAAATATTCATATAGGTGAAGATGTTTATATTGCATATGGCACATGGTTCTCTGCCGGAGAAATAATCACGATCGGAGATGAGGTGATCATAGGACCATACTGCGTATTTGCTTCTTCTGATCATACAAAAGTCAACGGTTCATTTAGATATGGTATGCCAAGAAAAAAACCCATAACTGTAAGAGAAGGAAGTTGGATAGCTGCACAGTGTAGCATTCTTGCCGGTAGTGACATAGGAAAGGGTGTGGTTGTAGCGGCGAATAGTGTCGTAAAAGGGAAGATGCAAGATCAAACACTTTGTGCGGGAGCACCCTGCCGGAGTATAAAAAGATATGAATAAAAAGAGAATAGTTTTTGTGGGCAGTCATCTCTCCGATAAGAGAGGTACAAAAGGGATTTCTGAGAAGATTTCAATATTGTTAAGAGATAAATACGAAGTAGTTTTGGTATCACGTTATGAAAATTTGGCCTTGCGTTCAATGGATATTATATGGACTTTATTAAGCAGCAGATTTGATATTGTACATATTGATGTTTTTAGTAATAAAGCATTTTATTATGCCGATATAGCGTCAAGAATAGCCAAGGCTAAAAAGGAAAGATTAATAATGACCCTTCGTGGTGGGATGTTGCACGAAGAATATGAACGATATCCTTCAAGAATGAAGAAAGTGTTTGAACGTGCGGATATTTTACAATCACCATCATTGTTCCTGATAGATTTTTTTAAACGGAAAGGTTTCAATGTAAATTATATGCCGAATTTTATAGAAATTGATAGATTCAACTATAATCGCGACAACGTACATCCAAATACTATTCTTTGGGTACGGGCCTTTGCTGAGATATATCAACCTGAATTGGCTGTCAGGACCATTGGCAAATTAGTAACGAAATATCCGGATATCAAGTTGACAATGATCGGGCCGGATCATGGTCTTTTGCCAGGGATTGAGAAGCTGATCATCGAATTGGAGCTTGATGATCACGTTGAAGTTGTCGGAAGAATCCCAAATGAAGAGCTCTATCGATATTATCAAACCCACGCAGTCTATTTGAATACAACGCGTTATGAAAGCTTTGGTATGGCTGTGATTGAGGCTGCGGCTTGCGGTATACCTGTTGTTTCAACAAATGTCGGTGAAATACCATATATCTGGAATGACAATGAAAATATATTGTTGTCCAGGGCCGATGATGAAGATATGGCGCAAAAAGTAGATATCCTTCTTTCTGATCCATACTTGGCTGCATCAATCTCTAAAAATGCCAGGAAAAAAGCTGAAACTTTTTCTTGGGAACATATCAAAGCCAAGTGGATGAGGCTGCTTGATGGGAAGGAGAGTTAAATGTCGTTGTTCGAGCTGATCTATAAATGGCGATATTATAATATCGATACTATCGTTAAAGAGATCGAAATGTTACGATCGCTTCCCAAAGAAGATTTTTTGCAGTGGCAGGAGAAAAAGAAGTGGGAAATTGCGCAATATCTCTATGATAACAATACTTTTTATCGTGATTATGTAGGCGATGTGTTTCCGGAAAAATGGGAGGAACTTCCGATTATCACAAAATCAGATCTTCAAATAGACTTAGATAGGCTTATTTCAAAGCCATACAATATAAAAAATCTTTATATTAATAACACCTCTGGTTCATCTGGTCACCCTTTGACGTTTACAAAAAGTTATTACACACAAGCTAGGGTTTGGGCATATAAAAAATATTTTTTGGCTCAACATGGACTAACATTATCTTCTAAAGAGGCTAGATTTTATGGTATGCCAAAAAGTTTTAAAGGTAAGATAATTCAAAAAACAAAAGATTTCATATTGAACAGAAACCGCTTTGTCGTTTTTGAATTCTCTGATGAAATATTTGAAGAATGGATTAAGAGATTTAAAAGAATAGCATTTGAGTACATATATGGATATACAAGTGCCATCGTTCTATTCTCGAGATATTTGATAAAAAAAAGATTGATTCTTAAGGAAATATGTCCAACATTAAAACTTGTCATAGTGACATCAGAAACATGCAGTGTAGAGGACAAAGCAATCATCAAAAAAGCAACAGGAGTAAAGGTAAGGAATGAATATGGATCAGCAGAAGCAGGAATTTTTGGCTTTGAGTGTGACAGGGGACATATTCACTTATTAGAAGAAAATCTTTATTTTGAAACCAATGATAGAAATGAATTATTAGTGACCGATTTGTCAAATAAGTCATTTCCTATGATTCGCTATAATATTGGAGATATTGCTTCCTTGGAAAATCAAAAGTGTACTTGTGGCAATAGAAACAGATATATTTCCAAATTGGAAGGGAGAACAAATGATGTTGCACTTCTTCCAAGTGGAAAGCAATCACCTGGACTAACGTTTTATTATGTGTCACGTGCATTGCTTGAATCCTCTGGAGTATTAAAAGAATTTATTATTCGACAAACAGCCTTGGATACATTTGAGTTTGATGTAGTATCAGACAAGAAAATATCTCAAAAAGACATAGAAGAATTGGAGTATAGTGTCGCAGAATACCTGGAACCAGGACTTAAAATTATTGTAAATCAAGTAGATAAAATAAATAGACCATCTTCTGGAAAAATAAAACATTTTTATTCTGAAATCAATAGGAAACTAGACAGCAAATGAAGATATGTATTTTAAAAGGACCTGATCCGAGGCATGCGTATTTTGCACAGAAGGTATCAAGTCTTCCCTCACATGACTATTTATGCTTGACGCATAGAAGGGTCAATAAAAATAGATTGTTGAACATGATGATTAAATCACCAGTAACATTTTTTAATAGAGTTAGTAAATATATTTTTTATACTTTTGTTAAATGGAAACTAAGAGAAAAAGTTTATTTTAAAATAAACAAAATACCTGATGAATTTATTGTTGAAAGTTATAATTCAGATGAAACATTTGATTTAATAAGTGATTTTGGTCCTGATCTTATAGTTGTTTTTGGTACACCAATCATTTCAAACAGGATTATGAATTTGGCACAATTTGGTGCCATAAACTTACATGGCGGTATTTCTCCAGACTACAAGGGTGGCAATACCATTTTTTGGGCACTTTATAATGGCGAAGTAGAAAAAGCTGGTGCTACTTTACATTATATGATTGAAAAAGTTGATAGTGGGGATATCCTTGCTAAAGTCTATCCAGACATTAAATCAACTGACGACGAGTTTACTGTTTCTGCAAAAACATTTGAGTACGCAACTAATGAAATGTGCAGAATCATAAAAAAAATTGATTCTGAACATAGAATTCTACCTGGTGAAAAACAAACAGAAAAAGGAAAGTTATACTTGGCAAAAGACAGGACATTATTAAAGGATTTTATTGGTTTATTTAGGATAAAAAAAAACCTTAAAAATGTTTCCTTGATAAAAAGAATAGAACGATATTATGACAAGTGACAATATGAGAAAAATATATTTAACATTTGATATTGAGACAATTACTAGTCGTATGAGCTATAATCCAAATTTTTACACTAATATTTTGCTTGGTGCACTATATATCGCAAAAGAATTAAAAAATAGGGATTTGAAGGCCACATTTTTCATAAGCCTATCTCCCAAAACAGATGACCTTGGTTATGATGATTATTTTGAAAATATTAATTATCTAATTGAACTATTGCTGCCCTTTGATAATATAAAGCTTCAGCCTCATATGCATATGAAAAATTTACCTATGGAATTCAATACAAAGAGCGATAAGTTTTCAGATTATACTTTAGATCAACAGGTCTCTGCTTTGATATGGGCCAAAAGAGTCTTTGAAAGACATGGAGTCAAGGTTGATTCTTTTAGACCAGGTGGTTATAGTGTAAATAAACAATATTATGAAGCCTTATCCAGAGCAGGTTATCAATTCAGTTCTATTATGAAAAAAGATACAGTTCATATTGATACAATGGAACATAAAATAAATATAGAAGAACCATATGAAAGCTATTTTAATATAAAAGAATATCCTGTTACATCTTTGCTTATACAATCTATAAAAAGAAAAAGAGAGATCGTTAATCTTTCACCTGATTTTTTCACATATAGCAGTATGAGGCAATATATTGATAATAGTAACTATGTTAATATAAACTTCCATAGTTTCTCTGTTTTTACGAATCGGTTTGCTCGAGAAAATCATGATAATATATTGAAACATAATATAAAATACTTTTTTTTCGAAAAACCTTTCATAAAAATATTAAAATATTTTAATTATGAAGTAATAAATCATAACACACTATTCAAATCTGCACTAGAGGAGTGGCTTACAGAAATTGAAGTATACTCATTAAATACTTATTTTATTGGAGAATAGATGAAACTCCTCTTCATCACCGACAACTTCCCTCCAGAAACCAACGCCCCGGCAACGCGGACCTATGAGCATTGCAAAGAGTGGGTGAAGGAGGGAGTGGAGGTGACCGTCGTTACCTGTGCACCGAATTTTCCGCAGGGCAAAGTTTACCAGGGGTACAAGAACAGGTTTTATCAAAAAGAATATATCGATGGCATTGAAGTCATCCGTGTCTGGAGCTATATCACGGCCAACGAGGGATTTGCCAAACGCGTAATGGATTATTTCAGTTTCGCTTTTACGGCGTTTTGGGCAGGGCTCTTTCAAAACTATGATGTGATCATCGCCACTTCTCCGCAATTTTTTACGACCTGGACAGCCTTGGCACTTTCAAAGATACGCCGAAAACCCTGGATCTTCGAACTGCGTGATCTCTGGCCGGAGTCCATCCGTACCGTGGGGGCTATGAAACAGAGCCGTGCGTTAGATTGGCTGGAAAGGGTGGAGCTTTGGCTTTACAGAGATGCCGCCAAAGTCGTGGCGGTGACCGATGCCTTCAAACAAAATCTTATCGACAGGGGTATCGATGCGGAGAAGGTGGAGGTCGTGACCAACGGCGCCAACCTCGAGCTCTATGAGCCGAGAGAAAAAGATGAAGAACTGCTCTCTGCCCTTGGATTGGAAGGAAAATTCGTTGTCGGATATATCGGAACCCACGGTATGGCGCACAGTCTCGATTTTATCATCCGCTCCGTCGCGAAGGTAAAGGACGATTCGATCCATTTCCTTTTTGTGGGAAGCGGTGCGGCCAAGGCGGGTCTGGTCGAAGCTGTCAATGAACTGGGATTGGAGAATGTTACACTGCTTGATCCTATCGCCAAAGAAGAGGTGCCTCGGTATTTGAGCATTGTCGATGTCTCCCTTGCTCCGCTGAAAAAGTCCGAGACGTTCAAAACCGTCATCCCCTCCAAGATCTTCGAAGCCTCGGCTATGGGAAAACCCACTCTGCTTGGCGTCGAAGGGCAGGCACAGGAGATCATCGAGCGTTACGGTGCCGGGCTCTGTTTCGAACCGGAGAACGAAAAGGATTTCCTGGAGAAGCTGATGCGGCTCAAAGAGGATGAGGCGCTTTATCGCTCCTGTGTGGAGGGGTGTAAGAAACTCGCGATAGACTTTGACCGAAAAGGCCTGGCAATGAAAATGTTGAAAATTATCGAACAAGTGGGAGAGAGGGAACAATGAAAATCATCTCCGTAGTGGGGGCTCGTCCAAATTTTATGAAGATCGCTCCGTTTATCAATGCGATCAGAAAACATAATGTGAATACCGGCAATGAGGCGATAGAGCATCTTTTGGTTCATACCGGGCAGCATTATGATGAGCGTATGTCCAAAGTTTTCTTTGAATCGCTTGGGATTCCAGAAGCGGACATCCATCTGGGGATCGGTTCCGGAAGCCACGCGGAGCAGGTGGGGAATACGATGATCGCTTTTGAAAAAGTACTTCGGGAGGAACGCCCCGACTGGGTCGTGGTCGTCGGGGATGTCAATGCCACGCTTGCCTGTGCGGTGACGGCTAAAAAAGAGCATATCAGGGTGTGCCATATCGAAGCGGGATTGCGTTCGGGCGATATGGATATGCCCGAAGAGATCAATCGTCTGGTAACCGATAGGCTCTCTGATCTTTTGCTGACTCCTGACAGGCTTTCCAATGAGAATCTGCGTAAAGAAGGTGTGCCGGAGGAGAAGATCCGATTTGTCGGAAACATTATGATCGATACCCTCGAAGCCAATAGGCAAAAAGCCGCGGCACTGGATGTCGGAACGATCATTCGCGACAACCTGCTGGAATCACGGACGGAACTTCCCGACAAGGTGGAGTCTTTTTCCATTCTGACGATGCACCGGCCCTCCAATGTCGATCGCAAAGAGGTGCTCGAACCGATCATCGATTTCCTCCTGGATGAAGTCTGTGCGCGGGAGGTGCTGATCTGGCCCATACACCCGAGGACGCGCAAACAGCTCGAGCGATTCGGGCTCTGGGACCGGGTGACGGCTGAGCCGAACCTTATTTTGTTGCATCCCGTCAATTACTATGAGATGCTCAAGCTGAATATGGAAGCCAACACTATGCTGACAGACAGCGGAGGTTTGCAGGAAGAGTGCTGCGTACTTGGAACGCCCTGCATGACGTTGCGCTGGAATACCGAACGGCCCATTACCTTGCGGGAGCACGGAGGAGCGTCGATCCTTGTCGGCAATGCCGTCGATAAAATACGCCGAGCCTATAAAGAACTTTCGCAAAGCACACGAAAGCCGCAAAGACCCGAATTGTGGGATGGACAGACTGCCCAAAGGTGCTTGGATGCGCTTTTGGAAGCGCAGGGATAAAGTCCGATGGTCGGTCGCACTCTGTCACATCACTTGAAGCACGGAAAACTCACTTTTCTCGGCAAGCCCCTCTATAACTCGCTGATCGCGATGGAGCTTGGCTATGTGCGATGGAAAGATAGAAATAAATATTTTGGGCCGACGTCGTTGGTCGATGAAAAATTGACGGCGATCGTCAAGACCTTTGAACGCCCCGAGACTGTAACGCGTTTGCTGGAGAGTATCAAGCGCTTCTATCCGAATATGAGGGTCATCGTCGTGGACGATAGCCGTGAGCCGCTGGAACTCGAAGGTGTAAAGAGGATCGTCCTACCCTATGATAGCGGTGTTTCTGCGGGAAGGCAGGCGGCGCTTGAAGCCGTAGAGACCTCTTATGTTTTGCTGCTCGATGATGATTTCGTCTTTTATGGGGAGACCGATCTGGAACCGGCGATGCGAGCGATGGAAGCGAATGAGGCCATAGATATTATGGGCGGAACGGTTGTCAACCTACCCTCTTTCAAGTCTGCCGACTACAGGAAGGCGGGCCTGCATCCGACTTCGGGGGAATCGGTTTTACCGGAAGGGGCATTACTAGGCGGTTTCCCTGTCTACGACAAAGTGGCGAACTTTTATATCGCCAGGACCCAGCGGCTGAAGCTCGTGGGGTGGGATGCGCGGATCAAACGGCTGGACCACGCCGACTTTTTTAGCCGGGCAAAAGGAGTGCTGAGAACGGTATACAATGAGGGATTCAAAGTCTTGCACGCTCAAACACCGTTCAATAAAGTCTATATGGAAAAACGCCGGGATGTGGCTATGGACCGCCTGGTGATTATGGCGAAGTATTACAAGAAAAGAGAGCTAAAGCGGTTTTTCGGGTTGCTAAAAATCCTTTAAACCTTCGGTAATATGGTGCCTAAAAAGGACTTTTTTACAGATGGCTTGTAAAAAAGTGCCCTATCTGTGGTTCAAAAGCGACGAAAAAGAATGGTAAAAGAGCAGGAATTCAGCGCTATTTTTGCCAAAGTTGCCGGCAGAGCTTCTCTTCTCGTAGACGTCCCTCCCGCCTCAGAAAACGACTCTTTACTGCCTACTTCTATGAGCACCAAACCCTCAAAGCCTTATCCCGGACCTATCATAAGGATCGGGAGTGGATTCAACGTCAGATTCATAGCTATGAACCGCCAAAGACTTCACCACATCCCAGACCGGTCACTTTGGTTATCGATGCGACATTCTTCGGAAAACGGGGAGAGGGCTTTGGTGTTCTTGTAGCTAAAGATATCCTGAGTGGCCAACTGGTAGCGTATCGTTTCATTCAGACTGAGACGCTCAATGAATATGCGATGCTTCGGCAAAGCCTTCTGGATCAGGGCTTTATCATCCAGGCCGTCACCGTCGATGGCCGACGGGGATTGTTTGGGCTCTTTGCCGACCTTCCGGTTCAAATGTGCCATTTCCATCAACAAGCCATTCTCACTCGTTATCTGACGCGCAGACCTACCTATCAAGCCTCTAGGGATCTCAAGCGTATCGCTTCCTATCTTGGACAGACAACCCCCTGCCGTTTCCGCTATATGCTGGAAGCCTGGCTCCAACGGCACAAAGATTTCTATGAAGAGAAAACCCCTGACGATTCTCCACGTGGATGGCATTACACCCATGATCGACTCCGCTCGGCCTATCGAAGTCTTGAACGCAATCTTCCTTATCTCTTCACGTATAAAACCCATCCTCATCTTGGCATAGCCAATACAACCAATACTTTGGATGGTGGACTCTTCTCTCCTATGAAAGCTTTATTGAAAATCCATCGGGGTATTGGAGACTCTATGAAGAAGAAACTCATCACTGATTTCCTAGAAAAAGCAATGAAATAGCAACCCGAAAACCCGCTTTAAGTCAGAAAAGATAAATCTCAATCTCGCTGTTCGCACAGTTTCATAAGACGGCAGAAGAGGAAACGATACACCATTCCGATCGGCCGCAGGGGCCAGTAGAGCCAGAAAAGATTGTCCGCTAGAACGATCGTTCTGCGTTCGTTGATCCCGGGACGGAAGAGAAACTCCAGCAGAGTAAAAGTCTTATAATAGAGATTGTCGCGCAGGGCGATGACCTTTTTCAGTTTGACGAGACTGTCTTCGGGTGTGGGGTTCTCCCACTTGAATTCGTCGACGACGAAAGCGATGAGGTTGTCGAAACGGGCTTGTCGGCAGAGTTTTTCTATTTTTTCAGGCAGCGGCGTGTTGAAAAAATACCGGGCAAGCGCCGGGCCGAGGAGGAACATCCGCAGCGCTCCCAGCTCTTTGGCCCTGTCGATGATGTCGTCCCAGTCTAGATCCGGTACGTTGCGGATGAAACGGTCGATATCGACGATCCAGCACATGCGTTCCCAGATATGTTTGGAGCCATGGAGTGAATGATAGAGTAGATGAGTTTCGTACCGGAGCGTTGGGATCGCCGAGCCGTTGATGGTGACCTGAGCCGTTTCTTCCCAGGGTTGGAGTTTCTGGGTCGACAGGGCCAGCTTGCGAAAAAAATCCCAGTGGATTTCGATGGCCAGGCCGCGTTTCCTGTCATAGAAGGGGCAGTCATTGTTCATCTCGAACATGACTTTGTCCCCCGTGAATGTTTCGATCGGAAAACGAGGTTCATACCCTTTTTCGGTCATTTGTGAAGCGATCTTTCGGAAATCTTTGCGGTGGATCAGAATATCCAGGTCTCCGAACTGTCGCAGAGTAATATCGCCGTAGGCGATCTGTGCGAGGGTAGGGCCTTTGAAAGCCAGTACTTCGATGTCGTTCTCTCGGAGCAGGCGAAAGATTTTGATGAGCTCTGCGGACATCAGGATATTTCTCTGGACGATGGCGAAGTATCGTGGCTTGAGCTCGATAAGGAGATTCCGGATTTTGGATTTTGGATTTTGGGTTGGGGGTGTGTCATTCTGGGATGAAGAGGTTTGGATCGATTTCTCGATCGCTTTGAGATTTTTGTAAACCAGGGGAAGGACCCCGTGCCGGCTCGAGAGCTCCAGCAGATTTTGAATGTCGAATTTCGGGTCCCGGATCGTGTCGAGGATCAAATCGATGTCGTCTTGTGACGGCTTTGCCTGGCAGCAGGCGATGAGGAGACGGAGCTCCCGGGAGAGAGTGTGCACTTCTTGGATTTTGGATTTTGGATTTTGGATTTTAGGTTGGGGGTTGGATGGGCCGGTTTGCATCCGGTATTATAGCAGGGGGGTGTCGATGAGACGATTTGTATGATTTTGCTATAATATTCTGTAGGCTGGAAGAGAATTTGAGTTATTAATTCTTTGAAGGTGTGCGGGGAAAGAAGGAGAAAAGGTGAAAAAAATTATCACATTACTTTTTATTCTGGTACTACTCCCTTTATCACTCTTTGGATGGAAAATGGAGAGTGGGACGATTACCCTTCCCGAGACGACAACGGGTTCGACGACGTGGCAGCACGTGACCTTCAAGCAGAGCTATGATGCTGCGCCGCTGGTCTTTGCCATGCCCAACGAAGGGAGCGGCTATGACGGGGATGACCCGGCGGCACTGCGCATCAAAAATGTAACGACTACGGGCTTCGATATCGTGCAGGTAGAAGCAGAGGGGCAGGATGGCCCCCACCCCGAAATGATGCCCATTCACTATTTGGCAATGGATGCGGGAGAGCATACACTGCCGGATGGCACGAAGATCATAGCGGGGACAGTTGATACCACCGCGCATCAGGGGAAAAACACTTCGGGAAGGAGTTGGGAAACGGTAACTTTTTCCTCCTCTTTTGCATCGACCCCGATTGTCCTAGGGATGATCCAAACGGTGAATAACGAGCAGAATCAAATTCCTGGGGATGTTTCCGTTCCCTGGATGGTGACGGCGATAAGTAATATCGATTTGGATGGTTTTGATACGGCTCTGGATATGGTCAAAACAGATGAGGGTACGATAAAAAGCAACGAAACGATTGCCTATCTGGCTATACCGGAAGGCGTATCCGGAGTGTTCTATGACAGCAATGGCACTTGTCGGAAAATCGCTTATGAAACGGATTTGATAACGGATGTGAAAGGGTGGGATAACGGATGTTATATCCAGGATTTTAACCAGGCCTATAGCAGCGCTCCCAATGTGATCGGTAATATGCAGACAAGAAATGGAGGAGATGGGGGTTGGCTGCGACGGTGCAGTCTCAGCGAAACCCAAATCGGGGTGACCGTGGATGAGGATGTGTATAGGAACCGGAAACACGGAAAAGGTGAAAATGCGGGACTGCTCATATTTTCTGAAGATTTCACCTACGATTCAACCGTCAATACAACACATTGTGATTTAAGTGCCGAATACCGTCTTGATGAGTGTTACTGGCTGGGAAGCGGCAATTTCGATGTGATCGATTCGGTTGGAGGGAACGATGCGGAAGCCTACAACGATGCACAGCCAGACCGGAACGATGCTATTGTGAATTTCAGCGGTGATTTCGTTTCAGATCGTTATGCACAAACAGAAAATTCGATTTCAATCTCATCGGAATGGACCTTTTCTCTCTGGATGAAGTTCCCACTTGATGCAGCAGGGCATCAGGACTTTTCAAGTGATTCATTGGGTTTTGATTACTATTTTTCGACCGGTTCATTGAATGGGAGAGGGGACCTCCCGGCCTTTACGCTTGATGGTACAGATTTGGGATGGGCAGTATATGATGAAGATGGAGACTTGACTGTACAGGATCTCGATGACAGTATCAACGATGCTGGTTGGAAGATGGTTACTTTTGTGAAACATAGTGACGATACTACCGATCTTTATATAAACGGTCAATTCATCGACTCCATAGATCTGGGAACCGATGGTGATTTTATGTATCTTTTCACCAGTGATGATAATGTAACGGGACAAACTCTTTCAACAAAAGTCGATGAGGTTAAACTCTGGAATCGGGCACTGAGTGCCCAGGAGATCCAGGAAATTTACAATAACGAATCCAGCGGGAAGAATTATGATGGCACAAGCAGGGAGCCGGTGAGCTGCAGCGCTTCCATCGCGGCTAATACCTGGGAGCTGGTCGGTATTCCCGCCGATTTCCGAAACCCGAACAATACCAAAAAGACAGTCGCGGACATTTTCGGTGATGATATGAACGGAACGTATGGGACAGATTGGCGGGTCTATCGTAGGGACTACAGTGACAGCAATAACTCATCCTCGTATACCTTTCTTGACACCAATGATCCGCTGGAATTCGGAAAAGCCTATTGGCTGGGGAGTAAACTGGACAGTCGTTGGAGCGAAAACGGTGCAGTGGCGGTCGATTACAATTCGACCAACCCCGACTGCCCCGCTGCCCGCTGCGTCGAAATTGACCTCAAAAGCGTTTCACTGAATTTCGGCCCTCCCGACAATGATCCCGATGATGGGACGGGTCCTTATCGATACAATATGACCGGTTTTGTAGGCAAGTCGCCTGTGGATTGGGCTGACTGCCGTTTTATCGTCGACGGGGCTGCTTATACGCCGAGTGCTTTTGAAAATGCGGGGTACGGTTCTAAACAGATTTGGCAATATAATCCCGGCGACGGCAATGCCGACAGTAATGGGTACACCACCTGTGACGATACGACTCCGGGTAGTTGTAAACTCGAACCCTACAAGGGATTCTGGGTGGAGTTGCACGGCCCGAGCAAGGGTAAAACGATCAAACTACTGATCCCGAAGGAGTAGAACACCGATGAAAAAAGTAATATCTCTTATTATCGTGTTGAGTGTGGTCCTGCTCGTTGGATGTGGTAGGGGAGGTAATACCGCCGGCGATGCTCCGAAAAGATCGGGCAAACTCGTAACGGTGGAGAAAGAGGCTTCCCAGTGGTCCGTTCGATTGGTGGCACGGGATGAACGGGGGCTTCAGTCGGCCGATGCCCAGTTGGGTGCTGTGGAGGAGGGCGACGCTGAACAGCGACATACCCTCAAAGCCTTGAGTCCCTTTGGCGGAAGCTATCTCGATATCGTCTTTGTCGATCCCGATGGTGTGGAGCCCGGCGAATACAAGAGCAGCTTTCATGAGAGTGTGCCCGGGCAAACCGATGAATGGACCTTTACCGTTCGAGCGGATGCAGACTACAGCGGCAAAGTGTCGCTGAGCTGGCGAGGGCTCTATGTATTAGAGTCCTATACAGACGAAACGGGGCGCATTCGCTATCGGGAACACCGATCTCTGACCAATCCTCTCCTGAAAAAGATGCGGGTGGTAGACATGAAGAGCGGAGAAACAGTCCCGGTGATAACGAAGGGAAAGATGAACTCCATCACATTCGCTATGACTGGAAGCCACAGCCGGACCTTTCGCTGGGAACTTTTGACTGAAGAAAATATGGCTACCGAAGCTGCCGTATCAGAGGAAAAGGGAACTTCAAGCCTGTGGAAGAGGGTAGAACGCATAAGGCAAGAGAAGAAGGTCAAGTTTGATCTGAGCAAGCCTCCAACAATAAAAGGGAATCAGGATGGGACCTAAAAAGGCTTTAGGGATTACGGAAAAAGTTTCGGGAAGAAAAGGAGAAAAACTTTCCAGGTCGAGACGTCACTTCCTGAAGAGAGCTGCCTGGTCTGCGCCGTCTTTGATCGCTTTGGGGCAATTGGCCAAACCGGAGGTGGCGCACGCCGATGGAACAGGTGGGCCGCCTCCGCCTCCCTTCGGCGGCTGGCTTCCGTAATAAGTACTTCTCAAAGCTCAGAGAACGAGAAAGTGTGAAGAGTTTTAATTATGTAGTTTGTTTTGGGGATGAATCCCTTTTGACTGCTTCCAACGATGATGGAGAGATGTCACTTTTGCAGGTGCGGGAGCGGAGCATGCTTCAAAAGCCTTTTTTGCTCAAAAGCCCCTGGGTCGAGTTGTGGGGGCGCCGGGCCCGTTATCTCTGTGACCGGCCCATCCATGCGGCCGATCCGTTACTGGGCTGGGGATTGGAGATCGAGGATCTCGTCACATTGATCTGGCAACCGGAAGAGCGGAGGGTCGAGTACATCCGAGGAAAACACTTTACCTCCCAAAAACTACGCTACTGGGTGCTGCATGCCTTTTTGCCACTGGTCTTCGAACTGGAGGGGCGATGGCGGATGCTCCACGCCGGTGCGGTGAGTGTGGGGGGAAGCGCTTTGGTTTTCACTGCTCCATCCTACGGTGGCAAATCGACCTTGACCGGCTATTTTCTGAAACGGGGGCATAGGCTCTTTTCCGACGATGCTTTGGCGATAGAAAAAAGAGATTCTACCTACTATGCCATTCCCTCCTACCCTTTTCATCGACCCTACCGAAAAGTCGAATCGTTGGGGGAACAGGCCGGAAACTTCGCTTCGGGACCTGCAGAGATCCGGGCTCTCTATAGGCTGGAGCGAATCAATACCGGAACCGATATAGAGATCGAAGCGTTACAGGGCATCGGGAAATTCAAAGCGCTCTACGAGAGTGCATTCGTCGATTTTGATTTTCTGAAGCGGGAACGTTTCGCTTATTTCAGTGATATGGCCCGAGCACTTCCCGTCTATCGGCTTGCCGTGCCCTGGGATAGGAATCGGCTTCCGGAGGTTCATGAAGCCGTTACGGCTCATTTCGAGGGGATAGAGAAAAGATAGATTAGGCTTCCTATCGTTCATAGAGCCTTGGCAATTCCCAGCTCCGACGGTAGGCGATCATACGTATCGCGACTCCCGTGATGAAGAGCAGCGTCAGGAGGAGGGGGTGGTCCCATCCGAGTCGGTGGAGAAGCCAGAGGATCAGCCCGATCCCGATGGCGATAATGCCGTAGAAGCCGCCGTGGAGGACGTAGGGGACTTTGTTGATGAGGATGTCCCTGAGGATTCCGCCTCCGACGGCGGTGGTGAAGGCGAGGAGGGTGACGCCGGCGATGTTGAACCCGGCTTGCAAGCCTGCAAGGGCACCCGAGATAGCGAAAGAGACCATTCCCAACGCGTCGATAAAGACAAAAAGAGTCCGGGATTCCCAGGGGTGCTGATGCATTCGTCTCCAGACCAGCAGGCTGGTGACCAGTATGCCCGTGGAAGCGGGGAGGGAGTGGGTCAGGGAGTAGGGGAGGCGATCGGCGAGCAGGTCGCGAAGGATCCCTCCCCCCAGGGCTGTCAGAAAGCTGCTCAGATAGATCCCCAACAGGTCAAGACGATGACGTACGGCGATGTAGAAGCCGCTGGCGGCGAAGGCGGCGATGCCGAGATATTCTGCGATCAGGAGCAGCATGGCTTTTCCTGATTGCTGAATGAGAAAATAGAAAAGAGAAATGAGAAATTATGGTAGGCGTTGCTTTGCAACGCTTTTTTCCTGGCACTTAACGCATAGCACATAACACGCAAGTCCGATCTCCCGGATCGTCAGTGGTTGAGGATCTGCTGGAGGAAGAGTTTGAGGCGTTCGCTTTCGGGGTGGTGGAAGAAGGTCTCGGGATCGTTCTCTTCGACGATCTGTCCGGCGTCCATAAAGATGACCCGGTCGGCCACTTTGCGGGCGAAGCCCATTTCGTGGGTGACGGTGACCATGGTTTTGCCCTCTTCGGCGAGTTTCATCATGACATCGAGGACTTCGCCGATCATCTCGGGGTCCAGCGCCGAGGTCGGCTCGTCAAAAAGCATAATGTCGGGGTTTTTGCACAGGGCCCGGGCGATGGCGACCCGCTGCTGTTGGCCCCCGGAGAGCTGATTGGGGTATTTGTTGGCCTGTTCGGCGATGTTGACCTTTTCCAGGTAGTGCATCGCGGTTTCGATCGCCTCTTTTTTGGGTTTTTTGTAGACCCAGACGGGGGCGAGAGTGAGGTTTTCGAGGATGGTCAGGTGGGGGAAGAGGTTGAAGTGCTGGAAGACCATCGCCACGTTGGATCGGACCTGCCGCAGGTTTTTGACATCGTTGTTGACTTCGATCCCGTTGACCTTGATGCTGCCCTCCTGATACTCTTCCAGGCGGTTGATACAGCGGATCATCGTCGATTTTCCCGACCCGGAGGGACCGGCGACTACGACGATCTCCCCTTTTTTTACGTCGAGATTGATATCTTTGAGGACGTGGAAATCCCCGTACCATTTGTTGACATTCTGCAGTTGGATGATCGGCTCACCCAGCTGCTTCTCTTTGGGCTTGTCACCCTTCTTCTCCTCTGCGGCCTGGGCCGGGAGTCGGCTTTCGGCCTTTTTATTCTCTTCCTGAGTCTCAATCGTTGATTTCGTTTTTTGTTCTTTCGCCATGGTTCGCGCCTTTAGTGTTTGTTGGTATCAAGTTTTTTCTCCAGCCGCTTGGAGTACATCGACATGCTGAAGGTGAAGATCCAGAAGACGAAGGCGACGAAGACGTAACCTTCGGTATCCATACCCAACCAATCCCGGTCGTTGGCAGTGACGTTGACCATCGCCAGCAGGTCGAAGAGGCCGATGATCATCACCAGGGAGGTGTCTTTGAAAAGACTGATGAAGGTTCCGACCAGGTTGGGGATGGTGACCTTGATCGCCTGGGGAAGGATGACCAGCGCCATCTTCTGCCAATAGCCCAGTCCGAGGGCGTCGGCGGCTTCGTATTGGCCTTTGGGGATGGCCTGGAAGCCGGAGCGGATATTCTCGGCTACATAGGCGGCTTCGAAGAGGGTGATCCCGATCAGCGCCCGGGCGAGTTTGTTGAAGTTGACCCCTTCGGGGAAGAAGAGGGGCAGGACTACCGACGCCATGAAAAGGACGGTGATCAGAGGAACGCCCCGGACGAATTCGATGTAGAAGACGCTGAGGCTCTTGATGATGGGGAGCTTCGATTGACGTCCCAGTGCCAAAAGGATCCCGATAGGGAAGGAGAGGACGATCCCCACCGAGGCGATCACCAGAGTCAGGAGCAGACCGCCCCATTTGCTTGTTTCCACTACAGGCAGGCCGAAATAGCCGCCGTGAAGGAGGATATAGGCATAGATCGGGAAAAGCACGATCAAAAGGAGTTTGAATTTATGAAGCCCCTTGACGAACTTGGCGAAAGCGACCAGGGCCACGGCCGAGGCAAGCACCGTTTTGGGGCGCCAGAGCTGATCGTGGGGGTAGAAGCCGAAGAGGAACATATCGAGCTTCACTTTGATAAAGACCCAACACGCCCCGCCGCCGGCGCAGTCGGCTTTGCTGTGTCCGGCGAAATGGGCATCGATGAAAGCCCATTTGACGAAGGGGGGAATGGTCCAGTAGAGGATCGCCAGCCCCAGAAGGGTAAAGGCGATGTTGAAGGGGCTGGAGAGCAGGTTGTGACGAACCCAGGCGATGGGCCCGCGTTCGACCAGAGGCGGCTCTTTGGCCTGCTTGGGAGGATAGACGGCCATCTTAGCGCTCCTTGATTTTCATTTTGGCGTTAAACCAGTTGAGGATCAGCGAAACGATCAGGCTGATGAGCAGATAGGTTAGCATCGTGATCAAAAGGATCTCCAGGGCCTGGCCGGTCTGGTTGAGACTGGTACCGGCAAAGATCGTCACCAGCTCCGGATAACCGATCGCGGCGGCCAGAGAGGAGTTTTTGATCAGGTTGAGGTACTGGTTGATGATGCTGGGGATGGCGATGCGCACCGCTTGGGGCAGGATCACCAGGCGCAGCTGCTGCAGGGGAGAGAGTCCGAGGCTGGTTGCCGCCTCCTTTTGCCCTTTGGGGACCGCTTCGATTCCGCTGCGGATCGCTTCGGCGATGAAGGTAGCCGTATAGATACTCAGAGCAAAGAGGAGGGCGAGGAATTCGGGGGTAAAGGTTTTGCCTCCCCTGAAGTTGAAGCCGTGGAGCTCCGGATAGACGGCGGTGACGGGACGTCCGGCGATGAGGTAAGCCAGTAGAGGCAGGCCGATGAGGAGGATGATCCCTGTGAGGAAGACAGGAAACTGCTCCCCGGTCTCCTCCTGGCGCTTTTTCGCCCAGCGATGGACGAAGATGATCCCGATGATCGCCGCGACGATGGCGGCTCCGATCATCCATGCTCCATCCTGGAAGACGAGTTTGGGCATAAAGAAGCCCCGGTTGTTGATGAAAACGGCATTGAAAAAGTTGAGGCTGTGCCGGGTGGAGGGGAGGGTGGCCAAAACGACGTTGTACCAGAAAAGGATCTGCAGGAGCACGGGGATGTTCCGGAATGTTTCGATGTAAGCGGCGGCGATCCGGTTGATGAGCCAGTTGGGCGAGAGGCGCCAAATACCGATGAGCAAGCCGATAAGGGAGCTGAAAACGATTCCCCAGAAAGAGACGATGAGGGTATTGAGTAGACCGACTTCGAAGACCTTCAGATGGGTGCTGGCGGGGGTGAAGGGGATCGGCGATTCGGTGATGTCGAATCCGGCCGTGTCATGGAGAAAAGCAAATCCCGTCTTGATCCCCCGCTGCTCGATGTTGTGAGCGGTATTCTGGGCGATGTAGAAGAGAAAGCCGACAAAGAGGGTGATCGCGATGATCTGGTAGAGAATACCGCGGATCTTTTCGTCGCGCAAAAATGATGGCACGTGAATCCTTTGTGAATTAGGAGTTAGGAATTAGGAGTTAGGAATTTTGGCAAATGAGACTTTTTGGGCTCATTCCTACTTCCTAATTACTAATTCCTAATTTTCCAAGCCCCGCAGGGGCGTGGAATTTTAGCGGAACGGGGGAGAGTACTGCAGGCCGCCCTGGGTCCAGAGGGCATTGAGGCCGCGCTGGATCTTGAGCGGGGTTTTGACGCCGACGTTGCGCTCGAAGATCTCTCCGTAGTTGCCGACCTGCTTGATGGCATTGTAGAAGCAGCCTTTCTCGAGTTTGAGGTTGTCACACATTTTGCCCTCGACACTGAGCAGGCGCTTGACTTCGGGATCGGTGCTCTTGGCTTTGGCTTCGTCGACATTGGCCATAGTGATTCCCTTCTCTTCCGCCGTCAGCAGAGCGTTGCGGGTCCACTTGGCGATGTCGAACCACTGATCATCACCGTGACGGACGGCAGGTGCCAGGGGCTCTTTGGAGATGATCTCGGGAAGAACGACATATTTTTCGGGGTTGGCCAACTTGGTCCGGGTGGCGTAGAGGCCGGAAGCATCGGTGGTGAGAACGTCACAGCGTCCCGCTTCGAAAGCTTTGGTCACCTGATCGTTGGTATCGAAGGTGATTGCCTTGAACTTCATATGGTTGGCGCGGAAATAGTCGGCCAGGTTGAGTTCGGTTGTGGTACCGGCCTGGATACAGACGGTGGCACCGTCGAGTTCTTTGGCGCTTTTGACTCCCAGAGACTTGGGAACCATAAAGCCCTGACCGTCGTAGTACATTACGCCGGTGAAATTGATCCCCAGAGAAGTATCCCGAGTCTCGGTATTGGTAGTATTCCGGGAGAGGACATCGATCTCACCGCTCTGCAGTGCGGTGAAGCGCTCTTTGGCGTTGAGGGGGACATACTTGACCTTGGAAGCGTCGCCCAGGACGACGGCGGCCAGGGCCCGGCAGTAGTCTACGTCCAGTCCACGCCACTGACCCTTGGAATCGGCTTCGCTGAAGCCGGGGAGTCCGGTGTTGACCCCGCACTTGAGGATGCCGGCCTTTTTGACGTCATCGAGAGTTCCGGCCGTCGCCAGGGTCGCAGTCGCCAGTGCGGCGACCGCGGAGAGCTTGAGTAATTTTTTCATCATACGATTCTCCTTTGATTGATGGTTGACGCTTTAGTTTAGAATGATTTGGGTTAAACAAAGCTAATAATTTGGAATAAGCTTTACAATTGTTGTGAAAAAATCCCCTACGCCCTCGTTGGGGAAGGGAAAACGCATTAGAGCGGGTCCACTTCCCAGAAAAAGTCGATCCAGGCGGGAGGCTCTTTGAGGGTGAAGTCGGGGCGGATGAGGGATTCGGGCTTGTGAAAGAGGGTTGCGATTTTGAATTGGACTTCGGGGTAGCGTTCTTGGAGCTTTTCCAGGACTGCCACGAGGGTCTCTCCGCTGTCGGCGATGTCGTCGAGGATGAGGACTTTCCTGGCGTCAGAGAGATCGGGGATGTTGAAGATTTCCATGGTTTCGAGCTTCTTCGTGCCGTTGTAGTGGATGGAGTTGAGAGCGAAGAGGCGTCGCGTATCCATAGCGTTGGCCAGGAAATGCCCCATCGTCAATCCTCCCCTCGCCACGGCCAGGAGGGTGTCGGGCCCATAAGAGCGGATCATCTGATGAAGCGTGCGGATATCGTAGAGGAACTCTTCGTATCCGTAGTAGTATTTATCCATTGGGTCCTGCCCTTTAATGCAGGATGAAAACGATCAGACTGATCAGAGTGATGAGGTAGACCCCCACATTGAGTTCGGAGAATTTCCCCTGGGCCAGCTTGAGGAGTGTATAAGCGACAAACCCGGCGGCCAGACCGTTGGTGATGGAGTAGGTCAGCGGCATAAGCAGCACCGTGAAAAAGGCAGCGCTGGCGGTAGCGAGGTCCATGGCGCCGAAGTCCATCTTGCCCAGCTCGGTGAACATCAAGATCCCCACGATGACCAGGACGGGATAGATGGCGGGTCCAGGGATCGCCTTGAAGATCGGCAGCATAAAGAGGGTCAGGATGAAGAAAGCGGCGGTAAAGATAGCCGTCAGGCCGGTGCGTCCGCCCGCTTCGACTCCGCTGGCCGATTCGATGAAGCTGGTCGTGGTGGAAACCCCCAGCAGCGACCCGGTGACCGTGGCGACGGCATCGGCTTCAAACGTTTTTTCCAGCGCTCTGTCGGGGTCATCTCCCTCCTGGAAAAGCCCCGCCCGGGCTCCGACGGCGGTGAGGGTTCCCAGAGTATCAAACATATCGGTTACCAAAAAGGTGATAATGACCGGTAAAAGGGAGAGACTGAGGGCGGAGACCACATCGAGCTTGAAGGCGATGGGTGCGATGGAGGCGGGCATACTCAGCAGCCCCTCCGGCAGTTTCCCAAGCCCCGTGACCCAGGCGACGACGGAAGTGAGCAGGACACCGAGGATAAAAGCCCCCTTGACCCGGTAGATATAGAGGATCAGCGTCAAAAAGAGTCCGAAGATCCCCAGTAGTACTTCGGGAGATCCCAAATGTCCCAGACTTACAAGGGTGGCTTTACTGGGGACGATGATGCCCAGCTGCTTGAGGCCGATAAAGGCGATGAAAGCCCCGATTCCCGCGCTGATGGCTCGGCGCAGGTCCATAGGGATCGAGTGCATGATCCAAACCCGAAAGCGGGTAAAGGAGAGGAGCACGAAGATCACCCCGGAGAGAAAGACGATTCCCAGAGCCGTCTGCCAGGGGAGCTTCATCCCCAGAACCAGGCCGTAGGTGAAGTAGGCATTGAGCCCCATCCCCACGCTCATTGCCACAGGAGTGTTGCTCCAAAAGCCGTTGAAAGCGGTGGCGAGGATGGTGATGAGGGCGGTGGCGGTGATCACCGCGGGCATAGGCAATCCCGCGTCGGCCATGATGAATCCGTTGACCGGGACGATATACATCATGGTCAAAAAGGTGGTCAAGCCGGCAATCAGCTCGGTTCGTACGTTGGTTCCTTTTTCAGCCAGTTTGAAACGTTGGAGCAAGGGCGATCCTTTTTAAAAGGGTAGGGAGAGAAAAAGTATAACACGAAGAGCGAAAGGGCAGGTAAAAAGTTTTTGATGAGCTTCGGGAGGACGGGGGCTTATTGGCAGATCCACTCTGCCTGTACGATTTCCCTCTCTCCTTCATAGACCGTCGCGATGAAACGGTCGCTCCGCTCATAGGTTGAAACACCCTTTGGCGTTCCGGTCATAATGATGTCTCCATCCTCCAGGGTCATAAAGCTTTGGATCTCCCGGAGCATCTTCTGGGGTTTGTAAATCATCAGGTCATAAGAGGCGTGTTGGGCCAATTTTCCGTTGTGATAGAGTTCGAAACGCAGATCCTCCAGTTTTCCCTCAAAGGGGACAAAATGGCTCAATACCGCCGCCCCGTCGAAGGCTTTGGCCCGTTCCCAGGGTAGTCCCTTGGCTTTGAGGCGGTTTTGGATCTCGGCGTGGGTCAAATCCAGGCCGAAGCCGATCCCTGCGATTTCGCCGCTTCTTATCAAAAGGCAGAGCTCCCCTTCGAAACGGGTATCGGGCCTGAAGGCGCGCAGCGTATCGGTGACGGCGGAGTTGGGTTTGTTGAAGATGACCATATCCTCAGGCATTTCGTTGCCCAACTCTTCGATATGCTCGACGTAGTTTCGGCCGATACAGACCACTTTGCTCGGGGTGAGGAGCTCTTTTCCCATTTGGATCGTATTCATCAATATTCCTTGCGGTTTTTATTGCCTATATTCGGGGAGATTTTCAGAGTGATTGTAACAGTTTTTTTGAAAAAGGATGAGGGATAAATCGCCGGGATCAGCGGGAGGAGGAACACTGCAGCATCCAGATCGCCGCCAGCGCCAGGGGCGTGCCCAGTGCCATCCCCCAGGTGATCGGCTCATCCAAAAAGAGGGCGCTCAGTCCGATGGCGCTGAAAGGCACGAGGAAGGTGAAGCTGCTGATGCGGTCAGCCCCCAGTTTTTTGCCGCCGATGAAGTAGATCGAAGTGGCGAAGGTGGTGCTAAAGAGTGCCAGCAGCAGGAGGTTGGCCCAGGGGAGGGTCCCCAGAGTGCCCAGATCGGTACTGAATTCGGTGAAAAAGAGTGCTTCGAGTACCGTCACCCCCAGATACATATAAAAGCTGTAGACCAGGGGTTCGATCCTGCCGGCGATTTTGGCACTGACGAGGGTGAGAATCGCCCAGCATAGAGCCGCCAGGACGAAGTAGAGATTTTCCAGGCGAAAGATATCCCCGGACCGAAAGCTCCAGACATTGAGGATGGTCATCACGCCCAATGCCCCCAGCCCCAGGGCGAAGAGCTGCCGCCGTGTCAGCCGCCTGTGTGCGATCAGGGCGCTGAGGAGAAAGGTGAGGATCGGGATGAGGGTGGTGACGAAAGCGCCGCCCAGCCCGGCGGTGCCCAGCTTGGTCCCGGCGATGAAGAGCCAGGTGTAGAGGATCATGATCCCCGAGCTCACCAGGGTCAGCAACAGGCTTTTGAGCTCGATCCGCCAGGAGAGGCCGAGCCAGAGAAGCACCGGGATCATACTCAGGGCGGTCAAGAGGTAACGGTAGAAGATAATTTCGTGGATCGTCAGAAAGCTGCTGAGGTATTTGACGTGCACCCAGGAAGCGCCCCATCCGACCATAGCCAGGATCATCAGCAGATAGAAGAGGGTCGCTTGTCTGGGCTCTTGCATTGTTCATCCTTGTGAAGCGGTATTCTACTCCCGGGAGTGTTATAATAGACTGGAGAGTAAGCAAAAAGGATCACCGATGAGATTTCTCGTAATGATCATTGCATGGGTGATGAGTATGACATTGTTAACAGGAGGTGAAAAGATGTTCGTCAAGAGTCCTGCCTTTGAGAACGGTGGAGAGATCCCGGCCAAATACGGTTGCCACGGGGAGGATGTTTCGATTCCTCTGGAGTTTGGCAATATTCCCGACGGGACCAAGTCCCTGGCGTTGATTATGGAGGACCCTGATGCCCCGATGGGACTCTTCGTCCATTGGGTTATCTACAATATGCCCGCCACGGTGAGGGGATTGCCCGAGGGGGTTCCGCCCGCTCCCGAACTGGAGTACGGGATCCGACAGGGGATCAACGATTTCGGCAAGATCGGCTACGGAGGCCCCTGTCCCCCGGACCGTCCCCATCGCTATTTCATCCGACTCTTCGCTCTGGATGTGCCGTTGCCGCTGGAACCGGGTATCGATCGCAACACCCTCCTGGCGGCGATGAAGGACCATCTGCTGGCCGAGGCGGAGCTGATGGGGATCTATCCCCGCTAAGCCGATGCAGACCCGCGCCTATATCGGAACGTCGGGGTTCTACTATGAACACTGGCGGGGAGTGCTCTATCCGGAGGATTTGCCCAAAAACCGCTGGTTCGAGTATTTCGCCACCCGATTCGACACGGTGGAGATGAACAGCACCTTCTACCATCTCCCCAAAGCCAAGACCATCACACATTGGGATGAGAAATCCCCGGAAGGTTTCCTCTTCGCTTTCAAAGCCCATCGGGGGATCACCCATTACAAAAAGCTTGCCGATACCCGAGAAGAGCTTCTGCGTTTTTTGCATCTGCTTAAACCCATCAAACACAAACTCGCCGCCGTACTCTTCCAACTGCCTCCCTCGCTCCACCGTAACGATGAGCTTCTAGGGGATTTCCTGGCGCAGCTCCCCCACGGGGGCGGGTGGCGTTTCGTCGTGGAGTTCCGTCACGAAAGCTGGTATGACGAAGCGGTCTATGTGATCTTGCGCCATCACGGGGTTGCCCTCTGTTGGCACGATTACGGCCGCAAAAGCGTGCCCGATGTGAGCACGGCGGAGTTCGCCTACCTGCGCCTGCACGGCCCTTCGGGCCACTACCGCGGCAGCTATGATGACGCGACCCTCCAGCACTGGGCCGAGCGCCTCCAAAAAGAGCTGAACCATAACCGCCCTGTCTTTGTCTATTTCAACAACGATATGGAGGGAAATGCGGTGAGGGACGCACGGAGGCTGAGAGAGCTTTTGGCGAATGAGGAATGAGGAATAAAAATTTTGGATTTTGGATTTTGGATTTTGGATTGAGAAATTTTTGCCAATCCCCAATGACCAATGACTAATGACCAGTGACTAAACGCTTGCGACTTGAGGGGCGAAGCCCCGTGCTTGCGACGTGCGACTAAAATGAAAGGCAAATTTTATGAAGATCGATGACCGATTCTATATGCAGTTGGCACTCGGTGAGGCGTGGCGTTACCAGGGATTGACCTATCCCAATCCGGCGGTGGGGTGCTGTGTGGTCAAAGAGGGGCGCATCCTGGCGGTGGAGGCGCATCACAAGGCGGGGGAATCCCACGCGGAGTTGTGGGCGATGCTGGCGGCCTACGAAGCCTTGGAGGGGCGTGAAGCAGCGGTGGATTCTGCCGATGCCGACGCGGTTTACGACTTTTTGCAAACGGTCCCCGAAGAGCTCTTTCGGGGGGTGAGCCTCTATGTGACCCTGGAGCCCTGCGCCCACCACGGCCGCACCCCCTCGTGTGCCTGGGCTTTGAGCCGCTTTCCCCTGCATCGGGTGGTGGTGGCCACTGCCGATCCGATCCCCGGCCACGGCGGCGGCTTGGAGATCCTGGCCGATCACGGGATCGAAGTGGCAACGGGTGTCTGTGAGGAGGAGGCCCGGGAACTCTTGGAGCCTTTTTTGATTTGGCAGGAGCGGGCCTTTGTCCTCTTCAAGCTGGCCCAGACCACCAATGGACGCATCGGGGGAGGGTATCTGAGTTCCCCCGAATCCCTGGAGCACGTTCACCGTCTCAGAGCCGTGGTCGACGAGTTGCTCATTGGTGGGTCCACCGTCCGCACCGATCGGCCGACGCTTGATTGCCGTTTTGTCGATCAAAAGCGGGCTCCTAATGTCTGCATCTACTCCCGTCAAAATGAGTTTGACCGTTCCATTCCGCTTTTTGGGGTTTCCGACCGCCAGGTGCGTATTACCGATGACATAGAGCCTCTCCTGGATCGTCCCTCCTTCCTGCTCGTCGAGGGGGGTGAAGGGATGCTCAAAGCGCTGCAGGATCGTATCGATTGGCTCCTTCTCTATCAGACCCCTAAGCTGAGTGCGCACCCCTTATCCTATAATGTCGATCAAAAATTGAAGTATCTACACCACGCATCCATCGGTGTGGATCTCATACTCTGGAGCCGTTTTGAATAGCAAGGAAAAACAGGACAAGATCGTCCATATGTTCGACGAGATCGCCGAGACCTACGACTTGGCCAACCGGGTGCTCAGCTTCGGCATCGATGTGCAGTGGCGCAAAAAAGGTTGCGACAAGGCTTATGAACTCCTGGGCAAGCAAAAGGTCGAGCGGATCGCCGATGTCGCTACCGGGACGGGAGATCTGCTGCTGCATTGGCGGGACCGTGCCGCGCTCAAGGGAATCGATGTGGAGGATTATGTCGGCATCGATCCCTCCGGCGGGATGCTGGAAGTGGCACGCAAAAAGGTGGATTTCGCCCGTTTCGTGGAGGGAAAGGCCCAGGAACTCCCTCTCGAAGACGAGAGCACGGAGATCATCTCCATCAGCTACGGTATCCGCAACGTCGTCGACCGCCAGGAGGCACTCTCCGAATTTCACCGCGCCCTCAAACCCGGAGGGATGGTGGTGATCCTGGAGTTTACCAAGCAGGAGAAAAAGGGGCTCACCGCCCCCCTGGTGGATCTCTATATGAAAAAAATCCTCCCCACCGTCGGCGGCCTGGTGAGCAAAAACTATGCCGCCTACCGCTATCTGCCCGATTCCATCGAGCAGTTTCTCACCACCGAAATGCTCAGCAGAGAGCTCGTAGAAGCCGGCTTCGAAATCCGCTACGTCAAACCCTTTTCGATGGGGATCAGCACACTGTTTGTTGCGCAGAAAAGATAGTGGGTAGTGCGTAAATAAATGAGGCATTGGGCATTGGGCATTGGGCAATTTGGAGCACCGGTTATTGGTGTATTGGTCTATTGGTTATTGGGGAATGGGGTCGCCTGCGGCGACGATTTGAATAAATGCGTTGCACAGCAACGCTTACCTAAACTCCTCATTCCTCACTCCTCATTCCTCATTAAAAATTCACGGAGATTTCCGTGAATTTAATAACCGTTTCCGCCCTCAACGAAAAAATCAAGTCCCTCCTCGAAGCGACCTTTATGCATATCCGCCTGGAGGGGGAGATCGCTTCGGTGACTTATCATTCCAGCGGGCATATCTACTTTTCCGTCAAAGATGATCGCAGCACCCTGCGCTGTGTGATGTGGCGTTCCAATGCCGCGCGACTGAAATTCCGTCTGGAGAAGGGGGCGCACGTGGTGATCGACGGCTCGGTGGGGGTCTATACGCCCCGCGGAGAGTATCAGATGATCGCTGTGAGTGTGGAACCGTATGGACGGGGGGCTTTGGCCGTGGCGTTTGAGCAGCTCAAAAAGCGTTTGGAAGCCCAGGGCTATTTCGCCGCCGAGCGCAAAAAGCCACTTCCCCGCTACCCGCGACGCATCGCGTTGGTGACGGCAGTGGGAGGGGCGGCGCTGCAGGATATGCTCAAGATCGCCCGAAGGCGCTGGCCTCTGACGGAACTCATCGTCGTTGATACCCTGGTGCAGGGGGAGGGGGCGGCGGAGTCCATCGCCCGGGCCATCGCCTACGCCGACACTCTGGGAGCCGACATCATCGTTACCGGACGGGGCGGGGGGAGTGCCGAGGATCTCTGGGCCTTCAACGAAGAGGCGGTAGCCGAAGCGATCTTCCAAGCCCAGACTCCGGTAGTGAGTGCGGTCGGACACGAGGTGGATACCCTCATCTCCGATTTCGTCGCCGATCTGAGAGCGCCCACCCCCAGTGCGGCGATGGAGATGATCCTACCCGATCAAAACGAGCTGCTCCGCACCCTGGATGAGCGGGCCGATCGCCTGCGGCGAAGGATGCGGGAGCTGTTGCGAAGCAGCGAAGAACGCCTGCGCCGGGAAGAGGAGGCACTGAAACGTGCTTCGATTTTGAGCCGACTGCAAAGCGCTTTAGAAGAGTTTGCTCGGCTCCGGCGAGACTATCGGGAAGTGATCCGATACCGTCTCAGCCAATTCGAGGGGGAGTTGCTTCCCCTGCAACGTCGCTGTGACGAGACGATCCGGCGTCAGTTGGCACGCCAGGAGGGGCGGGTGAAGATACTCGAAGAGCAACTGCGCCTTCAAAATCCGAGACAACGCACCCGGGAGGGCTGGGCCGAGGTGAGCCTGGATGGCCGGAGGGTGCCTCTGGAGCACCTCGATCCGGAGATGGAGTTTCAGCTGACCGATGCCCAGTCACGCCTTCGTGCCAGGGTTTTGCACAAGGAGCCCCTGGATACAAAAGTCCGCTAAATCTTTCCGCTTCGGTCAAGGAGAGATCGTACTGAGCAGAGGCATGATCCGGAGACGCCGGGTGACTTTTTTCTCAGCCGGCAGGGATGAAAATGCTATAATCCTTCCAAAAATCAAAGGATTGTTTATGCCGATGCTCGATAGCTTCATGGTCGATCACACCCGGATGCCCGCCCCGGCGGTGCGGGTCGCCAAGACGATGCAGACTCCCTGTGGGGATACGATCACTGTCTTCGATTTGCGTTTCTGCCGCCCCAACGAAGAGATGATGAGTGAGAAGGGGATCCATACCCTCGAGCATCTTTTCGCCGGGTTTATGCGGGAACATCTCAACCGGGAGGGGGTGGAGATCATCGATATCTCTCCGATGGGATGCCGGACCGGATTCTATATGTCCCTGATCGGCACACCGGACGAAGAGGAAGTGGCCAAAGCCTGGGAAGCTTCGATGCGGGATGTATTGGAAGTTCCCGCTCAGGAGGCGATCCCCGAGCTCAATATCTACCAGTGCGGCAGCTGCAAGATGCACTCCCTGGATGAGGCCAAGGAGATCGCCCGCCGGGTGCTGGATCGAGGAATCGGCGTGATGAACAACGAAGAGCTCAAGCTCGATCCCGAGAAGATCAAAGGGGCGACATGCTGATCTTGGTCCCCGTCAAAGGTTCGGATCCCAAAAAGGCGCAGATCGCTTCCCGCTCCGAGGCTGAACAGTGGGCGCTGATCGATTTCGATGAGGGAGCCGTCCGCGAAGTGACCTTCCATCCTACGTGGGAAGAGACGGGTGCCGATTGGATCGATTTTGCCGTGCTTGAAAACCGATTCGAGAACTATATGGATTTGATGGAAGCGGGAATGATGGTTCTCGTGCGCCGCGAAGGTCAGGATACCCTGGAGTTGATCGTCGAAGCCTTCAAATTCAAAGAGTTGGATGAGATAGGGCTTTAAGATCCGAGATTAAAATTATTCCGGTGTCGTTCCTTTTATCCTCAGCAAGCTATTCCATTGATTAGGATAAGATTCTTGAAACTACACAAAGGATTACAAATGTGGAAAGATTTCAAAGAATTCCTGATCAAAGGGAATATGGTCGATATGGCTGTGGGCTTCATCTTCGGTGCGGCTTTTGCTACCGTCGTCAAATCGATGGTCAACAATATTATTATGCCGCCGCTGGGCCTGCTTCTGGGCAAGGTCGATTTCTCCCAACTTTTCATTCCCCTCGACGGCAAACACTATCCGAATCTTGAAGCTTTGGACAAGGCCGGTGCGCCCGCCATCAAATACGGTCTGTTTATCAACGATTTCGTCTCATTCGTTATTTTGGGATTCGTCGTCTTCATTTTCGTGCGCTATTACAACCGCCTGACGAAGAAAGAAGAGGTTGTCGAAGAGGCCACGACCAAAAAGTGTCCCGAATGCGCTATGGAAATTCCCATCGAAGCCAAAAAGTGCCCCTACTGCGAATCTATGCAGCCCTGATTTTCTTTCGGGAAACGGGACACTTGAAGTCTCATCCCCTTTTATCTGATTCCTTTTCCAATCTTTTTTGAAAGTTTAACCGAGGTATTTGCCCAGGGATTATTCTTTTGAGTGGATTCTTAGACGTTTGAGCTTCAAAGCGCGGAGAGGACCGTAAAGAATATAGCCGAGGATGATAGCGGCAAAACCTTCCGCAGGGTAGAGATAGAGCAATGATCCAAGAAGCGTCAGGACGATCAGTGTCTTGAGGACGAGGGGACGACGCAGATCGATCTTTTTGAAGGAAGGGTAACGGATATTGCTGACCATCAGCAAAGCCACCAGGAGTGAAAGAACGAGCAGGGTTCCTTCCAGAAGCCGCAAAGAGGGGTGTTCCGTCAAAAGCAGGGACGTCGAGGCGACAAAGACAGCGGCGGTGGGAATGGGTACCCCGATAAAGACATTGGGATCTCCCGCTCCGTGGGTCACGTTGAAGCGGGCGAGGCGAATGGCTCCGAAGATCACATAGAGCGCACTGACCAGGACGCCGAATCTCCCATAGTTGTGGCCGAATTGAAAATAGATCAGCATCGCCGGAGCGACGCCAAAAGCGATGATATCTGCCAGGGAGTCGAATTCTACACCGAATCGGCTGGTGGTCCGGGTCAGGCGGGCGACCCGTCCATCCAAGCCGTCGAAGACCAGGGAGAGGAAGATCAACCACGCCGCCTGGACGAAATCTCCCTGGGAGGCTTTGATCATGCTCAGAACCCCGGTAAAGATCGATGCCGCGGTGAAGAGGTTGGGCAGGACATAGGCCAGTCTTGATTGGGACATCAGCAGCTCCTATCCAGAGCGTTAACCCTCATTCTGTCCGCTCGGGTCTTGTTGTTTTTCATCGTTCTCTCCGGATGATTCGCTCTCGGAAGAAGATTCATCTGACGGCTTTTCAGCCGTGTTCCCTTTCCGCTCTTCGGCGCGCTTTTCCGCCCGCTCTTCCCGGGCACAGCGCTCCTCTTCGACCTTGTCTTTATGGGCCAGGCGGCTGGGGAGATTGTGGCGCTTTTCAAACTCTTCGATGATCTCCCGGACCTTACATCCCTCGATTACTTCGACATCGAGGAGCACCTTGGCCATTTCATGGATCGCCTCCGCATAATCCTTGAGGGTGCTCTTGACATGCTTGTAGCGCTCATCGAGGAGCTTTTTGACCGCTTCGTCGATCGCTTCGGCAGTCTTTTCGCTGTAATCTTTGATCACTTGTCCACCGTTGAGGAAGGCGCCGCCGGCATTTTTCTCCAGGACCATCAGCCCCGCTACATCGCTCATACCGTATTTGGTGATCATATCCTTGATGATATCGGTGGCACGCTGCAGGTCGTTGCCGGCACCGGTGGAAATGTCTCCGATGAAGATCTCCTCGGAAGCCCGTCCCCCCAGCAGGACATCGATCTCGGCCAGGAGTTCATGTTTTTGCTTGAGGAAGCGGTTCTCTTCGTCAGGCAGGTGCAGAGTGTATCCCAGAGCCCCGAGCCCTCTCGGGATGATCGAAACCTTGGTGACCCGGGTCGCTCCCTCGGTCAGTTCCGCCATCAGGGCGTGGCCGCTTTCGTGGTAACTGACGATACGCTTCTCCAGGTCGTTGATCTTGCGGTTCTTCTTTTCCAGTCCCACAAAGGCCCGTTCGATCGCCTCCATCAGATCGGACTGTTCGATCTGTTTCTTGTTCTGACGACCGGCAAGCAAGGCTGCTTCATTGATGATATTGGCCAGATCGGCCCCCGCCAGTCCGGCTGTGGCTTTGGCCACCTCCTCCAGGTCGACATCAGGGGCCAGCTTGACATCCCGGCTGTGGATCTTCAGGATCGCCAGACGTCCCTCGAAATCGGGCTTGTCCACCAGGACTTGCCGGTCGAAGCGCCCTGCGCGCAAGAGCGCCGGGTCGAGGACTTCGGGGCGGTTGGTCGCCGCCAGGACGATGACCGGCGTGTCCGAACCGAAACCGTCCATCTCCGCCAGAAGCTGGTTGAGGGTCTGCTCCCGCTCGTCGTTGCCGCCCATCGGGCCTCCGGCTGTCCGGCTCTTTCCAATGGCATCGATCTCGTCGATGAAGATGATGGAAGGTGCCTCTTTTTTGGCCTGCTCGAAGAGGTCACGGACCCGGCTTGCCCCCACCCCGACGAACATTTCGATAAAGCTCGATCCGCTGACGGAGAAGAAGGGGACACTCGCCTCTCCGGCTACCGCTTTGGCGAGCAGGGTTTTTCCGGTCCCCGGAGGGCCCACCAGCAGGACCCCTTTGGGGATCTTGGCTCCCAGGGCGATGTAGCGTTCGGGATACTTGAGAAAGTCGACGATCTCTTTGACCTCTTCTTTGGCCTCATCGACTCCGGCGACATCATCAAATTTGACGTTGGGCTTTTCACTGTTGATCAGTTTACCGGCCTTGCCGACACCTAGAATGCCGCCGCCCATTCCCTTGGACATACGTTTTGCCAGGAAAATCCATATAGCGAAAAAGATAAAGATGGGCAGAAGCATACTGATCATTTCACTGACAAAGCCGTTCCCCATCACCCCACTGTATTCGATATGCTTTTCATCGAGGATTTTGATGAAATCGGGGTCATTGGCGGGAATTTTCTCCGCGATATACCGGAGGGTGCGTCCATCCTCTTCCCCGATCGCCTCGATGGTGGTCGGGGTGATCTTGACCTTTTGGATCTTGCCCTCTTTGGCCAGGTTTTTCACAGCGGAATAGGTGACCTTTTTGGTCGCGACAATGCCCTGTCCCTGAGGCATCATCATCTGATTCAGCCCACCGGCTTGATCGCCAATCAGGAGTTTGAAAACCAGGATAATGACGATGGAAAAGAGGGCGAAGGCCAGCAGTGGGTTGTCATTGAAAAAATTCTTATTGTTTTTGTTGTCGTTGGGTTTCTTAGCCATTGACGTCCTTTTTATTTGTATAGATCAGGGTGACCCATTCATCTCTTTGCTTGCGTTCCAGAAGCTCAAGGTCCTGGAATGCCGCCGATACAATAGCCTCTTTTTTATCCAAAATCCCTGAAAGAATCAAGAGAGAATCTTTTTCCATTCTTGCTTTTAGTTGCGGGGCGATGGCTTTGAGGACATCCGCGATGATATTAGCCACGACGACGGTGTATTTTTGATCGGTTTTATGGGCCGAGCCTTCCCAGATTTTCTCAAACCGCTCATCGTTAAGGCGGAAGTTTTCGGCGGCGCTCTCCACGGCCAGGGGGTCGGTGTCACAGAGCTCCACAGTAGCGCCGAGTTTCCGGGCTGCCAGGGCCAGGATCCCGCTGCCGCAGCCCACATCCAGGAGACGATCCTGGGGAGTGACATACTCGGCGATCGCCTCCAGGCAGCTATAAGTCGTAGCGTGATGCCCCGAGCCGAAGGCCAAAGCGGGGTTAATCAGGATGTTGATCTTCTCCTCCTTGGGAGGATACCACTCGGGATGGATGTAGAAGGGCCCCGCTTCGATGGGTTGTACCGAATCCTGATAAGCCTGGATCCAATCGACGTTCTCCTTCTCCTCCTCGGAAATTTCCAGGGGAAAGTCATTGGAGATTTCACGAACCATCGCTCGGACTTTGTCGATTAGTTCCCCGGTATCCTGTTCCGTGCGCAGGATGATGCGGTCCTCCCCGTATTCGATCGCCTCGTTGCTGACGGTGCCGATAAAATCGGCCAGGAGATCCACATAGGCCGAATCGGTGACAAAGGTCACTTCACTGTAACGCTCCTTCATCGGTTGGCTCCTTTCGCCAGGCGGAAAGCCTCTTCGAGATCAAGCGTCCCTTCGTAGAAGGCTTTGCCGACAATCGTTCCGTAGATTCCGGCTTCGATGAGACGCCGGATATCTTCGATGTCTCGGAGGCCGCCGCTGGCGATGGTGGGTAGGCCGCTGGCGTGGGCGATGGAGCGGGTAAATTCGACATTGATACCGCTGAGCATTCCGTCGCGTCCCACATCGGTGCAGATGATCGCTTCAACTCCCGCGTCGGCAAAGGCTCTGGCCAGGTCGGTGGCCTTCATTTCACTCACTTCGGCCCAGCCCTCCACGGCCACCATCCCGTCGATAGCGTCGATCCCGACCACGATGGGGTATTTTGCGGCCATTTTCCGCACGAAATCGGGGTCTTTGACCGCTACGGAACCCAGGATCAAACGATCGACCCCTAGATCGAGATACATTCGGATCGTCTCCTCGTCCCGAATACCTCCGCCCAGTTCCAGTTTCAGGTTGCAGTTTTCACGGATTTTCCGGATTTGCTCCAGATTCTTCGGTTCACCGGCGAAGGCACCGTTGAGATCCACCAGATGGAGCCATTCGCTCCCAAGCTCTTCGAAATGCTTGGCGACCTGCCAGGGCTCGTCGCTATAGATCTTGGCCGAATCCATCAAACCCTTGGAGAGACGGACGGCTTTTCCGTCTTTGAGGTCTATCGCGGGGAGGATAATCATTTTTGACCTTTGTCAAAAATATGTGAGGAGTTCGAGGTCATATTCATCCTTTGTTATACCAATAGGTTTTTAGAGTTTCGTGAAATTTTTGACGATCTTCAAGCCGTTATCGTGGCTCTTTTCGGGGTGAGGCTGGATGCCGAAGATATTCTCCCTCTGGACGGCAGAGACAAATTCATAACCATAATAGGTCTTGCCGATAGCATACTCATCATCGCAGACCGCATGGTAGGAGTGGACGAAGTAGAGATAGAATTCGTCGGGCAATCCCTCAAAGAGGGTTGATCTTCCATCTTCCGACTTCCATCTTTTATCTTCCCCTCCTTTCGTTCGCTGAACGAAAAGCTCGTTCCAGCCCATATGGGGAACCTTCAGAGTATGGTCGAATTTGCTTTCATCAAAGCGGACCACCCGACCGGGGATCAAACCCAGCCCCTGGTGCTTTCCAAACTCTTCACTCTCTTCAAAAAGAAGCTGCATCCCCAGGCAGGTTCCCATCAGCGGTTTGCCGCTTCGGGCGAACTCCCGGATCGCTTCGTCCATACCGGTCGAGCGTAAGTGCTCCATCGCATCGGGAAAGGCTCCCACTCCGGGCAATTGAATCCGATCGTATTTTTTGAGGTGTTTGGGATCACTCACCAGCTCAGCTCGGGCCCCCACCTTGGCAAAGGCGTTCAGGACCGAACCGAGGTTCCCCATTTTGTAGTCGATGACCCCAATCACGATGTTCTCCTGACGGGAACAAATGAGGAATGAGGAATGAGAAATGAGAAATGTGGAGTGACGCTAACTTGTTTTGCTTTTCTTGAATTCACCATTCTTCCCAATATACCAATACACCAATACACTAATACACCCTTCTTTCTGTAAGTATGCGATTATATCCAATGGGAGCTAACGTTAAATCTCCAAGCGTTCCAGCTCCTTTTCGATCGCTTCGGCGAAGGGGAGATAATATCCTTGTTCCTGCGGCATTTTCTCTTTCATCGATAGGAGAAAACGGGCATAGTCTTCCCGGGTCAGTTTGCCTCTGAGCAGTTCGTATTTCAGCCAGAGCCAATAGGTATTCAACACGTCCGATTGGCAATACTCTCTGATCTGTTCCAGTTTTCCCTCGTAGTAAAGTTGCGTTACCTGATCACCGCTCACATCGTATTTGCCCGGGATGCCGGCCATCGTGCAGAGCAGGTCGAGCTTGAGGTTCCTCACGGCGCCGAATCCCCCCAGACTGTCGAGCAGGTCGGTGTGGAACTCTTCGGCATAGCGTTGCCGGTAATTTTCCCATTTGGTTTTGTTGAGCTGGGGATTGTTCTGGTCGAACCAGGCCGGAAATGAGAAGTTGTAGCGCATGGCACGGATCAGAAGCATCGGCATATCGAATCCGCGGCCGTTGAAGGAGACCAGCCGGGGATTCTTTTCTTCGATGAAGTCAAAAAAATGCCGAATGATTTTTGCCTCATCCTCCGAATTGTGCCCGAAATCTCCCACTTTGATGAAATTGCCGAAATCATCGGCGATGACTGCGGAGAGGGCGACAACGCGATGATAGGGAAGCGGCAGAAAGGTATTGCCGTTGTGCGCTTCTGCATAGAGTTCTTGGGCTTTTTCGATGGCTTGGAGATCATCAAGCCCGCTCACCTCGAGGTTTTTACGGATCAGTTCGATATCGGGAATGGTTTCGCAGTCAAAAATACAAATCATTGTTTGCCTTTCGCTAGAATTATAGCAAGAGCCCAGAGAACAGGGAGTATTTCCGCTATGAGAAAACATCTCGAGTACTATGCCGTCAGAACGCTCCTGGGGGCTTCCCGATTTATGCCCCGCCCGGTACTCTACGGATTGGCTCGTTTGATTGTCGAGCGGAGCTATGCCCCCGGAGGACGGCGTGAACGGCGCATCCTGGAGCATCTAGCCTTGGCCTTTCCCGACAAATCGGCAAAAGATCTTGATCGTCTGGTCGAAGAATATCGATGGCATAAAGCGCACTTCTATACGGAGATGGTCCTGATGCTGACCAATCGAATGGATTATCGAGGGAGTATTGTCAATCTGAAGGAGGCCCAGGAAAAGATTGAAGCGCTCAGAAAACAGAATGAGCGAGGCATCGTTTTCCTGGTTTCCCACTACGGCAACTGGGAATTTCTGGCCCAGTTCTTTGCCATCAACGGATTCCCGGGTACTTTGGTCGCCAAAGCCCAAAGCAAAAATCCGCTGATTGATGAACGAATCATCCAACCCTATCGCCAACGCTTCGGGCATCGTGTCGTGGAACGCAAAGGTGCTTTGCGCAGCATCGCGAGAATTCTGAAAAAGAGGGAAGGGGTCGGAATGCACATCGATCAGATGATTCCGCCTCCCAATGGGATAGAGGTTCAATTTTTCGGCCATAGGGCCTATGCATCCAAAAGTATGGCGCAGATGAAGCTGAAATTCGATCCTTTGATGGTCCCGATCTTCGCTGTGCGCAAAGGCAGGGAACAGTTTCGCATTCTCATCGATGAACCGATCGAGTATGTGGCGGATGAGATTGATGCGTCGGATGAGAAATTGCGTGCGATCACCCAATGCTACACGAATGTGCTGGAAAAACAGATTCGGAGGGAAGCTTCACAATGGGAGTGGGCCTATCAGCGATGGAGGAAACCGAATAATGAGTAACCGAGCAACCGAGTAACGGAGCAACCGTTAAATTCCCCCCATAATTACTTCAAATTGCCACTGTCCAATACCTCTCAACGCTCAGCTCTCAACACTCCCAATGCCCAATGACCAATACGCAAATGCACAAATAACCCACGAATCCTGTCTAAATTCTCTTTCATATAATGTAAGTACAAAAAAAATTTCGATATTTTCGTAAATTTTCCTGCAAACCCCTTGACAAGCGGTGGAGAATTGTCTATAATACGCGTCCTCAAACACAGAGAGCGATTGAAAGCGATCTGAGAGAGATACCCAAAGTATGGGATCTTGAGAGTGTTTGAACGTGATCTTTGACAACCGAATATAAGTAAACAATCAACCGTCTATCCGATAGGTTTTTTTCAATAAAAACAATCGAGATAGAAACACAATAGTGATTTCATCTTGAGACACTGGATTGAATGTCCATTTTTAATGGAGAGTTTGATCCTGGCTCAGAGTGAACGCTGGCGGCGTGCCTAACACATGCAAGTCGAACGAGAACGGCCCCTGGCTTGCCAGGGGTGTCAGCTAAGTGGCGCACGGGTGAGTAAGGTATAGCTAACGTGCCCTATGGAGGGGGATAACGGCTGGAAACGGCCGCTAATACCCCATATTCCTTCACCACATAAGTGGTGTTGGGAAATGGATTCCGCCATAGGATCGGGCTATATGGTATCAGCTAGTTGGTGAGGTAAGAGCTCACCAAGGCTATGACGCCTAGCTGGTCTGAGAGGATGATCAGCCACACTGGAACTGAGACACGGTCCAGACTCCTACGGGAGGCAGCAGTGGGGAATATTGCACAATGGGCGAAAGCCTGATGCAGCAACGCCGCGTGGAGGATGACACCCTTCGGGGCGTAAACTCCTTTTATAGGGGAAGATAATGACGGTACCCTATGAATAAGCACCGGCTAACTCCGTGCCAGCAGCCGCGGTAATACGGAGGGTGCAAGCGTTACTCGGAATCACTGGGCGTAAAGCGCGCGCAGGCGGGTTGGTAAGTTGGGTGTGAAAGCCTGCAGCTCAACTGCAGAACTGCACCCAAAACTGCCAGCCTAGAGTCTGGGAGAGGTGAGTGGAATTAGTGGTGTAGGGGTAAAATCCGTAGAGATCACTAGGAATACCGAAAGCGAAGGCAACTCACTGGAACAGTACTGACGCTGAGGCGCGAAAGCGTGGGGAGCAAACAGGATTAGATACCCTGGTAGTCCACGCCCTAAACGATGGATGCTAGTCGTTGCCATGCACGTCATGGCAGTGATGCAGCTAACGCATTAAGCATCCCGCCTGGGGAGTACGGTCGCAAGATTAAAACTCAAAGGAATAGACGGGGACCCGCACAAGTGGTGGAGCATGTGGTTTAATTCGAAGATACGCGAAGAACCTTACCCGGCCTTGACATCCCGCGAACCCTCCAGAGATGGAGGGGTGCTACTTCGGTAGAGCGCGGTGACAGGTGCTGCACGGCTGTCGTCAGCTCGTGTCGTGAGATGTTGGGTTAAGTCCCGCAACGAGCGCAACCCTCGTGTCCAGTTGCTAACGGTTCGGCCGAGCACTCTGGACAGACTGCCTGGGTAACCAGGAGGAAGGTGAGGACGACGTCAAGTCATCATGGCCCTTACGGCCGGGGCGACACACGTGCTACAATGGGCAGGACAATGAGATGCGATACCGCGAGGTGGAGCAAATCTAGAAACCTGCTCTCAGTTCGGATTGCAGTCTGCAACTCGACTGCATGAAGCTGGAATCACTAGTAATCGTGGATCAGCCATGCCACGGTGAATACGTTCCCGGGTCTTGTACTCACCGCCCGTCACACCATGGGAGTTGAGTTCACCCGAAGACGGGAAGCTAAACCGGCTACCGTCCACGGTGGGCTCAGCGACTGGGGTGAAGTCGTAACAAGGTAACCGTAGGAGAACCTGCGGTTGGATCACCTCCTTTCAAGAGTACGCACGGCACTTTCTCACGGGAGTGTCGTCAGAGCCCTGAGGGTAGACGGTTGATTGTGAGCCGATATTCGGTTGTCAAAGATCACAGCGTGTTCTTTGAGAGAGTAGAGAAAGAGGGCGTATAGCTCAGCCGGTTAGAGTGCACCCCTGATAAGGGTGAGGTCCCTGGTTCAAGTCCAGGTACGCCCACCAGAGATGGGGAATTAGCTCAGCTGGGAGAGCGCCTGCTTTGCACGCAGGAGGTCGCCGGTTCGATCCCGGCATTCTCCACCAGGTGAAGTTTGATTGAAATCTTTTGCGGAAGATTTCAATTAGACTTCGGTCTAAGGTTATTTAACTTAGCATTGTTAAGAGTCTGACGTAATGCCGCAAAGACTTGAAAAAGAATTTGCGAACAATTACACTGTAAACAGAAATCTTCGAAAGAAGAATTCTTCCAAGCGAAACACTCAGAAGCAACATTGTTTGATGCGTGATGCATTGAGCAAGGTAGTGCCTTAGATTCAAGAGATTGAATCAAGGGCAGACGGTGGATGCCTTGGCACAGAGAGGCGATGAAGGACGTACTAGGCTGCGATAAGCCGCGGGGAGCTGCCAAGAAGCTTTGATCCGCGGATTTCCGAATGGGGCAACCCGGCTGGCTTAACGGCCAGTCACTCCTTTTAGGAGAGCGAACCCGGGGAAGTGAAACATCTCAGTACCCGGAGGAAAAGAAATCAACCGAGATTCCCAAAGTAGCGGCGAGCGAAATGGGATTAGCCCGGTCAGTGATAGCACAGTGGATAGTAGAAGGATCTGGAAAGTTCCGCCATAGAGGGTGAGAGTCCCGTATACGAAATCCATTGTGTGGTACTAGGCTGACGAACGAGTAGGTCGGGACACGAGAAACCCTGACTGAAGATGGGAGGACCACCTTCCAAGGCTAAATACTACTCTGTGACCGATAGTGCACAAGTACCGTGAGGGAAAGGTGAAAAGAACCGCGGTAAGCGGAGTGAAATAGAACCTGAAACCGTCTGCCTACAATCATTCAGAGCCCTATGTTCTTCGGAACAGGGTGATGGACTGCCTTTTGCATAATGAGCCTGCGAGTTGTGGTCACTAGCGAGGTTAAGCACACGCGAAGCCGTAGCGAAAGCGAGTCTGAACAGGGCGAATAGTTAGTGGCTGCAGACCCGAAACTAAGTGATCTATCCATGGGCAGGTTGAAACCGGTGTAAGAGCCGGTGGAGGACCGAACCGGTGGAGGTTTAAAACTCCTCGGATGACCTGTGGATAGGGGTGAAAGGCCAATCAAACTTAGTGATAGCTGGTTCTCTCCGAAATATATTTAGGTATAGCCTCATGTTCGAAGCACAGGGGGGTAGAGCACTGATTCGGCTAGGGCCGTACACCAAGGTACCAAACCGAGTCAAACTCCGAATACCCTGTGTGGATTCATGGGAGTCAGGCCCTGGGTGATAAAATCCAGGGTCGAAAGGGAAACAGCCCAGACTACCAGCTAAGGTCCCCAAGTCCTACTTAAGTGGAAAAGGAGGTGGGGTTGCTTAGACAACCAGGAGGTTGGCTTAGAAGCAGCCATCCTTTAAAGAAAGCGTAACAGCTCACTGGTCTAGCGATCCTGCGCCGAAAATATAACGGGGCTAAAGTAGGCACCGAAGCTGTAGGTTCTCACTGATGTGAGAGCGGTAGGAGAGCGTTCTTGTCAGCGTTGAAGGTGTACCGGTAAGGAGCGCTGGAGCGGCAAGAAGTGAGCATGCAGGCATGAGTAGCGATAAAACAGGTGAGAATCCTGTTCGCCGAAAACCCAAGGTTTCCTACACGATGCTCGTCAATGTAGGGTTAGTCGGGTCCTAAGCCGAGTCCGAAAGGGGTAGGCGATGGCAAATCGGTTAATATTCCGATACCGGCTATGGCGCGCGATGGGGGGACGCATAGGGCTAAGCGAGCTCACTGATGGAATAGTGGGTCGAAGGGTGTAGGCCGCCATCCAGGTAAATCCGGATGGCAGTAAGGCCGAGACCTGACAGGCCCCCTGAAGCCTTCGGGCGGAAGGGGGAAGTCGCTGATGCCGTCGTGCCGAGAAAAGCCTCTAAGTATAGCCATAGTCGCCCGTACCGTAAACCGACACAGGTGGGTGAGATGAGTATTCTAAGGCGCGTGGAAGAACCCTGGTTAAGGAACTCTGCAAACTAGCACCGTACCTTCGGAATAAGGTGTGCCTCCTCGGGTGAAGCTCCTTGCGGGTGGAGCCTGAGAGGTTGCAACAAAGAGTCCCTCCCGACTGTTTATCAAAAAACACAGCACTATGCTAACTCGTAAGAGGATGTATATGGTGTGACGCCTGCCCGGTGCCGGAAGGTTAAGTGATGGGGTTAGCCCTTTGGGCGAAGCTCCTGATCGAAGCCCCGGTAAACGGCGGCCGTAACTATAACGGTCCTAAGGTAGCGAAATTCCTTGTCGGTTAAATACCGACCTGCATGAATGGCGTAACGAGATGGGAGCTGTCTCGACCAGGGATCCAGTGAAATTGTAGTGGAGGTGAAAATTCCTCCTACCCGCGGCAAGACGGAAAGACCCCGTGGACCTTTACTACAGCTTGACACTGCAATCGGGATATACATGTGCAGGATAGGTGGGAGGCTTTGAAGCCAGGGCGCCAGCCCTGGTGGAGCCGTCCTTGAGATACCACCCTTGTATATTCTGGTTGCTAACTTGCGCCAGTTATCCTGGCGGAGGACAATGTCTGGTGGGTAGTTTGACTGGGGCGGTCGCCTCCTAAAAAGTAACGGAGGCTTACAAAGGTTGGCTCATGGCGGTTGGAAATCGCCAGTAGAGTATAATGGTATAAGCCAGCTTGACTGAGAGACACACAAGTCGATCAGAGACGAAAGTCGGTCATAGTGATCCGGTGGTTCTGTGTGGAAGGACCATCGCTCAAAGGATAAAAGGTACCCCGGGGATAACAGGCTGATCTCCCCCAAGAGCTCACATCGACGGGGAGGTTTGGCACCTCGATGTCGGCTCATCGCATCCTGGGGCTGAAGCAGGTCCCAAGGGTATGGCTGTTCGCCATTTAAAGCGGTACGCGAGCTGGGTTCAGAACGTCGTGAGACAGTTCGGTCCCTATCTGCCGTGGGCGTTGGAAGATTGAGGAGAGTTGCCCCTAGTACGAGAGGACCGGGGTGAACGAACCACTGGTGTACCAGTTGTCCTGCCAAGGGCACCGCTGGGTAGCTATGTTCGGATGTGATAACCGCTGAAAGCATCTAAGCGGGAAGCCAACTCCAAGATGAATCTTCCCTGAAGGTCCGTCGAAGACTACGACGTTGATAGGCTGGATGTGTAAGCGATGAAAGTCGTTTAGCTGACCAGTACTAATAGACCGTTTGAAATCTCTTGAAATCTAGGCACTACCTTGCCCAGTGCATCTTGAGCGTTTGATCGTGTATGCATTACCCGGACTCTTAACAATACTAAGTTACCTCTCCCGAGAGAGACAAGCACATTACGATGTGTTTCTCTCTCTCGGTGGTGTCGCTGGCGAGAGGGTCACACCCGGCTCCATTCCGAACCCGGAAGTTAAGCCTCTCAGCGCCGATGATACTGCAGACTACGTCTGTGGGAACGTAGGTCGACGCCACCCTGAGATATCCTCTTATTTTTTAATCTCCCTATTGTTCTATTTATAATGTTTTTTACTTGTAAGAACTTCCAAAATAATTTTTCTTGACCAAATCTGGTTCAGGCCATTGTGCATATTATTCGGATATCATATAAAGCATATCAATGGAGTTGGACAGTCTCTAGATGCCAAAGAATGTGTTTGAGCCGATTCATATCTATTCACAGGATAGTTGCGAGCTTGATCAATATAAACGTATCACTGAACCCCGATGAACTTTCAGTAAGGATTTCATCGGAGAGAAGAGCCCCCCATCCAGAGCATTGGTCGTATTGGCAATGCCAAGATGAGAATGAGTTTTATAAGTGAAAAGATAAAGAAGATTGCGTTCAAGACTTCGATAGGCTGAACGGAGTCGATCGTGGGTGTAGTGCCATCCGCGAGGAGAATCATCTTCCGTTTTCTCTTCATAGAAGTCCTTGTGTCTCTGAAGCCAAGCTTCTGGCATATAACGGAAACGACAGGGAGTGGTTTTGCCGAGATATGATGCAATACGTTTGAGATCCCTGGAAGCTTGATAGGTGGGTCTGCGCGTAAGATAACGGGTCAATATCGCCTGTTGGTGAAAGTGGCACATTTGAACCGGAAGATCAGCAAAGAGCCCGAATAATCCCCGTCGGCCATCGACGGTCGCTGCCTGAATTACAAAGCCCTGATCGAGAAGGCTTTGACGAATCATCGCATATTCATTGAGTGTCTCAGTCTGAATAAAACGATACGCTACTGGTTGGCCACTCAGAACATCCTTGGCCACAAGAACACCAAAGCCTTCTCCCCGTTTTCCGAAGAATGTCGCATCGATGACCAAAGTGACCGGCCTGGGACGAGGTAAAGCCTTCTGCGGTTCATAGCTATGAATCTGACGTTGAATCCACTCCCGATCCTTATGATAGGTCCGGGATAAGGCTTTGAGGGTTTGGTGTTCATAGAAGTAGGCAATAAAAAGTTGTTTCTGTATTCGGGAAGGACGTCTACTTGAAGAAAAGCCATGCCGACAGCTTTAACAAAAATAGCGCTGAATTCCGGCTCTTTTCCCATTCTTTTTCGTCTGCCGGGAACCGCATATAGGGCACTTTTTTACAAGCCATCTGTAAAAAAGTCCTTTTTAGACCCTATATTACCGAAGCTATAGAGGATTTTTAGCAACCCGAAAAACCGCTTTAGCTCGAAATATAAAAAAAGGATGGAATTAGAGTCTCAATTGATAATTGGTAGTTAATTCCACCTTAGTACAGGTGGAATTAAGAGAAAGCTGCATTTAAAAACGGTAGCTGATACCCACCATTACCCGGTTATCATTATAATCGACATTAGAAGGACCGGCATGTACAAACTGTGCCGTATCATAATCTGTATAGCGATACTCGATACGGGCATGGATATTTGTCGTCAGCTTCATTTCTACACCGGCGCCAATGGTCCATCCGTTGACAGTATCCTTTTTGCTACCCCACCCCCCATCGGGAATATAGGAAGTTTCCAGCTCTGTCCACGCAACACCACCGGTTACGTAAGGCATCCATGTATCATCGATCACTTTACCGATTCTCAAAAGAATCGCAGCATCCCAGTTCTGTTCGACTTTGTACTTTTCTCCACCCATACCACCACTAAGGCCTTCATCATCTGCAGAGATGAAATTACCTGCAACTTCGAGGCCAATAAGAAAGTCGTTCTCCAGCAGCCAATTATAACCGGCATAAACTCCACCTCCGAATCCATCGGGGTCGAGGCTGAAATTGCTGGGATAGGCGGGGATATTTACATCCGCATTTCCCCAGATTCCTCCCGCCTGCAGACCGACGTAGAAGCCGCTCCAACTATCGGCAGGTGCGGGAGCGACAGGAACGATGTCTCCTCCTGCCATTGCGAAACTACTCAATGCGACAGCTGTTGTTAACGAAAATATAACCCTTCTCATTTTAACTCCTTTTTTTAGAATCGCTTTATGATCGCACAAAAGATGTTAAATCAAAATTAAACCAAATTATTTATATTGGAATATTTAGAAGTTCATAATGTATTTGATTGTAGATAGATCCCATCTTATGGAGTGGGATAATAAAAAATGAAGAGATGAAACAAATTATCGGGTTCAATCGACCGGCCGATACTCTTTTTCTTTTTTCTTCTTCTTTTCAAGCGCCTCTTTTTTCTTCCGTTCCATCATCACGGCATCTTTGAGCTCCTCTTCACCGTCGAAGCGTGCGCCGTCGAGGAATTTGCTCTGGTCCTCGAATTGCCCGCTGCGCAGTCCCCAGAGCAGGGCGATGAGTCCCAGGGCTCCGAGAAAAGTGGAGACCCCAAGCATCAGGGCCATAATCGAATCGCTCATTGTCGTTCTCCTTTTAGTCGAAGGCGCAAATTTTTGCGCCGGTCATTGGGAATCGGTATCACCTTCGGTGACGATTCCAATAGAGGCGTTGCAAAGCAACGCAAACCGAAATTCCTCATTCCTCATTCCTCATTCCTCATTTCTTTAGTTTGATTCTCGTCGAGTTCCCCACAACGAAGAGGGAACTGAGGCTCATCGAGAGGGCAGCGACAAGGGGGTTGACGAAGCCCAGCACCGCCAGAGGGACGGCCACGAGGTTATAAAGCAGTGAAAAGCCAAGATTCTGTTTGACGGTGCGGAAGGTTTGCCGACCGATCCGGTAGGCGGCCAGGAGGCTTTCGGGCTTGTCTTCCAGGAGTACCACATCGCTCACTTCGATAGCCACATCGGCGCCGCTGCCCATAGCGATGGCGATATCGCTGGAGGCAAGGGCCACGGCGTCGTTGATTCCGTCGCCAGCCATGACGACGATGTGCCCCTCTTCGTGGTAGCCTTGGATCTTCTCCGCCTTTTCCTGGGGCAGGAGCCTGGCGTGGACCTCTTCGATCCCTACTTCTTCCGCCACTTTTTTGGCACTGGCTTCGTGATCTCCGGTGAGCATCACCACCCAGATCCCCATCGCTTTGAGGTGGGTAATCACTTCCCGGATACCGGGGCGGATGCGGTCGCGCAGCTCGAATTCTGCGGCGATTTTGCCGTCGACGGCATAGACGAAAAGTGTATGCTCGCTTTCGAAGTCGCAGGCGATCCCCAGGCTTTGCATCAGCTCCCGGTTGCCCCCGGCCAGCTTTTTGCCGTCGCAGAGCGCCGTGACTCCTTTGGCTTCGATGCTCTTGAGTTCGCTGAGTTTGATCTCGGCCAGATTCTCATAATGCTCCAGCAAATAGCGTTCGATCCCCCGACTGACGGGGTGGTTGGAGCTATGCACCAGTGCCAAAAGCTCGGCGGGGTCGAAGCTCTCATAGGTTTTGATCGAGAGGACGCTGGGGCGCCCTTCGGTGATGGTACCGGTCTTGTCCAGTGCCAAAAGGTCGCTTTTGGCCATCGTCTCCAATTGCGCCGCCTCTTTGAAGAGGATTCCCTCTTTGGCGGCCCGGCCGATACCCACCAGGGTCGCCATCGGGGTGGCCAGGCCCAGAGCACAGGGGCAGGCGATGACGATAACGCTGATGGCGACGATGAGCGCCGTCTCAAAGGAGCCGCTGTGCCAATACCAGCCGGCAAAGGTGAGCAGGGCAATGCTCAGGATCGCCACGGAGAAGTAGCCTGAGACCACGTTGGCCAGCTGTTCGATTCGGGGCTTTTTGGTCACGGCGTCGCTGAGCAGCTCGGTGATCTGGCTCAGCAGCGAATCGCCGGCCCGCTTGGTCGCCTCGTAGCGTACCACCGAATCGAGGCAGATGGTCCCGCTGAGGATCTCGTCGCCGGGCTCCTTGAAGACCGGTTCGCTCTCGCCGGTGAGGGAACTCTCGTCGAAGAGGGCTTTGCCGCTGCGCAGGATACCGTCTACGGCCACTTTCTCCCCCGGTTTGAGTTCGATGAGGTCCCCGATCTCGATATTCTCCACGCTGACAAGGGCTTTGGATCCGTCGGCTTTGACCACCATAGCCTCGGTAGGCATGGAGCCGATGATCCGATCGAGGGTGTCGGCGGCCTGCTTTTTGCTCAGCACTTCGAGGTATTTGCCCACCAGGACGAAGGTGATGATCATCGTCACCGAGTCGAAGTAGACTTCCCCTTTGTGGGTGATCATCGCGTAGATGGAGTAGAGGTAGGCCAGGGTGGCGCCGGTGGCCACCAGGACGTCCATATTGATGAGGCGGTTCTTGAGTCCGTACCAGGCCCCCCGAAAGAAGATCCAGCCGCTGTAGAAGAGGGTGGGGGTAGCCAGGATGAATTCGGCGATATTGAGGATGTTTTTGTGTCCCTGCTCCATCCCGGTGAAGTAGCCGGCGTATTGGGCGATGGCGATCCACATAATGTTCATTGTGGCGAAGACGCCGACGAGGATGCGGGAGTAGTAGTCGTTGCGGGTCTTGACGGCCCGCTCCTCCTGGAGCGCCGGGTCGTAGGGGTAGGCGTTGTAGCCGATATTGCGGATGGTCTCGATGATCTGGGAGAGTTTGATCTGTTCGGGGTCCCAGACCACCTTGGCTTTGTTGTTGGAGTAGTTGATGGTCGCTTCGATGATGCCGGGGGTCTGGTGGAGCACCTTTTCGTTGAGCCAGACACAGGCGGAGCAGTGGATTCCCTCGATGATGAGGTGGATCTCGTTGAACCCCTCCGGCGTGGTGCGGACATATTTCTTGTGAAAGCCCTCCAGGTCGAAACGGGCCAGCTCTTCGCCTTTTTTGAGGGCGGTCTCGGCCGGTTCGAGGGTCTGGTTGCCGAGCTTGTCGTAGAAGCTCTCCAACCCCTCCTCTTTGAGCAGATGGTAAACCCCCTGGCAGCCGCGGCAGCAGAAGTGGAGCTTTTTGCCCTTCTCCTCTTCGGTGATCATTACCGATTCGTCAAACTCCAGATGACAGTGGGTACAGGGGACTCTGGCCAATCGAACGCTCCAAACTATAGATGGGGCATTTTAGCCAAAAAGGGTAAATCTTTGCTCGGACATAGATGAGGGTGATTTACCGATACCAGTTAAAATCCCCGCTCGCAAACCCGATCGGATCCTCGCTGATGAATCTCTGAATCGTAGGATCATAATAGCGGGCGCGGTAGTAGTAGAGCTCTTGGGTGTCAAACTCCCTGCCGGTGTAGGCGTAGGGGTTGTTGGTCTCTACACTCCTGGTATGGCTTAGGATTTTACCATAGTGGTTGTCGTAGGTAAAGGATTCTACTACTTCTCCGCTGCTGTCGGTCAGGACTACGATGGAGCCCTATGGCGGGCGAGGTTCTCGGATTAGGTTTGTTTGGTATCGTAATTGTATAAAACACTAAATCTTATTACAAAATCTTTTAAAGTCATATCCAAAATTGTATGTAATAATTCTTCATCGTCGATTTTTTCTTTACCAAACAACTTAATATTGAGTACATAAATATTTATATTTTTGTATATTTCTATGTATTTCTGATATTGCCTGTCTATAAAATACAACTAATCATAAACAGCATGAGAACAATAATGATCATTATGCCTAAAAAGAAATTTATTTAAAGTGATATTTTAATTTGTATTTTTTATGGGAAGACAAAATATATTATAGATCTTTTGATCCAACAGATATGGGAGCTGTTCACAATTCAAGTATTTTGATAGATTGTCAAGAAAGTGTTTTTTGCTTTTTTGATAAAAGATTATATTCCTCGGGAATATAACTAATATCTTTTTTGCAGATTTCCGCAAAATGCTTTTCAATTTCCGACATCCAATCTCGTACACTAGTATATTTCAATCTGTCATAAATAAGTGCAAAGATCACAACGATGAAAATGAGTATGAGATATATCATTCTAGACTACCTTTAATAAATAATTCGCCAAAGGACCCAAAAAATACCCTGTTGAAAAAGCCCAGATACCAATAGTGGCATCCCCAAATTTTCAAGTAGTTATTGTTAATAAGAATCCCCCGTCTTTAAACTGGAAAGTAGAAGCAAATTATATTTTTTTTCATATTCATAAAGTTTCAGAACTTTAGTGGAATTTTCCTTTGTCGCATTTGCATCATTAATACCAACACATATGTACCCCTGCTTCAATATAATATTTTCATCATCAATGCCAGGGATTTTTTCACTTAAACCTTTTAAGCATAAAAATTTTTTTATATAATTGTCATTTTGTCTAACCTTAGTTTTCAAGTCATAAATATTAAATTTTTTGTAGAATAAGATCATATCATTTTTTGATTCAATATTATATACACAAGTATCTTTCTTGTTGCATCCAAATAAAAAGAAAACTGATATCAAGAATATCATTTTAATAATTTTCAACTTTGTATAGGTCATCTTCTTAAAGATTTAATATTCTCAAAATTATGTTTTGCAGAATATTCAAAAAAGTAAAAGAAATCATCCATTTCAAACGGATCGATATCTTTTGACCACTGTTTACAAAGATAATCTACTGTATTATTGATTTTTATCTTTACTAATCTTATCAAAAAGTAGAAATCATTTATTTTAATTGCAATATCATTATTCATTCTATAGTATTTTTTATCCCAGATGAAAAAAACTTCTCCATTTAGATAAAACAATCCTGTTGTGACGATTTTCTTTTTAAACAACCCACATTTTTCAAAAGCCACCCAGCCAGTGAACTTGTCATGCTTGATACTGTTTTCCAGCAGGAGTAAGACATTTTTATCCAAGTCGTAGAGATACAGTTTGTCGCTGTAATAGTCTGACAAAACAATGTTATTAGCAGGCATAAGACTCCTCCGGCTCTAAGCCGTTTTTCATTGGGTGGTTTCTTCCCTTTTCCCTCTTTGCTCTTGCATCCATCGCTCCAGGTCCTCTTTGAGCTCCTGGGCATTGGAGTTGCGTAGATAGTAGATTTTTCCGTCTTTGAGGGTGAGTTTGACCACCGGTTTGTAGAAGCGGAGCATCGCACCCAGGGTTCGTCGCCATTTTCGTTCCCGGGCGGGGACGACGTCGATGGCGGCGATCTGGTCCTTGTCGATGGCGAGTACGCGGTTGCCCAGGGCGATCATCCTGTCATCCGTGACAAAGAGTTTGGCGTAATAGCGCCAGAGGAGGTAGTAAAGACCCACATAGAGGGCCAAAAAGAGGAAGAACTCCAGGAACCATATGAGATGCCCCAGGGGCGCGTCGATGCGTTCGACCCAGTAGGGATCGTGAAAGATCCATTTGCCCACCAGGTAGATGACCCACCCTTCGGCCAGCGCGGCGAGGAGGTAGGTGACGATGAAAATGAGCGTCCCGGTGAAACGGCTGCTGAGACGGCGACTCAGTCTGACGTCCCGTTGGGTGAAGCGTATTCCCTTGATCCTCATCAGCCATGAGGGGTAGAAGACTATGGTCAGGATAAAAAGAATTAAAGTCAGCAGGCTCATAGCCACAAGCTCCATGGGGAAGAAGGCGTAATCCCTCCAGACCTTCAGATAGCGGTGCCGGGGAGCGAAAGCTTCCGAAACCGTTCGGGCGAAGGTCTCGGGGGTGATCGACTTGAAGAGATCGTAGGGGGTTTTGTCGGTGATATTGAAATCTTCCCGCAGGTATTGCATGGCTCCCAGCATACTCATCAGTGTATCGGTGTCGTGCTCGATGTCAGTGAAATTCTCTTTTTCATACCTCCAGAGCGTCTTTTCGATGAGGGGGTGCGGCATCTTTTGGCGGTCGGCGGAGATCATCGCTTCGGCGGCGTGGATGTTGGCGTCGAAACTGCGGTGGGGGCCGTCGAGGGAAATCCCCATCACCTGGGCATATCCCCGGCCGAAGGAGGTGGCGCTGACGGTATAGGTCTTCCCCGCGCGGTTGCGCAGTTGCTGCTGGAGTCGCTCGGCCAGCATATCGGTATAGGCATCGAGGATCAGATAGCGACGGTAATCCTTCATCACAAACATCGTCGCGACACTGGCGTAGCTCTTGGGGGAGCCCAGATTATAGGCGGCGTAGGGTTTCTTCGGCAGCCGCGGTTGGGGGTGGGGTTCGCTGACGCTGAGGGTCCCGCGGCGTTTAGTTTTGCCGAAACTCTCCCGGATGGTTTGCCGCATACGCTCGGGGTCGAAGTTCCCGGCGACGAAAAGTTTCATATTGGCCGGGTAGTAGTAGGTACGGTAGCGCCTGAGAACATCGCCGAGGGTAAAGCGTCGGTTGTTGATCTGGGCGATGTAGGGGGAGGGGAGTTCTTTTTGTTTGGGGAGCGAAAACCAGTCACGGTAGAGATCCTCCGATGGGGGAGTGATGGTCTGGATGAGACGGCCGATCTTATAGAAAATCTGATAGATCAAGTGAGGTTCACCGATCTCGATCTGGAGGGCTTTTTTCTCGACGTTCAGATCCTCCTGGGTGAGGTTCTTATCCAGCAGCATCTGCGCGAAGCTTTGAATGAGCCACTCGGCCTTGGGGGGCGCGATGGTGGCGTAGTAGTCGGTCTCGTAACGTTTGGTGCTTGCATTGACCCCGGTGCCGCCCTGGTCTTTGATGTAGTCGAGATAGTCGTGATGGGGGATGCGCCGGTCGCGGAAGACCATATGCTCCACCAGGTGGGAGAGGCCGTAATTCTTTTCGTTTTCATTGTCGTATCCCACTCCGACATCGACTTCGGCCTGGACTTTTGATGCCTTGGGGTCGGGAAGCAGATAGACCTGCATCCCGTTGGGGAGTCGATAGTAGATCACCCTTTTGAACGGGTCGGGGTGGGTATGGGAGCTTTGGTTGTTCTCCGATGTAGTCGAAGCGGCCATCGCTGTTATGCCATAGGTGGCAAGCAGCAATGCGATGGTCGATCTTTTGAAAAAGCGCATTAATTTTTCGGTTCCGCTCACGGTGCGATCCCCCTTTTGGTTTCATATTTGAACTGCACATCAGGCTTGAGTACTGCGTCGAAGTCGTAAGTCTCTTTGCCGTTGAGGTAGTAGTGCTCCACGACGACGGTGGCGATTTCTCCGCTGGGGATGTTTTTCATATAGTCCATAAATTGCCGGTGGGTCGCATTTTCGATGCGTGTGGGACCTTCCCCGACGGCGTAGATCTTGTCTCCCCTCTCCAGGCCGAGGCGCACCTGTGCCGGGGAGCCCGGCCAGACGTAACGGATCCAGGCCCGGACATCCTCCCGGCGGTCCCCGGGGTGGTAGTAGCCCCGAACCCAGAAGCCCCATCGCGTATCTTTGGGCTTCGGTTTATCGGGGGTATAGAGGTAGCCGTTACGGCCTATTCCGTAGCCGTCGAAAGCGTAAGCGTAATAGATCCCTTCCCCCTGAAGGCGTTTGGCCGTGTCGAAATGCCACTGCATCTGGGTATTGAAATGCAGCACCTGGGCCATCGTGGCGATGTCGAGCCTCCATTTGCCCTCTTCTTTCCTGAAAAAGTAGGGAGAGCATTTGCGGTTTTTGTCGTAGGGGAGTACGGCAAGCACCGCATGAGTTCGATCGGGGTTGTAGAGGGTCTCCATCCGGTCGATACAGGGGGAGAGGAAGCGCACTTCGTTGTTCTGGTTGACCTCGGTGACGGTCCAATGGTGAAAAAACTTCCTGCTTGCCTCGGTGTAGATGTCGAGGTCGGGGTTTTTGTTGTGCTTTTTGAGTACCTCGTTGAGGTAGCGTTTCAGGACGGCTTTGGGGGGTTCGGCTGCCTTGACCGTCACTTGGGCCCCCTCTTTGGCGTGGGGGTCTTTTTGTCCGATGTGGGCTTTGTTTTTGGCCCCGCCTCCGATCGATTTGGTCTTCATGGGCGGGAGAAACTCTTTGCCGGCCGCTGCGTCGTTGAGCCGGTCTTTGATCAGCTCCATTGCCATAAAGACCCCTTCGGCGATGGATTGGTCGCGGAAATAGGGGATGAAGCCCTTGCGCTCGATGTAGCTAACAAAAGCGTCGGTGAAGATGGGCTCCAGCGCTTCCGAAACCTCCAGGCGCACCTTGTCCTGAACGGGGTTGATCACCAGGAGAAGGGCTTTACCGCTGTGGCTGCGGCTCTCTTTCATCAGTGTGTTGAAGCGGCGGTTGGCGTAAAGGTCGATATCGCCGTCGTCGATGGTGGTTACGACTCTGAAATCGATGTCATAACGCTTTTTGAGCCAGCGGTTGTATCGGGTGAATTCCCGGACGAATCTGTCATTGTCCAGCAGTACGGCGGCATCGTCGTAGATGATCTGTGCGGCCGGAGCCTGTGAGGCCACGCTCCGGGAGTTCTCCGCCTGATTTTGGCAGCCGATGAAGAGGGTGGAGATCGTCAGGAAGATCAGGGTTTTGACCAGGGTTTTCATAGATTCAGCTCCAGGGGTTTTTCTGAGCCGGGTGCGGCTTTGAAATAGGCTTTGCGCCGGAAGTGGGCGAAGCCCGCCACGATGCTGGCGGGAAAGGTGCGCATATAGCGGTTGAAATCCCCGACCGCTTCGTTGAACTGCATACGGGTGATGTTGATGCGGTTCTCGGCTCCCTCGATCTGGGATTGCAACTGCAAAAACTGCTCCGAAGAGCGCAGAACGGGGTAATTTTCCGCCACGGCGAAGAGCCGGGCGGTCTGTTTCCGCAGCGCTTTTTGCAGGGTGTCGAGTTTGGCGAGCCGCGTTTCGTCGGGGCCGCTGGAACTCTCTTTGAGCACCGAAGCGGCCTGGGCGCGCAGTGCGGCGATCTTCGTGTAGAGGTCGCGTTCGTGTTTGGCGTAGGCTTTGACGGTTTTGACCAGGTTGGGCAGCAGATCGACCTTGCGCTGGAGATTGCTCTCTACTTGCGACCAGGCGGTTTTGACCGCCTCTTCTTTGGCCACCAGGGTGTTGTAGCTCAGGATGAACCAGATCAGCATCCCCGCCGCCAGCAGCCCCAGCACGATGAGGAGGTAGGCTCCTACGCCCCGTTTGCTCCGCGTGATTTCATTCTCTTTCATTCTTCCTCCTTGTTGCTTGGTAATGGCCCGATCAGCCTGGCCAGGGCACCGACAAGCCCCCGGCGCAGCCGGAGATATTCGCTTCGGGTTTCGGCCCGCTCGTTTCGACATTGCCGTAGAGCCGTCTCCAGCTCGTATCGCCAGGAATCGACGGGATTTTCGTCGGGGTCGAGGCGAAGGACAAATTCACGGCGATCGGCGGAAGGCTCCTCCTGCTTGGATCTGCCGGCTTTTTTCTCCAGGGCCTCCTGCATCAAAAGCAGATGCTCCTCCTCGGCATCCAGTTGCCCCAGTCGCGCCGCTTTTTTACCCAGAGCGGCATAGGAGAGCCTGGCAAGCAGATAAAGTACCACGTAAGCCACACAAGTCCACAGCAGCAGGACGATTCCAAAAAGGGCGTAGCCCGCTATGCCGCTTTGCACCGGGGCATTGAGGTTTTGACGGACATCTTCGACAGCCTGGGGAGCGGAGGCCGTGCCTGTGACGAGCCAAAAGAGCAGGATCATACTCTCCAACAGAAACACCCCGATCCACTCCATGGTGTGGGATCTCGGGGGGAGATCATCGGCGGGGCGGCTTTGGAGGGAACCGCGCAGCTCGATGGCCTCTTTTTCGTCGAGGATCCCTTTTGCCAGCATTTGCCGGATTCGTTCTTCATAGTTCACCGTTGATCTCCTTGATACGTCGGATTCCCTCTTTGGCCGAGATTGTGCCGCTTTCGATGGCTTCGAGGATCTCTGTGATCGTCTGTTCGTCATGCTCTTTGAGTTTCTTGAGGGCCAGGGAGAGGGCATTGAGCCTCTTTTTGAGGGTGGGATAGCTGATATCGAGGGCTTCGCTCATCTCTTTGAGATTGCCGCCATACTCGATGAGGGTCTCGGCCAAACGTTGGAATTGGGCATCGAGGCGAGCAAGCCTGGGAAGGATGAATTCCCCTTCGTATGCGGTCTTGCATGCATCGCATCGAAGCTTCACCGCCTGGAGCGGTTCATGGCAGATGGGGCACTCTTTCATCTATAGCCTTTTAATATAATTAAAAAATTATATCCTGAATTTTAATTATATTCAAATACAAATCTAACACACAGAATAAGATCAAGGGAAACATTTCCAAAGTTTATGCAAGAGTTGCTTGGGGGAGAGTACAGAGTTGAGCTGATCTGGGCGGCTATGGGGTGTGAATTTTTAGAGTCCCCCATCGGGGATCCGTAAACCCCACGCCTTTAGGCGGCCGGGATATGGTATGCTTGAAAGATGCAAGAGTATAGAAATGGTGGGCATACAGTATGGGACTGTAAATACCATCTCGTGTGGACGACAAAATACCGTTATCCCGTCTTAAAAGGGGATGTGGGGTACCGATGCCGAGATTTGTTACGTGAGATTGCGATGAGTCGGGAGATGGTGATTTATGCAGGATCCATCAATCGGGATCATGTACATTTGTTGATAGGGATACCGCCAAATATGTCCGTATCAAAGGCAGTGCAATATTTGAAAGGGAAGAGTTCGCATAAATTGATGAGTGAATTTCGGATGCTGAAGAAGCGGTATTGGGGGCAGCATTTGTGGGCGAGAGGATACTGGGTTGCAACGAGTGGAAATGTGACCGATGAAGTCTGGATGGAATATATCAAGAACCAACAACCACCAGAGCTTGATGATGAGTTCCGAGTTGTCTGATCAACCGACGGCCTTCAGGCTGAATGACCGGCTTTCAGCCGTAATCTGAAGCCACCGGCTATTAGCCGGTGGAGACATTCACAGGTCTCAATGTCCCAGGAGCGCTTGTGCCCCTTTGGCCGCCAGCAGCACCAGCAGTCCCGCCGCGAAGCCGGCGAGCACGTCGTCGAGCATGACTCCCAGGCCTCCTTTGACATTACGGCGGATCCAGCCGATGGTGGAGGGGGCCAAGAGGAGCATCAGGAGGTAAGCACCCAGGGCTCCGGCGGCGAGGAGCCAGAGGTTCATCGCAGAGGAGGGAAGCCAGCGCAGGGCGGAGGCGCTCACGCTCAGAGCAACCCAGACTCCCACCGCTTCGTCGATGACGATCCAGGAGGGGTCGTGGACGCCTGAGCGGTTCTCCTCTTTGGTGATTTCGAAGATCCCGATGATGAAGAGGGCGAAAGCGAGGGTGAAGAGGCTCTCTGCTCCCAGGGCCCAGAGCAGGCCCAGGCCGATGATCCAGGCGAGTACCGTCGCGCTGATCCGCGGGGAGGGGAGCTTGCCCGCTCCCAAAAGGCTCAAAAAGATCTCTGAAAGGTTCATAGCGTTTCTCCTTGGTGTTTTTTCGCTTCCTGTCGGATCAGGTGAGGGAACTGGTCTGGTAGAGCTCCATCAGTTTGACGTAAAACTGCTCGTCGCTCTTGGGTTCGAGCAGCCCGCTGCTGGGCATCAGGGAGTAGTAGGTCTCCTGGAGATTTTCGAAGCGGTTGGGGAAGAGGGAAGCGAGAATATTGGCGGAGATCTCCTTGCGCACCAGGATTGGCGGGGGGAGGATCCCGTTTTGGATCAGGGTCATGATCGATTCGGAGTGGTAGTGGATGTGGTGGTGCTGTCCGTGGGGACAAGTCTCGGTGCTTACCAGGGTTCGGCAGGTATCGCAGTAGACATACTCGTCGACGGTAGTGATCTCCAGATCCAGGCCGCTGAGGGTATCGAAGATGGTGTTGAGGCGGTTCTGGTCGTAGTAGAGCCCCAGGCCGGCGTGGTTTTTGCCGATGACCAGTTCGTTGCAGCCGGCGTTCCTGGCCAGGAGAGCGTCGAGGACCAGTTCGTTGTATCCGGCGAAGATGTAAGTATTCTCAAAGGGGACCACCAGGACCTTGTTGCGGGGGAGGAAATTGTCGATGAAGAGTTGCACGGCATTGTGGCGGATGTCGTAGCGCAGCCCTTCGTCGGTGAAGGGTTTGCGCAAAAAGAGCACCACCAGGTCCGCCCGGGTGAGGATCTGGCGGATGATCCGTTCGTGGGCCCGGTTGAGGGGGTTGGCGGCCAGCATCATCGCCGAGATCTTCTGCGCGCCGGTGCGCCGGATCATCTGGCGGATCCGGTTGACGGTATCCCGGATCAGCGGATACTCCACCCGATAGGGACCGCTGACGGCCCACTCTCCCAGGCGGGCCATCGTGTTTTTGACGCCGGGATGGGTGGGGTCGGCCGAGCCGTAGATGTGGATCAGCCGCTCCTTCGGGTCGATGGGAAAGACCTCCTCCACCGTCAGTTCGCCCACCTTTTTCCCTTCGTTGATCAGATCGACGGTTTCACCCGGCTCGAGGGTAGGGATGATCGTTTCATTGCGTTTCCCCCTGGGGGCCAGGATGAAGGAGAAGGGAAAAGGCAGCCCCTGGTATTGCCGGGTGCGGTCAACCTCCTCGGCTTCCCGGCGCCCCATGAGCTTCGTGACGGGGGCCAGCAGCCCCTCCTGGACCAGGGCCAGGGTCGAGAGGGCTTCGGTGTCGATGTAGAGGCTCTTATTTCTTTTTGAAGAGGTCATACTTTTTCCTTTTTTCCCAGAGGCTTTTACGGGAGATCCCCAGCTTTTTACTCAGTTCGGTATCGGGGAATTTGTATTGGAAGGTTTTCACGATGTATTGGACATACTCGTCGATGGTCAGGATCTCGTCCTGGTCGTAGAGTTTGTTGTCGGCGGTGAGGGTGAGGGTGGGGTAGGGGGTCTCCACCTCTCCGGAACTGTCGGTCAGGAGGAACAATTTGCCCTCCAGGAGTTCGAAGAGCTGCTGGCGCTCGTTCTTTTTGAGCTTCTCCAGGTGGATGATGTAGCCGATGTGCTCATTGTCCAGGGCCGCCACCTTCTCCTTCCAGCCCGCTTCGTCCAGGGAGATGAGGGTGAGGATGTTTTTCTTGATCCGATTGAGCCGAAGGGCCAGCTTATCCGCCGCGCGCTGGTAGTTGGTGCGGATCACCAGGGGCAGAGTAAGGCTTTCCGCTTCCACGTTGCACTCCACTTCCCGGTAGAGGTGGTCGAGATACTCCTGGTAGAAGCGGTTGCGTTCCTGGAGCATCCGGTAGTCATGGAAGTGTTCGATTTTGCGCAGGAGCTCCTCGATGGTGAAGGGTTTGACGATGTAGTCCCGTGCTCCTGCTTTGAGGGGTTCGCCCACGGTGTCGTTGTTGATGTAGTTGACCATGAGCAGGACGTTCTTGTCCCGGAACTTTTCGATCAGGGGCATGAAGTTCTGCCCCGGGAGGTTGGTCGAGAGGAGGTAGACATCGGCCCGTGCTTCCATCGCCTCTTTGACTGAGCTGTAGATCTCCGTATCGAAATGGAATTCCGAAAGCTTGGCGGCGATGCTTTGGGCCAGGTAGAGCTCGTTTTCTATAATGACGATTTTCATACTTTTCGACTCCAGTCGTAGATTCCCAGGGTGGCGACTGCCTGGACCGCGACCCCCTCTTCACGCCCGATGAAGCCCATCTTTTCGGCGGTGGTCGCTTTGACATTGACCCGGGCGGGGCTCAGCCCCAAAAGCCTCGCCAGTTTGCGGCGGATGGGCTCTTTGTAGGGGCCGAGTCTGGGCACCTGGGCGATGATGGTCAGGTCGGCATGCAGCGGGGTCAGTCCGCAGCCCTGGATCCGCTCTAGGACCGTCTGGAGCAGTCGTGTGCTGTCGGCGCCCGCCCAGCGGGGGTCGGTGTCGGGGAAATGCTCTCCGATATCCCCCATGCCGGCGGCGCCCAGCAGGGCGTCGATGAGGGCGTGGATCGCCACATCACCGTCGCTGTGGGCTTTGAAACCCACGGGGGCATCGACAGAGACCCCGCCCAGGACCATCGGCTTGCCCGGCTCGAAGGCGTGAATGTCCATCCCGAAACCGGTGAAGGTCTGTGCTGCCGGGGGGATCAGGCACTCGAGGTGTTTCAAGTCCTGGGGATGGGTGAGCTTGCGGGCTTTGGCAGAGCCCTCTACCAGGAGGACTTTGCCGCCGGCAGCGTGAATGGCGCTGCTCTCGTCGGTAAACTCCTGGTCCCGGCTGAGGGCATCCCGCAGCAGGGCGGCCCGGCTCAGCTGGGGGGTTTGGATGAGGCGGATCTTCTCTCGATCGATGGGACGGCCCTCTTCGTAGACTGTATCGACCGCGGGAAGAGCGGGGACGATGCAGTCGGCTTCACCGCAGCGGGAGAGGACCCTACGGAGCATTTCCCGGTCGAGGCAGCAGCGCGCGATATCGTTGACCAGGACCCATTCGCTTTGGACCTGGTTTAGGGCATTGAGCAAGGACGCCTGCCGGCTCGCTCCGCCGGGGACGAAGGTATAGTCGGCGAATTGGCGCATATACTCCAATTCGTCGGGATGGCCCGTGATGATAATGTCTCGGAAATCCCCCGCCGCTTCGAAGGCTCGGGCTACGTGGAGCCAAAGGGGGATCTCTCCCTGATAGAGCCACTGTTTCTTGACGGGTAAAGCGAAGCGTGTGGAGCTGCCTGCCGCCAAAAGTATGAGGGAGATTCTATTCATTTAATGTTCCTTTTGGTGTCATCAAATCCATTCACGTATCGAATAAATACTCTGTTTATCTCTATACTATTGACAATTGTAGTATAGCTATGTAACGAAATTATACACCCGGAATCTTATAGAGCATAAGAACGCCACTTTTTGGAACAATCCCTCATCGACCCCTGTCGAAACTGGCCAAAGTGGACAATTTTACTCATAATTTCTCTCGATTTAGGTTTCGTTTAAGATTCGGTTGGTATAACTCCTAATACCACTTCAGCACGAGGACAAAGAGTATGCGAGAAGAATGGCTTGAAAAGCGCAAGAACGACCCGGTGCGGACCCAGATGTACTATGCCCGTCAAGGGATTGTCACCGAAGAGATGCGGCATATCGCCGCCAAAGAGAAGATCGATCCGGAGTTTCTCCGCAGCGAAGTGGCCAGAGGCCGCTGCATCATCCCCGCCAACGTCAACCACAAGCAGCTCGATCCTATGGCGATCGGGATGGCGGTCAGCTGCAAGATCAACGCCAACATCGGTTCCTCGGCCCTGGCCAGTGATATCGCCGGTGAGATCGAGAAGGTCGATGTCTGCCTCAAATACGGGGCCGATACGATTATGGACCTCTCCACCGGCGGGGATCTCGACGCCATCCGCGAAGCGGTGATCGCCCACTCCACGGTGCCCATCGGGACGGTACCCATCTACCAGATCCTCCACGACATCAACGACAAGGTCGAGGACCTCACCATAGACATTATGCTCAAGACCCTGGAGAAGCAGGCTCGGCAGGGAGTAAGCTACTTCACCATCCACGCCGGCTTCCTCTTGCGCTTTATGCCCCATGTGGCCAAGCGCAAAATGGGGATCGTCAGCCGGGGCGGCTCATTGATGGCGGCCTGGATGATGCACCACCACCGGGAGAACCCCTTCTATGAAGCGTTTGACGAGATCCTGGATATCTGCCGCAAATACGATGTCTCTCTTTCCCTGGGAGACTCCCTGCGGCCCGGCTGCCTGGCTGACGCCAGCGACGAGGCGCAGCTGAGCGAATTGAAGGTGCTGGGGGAGCTGACCCTCAAAGCGTGGGAGAAGGATGTGCAGGTGATGATCGAAGGGCCCGGCCACGTGCCCCTCAATCAGATCGAGCGCAATATGAAGCTGGAGCGGGAGTATTGCCACGAGGCGCCCTTCTATATCCTGGGGCCTCTGGTGACCGACATCGCCGCGGGATATGACCACATCAGCTCCGCCATCGGCGCGGCGGTGGGCGGTTGGCACGGAGCGAGCATGCTCTGCTACGTCACCCCTAAGGAGCACCTGGGCCTGCCCAACGCCGCCGATGTGCGCGAAGGGATCATCGCCTACAAGATCGCGGCCCACGCCGCGGACATCGCCCGTGGCCGTCCCGGTGCCCGGGATGTGGACGACGCGATGAGCGATGCCCGTTACGGCTTTGATTGGAACCGGCAGTTCGAGCTGGCCCTCGACCCCGATCGGGCCAGAGAGTATCATGACGAGACTCTGCCCCAGGATGTCTTCAAAGAGGCGGAGTTCTGCTCTATGTGCGGGCCGAAATTCTGCTCCTACAAGATCACGCAGAGCATCGTCGAAGAGCACGGCGATGTAATGGAGAGTGAGGAATTAGGAGTGAGGAATTAGGAATTGAGGTATGCGTTGCTTCGCAACGCTTTTTCTTATGGAAAGGCGGGCAGGGTTCGCAAATACTAATGACTAGCGACTAAAGCTCAATGGTCATAAACTTGCGACGTGAGGGGCAAAGCCCCGTGCTTGCGACTTGCGACTAAAAATTAAAAGAAGGAGTTTTAATGACAGAAGATAAAGTATTGGAGGCGTTGAGCCACGTCATCTATCCGGGATTTACCAAAGACATCGTGAGCTTTGGTTTCGTCAAGGGTGTCGAGATTGACGACAACGACCGGGTCAAAGTGACCATAGAGATCACTTCCAGTGCCGATGAAGTGAAGATGCAGCTTATCAAAGACATCGAGACCGAATTGGCCAAGGCGGGTGCCGAGGATGTGCAGGTAGAGATCATTGCTCCCAAAAAGCCCGTCGAGCGCAGCAACTCCATGACCGGCAAAAACATCGCTCCCCAGGTCAAAGACTTCCTGATGATCAGCTCCGGTAAGGGGGGCGTGGGTAAATCGACCACCGCCGTCAACCTGGCCATCGCGATGGCGATGCAGGGCAAAAAGGTGGGTCTGCTCGATGCCGATATCTACGGCCCCAACATTCCCCGGATGATGGGGATCGAGAATGTCAAGCCCGAAGTGGTGGGTAACAAAGTCAAGCCCATCGAAGCCTACGGGATCGAAGTGATGAGTATGGGAAGCCTGATGGAGCCCGGCCAGTCATTGATCTGGCGGGGGGCGATGATCATGAAGGCGATCGAGCAGTTCCTCCGCGATATTCTCTGGAGCGACCTGGATGTCTTGGTGATCGATATGCCTCCCGGGACCGGGGATGCCCAGCTGACTCTGGCTCAGAGCGTACCTGTGACCGCTGGTGTCACCGTCACGACTCCCCAGGAAGTGAGCTTGGACGACAGCCGCCGGAGCCTTGATATGTTCCAGAAACTCCACATCCCCATCGCCGGGGTTATCGAAAATATGAGCGGCTTCATCTGCCCGGGTGACGGCAAAGAGTACGACATCTTCGGAATGGGGACTTCCAAGCCTGTTGCCGAAGAGTACGGTACCGAGCTTCTGGCCCGTATCCCCATCGAGCCTCAGGTCCGTATCGGTGGAGATACCGGAAAGCCGGTAACCTATCATCATCCCGAGAGCGAAACGGCCAAACGTTTCCAGGAAGCGGCCAATAAAGTAATCGCCTTTATGGAAAAAGTCGATGAAGAGGGCGGTGCCGACAATGCCGCCATCCAACCGACCACCCCTCCGGGTGTAAGTGCCTGCAGTATGAAATAATTTCGGCCAATCCCTCAGATTTCACGTCATCTGTATCGATCATCGGCGTCATGAGCGCCGATGTGAATGCTCAACGCACTTTCCAAGTGCGCCTGCGCTTCCCATCAACACTCCTACACACCAAGCATCGACACATCTGACGCAAACTCTTCGGCGTTGTCCGAAAAACGATAAAAATAACAGGGATAGCAGGAATAATGCTTATTCAGGTTTTTTTCAGTTTAATTCGCTAATATTCTACTCCACTTTCAGTCGGGGTGTGGCGCAGTCTGGCTAGCGCGCTACCTTGGGGTGGTAGAGGTCGCAGGTTCGAGTCCTGTCACTCCGACCATTTTTCTCAATTTCAAATCTTCTTCCCAACTTATTACATTATTTTTGTCAGTGTTCATCTGATCCTTCCCATATTTTCATTTTAGCTCTTCATTTGTGTCAAATTTACTCAGCCGATCATTCATATATTATAAAATCGAATAAAATAAAATTAATTAAACAAAAAGGAATAAATTGATCGTTAAAATAGATTATCTTTACAATGGAAGGGAGATATTCTATGAAATTCTTCAAAAACCTCTTTGCGATTATCGGCCTGCTGATCACGATCCTGATCATCTATCTCTGGTTCGCCCTGGATCTCGGCACGCGTATCGAGCAGGTCAAACAACTCGACCCCAAGGCCAAGGATGTCTATACCCATATGATGTCCACCCTCCTGGAGACAGGAGATATCGGTAAGGCTACGGTCCGTAAAGTAAAAGTGGAGAAAGGGATCGAACCGGATGAAGTGGTCGATGCTCTCAACAGCGTCGCGACGGAGATGGGAATCAAGCCGGTGGGGGACCTGCCCCTCTCCAAAGAGGTGGCTTTGCGTACCGGCAAGCCCCAGCCCTATACCCGGGTGCTGAGCTATTGCAATCCCGCCATCGCTATTAAGATGGTCAAATGGTCCATGGCCTACGGAGCCTATCTACCCTGTCGCATTACGCTCATGCAGGATAAAAACGGCGACTATTGGCTCTACACCCTTGATCTGGATATGATGATCCACGGCGGCAAACCGCTGCCTCCCGATATGCTCAAATACGGAAATCAGGTCAAAAACACGATCTATACCATGATGGACAAAGCCGCCCACGGCGATTTCTAATCCTCAATTGCTCTCCCCCTTTATGGGGAAGGCTCTATTGAAGACCTCCAGACAATTCATCACTTTTATCAGGAGTATTTATGCATAAAGATCTAGTGATTTCGGGATAAGGTGGTTTCGTCTTCCTTCTCACAAGGCTCAATATCCTGGAACCGACGGACTTTAGCGGGGTGGAAATTTCACTCTTGCCACTCTTCCTTACCCGGGAAAACCGATTCAACCCAATGCCGCAGCGATGAAGATCATTGGCGAGATCACGTTGATCGTGGTACTTTTCAGATCGAAGCATTGAAGGGTTTTTGGCAATCATAATTTCTGCTTTAACTCAAATTCTTTGTGTGGAGTCGGGATATTAGGTGGTAGCTAATATTACAGATTGCTGTGGCGGCTTTTCATCTCTTCTTCAGTGATACCGTAATGTTTCATTAGCTCGCTGACGGCGGCTTCGAGGAAGAGTAGAGCGCTCAGTTCAAATTTCGATCCCAGAGGGAGGGGGCTGCTTCCATCTTCTTTCGGGTCATTTGAAGGAATATAGATGACGAAGTCGCTCTTCTGAGCCAGAGGGGAAGAGGTGTCGGCGGTGAGAGCCAGTGTTTCGGCTCCATGGCTCAGCGCTTTTTTGGCGGCATTGACGACGCTGTCGGTCGTGCCGGAAGAGGAGATCGCCAACAACAGATCATCCGGGCGAATAGAGGGAGTATTGGTCTCCCCGACGACGAAGGCTTCATAACCCAGATGCATCAGACGCATGGCAAAACATTTTCCTACATAGCCGCTGCGGCCTGCGCCGGCTATAAAAATACGCTTACCGGGCTGGAGTCTGTCGAGAAATCGCTCAAATGCCTTTTCATCCGTTTTGGAGAGGATCCTCTCGAGATCGTTTAGAATCTCTTCTGCGATCATGATGCTTTCCGGATTTTCTTCGAGATTTTTTTGGCGATCTTTTTGGGGTTTTTGGCTCCGGTGATGGCCCCGCCAACGACGACCACCTCCGGCTTGCAGGCGATAATCTCATCAAGCGTATCCAGATTGATTCCTCCGGCGACGACGAGGGGAATATCGACGGCCTTGGAGAGCTTTTTGAGGTCCGCCAATGGGGATTGGCCTGCATTCTGTTGATCGATTCCTGAGTGGATCCCGACATAGTCGGCTCCCAGCTCGGCAACCTCTTTGGCCCGGGTGATCTTGTCGGCGACGTTGATCATATCGACGACGACCTTTTTGCCATGTTTTTTGGCACTGACAATCGCCCCTTCGATCGTTTTGATATCGGCTACCCCCAGGACGGTGACGATATCCGCCCCCGCTTCGAAGCAGAAGTCCGCCTCATACTCTCCGACATCCATGGTCTTCAGATCGACCAGAAGTTCCTTCTTCGGGTGAAGGGCTTTCATCAAAGAGATGAGGCGGACTCCTTCGTGCTTGATCAGCGGTGTGCCGATCTCGATGATATCGATGTATTTGCTTGTCTTTTTGGCCAGGACAAGGGCCTCTTCACTCGTTAGAACGTCGATCGCCAATTGCAGTTTCATATTTTTCTCCCGGGAAATGATTGATCAAAATGTAGCGGGCCTGTTTTTTTCGTAGAGATGCCTACTCTTTCTCATCGGCTTCAGGAATCTCTTTGAGTATCAGTAGCGGCTGATCGGGCGAGAAACGCTCCATCTCTTTCAGCGTAGCGAGCAGGGCCATCAGTTTGTTGCGGACTTCCAGCTCTTCGAGCTCGGGGCGGCTGTCGGCTACGACGCCGGCGCCGGCTTGGAGGATGATCTTGTCGGGTTGGATCAGGGCGGTGCGGATGGCGATGGCGGAATCCATATCCCCCGTAAAGGAGAAGTAGCCTACGCTGCCGCTGTAGAAGCCCCGCTTGAGCCCCTCGAAGCGGGCGATGAGCTCCATCGCTTTGATCTTGGGGGCACCGGTCATCGTACCGGCGGTGAAGGTGGCGCGGAAGAGGTCAAACATATCTTTCCCCTCGTCGATCTGTGCCACGACGTCACTGACCATATGCATGACGTGGGAGTATTTTTCCACGCGCATCATCTCGGGGACTTCCACGGTGCCGGTTTTGGCGACCCGGCCCACATCGTTGCGTCCCAGGTCCACCAGCATCAAATGTTCGGCGCACTCTTTGGGGTCGCTCAGCATCTCCTGTTCCAGTTCGTGGTCGCGCTGGGGGGTGGCCCCCCGTTTGCGGGTACCGGCGATGGGGCGCAGCAGGATCTCCCCCTGGGTGAGGCGGACCATCACTTCCGGGGAAGAGCCGCAAATGCTGAAATCCTCGTAATCGAGGAGGAAGAGGTAGGGCGAGGGGTTCTTGGCGCGGAGCACCCGGTAGAAGCTCAGAGGGTCCACGTGTCCCCGCTGGGTATAGCGGTTGGAGGGAAGCATCTGAAAGACATCCCCGGCGCGGATATGTTCTTTGGCCTCTTCGACGATCTCCATATAGCGCTCCGGGGTGATGGAGAAGCTCCCTTCTCCCTCCAGCCGCGCGGGTTGAAAAGGGAGGGGATGATGAGCCTTGGGGAGCAGAGCGGCCACGCTTTCGAGCATTTTGGGATTTTCCCCGCCCGGGTCGATGAGGGTCAGTTCGCTGCTCTTGTGGGAGAAGCCGATGATGAGTTTGGGGCGGATCAGGTCGAGATCGGGAGTCTGGAGCGGATCTTCGAGATCATCCATCCACTCCCGAAGCACCGGCTCGAAGACTTTGACCATATCGTAACCGATAAAGCCGATAAATCCGTCGACGAAGGAGAAGCCGGCGTCCCGGGCGATCGCGCGGTAGCGCTCCTTGTCCAGGCGGCGGTAATACTCCTGGAGGAAAGCGAAGGGATCTTCCTCCAACTGCCGTGTGGTCCCGGTGTTGTCGGTATAGAGGGTCTCATTGTCCCGATAAACGAGGCGCTCTTTGGCTCCGATGACAATGAAGCTGAAGTTCCCCTCTTCGGAGGTGACCACACTCTCGAAGAGCATGGTGACTTCCTCGGGATAGAGTTTTTTGATTTCGCCGTAGAGGGCGACCGGGGTGAGCTGGTCGAAGAGATAGCTGCGCAACATCTACTGCTTCCTTACGACGAAACCGGAGATGCCCAGTTGATCTTTGATCGTGGGTAGTTTGGCCTTGGCATCGGCATAGGAGCCGTAGGGCCCGACACGGACCTTGATCATTTCGCCGGCTTTGACGATAATGGGCTTGTAGCCCCGGGCTTTGATCTTGTCGAGGAATTTTTTGTCCGGCATTCTTTTGAACGAGCCGAGCTGGATAAAGTATTGTCGGGTTCCAGTCGCCGTTTTCGCCGCCGGCTTTTTGTTTCGACTCTGTTTGGCGAAGAGCTCTTTGGGGCTTTTTTTCACTTTGGGCTTGGGCTTTGGTTTGGACACACTCACTTTGGCTTTCGGTGTTGACTGGGTCTTCGGTGTCTGCTTCACGATGTGGGGTTTACTCGGTACCTTGGCCGTTACAGGAGGATGAATGGGTGTGAGCTCTTCGGTGGAGGGGAGCGTCTCTTTGCTGATGGGTTGCAGCTCTTCGGGGAGGGCTTCACTCTTGGAAGCGGTCGGTTGCCGGGGCTTGGCGGCAGGGTGGGCTGCGGGTTTGCTGATCCCGGTAAGCTCGGTTTCCTGGGCTTCCTGGGGAACATCGGGTCCGCCCAGGATCAATTTGGCCAGGAAGACCCCGACGATCAGAATGATCAGGATCAGGCCGACAAGGGTCAGAAGGCTCTTGCTTCCTTTGTTGCCCGAGTCGGGTTCACCGATGATAAGGTCGTCAAGGTTGTGATCGTTCATTGGAGCACTCCAAGGTGAGATAGAAGATTATAACCAAAAAAATCTGAGCAATATATTACTTAATATATTCATAGGGAAGGGTGAAAATATTGTAGCGCTCGGGAAGGCGCCGGTCGGGAAGGATCTTCCAGGATTTTTCCAGGCGCGTCTGGAGCATATCGGAGATTTGACCCCCCATTTCATGCAAACGCTCAAGGGGCTGTTCCGGTACCTGAATGAGGACGGTGCGGCGATGTTTATGCTTGCCTCGGTAGAGACGGTAGTCTGTGATCCCGAGATGGTGGAAGAGGTGTTCGAGGATGGGGATGAAGAGTTCCGGCTCTTCTCCGAAATACTCCACGACCAGAAGATCGCCCCGCCCCTCACGGAGCAGAGGAAGAGCCAGGGTGACTTCACGATTCAGATGCTGACGGATCAGGATGGGATTGACCTCCTGATCGTAACGGCGGAATTTGCTGTAGAAGGTCCGTCCCTCGTGCAGGATCTTTTCTACGATGGCGGGGGATTTGAGATAGTAACAATGAGCGCCTTTGGCCAGGTCGCCCAGCTCCGACTCGAGTATAGAATCGGTTCGCTTAGTAGATGGGTCGGTCATAGATGACGAACTGCAGAGCAAGCTCTTTCATCTCCTCTTTGACTTTGGCTTGGAACTCGTGGTCGTCGATGCGGTCAAGGACATCGCAGATACGGTTGGCGATGAGCTCGAACTCTTTCTCTTTCATACCCCGGCGGGTCAGGGCGGGGGAACCGATGCGGATCCCGCTGGTGACGAAGGGGCTGCGGGTCTCTCCGGGGACGGTGTTTTTGTTGACCGTAATTCCGGCGCGGCCCAGCGCGGCGTCGGCATCTTTGCCGCTGAACTCTTTGTCGAGGAAGGAGACAAGTACCAGGTGGTTGTCGGTGCCGCCGCTAACGACGTCGTAGCCCCGCTTCATCAGCACATCGGCCAGGACCTTGGCGTTGGCTTTGACCTGCTTGGCGTACTCTTTCCACTCGGGAGCCAGGTTGTGCTTGAAGCCCACGGCTTTGGCGGCGACGACATGGACCAGAGGGCCGCCCTGCAGTCCGGGGAAGATGGCGGAGTTGATCTTCTTGGCGATCTCTTCGTCATTGGTCATGATGGCGCCGCCGCGGGGGCCGGCCAGGGTCTTGTGGGTGGTGGTGGTGACCACGTGGGCATGGGGGAAGGGGCTAGGGTGTTCCCCGGCGACGACGAGCCCGGCGATGTGGGCGATGTCGGCGAAGAGGAGGGCGCCTACCTCGTCGGCGATTTCACGGAAACGGGCGAAGTCGATCTCTCTGGGGTAGGCGGAAGCGCCACAGACGATGATCTTGGGCTGGACGATCTTGGCGATGTCGCGAACCCGGTCGTAGTCGATACGCCCGTCGAGTTCCACGCCGTAGGTGAAGCTGTGGTAGTTTTTGCCCGAGAAGCTGACCTTGGAGCCGTGGGTGAGGTGGCCGCCGTGGCTAAGGTCCATCCCCAGGATTTTGTCACCGGCTTTGATCAGCGCGGCATAGACGGCGCCGTTGGCCTGGGAACCGGAGTGGGGCTGGACATTGGCGTATTCGCAGCCGAAGAGCTCTTTGCAGCGGTCGATGGCCAGCTGCTCGACCTTGTCGGCGTATTCACAGCCGCCATAGTAGCGTTTGGCGGGGTAGCCTTCGGCGTATTTGTTGGTAAAAACCGAGCCCATCGCCTCCATGACGTCGGGGAAGGTGAAGTTTTCGCTGGCGATCATCTCCAGGTGCTCGGTTTCGCGTTTGAGTTCGTCGACGATGGCCTGATAGACCTCGGGGTCGAATTGTTCGATGTAATAGCTCATTCTATTCCTTTGTCTGGGGTTCATTTTCATTGGATTCGTTGGATTCGTTGGATTCCGCGCTTTCGAGTTTGGCTTCGGGGCGCATAGCGGGGAAGAGGAGCACGTCGCGAATGGAGTGCTGATTGGTCAGCAGCATCACCAGCCGGTCGATGCCGATCCCTTCGCCGGCGGTGGGGGCCATACCGTAGCTAAGTGCCCGCACATAGTCCAGGTCCATATGCATCGCTTCGTCGTCTCCGGTGACCTCTTTGGCTTCGACCTGCATTTTGAAGCGCTCGTATTGATCCAGGGGGTCGTTGAGCTCGTTGAATCCGTTGGCGATCTCCTTGCCGGCGATGAAGAGTTCGAAGCGCTCGGCGATCTCGGGGTTCTCGTCGCTGCGGCGGGCGAGGGGGGAGATCTCGACCGGGAAATCCACGACGAAGGTGGGGTTGATCAGCTTCTCTTCGACGAAGGCGTCGAAGAGCTCCGCCTGGAGGTAGCCCAGGCTCAGATTGGGGTCGGTCTCGACGCCGTGCTCCTTGAGATAGGCACGGGCCTTCTCTCTGTCGGTGATCACCGCTTCGGGGACCCCGCCGATGGTGTGCAGGGATTCCAGGTAGCCGACTTTGCGGAAGGGGGTGGTGAAGTCCACCTCCTGATCGCCGTAGGGGAGTTTGCGGGGGAGGCCCAGATTCTCGAAGAGATAGTCGAATAGCTCCTCGGTCAGGCGCATCAGGTCTTCATAGGTGTGCCAGGCCCAGTAGTATTCGATCATCGTGAACTCGGGGTTGTGGGTGTGGTCCATCCCCTCGTTGCGGAAGTTGCGGTTGATCTCGAAGACCGCCTCCATGCCGCCCACGATGAGGCGTTTGAGGTAAAGCTCGGGGGCGATACGCAGATAGCGGTCCACCCCCAGGGCGTTGTGGCGGGTGACGAAGGGGCGGGCGTTGGCCCCGCCGGGGATGGGGTGCATCATCGGGGTTTCGACTTCCAAAAAGCCCTTCTCTTCGAAGAAACGGCGCACCAGGGAGACGATGCGGCTGCGGAGTTTGAAGGTCTTTTTGACCTCCGGGTTCATGATCATATCAAGGTAGCGCTGGCGATAGCGGATCTCCTGATCAGTGAGGCCGTGGAACTTCTCGGGCAGGGGGTGGACCGCTTTGGAGACGATGCGCAGGTCGGTGCAGTGGAGGGTAATCTCCCCGGTGCGGGTAACGAAGGGGAAGCCTTCGGCTTCGACGATGTCGCCCACTTCGATGAGTTTCTTGATCTTGTTGTAGTAGCCCTCGGGGAGGTCGTCGCGGTTATAGTAGATCTGCACCAGTCCTTCGCTGTCCTCGAGTTTGGCGAAGGCGGCCTTGCCCATGATCCGGATGAATTTGATCCGGCCCGTGAGGCGGTAGTGGCGGTCCTGGGCGATGCGTTCCCCTTCGGGGCGTTCAAGCAGGTCCCGGTTTTCGGCGAGAAACTCTGCCGAGGGGGTGCCGCGGGTCCGGCCGGCGGGATAGGGATTGATCCCCTCTTCGCGGAGGGTTTGGGCTTTTTTGATCCGTTCCTGGACGTAGGGGTTTTCGAATATCAAAGGGTCTCCTGTTTTTTGTCTTGTTGTGAATTTTTCTCTTCGGCTTCACGGCACTCTTTGCAAATGCCGATGATCTTCATCGTGTGGTCGGTGATGGTGAAATCGAAGCGGCGCCCCACGGCCTCCTGACGCTCTTCGATCACCTCGTCGACGAATTCGATGATCTTTCCGCAGCGGGTGCAGATGAGGTGGTCGTGGTGTTTCTTCAGCCCGATCTCGTAGCGTTTTCCCTCCTTGCCGAAGGAGAGGGAATCCGCCAACCCCTCCTCTTCGAGCAGGGCTAGGGTCCGGTAGACCGTAGCGATGCCCACCTTGGCGTCGGGAGCGGTCTGCTGGACCAGGCGGTGGATCTCCTCGGGGGAGAAGTGGCCGGGATTGTCATAGAGGGCTTTGAGGATCAGCTCTCTTTGGCGCGTGAATTTTAATTGCTTTTCTTTGAGGATTCTCTTAAGCTCCTGGAGGAGGAAATCGTAATCGACCATTGTAGGCTCCTAGTGTCGGCGCAGCGGGGCGAGATGGATCACGCTGCGTCCGCTTTCGAGTAAGATGGGTGCCAGCAGCGAGCCCCGGGTGAGGGGCTGCAGTTTGTGGCGCACCGAAGGGGTGCGGTGGAGGGCGGCCAGGATTATGGCGAAGATCAGAAAATATTTCACTCCGGCGATCACGAAACCGCCGACCCGGGCCAGGGTGCCGCGCTCGCCTCTCGGGAAACGCAGATGGACCCAGCGTCCGAGCCAGCTGAACCCACCCCAGACGACAGAGAGGATCAGGACAAAGGCGATGAGGCGTGTCAGGGCCGGGTTGGGAAGATGGACGAGATGGGCTTCGACCCAACGGGCTAGAGGGGCTGCGCCCCGTGAAGCGAGGAAAACCCCGCCGATCAGTCCCAGAAAAGTAAAGAGCTCACGCTGCAGCCCGTTGAAAGCTCCTTTGAAGGCAAGCAGCAGGATCAGCAGGGTGACGATCAGGTCAAAGAGGTTGACGGACATAATGTTTCCTCGTCTCCACGTCAAAGTTGCCGGCGGAGTTCATCGGGCTTGTTAGACCACTGCAGGGCATCCTCTTTGCTGATGACCCCTTGCCGGATCAGGCGGAGCATCACCTGGGTCTGGGTCTGCATCCCGCTATCCTCCTGGCCCAGCTGCATGGCGGAGTAGATCTGGTGGACCTTGTCTTCACGGATCAGGTTGGCGATGGCGTGGTTGGTGATGAGGATCTCGGGCACGGCCACCCGGCCGCCGCCGATCTTGGGAAGCAGGGCCTGGGAGATGACCGCGACCAGGGAGCTGGAGAGCATAGCCCGGATCTGGGGTTGCTCATCTCCGCTGAAGACGTCGATGATCCGGTTGACGGTCCCGGGAGCGGAGTTGGTGTGCAGCGTGGCGAAGACCAGGTGACCCGTTTCGGCGGCGGTCAGGGCCGCGGCGATGGTCTCCTTGTCCCGCATCTCCCCGATAAGGATGATGTCGGGGTCTTCCCGCATGGCGTATTTCAATGCCGCGGCGAAGCTCTTGGTGTCTTCGCCGACGCTTCGGTGGGAAAAGACGCACTTTTTATGCTGGTGGACGAATTCCACGGGGTCTTCCACGGTGATGATGTGTTTGGACTCGGTGAGGTTGATCTCGTTGAGCATGGCGGCCAGGGTGGTCGATTTACCCGAGCCGGTGGGGCCGGTGACGAGAATGAGCCCCTTTTCCCTCCGGATGATCTTTCGATAGACCGGGGGAGCGTCGATCTCGTCCAGTGTCGGTACGGAGAGGGGGATGATCCGGAAGGCCGCCGCCATATCTCCGAGGGTGCGGTAGTAGTTGACCCGGAAACGCCCGACCCCTTCCAACTCCACGGCGAAGTCGAGTTCATTCTCCTCTTCGAAATGTTTCTTTTGCTTCTCGGTCAGCAGACCGTAGCACATCTCCTCGATATCCTCACCGGTGAGTTTGGGCATATTGATGGGGCGGAGCTTTCCGTCGACCCGGAGCAGGGGCTCTTTTTTGGCGATGAGGTGGAGGTCGGAGGCTTTGTGGACGACGACGCTTTGGAGCAGTTTTTTAATATTGAAGGCCATGGTCTTCCTTTTTCGGACGATGTTTAGTCGATAATGGCTGGAACGATGAAGTAGTCGTCACGGCTCTCGGGTGCATGATCCAGAATGATCCGGGGCACGTCGGGATCGTTGGCGGGGAGATCCTCGCGCATCGGGGTTCCCCCCTCGAGGGTGGAGAAGTAGCTGTCGAGCCCCTCGGTATCGAGTTCGTTAAGGTTCTCCACATAGTCGAGAATTTCGCTCAACTGGGCCAGTACCTCCTCCCGTTTACTCGCGTCGATACGCAGATGGGAGAGCTTTTCGAGCTTTTCAAGCGTCTGAAGATCGAGAGCCAAAGGCAATCCTTTTTCTACTGGGTTCTGAATGAGATAGGGCTTATTATATAGGATTTAGGATTAAGGATGGCGTCGGCAAAGCTCCCGGGCTTTCCCGGTGGGTATAATTGCGGGAATTTTGACCCGAAGAGTCCGGGTGGACGAGTAAGAGACGAAAGGTAGAAATCATGGGTATCGATTTGAAATGGTTGGAAGGTGATGCGGTCAACTCGGCGCAGCTGGAAGCGCTGCTGGCGGCACGGGAAGCCGGAGCGTGCGATTTTCTGCTGGTGGATGTCCGGGAGCCCTATGAGTATGAAGAGGCCCACATCCCCGGGGTGGATCTGCTGCGCCCGACCAGCCGCTTCCAGGAGTGGGCGGGGGAGCTGATCGAACTGAGCCGGCAAAAGCCGGTGATCCTCACCTGTCGCACCGCCAACCGGACGGGGCAGGTGCAGCAGATCATGAAGCAGCACGGCGCCGGGAAGCTCATCGACCACCGCAGCGGGATCATGAGTTGGCACGGGCCGGTAGAGGGGGGCACCTATGGAGGTGACTGATCTGCTGATTCGGCTGCTGAGCGCCCCTTCGGTCACCCCCGATGACGCGGGGTTGATGGAGTTTGTCCAGGAGTACCTCCCGGGCTACGAGATCATCCGCCTTGACGAAGGGGGAGTGAAAAATCTCTTTATGTATCGGAAGTTCGGGGAGGGAGAACACCTCTGTTTCGCCGGGCATGTGGATGTGGTGCCCCCGGGAGAGGGATGGCGCAGCGACCCTTTCACCCCCCGGATCGAAAAGGGGGTGATCACCGCCCGGGGCGCCCAGGATATGAAGAGCGGCGTGGCGGCCTTCGTCGAAGCGATGAAACGGGCGGAGCGCTTCAACGGTACCCTTTCGCTGCTCCTGACCAGCGATGAGGAGGGGGACGCCACCTACGGTACCCGGATCATGCTGGCCCATCTACGCCAGATCGGCCTCTTGCCTGACTACGCCATCGTCGCCGAGCCCACCTGCGAAGAGCGCTTCGGCGACGCCATCAAGATCGGCCGCCGGGGTTCCATCAACGGCGTCATCGAGAAACGGGGGCGCCAGGGCCACGCCGCCTATCCCGAAAAGGCGGTCAACCCCATCCACAAAGTCTCCCAGGTCCTTCCCCATATGGCCGGGGTGAACCTGGACGAGGGGGACGAGTTTTTCGCCCCCAGCCAATTCGTCATCACCGATATCCGGGCGGGAATGGAAGTAACCAACGTCACTCCGGGCAAACTCAAGATGATGTTCAATGTCCGCAACAATACCCATACCGACTTGAAAGATGTGGAAGAGTTCGTCCATCGCTATTTCTCGGGGATGGATTACGACCTCAAACTTTCCCAGAGCGCCAAGCCCTTCGTCACCGATCCCGATACCCGGGTTGTCCGGGTTCTGGACCGGGCCATCGCCGAGGTGACGGGCCTGGCGCCCAAACACTCTACCGCCGGCGGCACCAGTGACGCCCGCTTTTTCGCCGAGTACGGGGTAAAAGTCGTGGAGTTCGGGGTGCGCAACGACACCATCCATGCCCCCAACGAGCGGGTGCCCATCGATGAGGTGGAGGGGCTCTACCGGGTCTTCCGCCGGGTGATCGAGGCTTTTTGATGCAGATTTGGCATTGGGTCGCACTGAGTTTTCTGGCGGAACTGGTGGAGACCTCGTGGCAGTATGCGCCGCAGATGCGCACGGTGATGGAGAAGGTGTGGCGGCTCTACCGCCGTTCGGTCTTTGTGCTGCTGCTGGCCCATACCGGATACCTCTACATCCTCTATCTCTCCCTGCGCTTTGACCTGCTCAACTGGCCCATCATCCTGGCCATCGCCCTCAAGACCCTCGATATCTTTACCAAGATCGAAATGGTCCGCAAGATCTATGTCCGTCACGAGAGCGATCCGCTGACGGAGGAGATGCTCAAGATGGAGATGCCTTTCTGGCTCTGGGCCGTCGGGCCCCTGACCTATCCGTGGCTGGTCTGGCTGGCCCTGACCCACGTGTCGGTTTGACATTTAAGGCCAAAAAGCATTATAATGACGCCACTTACAAAACGTGCTTCACAGGATTCGCCTGCGAATTCCTAAGAGTGGACAATCTTTGCATTCATCTCTGCACATTTTTTACTTAATCTCCATAATTACGAGGACCCATGGAAGAAAACCGCCAGAAAAACGGCCATAATAATGGCAGAAAACAGCATCAGCGTACCCATACCCCTGTCGAAGGGTACAAGATCGAAGATTTGCAGAACAAACCGCTCGACGAGTTGGTGGAGATCGCCCGCAAACTCAAGGTGGAAAATCCCAACGAATATCAGCGCAAAGACCTGATCTTCGAAATCCTCAAAGCCCAGGTGAGCCAGGGAGGGTACATCCTCTTTACCGGTATCCTGGAGATTATGAGCGACGGCTACGGCTTTTTGCGTTCCATCGACGGCAACTTCGCCAACTCATCGAATGATACCTACGTCAGCTCGACCCAGATCAAGCGTTTCGCCCTGCGTAACGGCGACATCGTCACCGGCCAGGTGCGCGCCCCCAAGGAGCAGGAGAAATACTACGCTCTGCTCAAGATCGAAGCGATCAACTACCTGCCGCCCGAAGAGTCCAAGAAACGCCCTCTCTTCGATAACCTGACCCCCCTCTATCCCCAGGAGAAGCTCAAACTCGAGTACAACCCGATGAAACTCACCGGACGGGTCATCGACCTCTTCGCCCCCATCGGCAAGGGGCAGCGGGCCTTGGTGGTGGCTCCGCCCCGCACCGGTAAGACCGAACTGCTCAAAGAGGTGGCCCACGGCATCACCCACAACAACCCCGAAGCGGCCCTGATGGTTCTGCTGGTCGACGAGCGGCCCGAAGAGGTCACCGATATGCAGCGCTCCGTCAAGGGGGAAGTCTACGCCTCCACCTTCGACCTGCCGGCACAGAACCACGTGCGCACCGCCGAGATGGTCATCGAGCGGGCCAAGCGCCGGGTGGAGCTGGGCGAGGATGTGATCATCCTGCTCGACTCCATCACCCGTCTGGCACGGGCCTACAACACCGTTACCCCTAGTTCCGGTAAAGTCCTCTCCGGGGGGGTAGACGCTAATGCCCTGCACAAGCCCAAGCGCTTCTTCGGTGCCGCCCGGAACATCGAAAACGGCGGCAGCCTCACCATCATCGCCACCGCCCTCATCGAAACCGGCAGCCGGATGGATGAAGTGATCTTCGAAGAGTTCAAGGGAACGGGTAACGCCGAAGTAGTCCTCAGCCGCCACGTCGCCGACCGCCGTATCTATCCCGCCATCGATGTCACCAAGTCCGGCACCCGCAAAGAGGAGCTCCTCACCGATCCCGAAACCCTCCAGAAAGTCTGGGCGATCCGCAACGCTATGCAGAATATGGAAGAGGTCGAAGGGCTCAAATTCCTCTTTTCTAAAATGCTCAAGACCAAGAGCAACGATGAATTTCTTTCCATCATGAATGAAGGGGCATAAGCCGCTTCATTCATTACGCGATTTTGGATTTTGGATTTTGGATTTTGGATTAAATGAAGACGAGTCTTCACTTCTGGAGGCTAAAGAGAACAAAAATGAGATTGTTGAACTCTCATTTTCTTTTGCTAAACGTATAGTCTTACTTTATCGTCACCTCTGTAAAAAGCATAACGAGTATATTCTTTCCAAGCAGATTCTTCGTTCAGGGACTTCCATAGGTGCCAATGTCGAAGAGGCCCAAGCTGCACAGAGTCGCAAAGATTTTGTTTCCAAACTCACCATCGCGTCAAAAGAGGCGAGAGAAACCCGATATTGGCTTCGTTTGTTGATTGAAACAGGCTATTTGGAGGCTGACAGAGATCACGTGAAAAGTATGTTGGCAGATATCGAATCCATCAATCGCCTTTTGACAAGTATTATTTTGACACTTCAGAAAAACCAATGAAATCCAAAATCCAAAATCCAAAATCCAAAATTGTCAGAATCGGAATCTTCGACTCCGGCTTAGGCGGTTTGACGGTTCTGCGTCCCATTATGCAAGCCTTGCCGGGGGCGGAGATCCTCTATCTGGCCGATACGGCCCATGCGCCCTACGGGGAGAAGAGCCGTGAAGAGATTCGTAGCTACTCCCTGGGGATTGCCGAGTATTTCATCCGTGAACACGACGTCGATGCCCTGGTCGTCGCCTGCAATACCGCTACCTCCGCCGCCATTGCGACACTACGGGAACGTTTTCCCGATCTTCCCATAGTCGGGACCGAGCCGGGGATCAAGCCGGCGGTTCGGGCGAGCCGCAGCGCCAAAGTAGGGATTCTGGCGACGCCGGCGACTCTGGCGGGAGAGAAATATCAGGCTTTGGCAGAGCGCCTCTGCACAGAGCATGAAGTGCAGCTCTTTGAGCAGGCTTGCCCGGGCCTGGTGGAGCGGATCGAACGGGGAGAGGTAGAGAGCCCGGAGTGCCGCCGGATGCTCGAAGGGTGGCTGGCCCCTATGCGAGAGGCGGGGGTCGATACGATCGTGCTGGGCTGCACCCACTATCCGCTGGCCGCTTCCGCGATCCGGGAAGTGATGGGCACGCCGGTGACTCTCATCGAAACCGGAGAGGCGATCGCACGGCGACTGCTGAGCCTGCTGGGCGAATGCGAAAGTAAAAGTAATGGAGAGCCGGTATTGAAACTCTACGCCACTGGCCCGATCGATACCGAAGCGGTGGAGCATATTCTCGGTCGCTCCTATCCCGTGAACCGGCTGGACCCCGAGAGGCTGGAGGAGCGATGAAACGTCTCGACACGGCCCTGGTGGAGCGGGGGCTTTTTGAGAGCCGCAACAAAGCCGCCGAGGCAATCCGCAAAGGGCGGGTGTTCCTCGATGGGCACGTGCAAAAAAAGCCCGCTTTCAAAGTGGGTGAGGAGACCGAGATCACCCTCCAGGGCGGCCCGGTCTATGTCTCCCGCTCCGCTCAGAAGCTGGCGGGTTATCTGCAGGAACATCCGTTGGAGACAGAAGGGAAGCGCTGCCTTGACATCGGCAGCTCCACCGGAGGCTTCACCCAGGTGCTGTTGGAAAAGGGTGCGGCGGGAGTGGATGCCGTGGATGTGGGAAGGGATCAGCTCCACCCTTCTCTTCGGGCCGATCCCCGGGTCCGCTCCTATGAGCAGACTGACATCCGTGATTTCGATCCCGGGATTCGCTATCCCCTCATCGTTTCGGATGTGAGTTTCATCAGCCTTCACCATATCCTCCCCTCCGTCGCCCGCCTGGCCGCTCCCGGAGCCGAGGTGATTTTGCTCTTCAAACCCCAGTTCGAAGTGGGCAGAGAAGCCAAACGGGACCGTAAAGGGGTGGTGACCGATTCCCGGGCGATCGAGAGAGCGATGGAGCGGTTCGAAGCCGTGACGGAGGCGATGGGTTGGCAGCTCTTGCGCAAAACTCCCAGTTCCCTGGCGGGCAAAGAGGGGAATGTGGAGTGGGTCTATCATTTCCGGATCCCTTGAGGGACTTCTATATGCCTTTTCTCTACTCCATTCAGGAACGTATTTTCCACTTTTAGCCGAACTTCTTGCATTTGATGGACAATTCTCCCCGGATGTGACCCAGGTAGCAAGGGGTCTTCTCTCTTCTCGGTTATGATTTGCAAAAAATCAGGAGTGATTATGACCTTTGAAATCAATGAACCGATGGTGTTGGGTACCCTGGTCTTCGAGACCCTGGGGGCCCCGGAGCGTGAACGGGAGTTCAAGATCAAGAGCCTCAAAAAGTGGGGCTTCGATCTGGTGAGCGGTATCCACAACGGCAAAACCATTTACGCAACCCGGCCCGAAGGCGCGGCCGAAGGAGAGAGCTTCGAGTATGAAGGCAGCGATGTCTCCATCACCGAAGTCCTCAAAGAGTATCCCAAAAACGCCAAAGCCTATGCCCGGATCGAGATGGAGGAGGGGACGGCTCACCTCGTCCTGGACCTGGAGGCTGAGGAGAGTCAGGAGATCCTGCGGGTTCCGGCGGGGGAGATATTGCTGGCCTTTTTGAAAAAACACCGCTTGCCCCACGTGGCCAATGCCCTCCGGACACTGGGCAGTGCCGCCGAGCTGGTGCGTCACGACGGTGAGAGCGGCAAACCGATGAGCTTTGCGGAGCTTCCTCCCGTGCCCCGGCGCTTTTTGCGGGAAGCCAAGAAGATCGAAAAGGATATGGGATTCGGCAGGATAGCTCTGGCCTGGTTCGGTGAGAACAAGGAGGGCAAACCCCGCTACCGTATGAGCTGGATGGTGCCGACGATCGCACTGTTTGACGAGCACATCGCCGAACGCATCGACAAAGCCCTGGCGGAGTTGAAGTGATGCTGATCGCCTGGACGACGCTGATCGCCGATTCTAAAAAGGGCTTTCCCAAAGAGGAGGGACAGGCCTACCTGCCCGGATCGTCGGTGCGTGAAGCGATCGAGAATGCCTGGGTCTTCTACTGGGTCAAAAAGGATAAAAGTCTTCAGAATAAGGCACGGAAGCATCTGGAAAATCTCCAGAACGACGAAGCCTTTTTGCAGGCATCTGAGGCGGTGCGTTCGATGGTCTTTGCCCTCCATCGGCTGGAGGACCTGGTGATCCCCGAAAAGATCTCTCTTCCCGCCGAAGGATTGCGGCGGCGGCATATCGAAGTCTTTGACCTGGAGGAGCAAAAAGTCAGTCGGGAATTCGAAGCCTTGAGTTTTCGAGGAACGATCCCGGATCTGCAGATCAGCACACCCCAATGGGAGAAGATTCGCACGGCTTTGACCTCCTATGCCCGGGCGCTGGCCGAATATGAGCACAAACATCTCGTCGATACCTATCTGGAGGAGAGCTGCGCCGCGATCCAGAACAGCATCGCCAACGAGTGGGAGAGCGCCCTACGCCTGGGAGCCTGGAGCAACGCTCCCCACGGCGGTGGACTCTTTTTCTTCTGGCGGTTTCCCGAGCTACGCCGACAGCTGATCCGGAAACACAAACAGGATCTGCTACCCAAGGAACTCTACATCATCTCCGGCGACCGGGAGTTGCTGGGCTGGTGCGAGTACCGCAGCGAGGGGTAGGATCGCCTCTTCTTTCTTCCTACTTGGCAACACTGATTTTCCCCAAAGCCTTTCGAAATCCTTCTCTTTGCCATACCTCGGCAAGCTACTCTTTATCATTTATAAAAACATATTGTATACAAATATGTAGATTTAATAAGTGATTTTGAAGCGTCGCTCCTCTATCATAGATACGGATCGCGGTTGGAGGAGAGCGGGATTTCGAGGGACTCCGTTCGTCGTGTGTCAGCAAAAGGAGTTATAAAATGGCGGAAAAGAAAAAGATGTCTTTGACGGTCAAAGTCCTGATCGGAATGGCCCTGGGGATTATCGTGGGACTGGCGCTCAATATGCTTGGGCTAAATGCCCATGGGTCCTGGATTAACCTTTATATAACCGATGGGCTGTTTCTCATTATCGGTAAGCTTTTTGTTGCGGCCTTGAAGATGTTGGTCGTTCCCTTGGTGATCTTCTCATTGATCACGGGAGTGGTCGGTATCGGTGACATCCGCGAGCTGGGGAAGGTGGGTGCGAAATCCTTCGTCCTCTACATGCTCACGACCGCCATAGCTATCGCCGTGGCCATCACCATCGCCGCATCTTTGGGCATTGGCTCGGGCGTGCATATGAGCAGCGACGCGGTTTTCACTGCCAAAGAGGCACCGCCATTGAGCCAGGTGCTCATCAATATTGTTCCGACCAATATGATCGATGCTATGGCCAAAGGTAATATGCTCCAGATCATCTTTTTTTCAATTCTTATCGGAATTTCGATCCTTATGGTGGGGAAAAAGGCCAAAGCGATCGTGGAGCTGACCGAGATTGGCAATGAGATTATGATGAAGATGGTAACCATCATTATGGCTCTGGCCCCTTATGCAGTCTTTGCACTCCTGGCACGGGCTATGGCAAATCTGGGACTGGGGCTCCTGGCGGACTTGGCGGGCTATGTGCTGGTCCTCATCGGGACCCTGATGTTCCACCTTTTCATCACGCTGATGCTCTTACTCAAACTCCTTTCGGGCAAGAGCCCCGCAATGTTCCTCAAAAAATTCCGCGAAGTGCAGGTCTTCGCCTTCTCTACCTCCAGCTCCAACGCGACGATTCCCGTTACATTGCGGGCGACGGTGGAGCGTCTCGGTGTACACAACTCCATCGCATCCTTCACCATCCCTTTCGGTGCGACGATCAACATGGACGGGACCGCCATTATGCAGGGGGTGGCGACGGTCTTTATCGCCAATGCCTACGGCGTCGACCTGGGGACGGCCGGCTACTTGACGGTCATTCTGATGTCGGTGTTGGCCTCCATCGGTACAGCCGGCGTCCCCGGGGTGGGGTTGATTATGCTTTCAATGGTCTTTACCCAGGTAGGGCTCCCGGTAGAGGGAATCGGCCTGATCCTCGGCGTGGATCGGTTGCTGGATATGATCCGTACCGCGGTCAATGTATCGGGTGACGGCGTGGTGACTACCATCGTGGCTAAGAGTGAAAAGAAACTGGATGAGCGTATCTATGACGATCCCGAAGCTGGAACGGTCTATGATGAAGAGTTGGAGATCGATGAAAAAGTAGAAGAGGAGCTTGCCAAGGTGATCGAGGAGGTCAAAGAGGAAGAGGAACTCTGAGGCTTCTCGTCTTTCTTTTGTTTACTTCTGTTCTTTCTATGCATTCCCACGCTGAGCGTGGGAATGCATACTCCGAAACCCATTATATTCATTCATACAAATAGGATAGACCATCCTTTGATATCTGCACTTTTTGTCTAGCTATTGGAATATGGCCTGTTATCCGAACAAAAAGTGCGTATAACGGTTGTGGAGCCAATAGCACGATATGGGAGGTAAGAGATTTTTGATGGAAAACTCGGTAGGATTGAAAAAATATGTCGTTTTGGCATATTTGGGGATTTTGAGGATATGGTATAAAATGTTCATACAATGAATCGTATCCTCGGATGCTTCACTTACTGAGGCAGTGGGGCGTGGGTTGAACACCCGCTGTTAGTCGCCCGGCGCAGCGTGCCCCTGTTATAAAAAGGATAAAAGATGGGATATACTGATTCTAGACCAGATTTTTCTAACTATTTGGCTCATTTTACTTCAAACAGAAAAACTTGTAGTCAGAGTCAAGATAATCCTACATTGAAATTTCAAAAAATGGATGCAATGGAAAGACTAATTTCTATTTTGAATAGTAAAAAAATTATAGCTTCTACTATGCCATGGATAAAAGCAAATGCTGTTTGTTTTACTGAATGTCCATGGTCAAGTCTATTGCAGCATACAAAAAACTATTCTGCTTATGGGATAGGCTTTACAAAACCACATATTTATGTTGCTGGTGGAGGTCCTGCTCTATATTTAAAAGAAGATTTGTTAAATGCTCAAAATTGGGATGATAAAGTTAAGCCATTCATGACACCTTTTATACCACCTTATGGTACAAGTAATCATAAAAAAAACAGTAAATTTCCAAAATTTGTCGACTATACACATAAGAGAGAATGGAGAGTTCCACATGATTTTACTTTTAACGTAGATGATATACAATTTATAGTAGTTGCTAAAAACTCTGATATTGAACAAATTGACAGAATAATAAAGTGGAAAATTCCCAAAGAAAAATTTCTCTCTATCGAAATGTATAAAAAAATTGAAAGCCTATGGCCGACACACATTTCATAATAAATCACTGGAGAGAAATATTTGACTATATGGCTCAAATATTTCTCAACTCAAACGTTGAGTAGCACATGCTAAAATGGATAAGAAAACTCCAGCATCGTCCGAAAGGTGGTTCTCAGACCAAAAGCAAGTGGAAACAGGGCGATGCTGTGGATGGAACTGAACGTGACGTCCAGTGTGTCACTGGAGACAATCCGATTCATCGGCGGAAAGATGATGTTCTCGGACGTGCAGACATGGCTCACTCGTTCGCTGAACATGTCCTGTCGCTGGATGTGACCGAAGGTGCCGTCGTTGGCGTTCTCGGTCCTTGGGGCTCTGGTAAGACTTCATTTGTCAACCTTGCTCGAGAGTGCCTGGAATGCAATTCGGTCGCGGTCCTCGACTTCAATCCTTGGATGTATAGCGGAGCAGACCAACTTGTTGAGTCGTTCTTTGTTGAGCTTTCCGCACAGCTAAGGCTTCGCCCTGAGCTTTTTGAAGTTGGCAAGGAGTTGGAGGACTACGGTGAAATCTTTTCTGGCATGAGCTGGCTACCTCTCGTTGGTCCGTGGATTGAACGAGGTCGTGCAGCCACAAAGATCTTCGCTAAAATCCTCCAACGCAGGAAAAAAGAAGGTATATATGGTCGCCGTGCGAAGGTCGTGAAAGCTCTTGGCGCTCTTGACAAACCCCTTACCGTAGTGCTCGATGACATAGATCGTCTTACCACTCCAGAGATCCGTGATATCTTCAAACTTGTTCGGTTGACCGCGAATTTTCCAAACGTAATCTATATCCTAGTGTTTGATCGTATTCGAGTGGAAGAAGCTCTCGCTGAGCACAGAATCCCTGGCCGTGACTATCTTGAGAAGATACTCCAGGTGGGCTTTGATCTTCCGGCGGTGCCGGCTCACGTTCTTAACAAGCAGATCTTGACCGCGATTGACAATGCGCTTTCCACGGTCGTTAACACAGGGCCCTTTGATCAGAACGCTTGGGCCGACATTTTCATGGAGATCATCAGGCCGCTCCTTCAGAACATGCGGGATGTCCGTCGTTATGCGGCTGCTATTCGCGGTACGGTACAGGAACTCGGAGGATCAGTCGCCCTTGCCGATGTGCTCGCATTGGAGGCCATTCGAGTTTTTCTCCCCGACGTGTTCAGAGAGTTGCATGGAGCCGTGGAAGGACTTACTACCCCCTCTGGCCTCTATTATCGCGGTGACGAAGATGCACCACATCTAAAGGAACAGGTCAAGCGATTGATGCAAGCTGCCGAGAGCCGTGCGGATGTCGTCCAGGCACTCATCCAGCGTCTATTTCCAGCGGGGGAACGGCATATTGGCGGCTCAAACTATGGCGAGGATTGGAAGAACGGTTGGCTTCGCGAGCGGCGCGTTGCACATGAAGAAGTTCTTCGCGTGTACCTTGAGCGGGTTATCGGTGAAGGGCTTCAGGCGTTGACCGACGCCGAACAGGCGTTTCCCCGCATGGCTAACCGCGAAGCTTTCGACTCTTACCTCCGTTCACTTGACGCGGAAAGACTGCAAGATGTCATCTCATCTCTAGAGGTATACGAGGAGCAGTTCGCTCCTGAACACGTAGTTCCGGGGAGCGTAGTGCTGCTTAATCTCTTGCCAGAGCTGCCTGAGCGCGACCAAGGAATGTTCAATCTTGATAGCCGAATGGTCGTAGGGCGAGTTGTGTACCGTCTCGTACGCACACTTAAGGAAGACAACGCGATAGAAGAAGCAATTCGACAGATACTTCCTAAACTCACCACCCTGTCTGCGAAGGAGCAACTGATCACTATGGTGGGATACCGCGATGGAGCCGGTCACAAACTCGTATCGGAAGTGGTAGTACGTGAACTTGAAGATTCTTGGCGTGCCGAGGTCCGCGCGACGACCGCAGACCGACTAGCCAAGGAAAAAGAACTTCTTAGAATACTGCTTCTCACAAAGCGAGAAGCAGGCCCAGCGGAACCGGCACTTGATATTCCCGACTCCCCCAGCGTGACTCTTGCGCTTCTGCGATCAGCGCGTAGCGACGTACGAAGCCTGGCGCTTGGAAGCCGGGCGGTTCGTCAATCCCCCCGACTAGCCTGGGACGCGCTTATTGAGTTGTATGGCAGTGAGGATATCCTCAGGGAGAGGATCAACAAACTGAAAGCTACGCAGTCAGAGGACGTCAATGGGGTTCTGGAATTGGCTGACAAGTATCTTGGTGGCTGGCGATCGAGTGAGTTTGGGGACGCATAACATGGCACAGTGGTAGCACTGAAAATTTACTCGTGATTCTTTTCATCAGCTATGAAGGTTTGTTGGCATGTTGCCTGAGAACAGCATGTAACTGACGGTGTGTAGCACCGCTGCTGCTAATGACTGTTCATCATCCATCCAATATATAAAAAGGCTCTAGACTAGCAGCATTCTCCCCACATTTCCGTTAAAATACCCCCAAACCAACTAAACGCAAGAGACAGGAGTCGCCATGTCCACATCGACTACCATCCAATGCCCCAACTGCGGAACCCTTATCGATATCGACGCCATCTTCTACAAGCAGGTGGAGGAGAAGTTCAAGGAGCAGCAGCTCGAAGAGCGCCGGAAGCTTCAGAAGGAGCTGGAGGACAGGCGCAAGGAGTACAAAGCCCATTTCGATGCCCTCAAAGCCAAAGAGGAGCAGCTTCGCGAAGAGAAAGAGCGCTTCGACGAGGAGTTGCGCCGGGCGACGAGGGAGCAGCTGCGCAAAGAGCGCTCCAAGCTGACCGAAGAGCTCAAGGGCGAGCTGGCCAAAGAGCAGGCCGAGGCGATGGCCCTGATGCAAAAGGAGCTGGAGGAGAAATCGAAGCAGATCCGGGAGCTCTCGGCGGCGAAGATCGAGATCGAGCGGCTCAAGCGCGAAAGGGAGGAGCTGGCCCTCAAGGCCAAGGCTGAGGCCGAAGCGGAGCTCAACAAGCGCTTGGCCGAAGAGAAGGCCAAGGCTCAGAAGTATCTGGAGGAGATGGCCCAGAAGAAGCTCAAAGAGATCGAAGAGGCCCAGGCCCTCAAGCTCAAGGAGAAAGATGAGCAGCTCAAGCAGCTCCAGCGCTCTTTGGAGGATGCCAAGCGCAAGGCGGAGCAGGGGAGTATGCAGGTGCAGGGCGAAGCCTTGGAGTTGGCCATCGAAGGCTGGCTCAGAAGCCAGTTTCCTTTCGACAGCATCGAGGAGGTCAAGAAGGGAGCCTTCGGCGCCGACTGTATCCAGACGGTGCACACCCGCGATGCGCAAAACTGCGGGGTGATCTGCTACGAGTCGAAAAACACCAAAGCCTGGAGCGATGCCTGGATCGGCAAGCTCAAGCAGGATATGCTCAAGGTCGGGGCCGATATCGGGGTACTGGTGAGCTCGGTCTATCCTCCGGGGATGGAGCGGATGGGCTGGGTGGACGGTATCTGGGTCTGCTCCCTGGAAGAGTTCAGGGGTTCGGCAGCGCTGCTGCGTGAGAGCTTGATCCGCGTGCATCAGGCGATGCAGCGGGAGGAGAACAAGGCTGATAAGATGACCCTGCTCTACAACTACCTCACCGGCAACGAATTCCAGATGCAGCTGCGCGCCATTGTGGACGGGTTTATGCAGATGCAAAATGAGCTGGACAAGGAGAAACGCTCTCTCATGGCCGCCTGGAAACGTCGCCAGAAGCTCATCGACAGCGTCCTGGCCAATACGACGGAGATGTACGGAGCCCTACAGGGTATCGCCGGGGGGAATGCTCTGCCGAAGATCGATGTGCTGGAGTTACCGGAGGAGCCGGAGGAATGATCTGAATGTGGTGTTTAACCTGTGGTCCGAATAATGTAAAATTTCCTAAAAGTTTTTTATATTAAAAAAGCCCTTTTTGAACTCCATATTACTGAAGGCTTGGAAGATTTTTATCAACCTGACAACCCGGTTGAAGTCTGAAACTACAAAATGAATTGATGAATGTGTAGGCGTCTTTTACTGCCAACAATCTAGGTCTATTGGGATCTCTAAACTCTTCCGGATTTATTTCATCAGATTGTGTAATTGCTGGCGTTGATGACTGAGGCTCCTATTGAGAGCAGTTCGATAATGCGGTGACAAGTCGAGTCGGCGCCCTGTTTGATGAAGATTATTTCGATACCGGAGGATTGCTTATCATAGAAAGAATTGGCGTAGTAGTGCAAGCCTGCTCCGGCAAAAAACTTAGTAATAAGTGCAATTCTGCTAATATCAAGAAGGATGGAAATGGAACATAAATATAGCTGACGATCGGATGCGATCTTTGGGCAACAGAGAGAAAGAATAGGAGAAGATGAAAACAGATTTGGAAAAACTCAAGCAAGTGACCGTGCTGTATTGCGAAGATGAGCCGGAACTGCGTGAAGTGACTTCTTCCCTGCTTGATCGTGTTGTCCTGCGTGTTTTGAGTGCCAAAGACGGAGCGGAAGGATTAAGGCTCTTTCAGGAGTACCGTGACGAGATCGATATGGTAATTACCGACATCAATATGCCGAACCTGAACGGTCTGGAGATGACTAAAGCCATCAAAGAGATGGTACCTTATATGCCGGTAATTGTTACGACAGCCTACTCAAGTACCGATCATCTTTTTGAAGCCATTGATATCCATGTCGACAAATATGTCCTCAAACCCCTGGATGCCAAGAAACTGCTTGAAGCCATGGAACAGTCGATGCTTTATCATGAATTACGCAGTTTATGTCGTGATCCGCTTACAAATCTCAAGACACGCAACGCGCTGATTCGGGATCTCGAAAAAAGTGGGGACAACCGCCTCGTTTTGGTCGGAATCGAAGAGTTTAGTCATATTCAGGATTTGTATGGAGAGGAAATTAGCACCAAAACACTTGTAGCATTGACACAGAAATTTCACAAATTTTTTGATGATCGGTATGAGATCTACCGGGTCGGTTTTGACCGGTTTGTTCTTTGGGATCGGCATCCTGAGCGAGCGGTTGAAACGGTTTATCCTGCATTGGAAGCTTTTGAAAAGGAGTGTAACAAACAGGGTGTATCGGTTGCCGGGATTCCGATCCACCTGATCCTGGTCTTTGCCTTGGCACACTCGAATGACGGGCATACGCTCTATTACACCCAGTATGCCTTGCGCAAAGCTATGAAGTCGCATTTGAAATTTATTGTCTATAATCCCGAAGACGACAAAGACAGCATCCAACATAAAAAAAATATATATTGGACTCTTGAATTGCAACGGGCAGAAGAGAGTGGAAAATTTGTACCGTTTTATCAGCCGATTGTTGATACCAAAACCCAAGAGATTGACAAATATGAAGCTCTTATTCGTTATGTGGATGAAACCGGTAAACATGAGCTTCCTGCCGCCTTCCTGGATATTGCCAAAAAAAGCCATCTCTATTCTATTATAACGCGGGTGGTATTGCGACACGTCATCGAAACCGTACGTACCAAGAAGGTTCGCGTCTCGGTCAATATCTCTTATATCGATTTGGTCAATCAAGATAGCTTAAACGATATCGAGACCCTGTTGGAAGAAAATCCGGATGAGGCAAAGCTGATTGATTTTGAAATACTTGAGAGTGAAAAGATCGATAATTACGACTTGATGGGAAACTTTATTGAGGCAGTACGCCGTTACGGATGTCGGGTCGGAATCGATGATTTCGGTGCCGGATACTCCAATTTCAGTATACTCGAAGGATTACATGTCGATTTTGTCAAGATCGACGGTTTGTTGATTCAGGGGATTCACCGCTCACACCGGCAGGAGTTGATCGTGGAAGCGATTTATGAGTTTTGTAAGAAATTGGGAATCAAAACCGTAGCGGAAATGGTCAGTTGTGAAGAGGAGTATGCCGTTATCAAGCGTATTGGGATCGATCGGGTGCAGGGATGGTATCTTTCGGAAGAGATAAGCAGGGACGATATACCGGATGCTTAAACGCAAAACCTTTCGCAGTGACATTCGTCAAAAAATGATCGCACTCTCTTTGATCCCGATGATCATCATCGGACTTCTGGGGTCTCTCTTGATCTATCGGGCTGAAGTGTCATTACAACGGAGTGAACATACCCGTCTGTTGAATGTGGTTGAGCGCTTGAGCGGTGAATATTATCGTCGGGTACACTTGCTATTTAATGTCATACAGCACAAGATTGTAGAGGAGGATGAAGCCTCTATAAAAAATGCATTTGACTACGCTCCTGAACTGGTGTCAATTATAGAAATAGATAATCAAGGGAAGATACGTCGTATCTATGCCCGAGACCAATTGATTTCGCAACCACACGCCCTCGATCCTCATCTCAAAAGGCTGCTTGAACAGGTTCGTTCAAACCCCGATGCCCAAAATGAGACGGTATATTACTCCAAGACACAAGAGTCTGTCCTCCTTGCTTATGCTTTCCGGTTTCGGGATCACTTCTACATCATTCAGGTCGATCCAAAACATTTCTTTGAGCAGTTAAAATATCTTCTCCAAAAAAAAGAGCTACGCTCTATCGCTATTATTGATGACAAAGGGGACTATATTTATAGTACCCGTGATGAGAATCTCTCACGTAACACTGTCTCTTTTTATAAAGACGGGGCATATGCGGCTGCGGTTAAAAACTCTGATCCGTATACGGTGACGGAATTTCCGGAGCACTACCGGGAGGGGGATTCCTTTTGGAAAGGGTGGTTTGACGAAGATAATTTTCTCTCTTATGCCCATTTGCCTGACTTCAATTGGATGGTTGTAGTGCGGGACCACAGGGATCAGTTGGATAAATATCTGCAGAAAATATTGTTGGTCGGATCGTTTTTGATGGTGTTGATTTTGCTTGTGACGATCATCAGTGCGCGGATGATGAGTAATCGTATCGTCAAGCCGGTGGAACAGATTATTCAGAGGATCAATCTGTTTGCGATGGGATCAAAAGATTTCCCTGCAATGGACAGGGAGAAAACCTATCCCATTTTCGAGAATCTTATCGAGAGTTTTGAAACGATGCGCCGTAAAATCCGTGCGCGGGAGCAGAAACTCAAAGCACAGATCCAATCCAATGATCTCATGCAGAAACGGCTTGTCCAGCAGGAGAAAATGGCAGCGATGGGGGAAATGATCGGCAACATCGCTCATCAGTGGCGTCAGCCGCTTTCGGTGATCTCAACCCTGGCTACCGGGATGAAAACCGAAAAGGAATTGGGCATTCTCAATGATAAGGGCTTGATCAACTCCTGTACCCAGATCAATAACAATGTACAGTATCTTTCGGAAACCATTGAAGATTTTCGACAGTTTATCCGAGGAGATCATGAGAAAGAGACCTTTGATGCCGAAGAATTGATTGAGAGCCTCAAAAGTCTGCTCAATGTCCAATTGAAACGGCATGAGATTACCCTGGAGACCTTTATCGAGCCGGGATTGAAAATCCTTGGGTATCGCAACGACCTTTTGCAAGTTTTGATCAATCTGGTCAACAATGCCAAGGATGCTTTTTTGGAAAAAGGGGAAGAGGATCGTTATATCGCTGTTCGAATGGAGCGTACAGAAAAAGGAGCCGTCTTGATCCGGGTCCTGGATAACGGCGGCGGCATCGATGACGCAATTTTGCATCGGATCTTCGAGCCCTATTTTACGACCAAGGATAAATCCCAGGGAACCGGCCTGGGATTACATATGACCTATCGGCTGATTGTGGAAGGGATGGGCGGAACGATTCAGGCCAGAACCGTTACGTTTACCTATCACGATCGTCAGGTCAAGGGGGCGGAGTTTACGATCATCCTCCCGGAAGATGAGACGAGTGAAGCGCCTAAGAGTGCTTGAAAGAAGAATCACTTCAATCGCGGTTATTTGACGCTATAGGTTCCAAAGAGGAGAGAAGATGCCTTCCGCCGGCGATATTTTGATGGTCCACAGCAGATTCCAACGACGAAGCTTCGCTGCGCATACGCATGAGGGCTATTCGCTCTCGTTGGTGCTAAAGGGGGTGCACCGCTTTGCGATCGAGGGGCAGAGGATGGAGGCCGGCCCCGGGATGGTGCGGGTGGTGCATCCGTTTGAAATACACGAGACGCTGCCGAGCAGTTGGGAACATCTCAACTTTTCCGTCCCCACGAAGAGGATCGAATCACCGGCAAGAGCGATGAGGATGGAGGTGCCGGTTTTGTTGCGTCAGGTGATCGACGATGCGGTACTCTCGGAAAAGATGCTTTCGCTGTGGACAAAAAGGGCGGATGCGGACCGGCGGCACGCCGAGGAGACGCTGCTGATCCATCTGCTGGAAAAGCATCGGGAGGATACGCCGCCTGCTTCGGTGTCGATCCCCGCCGATCGATCCCTGGAGGAAGCCCGGATCTTCATCCACGCCCACGCTTGCGACCCTGATATTTCGCTGGAAGCTATGGCGGCTCGGGCTTCGATGAGCAAATACCATTTCCTCCGGCAATTCAAGCGCCGTTACGGCCGGACACCCCATCATTATCTCCAGAATATCCGCATCGATTGTGTACGTCGCAAATTGGCTCTGGGCGGTTCTCTGGCGCAGATTGCGCTGGAGTGCGGCTTTTATGATCAGTCCCATATGCTCAAAACTTACCGGAAATTCTACGGCCACACACCCGGCAGTATCGAAAAATAGCAATATTTTCCTAGAACTCAAAGACTGCACAGGGGTACAATCCCGGCAAAAAAGGTTTGCCGTGAGCCTCGACAACTATTTCAATTATCTGCTCATCGCTGTGCTGACGATCATCAGCCCCGGTGCGGCGATCCTCCTGGCGATCAACAATGCGATGCGGATGAATCTGCGGGCTGTGCTCTTCTCGACCCTCGGGAATATCCTCGGTCTTTTCTTGCTGGCGACCGTGGCGATGTTCGGCGTGGGGGTGCTCTTTCAGACTTCGCCGCTCTTTTACAAGTGGCTCAAGTGGCTTGGCGGTGCCTACCTCGTCTATCTCGGTATCGGCCAAATGCGCAATCACCATACCCATCTCGTGATGAACCGGGAAACCCTTCATAGGGCCTGCAGCCCCTGGGCCGTCTTTCGCAAGGGCTTCCTCGTTGCCGCGACCAACCCCAAGCCGATCCTTTTTTTCAGCGCCGTCTATCCGCTTTTTATGGAGCCGGGGCGTGATTCCCTGTTGTCATTCGGGATTATGACGGTGACTTTTCTGGCGATATCCTTTACTTCTCTGATGACCTACGGATACCTCTCGACCCGGGCCAAAGCCTGGTTTTTCGATGAAGAGAAGTTGAAAGGGTTTTATCGGATCTCGGGGGCATTGTTTGTGGCGATGGGGGTCGGATTGGCCCTGTGGGGGTGAGATGTCCAGTCAGGAGCGTAACAATTCAGAAGACAATCAGATGAGATTGATTAATTTGAACTTGCCGCATTCAGGGACTTGGTGTGAAAGTAGATTTCTATTTTCTTAAATCACCAGACTTTGCAAAAAAGCATTGAACGCATTGGCAAAGGCGTGGGCGTCTTTGACGGTAAAGGGTTTGGGACCTTTGGTGATCTCTCCGCTTTCACGGATCGATTCCATCAGATTGCGCAGGGCCAGGCGCTCTTTGATGTTTTCGGGGGTATAGCGCTCTCCCCGGTGGTCGATGGCGTGGGCACCGGCGCTGAGGGCGCGGTCGGCGAGGGGGATGTCGGCGGTGATGACCAGATCTCCGGGGGAGAGGAGCTCGACGATGAGGTCGTCGGCCCGGTCGGCGCCCTGTTCGACGAGGATCATTTCGATATGGGGAGAATTGCCGATGTGAATCCGTTTGTTGGCGATCACTTTGGTAGGGATACTCCGCCGCTCGATGCCCCGCAGAAGGATCGGTTTGAGGAGATTGGGCAGGGCGTCGCCGTCGAGGTAGAGGGTCATCGGATCACTTCGAATTCCGAAGTGAATTTGTAACTCTCTTTGGGCTTGAGACGGACGGTGAACTCCCGCACGAAGGCGGTGAGCTTCCTGACGGAGCAGGGGCCGCTGCAACTGCTCTTGAGCCGGATGGTGCCGCCGTAGGTGGGGATTTGCTCCTCGATCTTGAGGACCCTGGGGACGTCGCCCCGGTTGTGGAGGGTGTATTGGCTTACGACGTTTCGGTAATTATCCCGGGCAATGTATTTGAGGGTCTTTTTGGTGCCGGTGACATCGAAGAGGGTGCCGATGCTGAGATTGACCCGCTCGTCGGCGGGGGTGTTGCCCAGGCGGCTCTCCCCGATGAAACGGAAGGTGCCCGAAGCGTCAGGGCTGTACATCCGCACGATCCCCCTGGGCAGAGGCAGGCCCAGGCCGTTGGAGGCGCTGTTGCGGAAGGTCAGGGTATTGAGAAAGCTCAGCCGCAGTTCTCCGCTGCGCTGGAAGCTGTGGACTTTGGCCCGGGCAAATTGGCGGTAGGTGATCCCCGCTTTTTCCAGGAAACGGATCTGCTTTTTTTCTTTGGCACGGATCGTTTCGCGAAAGGGGATCGTGTAAAGATGGTAACCGGCGAAGGACTCCTCTTTGACATTGGGTGCCGCCATCGCCATCGTTTTATAGATCGCGCGGGGCATCGGGCGCTTCTCCTCGGTATGCACCTCTCCGGCGAGGCAGTAGATTTTGGCGTGGGGATAGCTCACTCCGGTTCGGTTGTCCACGGTGATCCACCCTACCAGGTCGAAGGTGTGTTTTTTGGGATGGAGGTTGAGCACATAGTCGCTGCGCCAGCTCAGGCCGCGGCTGAGGTATTTGAGATCCACGTCGAGGGGTCCGGCTTTGGGGGTTTGGATATGCCAGACGAGGCTGGGGCGGGTGATCATCGTCGGTGGGATCGTCGGGAAGACGACCTGGGAGGGGTCTTTGAGAGTGACGATGCGCCCCTTGCTCTCGGTCCGGATCATCACCGAGGGGGCGGCGGAAAGGAGGAGGCCCTCTTTGAGGTCTCTCGATTTTGGATCGGGGCGGTAGAGGACCTTTTGGCCGATACTCTTTTGGAGCATCGAAGTGAGGGAGATTAGGTCATAGACGTAATTTTGGGAGTAGAGGGTCACGGGAATGCCGCTGAATTCGGGGATCACGCTGCTGGGAATGACGGTATTGGGGACATTCTGATAGACCAGCCGCTGATCGCCCGCCGGGACGCTGACTTGGCGCTTTTCGTGGATGAAGGCCCGGTCGTTGGTGTAGATGGTCAGTGAAAGATTGCTGTCGGAGGGGGGAATGACCGTCGAGGCGGCCATTAGCGTACCGAGTGTCAGGGTGAATATGGGAATGAATGCTTTCATCAAATCCTCCTTCTTGCCAAATTGTATCGTATAATAGAGCCACTTTTTTCAAAAGAGGAGATGTCTTTGAGCCGGATCGAGAACAGCATCGAAGCGATCACTCTGGGATCATTCGACGGGATGCATGTGGCCCATCAGGCCCTCATCGAAGCAGCGGAGGCGGTGGCGGTGATCGAGCGCCAGAGCGGGACCCTGACCCCGGGATACAAGCGGAGCTGGTACACCGACAAGCCGATGGATTTCTATCTCTTCGATCGGATCCGTTCCCTCAGTCCCAAAGCCTTCGTTGCAATGCTCCGGGAGCACTATCCCAGGCTCCGTAAGATCGTCGTCGGTTATGATTTTCATTTCGGAGTGGGGCGCGGGGGGAACGCCGAGACTCTCAAAGAGCTTTTTGACGGAGAAGTGCGCATCGTTCCCGAGATCAAGGTAGAAGGGGTGCCGGTCCACGCCCGGACGATCCGTGAACTGTTGCGAAACGGGGATCTGGCCCTGGCCAACCGGCTCTTGGGGCGGTGCTATCTCATCGACGGGGAACCTGTGCGGGGGCAGGGGCGAGGAAGCCGGGAATTCGTCCCGACCATCAATCTCCAGGTCGAGGGGTACGAGCTGCCCGCCGAAGGGGTCTATGCCGGCTATACCCATCTGGGAGAAGCGTGCTATCCCAGCGTTATCTTCCTGGGGTACCGGGACAGTACCGACGGGAGCTTCGCCGTGGAGACCCATCTGCTCGACAAGATAATCGGCCCGGTCGAAGAGCCCAGAGTCGCTTTGGAGTTTGAAGCGCTCCTGCGTCCCAACCGCCGTTTCGACAACCCGGCTGAGCTCAAAGAGCAGATCTATCTCGATATCGAAAAGGCGATGGCGCGGCTGGGGCTGGATTAAGAGCTCTCTTCTTCACTCTTTTCACGGGCATCTGCGCGTTCTTTCCGCCGATCATCACGTCTCTTTCTTCTCTCCTGTCGCGTTCTGTCATGCCGGGCACGTTTGATCTGAATGTTTCGGTAGATGTTGTTGAAGCGTTTGTATTGACGTTCGTTGAGCTTCACCTTGGAGTGCTCGATATCTTCTCCGTATTCGATCTCCAGGAGATCCGACTTGCTCATTTGGATCTTTTGGGAGGGGAAGACGCTGCGGTGCCCCGAGACCAGGAAGCTGATGACGATACTCACTGCCGCATAGTGGGCCACATCCATCCCGAAAAGTTCCATCGCCATTACGGTGGCCGAGATAGGGGCATTGGTGGCGCCGGCGAGGACGCTCACGAAGCCCAGGGCGGCGAAGAGGGCCAGCTGATGTGCACTGCCAAAGAGCCCGCCGAACCAGTGGCCGCTGGTGGCGCCGATGTAGAAGATGGGGGTGATGATCCCGCCGCTTCCCCCCGAGCCGAGGGTGACCGCGGTGTAGAAGATTTTGACCAAAAAGGCGTACCAGGGCAGAGAATCGGTCCCGAGACTGCTGTCGACCTTCATCGCTTCGGAGATAGTATCGAGCCCCAGGCCGAAGTAGTGGGTGCCGAAGACAAAAGAGAGGAGGATCAGCAAAACCCCGGCGCCGAAGGCTTTGAAATAGGGGTTCATCGGGATCTTTTCGACGGCATCTTCGGTCCGCTTGAGGGTGGCGATGATGAGCCAGGCTACCAGGCCGAAAAAGACCCCTCCGAGCATTACTTTGGCGATGAGCACCAGGTCGATGTAGTAGTGCTGGAAGTAGCTGATCTCGTAATAGGTGTAGTGGGCGCCCAGGTATTGGGCGGTGAAAAAGGCGCTGAAGCCGGCGACGAAGGAGGGGAGCAGCACTTCATACATCACTGCACCGACGACCAGCACTTCGATGCCGAAGATCGCCCCGGCAATGGGGGTGCCGAAGACGGTGGCGAAGCCGGCGCTGATGCCGCAGATGACCAGCTTTTTGCGGTCCTGCCTCGAAAAGTGCAGGAGATCGGAGATGGCCGAGGCGGTTCCCGCACCGATCTGCGCTCCGGGGCCCTCTTTTCCCGCCGATCCGCCGGTAACGAGGGTGATGACGGTAGTGAGGAGTTTGACGGGGATGACGGCGACGTCGATCTTGCCGTTACGCTTGTGGACCGCTTCGATCACCTTTTCCGTCCCGTGACCCTGGGCTTCGGGGGCGAATTTGCGGGTGAGCCAAACGCTCAGCACCAGGCCCAGGGGCAGGAGGTAATAGTAGTGAAAAGGCAGAAAGCTCCGGGCCGCTTCGCCATAGGCGAGGATGTTCAAAAAGAGGGTAACAATGGCCCCGATGACGATGCCGATGAGCCCAGAGAGTACGGTCCACTTGGTGACACTCAATAAAATCGATGGATGTTCGGTCGGAAATTTCACGATCGCTCGCCTTTATTGCGGACTTTCATCAATTATATCACTCCCATTTTTAACAGGATTTAACAAGAAGGAAAACTGCTATAATATTTCCAATTTTTCATCAATATCAAGGATCAGGCGTGAGTGAATTGGAACAAGTCGATCGGGATTATGTGCTGGGCTCCTATGCCAGAAACTACACCAACTTCGTCCGGGGTGAAGGGGCGAAGCTCTATGACGACACGGGACGGGAGTTTATCGATTTCGGTAGCGGGATCGGGGTCTGCAGCATCGGCCACGCTCACCCGAAGCTCAGCGAAGCCCTCTGCGATCAGGCTTCCAAACTGATCCACGTCTCCAACCTCCAGGTGATCGAGCCCCAGGCGCGCCTGGCGGAGCGGATCGTGAAGCTCAGCGGCTACGATATGCGCTGCTTCTTCGGCAATTCCGGAGCCGAAGCCAATGAAGCGGCCCTGAAGATCGCCCGCAAATACGGGGAGACCGCCTTCGACACCAAGCGCTACAAGGTCATCACCCTCAAACACTCTTTCCACGGCCGCACTATCACCACCGTCAAGGCGACGGGACAGAAAGAGATGCACAAACCCGACTTCTCCCCCTACCCGGCGGGCTTCGCCTATGTGGAGAGTATCGACGCCATCTACGATGCTATCGATGATGAGACCGTGGCCGTAATGATCGAGCTGGTCCAGGGCGAAGGCGGGGTGCAACCCTTCGACAAAGGCGAAGTTCAGGATTTGGCCAAATTTTTGCGCAGTCGGGATCTGCTGCTGATCGTGGACGAGGTGCAGACCGGAGTCTATCGCACCGGCGAATTCCTGGCGTCCCAGCTCTATGAAATCGAGCCCGACATTATCACCCTGGCCAAAGGTTTGGGCGGGGGTGTGCCCATCGGGGTGGCGATGACCCGGCTCAAGGAGATCTTCAAGCCTGGAGATCACGGCAGCACCTTCGGGGGCAACTATCTGAGTACCCGGGCGGGATTGACCGTGCTGGAGGTTTTGAAAGCGGAGCAGGACCGGGGAGCCCTGGCGGAGCGGATCGAGATTTTCAGCAGTTATCTGAAGGGCTTGGCTGAGCGTCTGCCCGAGTATTTTACCGAAGCAGTGGGGCTGGGGCTGATGCGGGGATTGCGCTGCGTGGATGCCGAAATCCAGGGGGCCATTCTCAAGGCCGCCTTCGACGAGGGGCTGATCGTGCTCAAAGCGGGGCGTAATACCGTGCGCTTCCTCCCGCCGCTGACCATCACCCGCGACGAGATCGATGAAGGGTTCAAACGCTTTGAAAAAGCTCTGGCTACTCTCTAATCTCCTGCTCCTGCCCCTGGCGGCGCAGAGCGATTTGGAGAATTACCTCTCCCGGGAGAAAAACCTCATCCTGGATTACCAGGAGCAGGTCAATCAACTCCAGAGCGATGTGCTGCGCAAGAGCTGGATCAATCCGATCATCTTCAGCTATAGCGACAGCAGCGACGATCAGTCTCTGGCAGGCAAAAGCACACAGCGGACCTGGAGCGTGGGGATCGACCAGCCTATCTTCAAAAGCGGCGGGATCTACTATGCCGTCAAATTCGCCAATGCCCAGGAGGGGGCCACCGCTGCCCAGATCCGGCTCCAACGCCGCCAACTCATCGTTCAGGCGATCGAAACCCTCTTCGAACTGCGCAAAAACCGCCTCCAGCAGCGGCAGCTTCGCCTCAAGATCCGCAACGACAAGATCGATATTCGGCGCAAGCGGGAGCAGTATGACGCCGGGGTGATCGACAGCAGCTTCCTCAATCAGGCGATCCTCCAGCGCAACCGCGACCAGACGACGCTGCTGGCGCTACAACTGGCAGAGAAGAATCTTCGCAACGCCTTTTCTCTGCTGAGTGACCGGAATCCCGATCGGCTCAGACTTCCCAGACTTCACTTGATTCGGGCGAAAGAGTATCGGCAGAACAACCTGGAGCTTCTGGCCCAGCGCCTGCGGGTGAGCCAAAGTGAATATAACAGCAAAATGACTTGGTCGAAATATCTTCCCACTTTCTCGGTCAATGCCAACTACTACGATAATGATTTCGACACTCCGATGCCGGGGATGCGTGACGACTATTACCGTTACGGTTTCCGGGTCTCGATGCCGCTGAACATCAACGCCCCCCACGATATCGAAGCGAGCCGGGTGAAGTTTCTCCAGGAGTCGGTGCAGCTGCAGGATGACCGCCGCAAAGTGGAGAGTGAATACCGCCTGGTCATCGATACCCTCAAGATCATCGACAAAAAGATCGCCCTGGCACACTCCGACGAGCGGCTCTACCGAGATCTGCTCAAGAGCACCAGGGAACAGGCCGCTGCGGGGGAGAAGACCCAACTCGATGTAGAGACGATGCGCAACTCGATGAATATGGCCAAACTCGATGCTCAGATCTATGGGATAGAACGGCAGATCCAATTGCTCAAACTCTATGAAAAAACGGAAAGTAACGAATGAGTAACCGAGCAACCGAGCAACCGAGTAACCGAATGAAACCTTATGGTTTCAAGTGAGGAGTGAGGAGTGAGGAGTGAGGAACTGAATAACGGAGTAACCGATCAGCAAAGCAAGCAACAAATCTCCAACGACCAACGACCAACGACCAACGACTCAAAAAACAATCCAAAATCCAAAATCCAAAATCCAAAATCTCCCTCCGGCCCGGTTCCCTTCAGCACCTATATGAATGAATGGCTCTACGGCGAGGGGGGCTACTACAAGACTTTTCGGGATATCGGAAAGGGTGGGGATTTCTATACCGCGGTAAGTACCAGCGCCTTTTTCGGTGCGGCCATTGCCAATCACTTCTGGAAAGGGATTCAAGAGGGGCGGATCCCTCGGGATGCCTGGCTTATCGAGATCGGGGCCCATCGGGGTTATCTGCTGGCCGATATGATCCAGTGGCTCTACAGCTGTGACCCCTCTTTGCTGGAGACGATGCGCTTTGGGATCGTGGAGCGGCAGGAGGATGTACGCAGGATCCAGCGGGAGTATTTCGCCGAGCGCTTCGGCAGCGGGGTGGCACTGGAGCAGTTTGCTTCCCTGGATGAGGTACGGGTCCCCTACGCTCTCTTTGTCTCCAACGAGATCTTCGACGCCTTTCCCTGCGAACTCTACAAAGAGGGAGAACAGGCTGTGGTGGAAAATCACCACATCAGCTGGGTCGATGCAGAGGATAAGCTCAAAGATTTTGCCGAGCGCCACCGCCTCGTCAAAGGGGAGATCGCCGTCGGCTACGAATCCTTTGCCCGGCGGGTGGCCGAGGCGGCGGAGGCGCTGGAGTTTGTCAGCTTCGACTACGGAGAGAAGTATGTGCGCAATGACTTCTCCATCCGGGTCTATCGAAAGCACGAGACCTTTCCCCTCTTTGACGAAGAGTTGAACCTGGCCCAAGCGTACCAGGAGAGCGACATCACATACGATGTGAACTTCGGCCACGTGATCGAAGCTTTCGAGGGGGCGGGGATGCGATGCGACGCCTACGAGACCCAGGCCAGGGCTCTGGTGCGTTACGGCCTTGTCGACATCCTGGAAGAGTATGCCAAGATCGCCGCTCAGGCCGACTATCTGCGCCAGGCCGACCGGATCAAAACGCTGATCGCTCCAACGGTGATGGGGGATCGATTCAAAGTCGTGGAATTTTCCAAGAGGTAAAGATTGAGCTAAAGCGGTTTTTCGGGTTGCTAAAAATCCTTTAAACCTTCGGTAATATGGTGCCTAAAAAGGACTTTTTTACAGATGGCTTGTAAAAAAGTGCCCTATCTGTGGTTCAAAAGCGACGAAAAAGAATGGTAAAAGAGCAGGAATTCAGCGCTATTTTTGCCAAAGTTGCCGGCAGAGCTTCTCTTCTCGTAGACGTCCCTCCCGCCTCAGAAAACGACTCTTTACTGCCTACTTCTATGAGCACCAAACCCTCAAAGCCTTATCCCGGACCTATCATAAGGATCGGGAGTGGATTCAACGTCAGATTCATAGCTATGAACCGCCAAAGACTTCACCACATCCCAGACCGGTCACTTTGGTTATCGATGCGACATTCTTCGGAAAACGGGGAGAGGGCTTTGGTGTTCTTGTAGCTAAAGATATCCTGAGTGGCCAACTGGTAGCGTATCGTTTCATTCAGACTGAGACGCTCAATGAATATGCGATGCTTCGGCAAAGCCTTCTGGATCAGGGCTTTATCATCCAGGCCGTCACCGTCGATGGCCGACGGGGATTGTTTGGGCTCTTTGCCGACCTTCCGGTTCAAATGTGCCATTTCCATCAACAAGCCATTCTCACTCGTTATCTGACGCGCAGACCTACCTATCAAGCCTCTAGGGATCTCAAGCGTATCGCTTCCTATCTTGGACAGACAACCCCCTGCCGTTTCCGCTATATGCTGGAAGCCTGGCTCCAACGGCACAAAGATTTCTATGAAGAGAAAACCCCTGACGATTCTCCACGTGGATGGCATTACACCCATGATCGACTCCGCTCGGCCTATCGAAGTCTTGAACGCAATCTTCCTTATCTCTTCACGTATAAAACCCATCCTCATCTTGGCATAGCCAATACAACCAATACTTTGGATGGTGGACTCTTCTCTCCTATGAAAGCTTTATTGAAAATCCATCGGGGTATTGGAGACTCTATGAAGAAGAAACTCATCACTGATTTCCTAGAAAAAGCAATGAAATAGCAACCCGAAAACCCGCTTTAAGTCTAAAGATTTTAAAAAGGGGCTATGCCCATTGAGAGGGGAAGCGAGTGGATCAGCCGACGGAGCCTATCTCTTCTGAACCCTCTCGAGGATGATGCATTTGCGCAGCGCGGCCTCTTCGCTGCCGAATTGACGGGTATATTTGTCAAAGTCGCTTTGACCGATGAGTTCGATGCAGCGGCTGCGGGTCATAGCAGGCCGGGAAGTTGCAGGTGTTTTTTGCTCATCCCTGGCGAGGAAAGTCTCTTCCTCGGCGGAAGCGCTTTGCGGAGTCGTTGCCTGAGTGGTTTCGACCATCTCACTGCCGGCAAGGCTCTCTTCGTCGCCGGGAAGTCTCTTTTTGAGAGTGCTTTGGGGCCCGAGGAGCTCCGGGTCCTTCTGGCCCGAGTCGATGGAGTAGGGCTCGGGTTTGAGTGAATAGTTCTTCTCTACGCCGGAAGTATCTTCCCACATTACGCGATGGACACTTCGGTTTTGATCGGTCAGAGCCGGAGGAGCGGGGAGCCTCGGCGCGCATCCGCTAAAGAGTAGAATCCCTCCGATGCCCAAGATGGCGATCTTCACTTTTTTTCTCATAAGCCTACCCACTCCTGTATGATAAATCTGTGCTATTCTACCCAGAGTATGCTTGATCTTTGAAATGAAAACGGAGGGATCGAAAGCATTGCAAAAAGTCGAAAAAAAACGTAAACTTTATGGATAAAAAAACGTGGGAAGAGAGGCGGATCAATGACAGTGACCGTGAACGGTGAACGACGGGAGATCGAATCGGGAACAACGCTCGAAGCGTTGATAAAGGAATTGGGGATCGGCAAAAAAGTGATGGCGGCGGCGGTCAATATGGAGATCGTCAAAAAGGACCGGTGGCCCCGGCATCGGCTCCAAGAGGATGACCGGGTGGAACTGCTGCATTTTGTCGGAGGAGGATGAGATGATTTTCAAAACGAGGGAAGAGGCGGGACGCTTGCTGGCGGAGCGCCTGGAGGCTTACCGGGAAGCTCCCGATACGGTAGTGGTGGCCCTGCCCAGAGGCGGGGTGGCAGTAGCGGAGCCCATCGCCGAGGCTTTGCATCTGCCGTTGGATATCTTTTTCGTCAAGAAGATCCCCAGCCCCTACAATGAGGAGGCGGGGATCGGAGCCGTGAGCGAAACCGGGCTGATGCAGGTCAACAGCGAAGCGGTCAAAGCCCTGGGAGTCAGCGAAGAGTATCTACGGCGCCGGGCGAAGGAGAAGCTGAGTCAAATGGCGGAAAAACGCGCCCTCTATGGACGTAAAGTCCCGGATTTTTCCGGCAAGCGGGTGATCCTGGTCGATGACGGGATCGCGACGGGATCGTCGATGTTTTTGGCGGTGCAGGCGCTTAAACAGGCGGGAGCTGCCGAAGTGATCGTCGCTGTGCCGGTGGCCCCTTCGGAGATCCTGCCTCTGCTGGAGCAGACGGCCGACCGGGTGGTCGTGCTGCACGCATCGGACAATCTCATCGCCGTAGGCCGTTTCTACGAGGATTTCCACCAGCTCGACGACGAAGAGGTGATTGCAACATTGAGACGCCATCCGGAGGCCGGGGAGTGATTGCGGCAGTCGATGTGGGGCTCAAGCGTATCGGCGTGGCCATCAGCCCCGATGGGCGGATCGTACTGCCCCAACGGGCCATCGAGCGCCGAGGGCGGAAACAGGCGGCGAAGGAGTTGAGCGATTTTCTGAGGGAGTGGAAAGTCGATCTGCTAGTGGTCGGTTTACCAAGGGGAGGAAGCAGCGAAGAGGAGATGGAGCGGCGGATCCGCCATTTCGTCAGTTTACTCGAACTTCCTCCGCAGATGGAGGTTCATTATCAGGATGAAGCCGGAAGCTCCGAAGAGGCCAAAGAACGGATGCAAGGGGCGATTCGCCAGAAACGCGATGGCCGGATCGATTCCCTGGCGGCTCAGATTATCCTCGAGCGATGGCTAGAACGAAGTTAAGCGAGCCGAAAAAAAATCGAAGAGCAAATGAACGGAAGATCCGATAAAAGAGCTCAGTAATAGAGCCATTCATCGATATATCAATAATGTAAGCAAAGGGGTTGTGTGTTTCTCAATAAAATATGGTTCTTTTTTTTGGCCCTGATTCTTCCGCTTTTGGCGGAAAACAGTTTGCACTTGAGTAATCAGGAGAAAGCATTTCTCAAAAAACATCCTGTCATTACCGTTCATAACGAAATGGATTATCCTCCCTACAATTTTTACAAGGACGGTAAAGCCCAGGGGCTCTCCATCGATTATATGAACCTCCTGGCCAAGAGACTCGGTGTGAAAGTCCGATACATCCACGGGCCAACTTGGAGTGAATTTATAAAGATGATCAAGGAGGGGAAGCTCGATGTGATGCTCAATGTCATTTATACTCCCCAACGAGGAGAATCCCTCCATTTTACTGAACCCTATGCCTCTACCCGCAAAGCGATTTTTACGGAAGATCTATCGATCAATACGATGAACGATTTAATGGGTAAGAAGGTGTGCGTTCCTAAAGATTTTTTTATCCACCATTTTCTTGAAACCTATTACCCCGAAATACTTCTCAAAACGAAACCTTCTCTTCTCGATTGCTTACACTCGGTGGAGAACAATGAGAGTGACGCTACGATTGCCAGTTATAGTGTCGCCAAAGCGCTGATTCAAAGAGAAAAGATCCTAATTCGCCATATTTCGGTTCTGACGGATAAGCGTATGGAGCGAGGATTAAGCATCGCCACAGGGCCCAAACTCAAAATGCTCAGGGATATTATCCAGAAGGCGATGTATACGATTGATAATCGGGAGCTGGAGGCTTTGTCAAAGAAATGGTTGGATAAATCTCCTCAGAATCCGGATCGGCTCAAAGCGGTGGGGACACAGATAAAACCTTATCGACATAAACGAGTGGTTTTGATGTGCAACAATCCCAATTGGGAACCGATCGAGTTTGCCAAGGACGGAAATATGAGCCGTATGACCGGAATCGCCATCGATACATTACGTCTAGTCGAAAATAAACTCAATGTGGAGTTTCGTAATGTTCCGACGCGAAGTTGGGTCGAGTCCCAACAATATCTAAAAGAGGGTAAATGCGAAATCCTGCCGGCGGCTATAGCTACCAAGGAGCGTAAAGAATATGCTCGTTTTACCCGGCCTTATCTCTCTTACCGTTTGGTGATCATCACGCGCAAGGATAAACCGCTCGTCAATAATCTCTCCGAATTGGCTGATAAGACAATTGCCCGGAAAAGGGGTTCGGGGCTCATCAGCCGGCTCAAGCAGCTCTATCCTACTATGAAAATCATCGAGACTAAAAATTATCTGGAGTCCTTGCAAAAAGTTGCCGAAGGGGAAGCTTACGCCACCATCGCCACGATACCTGTTGCTGCTTATTACATCAACCGATTCAATCTAAAGAATTTGAGAGTCGCCGGTTATACCGAGATGAAATACCGGCTCTCCGTAGCCGTCACAAAAAAGGAGCCCGAGCTTTTACACAAGTTGGATGGGGCACTGGCCACCATCAATCCGGTAGAAAAAAATGCTCTTTATAATTACTGGATCGGTCAAAAGAAATTGATTGAACCCTTTGATTATAAAAAACTCTATCTTGCTCTGAGTGTCGTTTTGATCCTGGTAATCCTTCTGCTCTATCGACATTGGTTGCTAAAGGGCCACAACAAGTTATTGACGAAGGAGGTTCAAAAGGCCACGGAGGAAGTCGTAGCTCAGCGTACAATGATCCGGGAAAGAGAGAAACTTGCGGTTCTTGGGGAGATGATCGGAGTGATCGCCCATCAGTGGCGTCAGCCGCTCAACTCCCTGGCGCTTAGCCTTCAAAACCTGAAATACCGTTACCGGGATGGGGAAGTTGATGAGGAATTTATTGATCGTTTTGTCGGGAAAAACCTGGATCGAATCAATTTCCTTAATCAGACAATCGAAGATTTCAGAAATTTTTTCCATAACAGGGAAGGGAAAAAACAATTTAGTGTCCGGGAAGCAATCAAAGCCATATTTGCTATTTATTCTCTGGATCTGAGGAATAACGGGATAGAGTTTAGGGGGATTGAAGGTGACGATTTCGAGCTCGAGGGCATCAAAAGTGAATTCCAGCAGATATTCCTCAGTTTGATTACCAATTCCAAAGAGGCGCTTGAACATAAAAAAGGCGGAGCACGATGGATTCGGGTAATATTGAAGAATCGGCAAATCGTTTTCGAAGATAGTGCCGGCGGCGTAGCAGATGAAGGGTTACTCAATCGGCTCTTTGAAGCTGATTTTACCACCAAACCGGGAGGAACGGGAATCGGACTTTATATTTCTAAAGAAATTATAGAGAAAAAATTCGGCGGGAAGATCCGAGTTGAGAATGGAGAGGAAGGGTTGCGCGTGATACTTGATTTTGAGGATAGAAACAATGAATAGTGAGCTAAAGATTCTTTTTGTAGAAGATGAGGAAGGGATACGGGAAGAATTGGGCTATTATCTGCGTCACGTAGCTTCCGGAGGAGTTTTGACCGCAGAAAACGGTGAAGAGGGATTGAAACTCTATCGGGAGCATCAACCCGATATCGTCATAACCGATTTGGAGATGCCGGGAATGCACGGCTCACAGATGATCCGCCAGATCAAAGAGATCAACCCCTCCCAAGCCATTATTGTTACGACAGCTCACAGTGACACTCGTTTTCTTATGAAGGCGATTGAACTCAAGGTAGATCATTACCTCCTAAAACCGATCAATCTTGAACTTTTGGAAGATAAGATTCGGCAAATTGAGCATCAAATAGAGTTGGAAAGGCGCGTCGAGCAGCAACGAATCATTATGGAAGAGATTTCTGCTATCAAAGGCAATATGCTTGTTGTCCTCGATCGGCAAATGAAAGCAATTTTTCTCAACAGAGGGTATTTGGAATACATAGGGTGTGATTCATTGGAAATGTGCCGCCAAAAGCTTCCATCTCTTGCCCAATATATGGTTGATTGGGAAGAAGGGTTCGCTCCGGAAAGTAGAGAAGAGTTTGAATGGGTACGAGAGATTGAAGCGCTTCCCTCATCCCGTCGAATTGTGGCATTGAAAAAACCCTTTGAAGACTCTGAGACTTTCTACAACGTCTCTCTCTCATCAAATCCGGAGACCGGTCATCGGATTGTGGCGCTCTCTGAAATTACTGAGTTGATCTCTTCGAGGGATTTTTATCGTAAACAGGCCAAAAGAGATGAATTGACCGGGCTAAACAATCGCTTTGCTTTCAACCGTAAATTCGAGAGTTTGATCCCAAAAGCGCTCAGCGAGAATGGGCAACTGAGTATGATTTTAATCGACCTGGATCATTTCAAAGCCATTAATGATCGGTATGGGCACGATTTTGGAGATAAGGTTTTGACGGATGTTGCCAGGGTTTTGGAACAGTGTATCGGTCCCAAAGATTTTCTGGCGCGTTGGGGAGGAGAAGAGTTTGTCGTTTTGAGTCAGAGAAGCTTGGATGAGGCAATAGAGTTGGCCGAAGAGATCCGTCGAAAGATTATGGAAATAAAGTACGAAAACGGAGTGCAACTCCACTGCAGTTGCGGTGTATCGACCCTCAATCCGGAAGAGGATGCCCGGGATGCTCACAAAATGTTTCGTCGTGCGGATAAAGCACTCTATCAGGCCAAGAATTTGGGGCGGAATAGGGTTTTTTATGAACGGCGTCAACGGGTTCGCTGACGAATCCTCGATGCGATCCGACGGCTGAGCCGCTCCAGGAGGCGATTTTGCGTGGCGACGATGCCGGGGAGGTTCGCCGCTCCTCTCTGCATATAATGAAAATCTTCACCTAAAACCATTCGGTCTTTTTCCCGGTCGACGAGACTCCAATGCCCCTCCAGCACCACGGTGCCGTTGCTGTCACCGTCGAAACGGTCAACAGTCACATAAATCCGGGTCCGGTCCGAGAGAGGCTCTTCCCAGGGGTAGGAGAGAAAGGTATAGTCAGGGACCAGTTGGGCCAGATTGTGCTGGAGGACTTTTTGGATATTTTTGTCCAAAGACCCAGCCCAGAGAGCGTTTTCTTTGACTTTCAATCGGCTGGGGCCTAGGCGCAGGGTGAGGGCCTTTTGCTGAAGATAGTCGGTTACCTGCACTTCCCCGATTCCTACAATGTGCCGAGTGGAAAGGGGAGTGACATCCCGATGAGGTTGCAGACGGGGCTGGAGGCGGTAGTATTCGGATCGGCTGCTGCACCCTGCCAAAAAGAGGGTGAGCAGAGCAAAAGATAACAGAGTCAGTTTCTTCATTTAGCGTCCTCTTATCAGAGATTCCGGATGCCGGTTCAGATAGTTGCTGAGTTCACGTATGGACCGGCTGGTCTCTTCGATTTCATTCATCAGTTTCAGCATTTGGCGGTGGATCTGCGCATTGGTGTCGAGATAATTTTTGCGGATCTCTTCCAGGGTTTGATTGCTTTGATCGATCAGCTTGACAAAGGAGGGCAGCAGCTCCCGGTTGACCCCCTGAAGCGTCGCGTCGAAACCGGGGAGCGTCTTCTGTCTGACATCGCCAAGGATCTGACGGGTCTCTTCCCCGATCTCTTTGAAGGGGATGGCGGCCAGATTGTTCAGAATCGATTGGACATTGTTTTTGAGTGTCTCGATCGTAGCGGGGACACTGGGAAAGACATAGAGACCATTCTCTTTGATAAGGTTTGCCTTGGGAGCGTCGGGATGGAAATCTAGGTTGATCAGCAAAGAACCGGTGAGGAGGTTGGCACTCTGAAGCTGCGCCCGGAGGCCTTTGTCCACCAGGGCCTTGAAGACCTTTGGATCCATCCCCTTACTGGCATTGCGCTCCCGTCCGGTGATCGTGAAGCGTTCCGGCTCAATCTTGATTAGGATGGGGATTTTGAAATTGGCGGTTTTGACATCGCCGACGAGGAAGAGATTGACCACTTCACCCACTTTGACCCCTCTAAACTCCACCGGGGCACCGGCTTTGAGTCCGCGAACTGACTCGTTGAAGTAGACCCAGAAGTAAAGTTCCCGGGTGTACGTGACCTTCCTGGCCTCTTTGATCGTATTGTAGAGGACGAAATGATGCCCGTCCTGTACCCTACTGCCGGGTCCGAAGACTTCGAAATTGTCGAAGGCGATTCCCCCCGAAAGAATGGCGGTGAGGGATTCGGTACGGATTTCGACTCCGTCAGCACCGATGTGGGCATCGATACCACTGGCGTTCCAAAACCGGGTCGTGTCGGTAATGAGATCACTGAAAGGTTTTTGGATAAAGACATCGATCAGGACGGTTCTGCCGTTGGGTGCCAAGTGGTAGGAGACGACAGTTCCCGCTTTGAGCTGTTTGTAGTAAACCGGGGAACCGATTTGGAGGGAGCCTTTGCTTTGGGCTTCGAGGATGAACCGTTTTCCGGGAGTCCGGTCGGTAATCACGGGGGGATTGACCAGACCTTTGAAGCGTCGGACCGACTCTTTGCCTTTATGCGGGTCCATACTGATATAGGCCCCGGAGAGGAGGGTATCCAAGCCCTCGACGGAATCAGCGCTCAGACGGGCGTGGACGATCCAGAAAAGGGTTTTTTCGCTGAGGTAGGGACGCATCTCTTTGGTCAATCTGGCGGTAACAATGACCGAGCCCAGGTCGTCGCTGAAACGGACGTCCTCGACTTTCCCGACGATGACATCTTTGTATTTGACGACCGATTTTCCCGGGGTGATCCCCGCCGCCGATTTGAAAAGGATCTGAACAGCCGGCCCGCGCTGGCTCAGATTTTGCCAAACGAGGACCGCTCCAATAATCAGCGCGACAATCGGGACGATCCAAACGGGAGAAAAATGATGCCTTTTGCGACTCCAGATCGCTTCGCGGACATACTCTTCTCCCGGAGGACGTTGAAGGGGGGACTCAGCCATGAAGATCCTTTTTTGATGGTGCATCATACTGAATGGATGCCGAATCCCGCTTTAAAAGATCCCTTGAGGAAGCCTTGAATTCGATTTGATCCCAGATCAGCCTGGGGTCAAAGGTCATAGCGGCGAGCATGGTACTGATGACGACCAGAAGGAAGAAAAGTGCTCCCAGTCCCGTTCGGATTTCGCTCAAGCCTCTAAAATGGACTAGGGCGATCATAATGGAGACGACGAAGACATCGACCATAGACCAGCGGCCGATGATTTCGGTGAAGAGATAGAGCTTTTGCCGGCGTATCGGATCATGATGCCAACCCCGTTGTATCGAAAGCAGTAGATAGATCAGAATGAAGATTTTGACGGTGGGAACGAAGATACTGGCGATGAAAATGACGATCCCGATGAGGTAAGAACCGCTCTCGAGGAAGTAGATGATCCCGCTCATAATGGTATCGGATGACGAGCCCGCGAAGGTGTGGACATGCATCATCGGCAGGAGGTTGGCCGGAATATAAAAGACAATGCTGGCGAGTACCAGCGCCCAGGTGTTCTGGATCGAAGCGGGCCGCCGGAGATGGACCGTACTTCCGCACCGGGGGCAAAGTGCCGTGCGGGCACCCCGAAAAGGCGGAGGAAAACGAAGGAGCTGCCCGCAGCTTTCACAGCGTCCATAGCCTGCATCGATCCCTCTCATCGTTCACTCTTCCTGGGAAGGTCGGGTTCCCGGCCGCGGGCTCTGTCGATCAGGTCCCAGAGGGGATGGGGATCGAAGATCATCTGCATATAGGCCAGGACAAAGACCATTGCGCCAAAGGCCCAAAGGGAAGTTCCCGGGATGATCGTCCCCATCTTGACGAGTTTGACGATGGAGACCAGGATGGCGACCAGAAAGACATCCAGCATCCCCCACGGGGTGATGGCTTCGAAAATCTTGAGCATCGTCGATGCGTAGCGTGGAACGATGCGATGATAGATGGGGCCGGTCAGAAAGAGCAGCAGCAGGATCCGCATCGCCGGGACCACCAGCGTCGTCATCAGCAGCGCCAGGGCAATGAGGTAATCCCCCTCTTTGTAGAGATAAATGAATGCGGTGGTAAAGGTGGCTTCCGCTTTGTTCCCCATCACTTCGAAGCTCAAAAAAGGAAAGAGATTGGTGATCATAAAGAGGATCAAAGCGGCGAAACTCAAAGCGTAGAGTTTCTCGACCATCCCCGGAGAGTATCGGAAAAGTGTATGACGGCAATTGGGGCAGCGATAGACTCCGGGGCGATGGGGATAGGGAAGGCGACTGATCTCATCACACTCTTCGCAACAGACATAATGTGATTTCATTCCACTTCCGTTCTTTATTTTGAAGTATTTTATCCAAAAATGTTCCGTTGCATTCAGAAGGGCTCAAACGAGATCCCAGAGGCGGTGGCTGAGTTGTTTGATTTTTTCGTAGAGTTCGGGGTTTTGCGGCATATCCGGGAGTTCATCGATCTTTGACAGGAGCACGAATTCGTCGCCTGCGTAGAATAACTCAACGAGATTATTGGGGAGCTCATGGAGTTGGCGGACGAGATACCACAACTGCAAAGTCTCGATGGAGTAGCGTGCGAGAACTTCTCGGCTGAAGGTTTCGAAATCCGCCCTGTCCGAGGCTTCATAATCATCGAGGATCGTATGGAGCAATTCACCGAGTCTGCGCAGGGGCACAGAGTAGTAGAGCATCCGCGCCGGCATAGGCTCGGGTGCCTGGAGCGCTCCCAGGAAGATCCGTGCCGCCCGTTCGGTTTCGGCATAGAGGTTGGTGCGCAGGCCGATGAGCCCCAGATCGCTGTGGTAGTGTCGTCCGCACCCTTTGAGGCAGCCGCTGAATCCGAGGCTCACCCCCAGCTTTTCCAGACGTCCCAGGGGGAGGAGCGCCAGGTCTTCTTTGATGTCCCAGAGGGAGAGGGGGCAGTAGCGGGAGCCGGCACACGCGGTTACGCTTCCGGTAGAAGCGTGATTTGGGATTTTGGATTTGGGATTTTGAATTTCTTGATGGACCAGGTCCGGATCGAAAGCCCAGAGTTCCTGGTGGGGAGTCAGACGGAGGGTGTGTTCGTGGCTTTGGGCCTCTTGGACGGCTTTTTCGAGTTCCTCGGGGCTGATCTCTCCGTGGCGGCCGTAGCGGCGGATAGGGAGGAGATGGTCTCGGTTGCGGTGGCTGCTTTGCATCCTGAGCTCTCCCGCCCGGGGCAGGGGAGTGCCCGACTCCTCTTCGATCCACACACGGATTTGAGGCATTCCCACCTCTTCGATGAGGTGAAAGAGGCGGGTTTTGGAGCGGCTGCCTCTCGGGCCGTGTTCCCGATAGACTTTGGCGACCGCTTCAAAAAGGTCCGCCGCACTTTCGGGAGGGCAGAAGATATCGGCCTCCCGGGCGGTCTCACTGTTTTTACCCCCCAGATAGAGGTTAAACCCCCATCGATCTCCATCGCGGGCCAGGGCCAGGAGGAGGTCGTTCCCCCAAGGGTTGAACGAGGGAGCCTCTCTGCCGATGAGGGCCGTGTTGAATTTGCGGGGGAGGGTGCCGATCCACTCACGCTTGCCCACGACCCGCTCTCTGATCTCCTGTAGGATGGATAGACATTCGATGCGGTTGTCGGAGGCGAGGCCGTCGAGAGGATCGATAACGATGCCCCGAAAATTGTCGGAAATGACTTGGCACGTTTGCAGCCCGGCAGCTTTGAGCTCCCGCCAGAGGGGCAGGACCCGGCCGGCCCTGAGGTCGTGAAGCTCCATCTGCCCCCGAGCGGTCAGGAGGAGGCGGGCTGTTTCCTGTCGTGCGATCCGGGCAAGTAGTTTGAGGGCCTCGGGCGTGATGAGGCCTCCGTCGAAGCGAAGACGGATCATCCAGAGATCGGGACGAAGCTTGTTGTTGTAAAGGCCGAAATTTTTCAGATAGAACCGGCACCGTTCGTCCACGTTTTGCCAATCTTTGACACGCTCAGGTGAAAAGTCGGCGGGAGGAAGCTCTCTTTTGTAGCGTTCGATCTTGTTCAGCTTTGGCTCATTTGCTTGTTTCACAGGAGGTTCTCTACTTTGATAATTATCTTAAAGTGAATTCTACTCTCTACTTTTATAGAGAAGCTTTGATATCTGTCAACAGGTCCTCAATGAAGAGCTGTTATCATACCGTCGAAACAGTTTGAAGGTTATCGAAAAGGAGAGATCCGAGATGAAAAGAGTCGTTTTGGCAGCTTTGTGTCTGTCCTGGATGCTCCAGGCCGCCAATGTGGGAGAGGGAACTCCGGGGTATCGCCTCTTCAAGGAGTATTGCTGGGGCTGCCACCATCAGACGGCGGAAGCCTTCGGACCCTCTTTTCATTCGATAGCCAACAAACGGAGCCGGGAAGAGATCATGGCTCAGATCGTCGATCCCGAGCGGGTCTCCAAAACCCTGGGCTATGCCCGAAACTCCATGCCGGCTTTCAATGATCTCAATGCCACCCAGATTCAGGCTCTGACCGACTTTATTATGCTTTTCAAGGATAAAAAATGAGAAAACCCCTACTGCTCGTCATTTTGCTGGCCGCACTCTTCGGTACTTTGAGTGCCCGGGAGAAGATCTTCGTCGTGGAGCGGGAAAACTCCGCCTTGGCGGTGATCGATCACAATCTCCTCTATGACGAAATCAAGAATATGCACAATTTCAACCACGCGGTGGTGAAATTCAAAGGCAACGACGGTTACGTCATCACCCGCGATGGCTATGTGATCAAGTTCGACCCTATACACAACAAAAAGCTCAAAGAGTACAAGACTTCCAAGAGCGCCATCGGATTCATCATCGGGGACAACTACCTGGCCGTGGCCAACTATGACAACAAGACCGTCGAAGTGCTCGACCGCGATCTCAACCCCATCGAGAGCATCAAGACCGGCAGCCGGAACGTCGGGATCAAGAATTACAAAAATTATCTCATCTTCGAATTGATGGACAAGGATCAGATCTGGGTGATGAAAGATGCGAATGAGGGCAAGGGCAAACCCCACTTCGTGCTCTACAAAAAGTTCGAGAATATCGGTAAAGTCCCCTTCGACGCGATGATCCACAAAAACCTCTATGTCGCCGGGCTTTTCAACTCTCCGGCGGTGGGGCTGCTCAATCTCGATACGATGACCTACAAAAAGATTCCCCTGGACCTGGGCCGGAAAGATCGGATTCTCAAAGTCCCCCATTTCGGATTCTGGAGCATTTCGGACCGCTACTTCTTCGTCCCGGCGGTCGGGGCCAAAAAGGTCTTTGTCTTCGATCACGATTTCAAGCCGGTGAGAGCCATCGACGTCAAGGGAAATCCCGTCTTTACCGCCCTCAGCCCCGACAAAAAGTGGCTGGCGGTCTCCTTCAGCGGCAAAGATTTCCCCTATGTGCAGATCATCGATGCCAAAACGTTCAAGATCGCCCGGACTTTCCACTTCCCGGGCTGGATCCTTCATCTGCGCTGGTCCAAGGATGAACCGGAGATCTACTTCAGCGTCAATACCAAAAACGAGGTCCTGGCATACCATACGACTGACCCCGATCCCAAAAAGTGGTGGAAGCACTTCATGTGGCCGGTGCCCAAACCTTCGGGGATCTTCCTCTTCGAAGCGCCCGACGAGCCCGCCCCCAAAATCCGCAAAGTGAGTCATTAAGTGTTCCGGCTCTCGAACCTGATCGATTCGGTGACGGCAGGTAAGCCGGAGCGTTCGCTGGACGGCTCCATCGCCATCTGGAATTTCACCAACCGCTGCAACCTCGCCTGCCGTCACTGCTACAGCTATGCCGATCCCAACAGCGAAGATTTTCTCTCGACGGAGTTCATCCTCGGGGCGATCCCCGAGCTACTCAAAGCGGGAGTGCGCTTTGTGATCTTCAGCGGGGGAGAGCCCCTGATCCGCAAAGATATCTTCACCATCGCCGATGCGATGCGCCGGGCGGGGATCATCACTTACCTCTCCACCAACGGCCTCTATGTGAGTGAAAAGAATGTCGACCGGATCATCGAGACCTTCAACTACATCGGGATCAGCATCGACGGTATCGAAGAGGTCCACGATGCTTTCAGGGGTCTGGAAGGGGCTTATCGCCGCAGCCTGGATGCCATCGCCCTGATTCAGCAGCACGGCGGCAATGCGGGGATCCGTTTCACCCTGACCAAAGAGACCCAGGGGAGCTTCTACGAGATCTTTGATTTGGCCGAACGGATCGGCGTGGACAAGATCTACATCTCCCATCTGGTATACAGCGGACGGGGCTTGGAGAATCTCAAGATCGACATCACGCCCGAAGAACGCCGCACGTATGTGGAGTTCATCATCGACAAAGCCTTCCAATACCACGACGAGGGACGCAAAATCGATATCGTCACCGGCAATATGGAGATGGATGCGATCCTCTTTCTCGAAAAGTTCGCCGAGCGCTACCCCGAGCTGGGAGGGGAGATGGCCCGGCGCCTGCGAAACTGGGGCGGCAACAGCGCCGGTCGCAAACTGGTCAATATCGATTGGAAAGGCAATGTCAAACCCGACCCATTCTTTCCCTATATCATCGGCAATATGACCGAGCGGCCCTTCAGCGAGATTTGGCTGGATCAGGAGAATGAGTTGCTCACACGTCTGCGGGAGCATTCCCGTAAGCTCTCGGGAAAATGCGCCGATTGCGGCGTGATCGACATTTGCAACGGAGGCAGCCGCAGCCGGGCATGGGCGATCCACGGAGATCTCTGGGCTGAAGACCCCTCCTGTTATCTCAGCATGGCTGAGATAACAGGGATGGAAGATTGAAGATTGAGGATGGAGAATTTTTTTTTGGCTCCATCGGATCGATGATAAAATGGAAAAAATTTCTAGTTACTAGTTACTAGTTACTAGTTACTAGTTACTCATTACTTGGAGGAATGATGGTTTATCTTACAGGTGCGGGTCCCGGCGATATCGATCTTTTGACGGTCAAGGCCCTTCGCGTCGTTCGGCAGGCGGATGTGATCATTTACGATCGCCTGGCCAATCCGAAGATTCTCGACGAAGCCAAGGATGGCTGTAAATTTGTCTATGTGGGCAAAGAGGATGGCCGCCATACGCTGCCTCAGGATCAGATCAACGAAGTGATTTACCAAAATGCCCTCGAGCACGAAACCGTTGTCCGGCTCAAAGGCGGGGACCCGCTGGTCTTTGGCCGGGGAGGGGAAGAGGCGGCCTATCTCAAAGAGCGGGGAATCGCCTACGAATTCATCCCCGGAGTTACCTCGGCTATCTCCGTACCCGCCTATGCCGGCATCCCGGTGACCCATCGTGGTGTGGCGGTCTCTTTCAAGGTCGTCACCGGGCATGAAGCTCCCAACAAAGAGCAGTCCCAGGTAGACTGGGAGAGTATGAAGAGCGATGAGACGATCATTTTTCTCATGGGGCTGCACAATCTGAGCAAAATCGCCGAAAACCTCATTCGCATCGGGCGGGACCCTGCCACACCGGCCGCCGTGATCTCCCGGGGAACGACACCGGAGCAGCAATGTGTCGTCGGAACCCTGGAAAACATATATGCCCGAGTGAAGGAAGCCGGGATCCCGACCCCGGCTCTGATTGTCGTCGGCAAGGTGGTCGAGCTTCGCGAGACGCTCCGGTGGTTTGCCGAGTAGCTTCGGGTCCTTGGGGATGCTGTCACCAAGAGCTTCAATTGAAATACTATGAATTTTTTTATAGCCGGCTCAGGAATCTCTGCTACAATTCTTCTTCATTGAGAAGGATAATTGCCTATGTATGACCTGCGCGAGATACAACTCTTTTCCAATCTATCCGATCAGAACGTGACCGAGCTCAAAGAGCATACTATTGTCCGTAGCTATGGGAAGGATGGGATTGTCTTCTACGAGGGGGATCGGGGAGAGTATCTCTATGTGGTGATCGAAGGGACCGTCAAACTCTACAAGACCTCTCCCAAAGGGACCCAGGTTCAGATCAACCGCTTTGAAGCTCCGGCGGTCGTGGGAGAGTATGCCTGTTTCGAGAAGATGCCTTTTCCCGCCACCTGTGAATTCGTCACCGAGGGGAAAATGGCCCTGATCCCCTATGAGATCATTTACAAAAACCTTTCCAACAGCGATTTCTCCCTGGAGATCATCAAATCCCTCACTTCCAAGATCATGGTCCTCTCCTCGTTGATTCACAAAGAGACGATCTACTCTTCCGAGGCGAAAGTGGCCAAGATGCTCCTGGAAAACAGTGAAATCTTCAGTAAACTCAAATACAACGAAGTCGCCTCCATTCTCAACCTGACTCCCGAGACCCTCTCCCGGATCTTCAAGAAGATGAAAAAAGAGGGCCTGATCGAAATCGGCAAAACCCACGAAGTCAAAGTGCTCGATCCTGTAGCGCTGGACCGGGTCATCGAAAGCAATAAGATCAAGACTTGCACCAACTGTATTGCCGATTTCAAGCAGCAGATGGGACTTGAATAACGAGTAACCGAGTAACGGAGTAATGAGTAACCGAATTGTGGTGAGCGTTGATATTTACGTAACACGTAACACGTAGCACCTAACACAAATTATGAAGTGAGGGCCGAAGGCCCGTGCTTGCGGCGTGCGACTTCTTATCCTTCATATTTCCGTTCCCATTCTTCGAAGGCGGGATCGAAATAGACCAGTCTCTTTTTCTTGAATTCACGGGTGGAGTAGAGTTTGCCGTACTCTTTGAGCCCGGTCTCCCGGGCGATCTCGTCGATGAGCTCGTCACAGGCTTCCTGGCTCTGGGCGTGGACCATCGCGAAGAGGTTGTAGGGCCAGTTGGGGTATTTGGGGCGTAGGTAGCAGTGGCTGACCGCCCGAAACTCCGCGATTTTCTTTCCCAACTCTTCTGCCTGATCTTCGGGGACGTTCCAGACGCTCATGGCGTTGGCGGTGAAGCCGGCTTTGCGGTGGTTGAGGATGGTGGCGAAGCGGCGCATCACCCCGGCTTCCTGGAGCTCCTTCGCCAGAGCGAAGAGTTCGTCGTAACTCATATTGAGCCGTTCTATGGCCGGGGCGAAGGGTTCTGCGATGACGGGGATGTCCTTTTGCAATTCCCGGATCGCCGCGAAGTGCCTGGCTCTCATCCTGATCGGCTTGAGCTCCTTCTTATGGACCCGCTCCTTTTTGCTCTGTTTCCCTGTCGTATCGAGTTTGACGGAGATTTTGAACATCTTCAGAGTCGGGAGGATGATCGATTCGTCCGCCTGGGTGAGTTCTTTGAGTTTCTGGACCGTCCCGAGGAGCCCCATACGGGAGTCGGGAAGGACGGCCAGGGTAAACCAGATGTTGAAATCGTGGTTGCGCAGATAGTTATGGCTGACACCGGGGTGGGAATTGATGATCTCGGCAGCCGTTTCGATCCGCTCTTCCGGGACTTTGAACGCCACCAGCGACGAATGGTATCCCAGTTTTTTGGTATCGAAGATGGCGGAGGTTTGACGGATGATCCCCTCCTCCTTGAGGCGCCGGACTTCACTCAGGACCTCCTCTTCGCTGGCCCCCAGCTCTTCCCCCAGCACCTGGAAGGGACGTGCGGTGAGGGGAAAGGCGTTTTGCATTCGGTAAAGCAGCTCCTCCCGCATCTTCGACTCCTTTTGGTTAATCATAAAATAAATTGTACTCAAGGAAAGTCTCTACGCTCTTGATACCTGTCAATGTATAAAGACAATTCTCCTCATTCTTCAAATTGATTTATGTCAACTTTTCATCAAATGCATCGGAGTAAAATGTGAGCATCCCGTAAATTCACAGGAGGTTACAATGGGAATGAATCGACGAGATTTTTTGAAGAGTTCGGCAGCAGCAGCTGCCGCCAGTGCCGTAGGCATCACGGTCCCTTCCGAGGTCCAGGCTGCCGCGGCAAAAGGAGAAGAGGGCTGGCGCTGGGATAAGGCTGTCTGCCGCTTCTGTGGAACCGGATGCGGGATTATGGTCGCTACCAAGGGCGGTAAGATCGTTGCCGTCAAGGGAGACCCCGCCGCACCGGTCAACCGCGGTCTGAACTGTATCAAAGGATACTTCACCGCCAAGATCATGTACGGAGCCGACCGCCTCAAGGTGCCTCTGCTCCGGATGAATGACAAGGGCGAATTCGACAAGAAGGGTAAATTCCGCCCCGTCAGCTGGAAGCGTGCTTTCGACGAGATGGAGAAGCACATCCGTAGAGCCCTCAAAGAGAGCGGTCCCGAGGGGGTCGCCGTCTTCGGTTCCGGTCAGTACACCATTATGGAGGGATACGCCGCACAGAAGATGATGAAGGCGGGCTTCCGCTCCAACGCCATCGACCCCAACGCCCGCCACTGTATGGCGTCGGCGGTCGTCGGCTTCTATCAGACCTTCGGAATCGACGAACCCTCCGGATGTTACGATGACATCGAGCTGACGGATACCATTATCAGCTGGGGATCGAACATGGCCGAGATGCACCCCATCCTCTGGTCCCGTGTTTCCGATCGCAAGCTCTCTGACCCCGAGCGGGTCAAAGTCGTTAATATCCAGACCTATACCCACCGGAGCTGCGACCTGAGCGATTTCAATATTATCTTCCGTCCTCAGACCGACGTGGCACTCTGGAACTATGTCGCCCGGGAGATCGTCTACAACCATCCCGAAGCGATCGATTGGGACTTTGTCAAGCAACACATTGTCTTTGCCGTCGGTCCCGTCAACATCGGTTACGGCATGCGTCGCAAGGGTGAAAAGTCTCTGACGCCTGTCCGCCCCGACGGTTCGGCAGGTAAATACAGCGCCAAAGAGATGGAGATCGTTCGTAAAGAGATGGCCAAAAAAGTCTCCGAGTTCGAAGGCCCTGCCCTGGAGCCCTACGGATACAAAGCCGGCGACGAGATGAAGAACACTCCGGGTACCCTCAAGCACTGGATGATCAGCTTCGAAGAGTACAAGAAGTCTCTGGAGCCCTTTACGCTTGACTATGTTGCCAAACTCGCCAAAGGAGATCCGGACGAGGATCTCGAATCCTTCAAGAAAAAGCTGAAAATGCTGGCCGATCTCTACATCGAAAAGGATCGCAAAGTCGTCTCCTTCTGGACCATGGGAATGAACCAGCACACCCGGGGAAGCTGGGACAACACCCTCAGCTACAACGTCCACTTCCTGCTCAACAAGCAGGCCAAGCCCGGAAACGGTGCTTACTCCCTGACCGGTCAGCCTTCGGCGTGCGGTACCGCCCGTGAGGTCGGAACCTTCGCCCACCGCCTGCCGGCGGACCTGATGGTCAAGAACCCCAAGCACCGCAAGATCGCCGAGAAGATTTGGCATATCCCCGAGGGAACCCTCAACCCGGTGGGCAATCAGCATATTATGAAGATCCACCGCGACATCGAAGACGGTGTGGTCAAGTTCGCCTGGGCCAACGTCTGTAACCCCTATCAGGACAGCGCCAACGCCCGCCACTGGATCAAAGCCGCCCGGGAGATGGACAACTTCATCGTAACCTCCGACGGTTATCCCGGAATCTCAGCGATGGTCTCCGACCTGGTTCTGCCCAGCGCGATGATCTACGAGAAGTGGGGTGCCTATGGTAACGCCGAGCGCCGGACACAGCACTGGCGCCAGCAGGTACTGCCGGTCGGCCATGCCATGAGCGACACCTGGCAGTGGGTCGAGCTCTCCAAGCGCTTTACCGTCAACGACCTCTGGGGTCCCTATACCCTGCGCAACGGCAAGAAGCTTCCCGATGTCCGCAAAGCGGCCGAGAAGATGGGATACAAGCCTGATACGACGATGTATGAGATCCTCTATGCCAACGAGCGGGCCAAGAAGCAATATCCCATCGATCTGAACAAGTTCCCGCAAAAGGGCTTCGACAACAGTGAGTGTCTGGGCGACAAGCGTAACGTTGTCGGCAGCGACGGTAAAGTCTTCAAGGGCTATGGCTTCATGCTCCATCAGTATCTCTGGGAAGAGTACGCCAGCTTCGGCCGTGGTCATGGACACGACCTGGCCGACTTCGTGACCTATCATAAGGTTCGCGGTCTCAAATGGCCGGTCGTCAACGGCAAGGAGACCTTCTGGCGCTTCAACGTCAAATACGACCCCTATGCCGCCAAGCACGCCAAAGAGGCAGGGCTCAAAGACTTCGCCTTCTACGGTCCTCTGGCCAAGAAACTGCCCAGCGGAGATCTCCGGGGCGTCAAAGACAAGAAGAAGAAGTCCCTGGCCAACAAAGCCAAGATCTTTGCTCGGCCCTACATGGATCCCCCGGAAATGCCGGACAAAGAGTACGATACCTGGCTCTGTACCGGACGGGTTCTGGAGCATTGGCACAGCGGTACGATGACCATGCGGGTTCCCGAGCTCTTCCGGGCCGTGCCCGAGGCACTCTGCTACATGAACCCCAAAGATGCCAAGAAACGCGGCTTGAAAAACGGTGACCTGGTCTGGGTCGAGTCCCGCCGCGGCAAGGTCAAGGTCCGTGTCGAAACCCGCGGACGGAACCGGCCTCCTCGCGGTCTGGTCTTCGTGCCCTGGTTCGATGAGCGGGTTCTCATCAACAAGGTCACCCTGGATGCGACCTGTCCGATGTCCAAGCAGACCGACTACAAGAAGTGTGCGGTTAAGATCTATAAAGCCTGATTGAAAGGATAAAGCGTGGGCGAAAAGGCCAAAAAAGTGACGATCAGCTCCCGGCGGAGGTTCCTGACGGATTTCGCCTATGCCACGGGATTGGGGATCATGGGGGGATTGCTCTGGGCCGGCTATGCCGAAAAAGCCAAGAGCTCCCCACTGACACTCCGACCTCCCGCGGCGCTGGATGAGCCTGATTTTCTCAAGACCTGCATCAAGTGCGGTCTTTGTGCCGAGGCCTGTTTCAATCGCCCCAGCAATATCGACCGGGATACGGGCGAGCCCCGTCCCGGAACGATCAAGATGGCCAGAGCCCAGGACGATGTGACCATCGGGACTCCCTTTTTCATTCCCAGGGATGTCCCCTGTTATATGTGTGACGATATCCCCTGTGTCGTGGCGTGCCCGACGGGCGCGCTGGATCTGACCAAAGTCACCAACCCCAAAACGGGGGAGCTGGACTATACGATGATGGATATGGGGCTGGCGGTCGTCGATCAAAACTCCTGCATCGCCTTCTGGGGCCTGCAGTGTGACGCCTGCTACCGCGCCTGTCCTCTGATGGACAAAGCTTTGCGCCTGGAATACGACAAAAACGAGCGCACCGGCAAACACGCCTTTCTCAAACCGGTGGTGGATATGCACGCCTGCACCGGCTGCGGATTGTGCGAAAAGGCTTGTGTGACCGAAAAACCGGCCATTCGCGTCCTGCCCCGTGAGATTGCCCTGGGTAAACCGGGGGCCCACTATGTCAAAGGGTGGGACAAAAAAGATCAGCAGCGTGTCAAGGAACGCGTCGGCAAGGATGTCACCACCCATGACAAGCGCAGTGCCAAGAATCCCATGGATTACCTGAACAAGGGAGTGGAGTACTGAGATGAAGTGGAGTAATATCAAATACCTCATTCTTCGCCGGATTGTCCAGATCGGACTGCTCGTGCTCTATTTCATGGGAAGCTGGTACGGCTGGAAAGTGCTTCAGGGGGATCTCTCCACCTCGTTGGTGCTGGGCAAAATCCCTCTGAGCGATCCCTTCGCCGTGTTGCAAATTTTTGCGACCGGTGCGGTCGTGGGGGTCAATGTCCTCATCGGAGCGGCGATCATCACGCTCTTCTATGCCATCATCGGCGGACGGGCTTTCTGCAGTTGGGTCTGCCCGGTCAATATGATCACCGATCTGGCGGCGTGGCTGCGTCGGAAGCTCCTAATCGACCGAATCGAACGGAAGATTTGGATCTCCCGCAATGTGCGCTATTACATGATCGTTCTGGCGCTTATCGTTTCGGCGGTCACAGGTCTGGCGGCCTTCGAGATCGTCAGTCCCATCACGATCTTCAACCGGAACGTTGTCTTCGGGATCCAGGTCGTCGAAGGGTCCGTGGGCTTCGCTCTGGGGGCCGGGATCGGTCTGCTGGTGGCGATCTTTCTTTTTGACCTTTTTGCGGTCAAGAACGGATGGTGCGGTCACATCTGCCCCCTGGGCGGTGTCTACTCCGTGATTGGGAAGTACAGTCTGATCCGGGTCAAGCACAACAGTGACAACTGCACCCTCTGTATGAAATGTAAAAATGTCTGTCCCGAGGTGGAAGTCCTGGGAATGATCGGAAAACGGAGCGAATTTGTCTCCAAGGGTGAATGCACCAACTGCGGCCGCTGTGTCGACGTCTGCGATGACGAGGCGCTGGGCTTTGAGTTGAGGAATTTCTTAGCAAAATAAAACGGGAGGAAAAGAATGAAACGAACCATGAAAATCACCCTAATCAGCGTTGTCGCCGCCGGTGCGGTGCTCTTCGCCGGGGATTATGTCAACATCAACAAAGGGGTCAACGATGCCAAGATGCTCAAAAAGCAGGATCTTGGAAACAAAAAGGTCGTGACCGAGGAGCAGCTGAGTTATGGAGCGACAAACCTGACAGGCAATGGATCGTTGCCGACAGTGACCTATAAGCGTCCCGCGCCTGGGGCTGCGCCCAAATTCGAGCGCTCCTATGTCAACGCACCGCCGCTGATTCCCCACAGCATCGAAGGTCTGGTACCCATTACCATCAAGAACAACCAGTGCCTGGGCTGCCACATGCCCAACGTCGCAAAGAGTGTCGGAGCGACTCCTATACCCGAGAGCCACTTCGTCGACTTCCGCCCCAGCACTAAGCTGGATAAGAACGGCAATATTGTCAAAGACGGCAAAGTGGTCGCCAATGCGACCGATGTTAAAGTGGCGAAGTTCAAAAAGCTCAAGAAGCTCAATCCGGCTCGCTACAATTGTACTCAGTGTCACGTGCCTCAGGCAAATGTGAAGCCTCTGGTGGGCAATACCTTCAAGCCCGACTTCAAAAACGCCGAGCAGAAGAAGCGCTCCAACCTGATCAAAGTAATCGACGAAGGGGTCAAATAGGAATGGCGGACCGGAGGGAGTTTTTCCGCTCGCTGGCATGTCCTGTCCGGGAGGAAGCCCCGAAGGAAACTGCAATTCTACGCCCCCCCTATGCGGGGGATCTTTCTCTTTTTCAGAGCCGGTGCCCTACATGCGAAACGCACGCCTGTGCCACCGCCTGTGAAGAGGAGATCATCGTCATCCGCGCCGACCGGACTCCGACGCTCAATCTGACGGAGAAGGGGTGCATCTTTTGTGAAGCGTGTGCCGAAGCCTGTGAAGCGGGGGTTTTGAACCTGTCGGATGGGCCGGAGCGGGTCAATGCCTTTTTCCGCATCGATCCGAAAGCCTGCCTGGCCCATCACGACACCATCTGCTTTGCCTGCAAAGAGCCCTGCATCGACGACGCGATTCTTTTTAACGGCCTTTACAATCCGGTCATCGACGAGGAACGTTGCACGGGCTGCGGGTTTTGTATGAGCCGCTGCCCGACTCAGGCCATCGACTATCGTGTTCTGGGCTGACTTAGGTCAAGAGGCTTTCCTCTTCCTTTGCTACAATATCCCAACTCGTTGTTTCCGAGGAAAAGGGATGCGATGAAAGGAGCACTGATGCGTGAACGTGAAACACTGTTGCAAAACTATCCGACCTTGATGTCGCTTTTCGACGATGAGGATTTGGATGAACGGCGCTATTTTGTCGTGGTCGACCCCAATGTGGAGGAAGAGGCCGACGAGGCGGATGTGATTGATCCGACCGAATACAATTGGATGATCTATCTGCCGGAGCGGATCGCCGAGGCTTTCGGAGAAGAGCTCTTCGCAAAGATCCCTCAGGAGTTGGCCAAGGTCGAAGCCTTCGAAGACTTTTTCGATGCCGAGGAGGATCTCTATGGCGTGCAGTGCGATCTGGATGAAGAGCGCATCGCTGCGCATGTGCTGGAAGTGCTGGAGACTCTGGCCCGTGAAAAAAAAGAAGGAGAGGCATAATGCGGTATCTCTTTTCTCTGATCGCCCTTTTGGGCCTGGTCATGGCGGGATCTTTGCCCACAGTCGCTCCCCAACGTCAGATCGAAGCCGACGGAGCGGTTAACGATATCGTCCTGAGCGACGACGGTGCCCTGATCGCCGGGACCGACCACGGCAGTCTGCAGCGCATCGATCTACAGAGTTTCAAAGTCGAAACCCTGCTCCATCTCCCCCAGGTGAAAGATTTCATGGGGGACAAGATCGACGATAAAGTCTTCAGCGTCGATGAGCTCGGCGGCCGCTATCTGATCCTCAGCGACAGCGGGCAGGGGGGATTCAGCGATCTTCGGATCCTCGAAAATGGCAAAGTCACCAAGCTATTCGGGGCGGAAGAACGCCATAGCATTGTCAAAGCCCGTTTTGTCGATAAGAATCATATTCTCTATGCCACTTTGGGCAATGAAGCGGTCCTCTACGAGATCGGGACGGGCAAGGAGCTCTACCGCGAGCAACTCAGCGAATCGAAATTCTCCGATTTTTCGATGGACAGTCGGCGCAAGCGGGCGGTTTTCGGTTGCGAGAGTGGTGAATTGACCGTGATAGAGACAGCGACGGGAAAAATCCTCAAGCGGATCGAAAAACTCCATGTGGATAATGTTTTCAGCGTAGATATCCGTCAGGATTGGGTCATTGCCGGGGCGCAGGATCGACGAGCTTCCTACTATAATCTGAGCTCCGGTGAGCATGGATATTTCAAAAGCGATTTCCTCATCTATGCCGTCGCCCTCAGCCCTGCTGCCAAGACAGCGGCCTATGCGATGCACGATGACAACTCCATAACCCTTTATCATTTGGATACCAAAACTCCTTTTGCCCTGCTCAAAGGGCAGAAAAGCATCCTGACCCGGATCGTGTTCAAAGATGAGACGACGCTGTTCAGTGCCAGCCACGACCCGAGCATTATGCTCTGGAAAATCAAACCATAAAAGAGAGGGAGAAAAAAATGAATATATCGAGTATCGTTATCCGTTGCACACCGGAACACTATGACGAGATCAAAAAATGGTGTGAAGAGAGTGGTGTGTGTGAATACCACTTTGGCGACAAGCCGACCGGCAAGATCATCGTGACCATCGAAGCGGAAGATGTCAATGGGGAGATCGCCAAATTGATGGAGATCCAGCGTGTCGACCACGTGATCTCCGCCGAGATGATGATGACTTATCAGGAGGATTTGGACGCGGCGATGAAAGAGCTCGACGAGGCGGAAGAGGTGCCCGAGCTGCTCCAGCGTTGTACCGAAGAGGAGATTGACCCCGCGACGGTGGTTTACCACGGAGACTTGAAGAAAAAGCTCTGATGAGTTACTTTCCCGCCTTTTTTCAACTGGAGGGCAAGCGCATCCTCCTGGTCGGTGGAGGGCATATCGCCGCCGAAAAGCTCGAAAAGCTCCTCGATTTCTGCAAAGAGATCACCATTGTCGCTGCTGAAGTCTCCGAGCCGGTAGCGACGATGGCCCGGGAGCATTGCCTCACGCTCCTGGTCCGGCCCTACCGCAGTGGTGAAGCCCTGGAGTACGATCTGGTGATCGTGGCCACCGATACGGTGGAGCTTCACCGTCAAATCTTCGAGGAGACGCGAAAGGCGCGGGTACTGGTCAACAGTGTCGATGATACCCGCTACTGCGACTTTATCTTTCCCTCCTATGTCAAACGGGGGGATTTGACTGTGGCCTTCTCCACCTCCGGGGCCTCTCCGGCCTTTGCCCGGCAGATCCGCCGATGGTTCGAACAGGTACTCCCCGAAGGAGTGGAGGGATTTTTGGCACAGATGCGCAAACTTCGTTCGGAACTTCCCAAAGGCAAAGAACGCATGGAGCGTTTCGAGCGGATGGCCAAAGAGTATGTCAAGGAGAATTTCCCCTCCCTTCGGAACTGAAATTCGGCCATAAACCGCACGGAGCGACCGAGCGACATCTCAACGCTCAGTACTCAACGCCCAACTCTCCCAATGAATACACTAAATTTCTTGACCTTGATCAACTCTTTTATAGCTTGACCGCTCTATAATACCCCATCTTTCAAATAGGAGTAAATATGTCAGAAATAAAAAAAGAACCCATTGAAGTCCCCGGAGCGACTGTTCCCTTCTTCACCTACAAGATCGGTGAGACTCAGTATTACGAATTCGATACGTCCAAATGCGGTCCCCCGGAGCCGATGGTCAACGCCATGGCGGGGCTCAAGCTCATCGACGGTCCCGACAAGAAACTGGTGATGATCAACCACAAAAAACCCATGGGGCTTTTGGCCAAGATCGAAGAGAATTATCAAATCGAAGAGGAAGCCCTTCCCGACGGACGGGTGAAGCTGGTCTTTGGCTACAAGCCGGGTGCCAGCGAGCAGGCCAAGCTCGACGACAGCCACTGCGAGGGTTGATCGGCTTATGTTCTCCATTTCCAAGGATTATGCGCCTCCTTTCAGTATGATCGCCCCTTTTTTCATCATCGGGACGATCTTCTTTTTTCTGGGCAGTGTGGCTCTGCTCTTCCTCGATCCGAAGATGGGCCATTTCGATCCCAATATCGCCGGCTGGGTCCATTGGTATCTGTTGGGCTTCGTGATGATGATCATCTTCGGAGCCATGGCACAGCTCATTCCGGTCGTCGTGGAAGTGGGGCACCATTCGGTGGATCTCTATTATGTGATCTGGCCTCTGCTGCTGATCGGGACCCTGCTGATGGTGCTGGGGTTCTGGTGGGCGTCGGCGGTACTCCCCTACGGGGGCTTGCTGGTGCTCACGGCGATGCTGATCTACCTCTACGACACCCTGATGACCCTGAAAAAGGTCACCAATGTCACTCTGACGGTCAAGACCGCCGTAGCCGCCAACCTTTTTCTCACGACGGGGATCGTCGTGGGATTTTTGATGACCCTGGCCATCGGAGCGGGGGTCAAGATCGATGTGGCCTGGTGGCTGAGCACCCACGCCGTGCTGGTGCTGGGCGGTTATGTGGTCTTGACCATCATGGGGCTTTCGTTGATCCTACTGCCCATGTTCGGCCTGGCCCACGGCTTTGACGAAACGCCGATCAACCGGGCTTTCAATCTGATGCTTGCGGGAGTGCTCTTGCACCTCTTCTCCACACTGGTCGGCCTGAGTGTCGGTCGTGTTTTGGCGATGGCGTTGATGCTGGTTGCGGTGGGGCTCTACCTCTATCAGGTCTGGCTGATCTATAAACTTCGTGCCCGCAAAGAGAACGATATCTGGGCCCGCTCGATGTTCTTCGGATACGGGGCGCTTGTCGTGGCGGCGTTTTTGGGCTTTCTGACCTTTTTCGTCGATTCGGAACGTCTGGTTCTCTCGGCCGCCTGGTTTTTGATTATGGGCTTCGTGACCTTTCTGATCACGGGGCACCTCTACAAGATCATTCCCTTTCTGGTCTGGTTCGAGCGTTTCAGCCCCCTGGTGGGCAAAGAACGGGTTCCGATGCTGCAGGAGATGTATCCCAAACATATGGCCGATTGGGAATTCGCATTGACAGCTTCGGGCGTGGTGATCGCCGGATTGGGTATCCTCCTGGGGGTAAACGATCTCTACCGTGGAGGCGTGGCGCTTTTGATCGTGGGCGCGGGCTTTATGCTCGCCAGTGTGAAGTGGATGCTCTCATTCGGCGTCAAGAAGTAATAAAAAGGATTTTTGATGTGTGACATTACCAAAGAACAGGTTTACGATGCGATCCGCAATGTCGTCGACCCGGAGGTAGGCTTCAATCTGGTGGAGATGGGACTTATCTACGATGCCATTATCGATGACGACTGCAATGTCAAAGTCGTGATGACCCTCTCGACACGGGGCTGTCCATTGCATCAGATGCTGACCCAATGGGTCAAGGATGCGGTGGAGATGCGGGTTCCCGGCGTCAAGAATGTCGAAGTCGAGGTGGTCTGGGAGCCCGAGTGGAATATCTCTATGGCCGATGACAACGTCAAAAAGGCTCTGGGCGCACTCTGATTCTTCTGCCCGGATCTCTTCGCTATAATCTTTCCCATACACTATTATCGAGACGAGATTCGGGGGTCTGATGAAAAAAACACTCGCTATTTTATTCGGCACACTCGCCGTAATCGCTGCAATCCTCTTCACTCCGCCGGGGCGTTCCCTGGTGCTGATTCCCCTGGCCAACGCCTATCTGCATCATACGCTGCCCAATCATCGGGTGGAGCTTGACAGCCTCAAACCGAGGTTGAACACTCTGCAACTCTCCGGGACTGTGGACAAAACGATCCGTTTCGAAGCTGCCGGCCCGGTACGCTGGATTCCCCTCAGCTTCGATCTTGGCTATCGGGTGAACGCGAAGGAAGTGTCGATCGGGACGGAGCGCTATCCCGTCAAACTCGATCTGCAAGGGCGGCTCAAAGGCAAGCCGGCCGATATGACGGTTACGGGAGCGGGACGGGGCTTCGATGCAAGCCTCCATTATGCCCTCGAAATGCGTGAGGGAAAAGTCCTCGGCCTCAAAGCGGATGCCAAAGGAGCCCGGGTGGATCAGCTGCTGGCCTTCGCCGGGAAGCCGCCCTATGCGACGGGCATGCTGGATCTGAAAGCCGAAATTCCCAGCATCGATGCCACGGTGCAGAAGGGGGGGATCGATTTCAAAGTCAATGAAGGTCGAATCGATGCCCGACTCCTCAAAAAGGATTTCGGCATCCAACTTCCCCCGGTCCGGAAATATACTCTCCAGGGCCGGCTTCGCCTCGCGGGTAAACTTCTCAAAGGGGAAGCAGCCCTGCATAGCGGGCTGATCGATCTAAGCCTGAAAAATTTCCGCAGCGACCGCAAGCTCAAAATCTTCAAAAGCGACTATCGTCTGGAGATCCCCGAACTCTCCCGCCTGAAGCCCCTGACGCATACCGCCCTCTACGGGCCTTGGAAAATGGCCGGAACCCTCTATCTCGATCGGGGAAAAGAACTTCTGCAGTTGACGGGTGTGAGCCCGAGCCTGGAGGGCAAGACCCGCTTTTTCTACGATAACGGCGCCTTGGAGCTGAGCCTGAAACAGGTGGGGATCCCGTCGCTGTTGGCTCTGGCGGGAGAGCCTCCTCTGGCACGTTCGGGGAAAATCGATGCCACCGCCCGTTTTCAGGACCTCAAAAAGCTCGAGGGCCGCTATACCCTCCTGGCCAAAGGCCGTTGGAACCGAGAGGAGCTGCTCAAGCTCGTTGGGACCGATCCGGGCAAGGCGCTTGATTTTACCCTCCAAAGCCAAGGCCGTCTGCATAAAAGCCTCTTGCAAGCCTCGGCGGATTACCGAAGCCCCCTTTTGGATCTGGTGCTGAGTGATTTGAAATATGAATGGATCAGCGGGGCGATGGAGGGGAAATACCGGCTGATATTCCCCGATCTGCGCCGGTTGAAGCTCTTCGCCAAAGCCCGAGGATCCTACCGGGCCGATCTGAAAGGGGAGATGAGTTATCTTCCCGTCAAAAAGCTTTTGCGGGTAGAAGGGGAGACCGTCTCCTTCGGCGGCAGGATCCATTGGCGCTACAGCGGCGCAAGCCTGGAGCTGACGCTGAAGAATACCGACGGCCGGAAGCTCTCCAGCCTGGCAGGACTGCCGCCGCTGTGGAAGAAGGCCACGCTCAACGGTAAGCTGAATCTCAAAGACATCGCCAGAAAGAGCGGAGATTATACGCTAAATCTCAAGGCTCTGGCCGATCCGAAGGCTCTGAAAAAACTCTGCGGCATCCGCCTTGGCCGGCCGCTTTCCCTGAAGGTCCGGAGCGATGGACATTTCTTGGGTTCAGAACTCACCCTGCAGTCGGATCTGGAAAGCGGATGGGGGGTGCTGAAGCTTCGCAAGGGACGCTATCTTTTCGACTCGGGACGCTTTAGGTCGCTTTATGCGCTGAACATTCCCGATCTCTCACGTCTCCAGCCTTTGACCGGACGGCGCTATCGGGGGCCTCTGGTGGTGACGGGACGTCTCGACTGGGCGGGGAAACTGCATGTGACCGGGAGTGGGAAAGAGTGGGGCGGCCGGCTTGATTATGTTTTGGATGGGGATCTGTTGCGTATCCGGACCCAGGGGATGGAGATCGCCCGGGTGATGAAAGCTTTGGATATCTCTCCGCTTTTGACCGGGAAAGCCCAAAGCGACCTGCGCTACAATCTCCAGAGTGAGCGGGGAAATCTCAAGGTGGAATCACAGGGGATCCGCCTGGTCCAAAGCCCTTTGACCCAGGTGGCCTCTCTGCTGCTCAAACGGGACCTGAGTCGTGAGCTCTTCAGCCGGGTAATTTTGACGGCGCAGATCGAAAAACGACCGATCCTCTTCGATTTCCACGCCACCTCTTCGCGTACCCGACTCGAGATCAAAGGTGGAAAAATCGATCGGATACAGCAAAGTATCGATGCGGTGCTGAAAATCGATGACCACGGACACCAATATATGATCCGGATCCACGGGCCGCTCAAACATCCGGCGATGACCCCCATTATGACCCAGGCCCTGGAACACAAGATCGAAAAGGTGATCAAAAACAAAAAGATCCGTAAGAAGATCGACAAGGTGATCAAGGGGGGAAGCCCCGTGGGAAAATTCCTGCAGAAACTATTCTAAAGAGGAGTGAAATTGAAAAAAGTGCTACGTGAAATCTATGGGGCGGGGATCCTCTTTTTCTACTATTTCAAATGGATCATGATCCTGGGCTATCCTGCCCTGGTCTACGGGCTCGACTATCCCCGCTGGTGGGTGACGGATCTGCTCTGGCTCTACTGTGTCGCCCTGGCGATCAAGGATTTCATCTGGAAGTTCATCCTCAAAAGAAGCTACTGCGAGGAGGGGAGCTGTTCCCACTCCACACTGCGGGAAGAAGAGACTTCGCAGTAAATGAGAATTGAGAATTGAGAATTTGTTGATAATGATTCTTTTAAATTTCCGATGCCTCAATGCCCATAAACAAGCGGGCGACAAGATTTCTCAACGCTCAGCACTCAACGCTCAACTCTTCCAATGATTTATGACCAATGACTAATCGACATAGAACTCCCCCTTTAAACCCCTTTTGGCTACAATAGAACCTATCACGATGTTCGAAAGGAGGAGGTTTTATGGCCCTGTTCAAACTCTTTGGGAGCGATGAAGAGGATCGCACCGCCAAAATTCTCTTCGGATCCGCCGAGGAGAGTCGCGAAGCGTTGATCGAACGCAAAAATCCCTATACCGGTAAAGTGGTCAGCCGCTATCCCGTCTGCTCTCCCGAAGATGCCAAACGGGCGCTGGAAGTGGCCAAAGTCGCCGCCAAGGCAGCGGCCAAGGCTCCCCTGCATCAGCGGATCGCCTGGCTGGAGGATGTGGCGGCGAAGATTCGGGAGAATCAGGAAGATTTTGCCCGGCTGATCGTCGACGAGATCGCCAAGCCGATACACTTCGCCCGGATCGAAGTGCAGCGTTGTGCCGAGACTATTGAGCTCACCGCCAAAGAGCTGGTGCACTTCGTCGGAGAGACCATCCCCACCGATGTCGCCCCGAGCGGCCGGGAAGCGACGGCTTATTGGCGCCGCATCCCTGCGGGAGTGGCGGTCTGCATCACCCCCTTCAACTTTCCCCTCAATCTGATCGCTCACAAGATCGCTCCTGCCCTGGGGGCGGGCAACGCTGTGGTTCTCAAGCCGACCCCGGAAGCGCCGCTCACCGCCTACAAACTGGCCAAGCTTTTCATCGAATCAGAACATGCCGTTCCCGATGCCCTCAGCCTGGTCTACGGGGATGCCGAAGTGGGCTCGGCCCTGGTCAAGAGCCCCATTCCCCGGGTGATCAGCTTTACCGGTTCCGTTCCGGTAGGCAAGATCATCAGCTCCGAGGCGGGGATCAAAAAAGTGAGCCTGGAGCTGGGGGGCAATGCCGCCACCTACATCGATAAGGAGGCCAACCTGGCCGATGCGGCGGCCAAGTGCGCTTTCGGTTCCTTTTACAACAGCGGGCAGGTCTGTATCTCTTTGCAGCGGATCTACGTGCACGAAGCGGTCTACGAAGAGTTCGCCGAATTGATGGCCAAGGAGACTAAGCTGCTTAAAGTGGGATCTCCCTACGAAGAGGAGACCTTTATGGGGCCCCTGATTGACGAGGATGCCAGACACCGGGCCAAGAGCTGGGTCGCCAGCGCCCGGGATGAAGGTGCCACGATCCTCGTCGGTGGCGAAGAGGTCGACGGGATCTTCCCTCCGACGGTGGTGACTGATGTGACCGACGAGATGAAGATTGTCTGTGAAGAGGTCTTCGCCCCGGTGGTCTCTCTGGTGAGCGTGCCCGATATGGAGACAGCGCTGGAGAAGATCAACAGCTCTCCCTACGGCCTGCAGTATTCGATCTTCACCGATTCGATCCGTGCGGCCAAGGCCTTCATCGACGCAGCCGAGGCGGGGGGTGTCGTCGTCAACGACATCCCCACGGTCCGTTTTGACGTCCAACCCTACGGCGGGGTCAAACTCTCGGGAGTGGGGCGTGAAGGCCCGCGTTTCGCTCTGGAAGAGTTTACGGAGATCCAATCCGTGGTCATCTTCTAACTGGGAGGGAAATCGATGATGCGATATATGTTCAAACCAGGTTTTTTCGGGACGGAGGCCCCCTTTTTTATGGATCTGATGACGACGGTCGTGGCGCTTCTTCCCCTGGCACTCTATGTGGGGATCCTCTTTGCGCGGCAGGGGCACTACAGCCTGCACCGCTGCTATCAGTGGCTGCTCTTTTTCTTCTCGGCGGCGGTCGTCGGTTGGTTCGAGTACGGGGTGCGCACCGGCGGCGGCTTCACCCGCTTCGCCCAGCAGAGTTCTCTGCCCCATTGGCTGCTGGTGAGCTTTCTGGTCCTGCACGTCGCGATCGCGGTCGCGACGCTGCTCTGGTGGCTGAGGACCCTGGTCCTGGCGGAGCGGAACTGGCGATGCCGGAACCTCCCGGGCGGCTACACCCTGCGCCACATCCGTAGCGGCTGGTGGAGTGCCTGGGGGATCTTTCTCACCGCGTTGACAGGCATCTGGGTCTATCTGATGCTTTTTGTCTTTTAGAGTCCCCCATCGGGGATCCGTAAACCCCACGCCTTTAGGCGGCCGGGATATGGTATGCTTGAAAGATGCAAGAGTATAGAAATGGTGGGCATACAGTATGGGACTGTAAATACCATCTCGTGTGGACGACAAAATACCGTTATCCCGTCTTAAAAGGGGATGTGGGGTACCGATGCCGAGATTTGTTACGTGAGATTGCGATGAGTCGGGAGATGGTGATTTATGCAGGATCCATCAATCGGGATCATGTACATTTGTTGATAGGGATACCGCCAAATATGTCCGTATCAAAGGCAGTGCAATATTTGAAAGGGAAGAGTTCGCATAAATTGATGAGTGAATTTCGGATGCTGAAGAAGCGGTATTGGGGGCAGCATTTGTGGGCGAGAGGATACTGGGTTGCAACGAGTGGAAATGTGACCGATGAAGTCTGGATGGAATATATCAAGAACCAACAACCACCAGAGCTTGATGATGAGTTCCGAGTTGTCTGATCAACCGACGGCCTTCAGGCTGAATGACCGGCTTTCAGCCGTAATCTGAAGCCACCGGCTATTAGCCGGTGGAGACATTCACAATTGAAATCGGGATCACCGATCCCAAAAGGAGTTAATTATGGATCTCAATCAACTGCTGCAACTGGGTGCTTCGATGATCAAAAACAACAGTGACGAGGCGACGAGCGGCCTGGATACCGATGCGATCAGCGGAGCGCTCTCCAAGGTGTTCGGAGGAGAGGGCGGCGATCTCGATCTGGGCGCCCTGGTTCAACAGTTCGCCAAAGGCGGTCTGGGGGACCTGGTCCAGAGCTGGCTGGGAGAGGGGCAGAACGCTCCGGTCGATCCGGAGCAGCTCGAATCGGCTCTGGGCAGCGAAAAGGTCGAAGCCTTTGCTCAGGAGCTGGGGATCAGCGTTGAAAGCGCCCGCAAGGCTCTGGCCGATGCCGTGCCCGAAGTGGTGGACAAAGCGACGCCCGCCGGCAGCGATATGCTCTCCAATCTTCTCGATCAGGTCGGAGGGATCGAGGGGGCCCTCGGTATGCTGGGCAAGATGTTCGGACGCGGCTGATGGCGAAACCCAAAGTCGCCATCAGCGCCTGCCTGCTGGGTGAGCGCTGCCGCTACGACGGCACCGACAACCGGGACCCCAAACTCCTGGGCAAACTGGAGGGGTGTGAACTGATCCCCTTCTGCCCCGAGGACCACGCCTTCGGCACACCCCGTCCCACGATGGACCTGGTGGAGACGGAGGAGGGGGTCAAGGCGATCTCCAACCTCACCGGGGCCGATCTCTCTCCTCCGGTTGAGCAATACGCCCGAAACTTTTTCGATACCCATCCCGATATCGATCTTTTTATCGGCAAGGATCGCAGCCCCAGTTGCGGCGTGTGCAGTGCCCGGCTTTACGACCGTGACAAAAAGCTCATCGACAACCGTGCCTCCGGCCTGATGGCTGCCGAAGCCAAAAGACGGGGGATCGATGCCTGGGATGCGGAGGACTTCCTGGCGGCGAATCCGGCACCGCCGATCGTTGGAGATTGAGGATTCTGGATTTTGAATTTTGGATTGCTGGGTGATGAGTAAATAATTTCTGGGTGAATAGAAGATTTTTTTCTTTTCTCGTAGCACGTAGCACGTAACACGGATTTCCAAATCTTGTGACTTGAGGGCCGAAGGCCCGTGCCTGCGACGTGCGACTTTTAATCCTCTTTCCTAAACTGCTGTAACCACTCTTTGTCCTCCTCCTTGAGGGTGGCGCTGCGCTCTTTGAGCTTGTCCCGGATCTCGGTGAGGGCGTTGAGGTCCAGATATTTTAGGAGTGAAGGGTTGATCGTCGGCTCTTCTTTCCCGTAGGCCATCAGCTTTTCGATCTCCGTCAGGAGCTCCTCTTTGGTATTCTCGCTCATTCTCTTTCCTCTTCTGTTATACTTTGCCCATAAATTTTTCGATCTTTCAAGGAGACATTATGCCAAATATCGGAGAAAAAGCCCCCGACTTCTGCCTGCCCAACCAGGACAGTGAAGAGGTTTGCCTGCGGGATCTGCAGGGCAGCTGGGTAGTCCTCTACTTCTATCCCAAGGACAACACCCCCGGCTGCACCACCGAAGCCCTCGATTTCACCGCCCATATCGACGAGTTCCGCGATCTGAGGGCCACGGTGCTCGGAGTGAGCCCCGACAGTGTCAAACGCCATCAGAACTTCATCGCCAAAAAGGAGCTCAAAGTGACCCTTTTGGCAGATGAGGATCATAAGGTCTGTGAGCTTTACGGTGTGTGGCAGCTCAAGAAAAACTACGGACGGGAATATATGGGAGTGGTCCGCTCCACCTTCATCATCGATCCCGACGGCATCATCCGCGCCAAATGGGAAAAGGTCAAGGTCAAAGGCCACGTCGAGGAGGTGCTGAAGACATTGAAGGAGCTGGTGGAGGGAGATTGAAGATTTTGGATTATAAATTTTGGATTTTGGATTAGTGTAATGATTTTTAATAAAAAGCGTTGCGAAGCAACGCAATCCAAAGTTCCTCATTCCTCATTCCTCATTTCTCATTCGATTCTCTTTCTCGTCTGTTCTCTCCTCTTCGGTTCCTTTCTTTTCGCTTCGGAGCTCAAGCTCAGCGACGCCCAGGCCCGTCGGATCGCCCATATGATTTGGCAAAACGAAGGCTCCGGACAGCGCTGGCAACTGGTTTGGTGGAACAAGGGCGAAGAGTTCGCCTCCTGCGGGATCGGGCATTTCATCTGGTATACGAAAGAGCAGCGGATGTGGTTCAAAGAGTCTTTCCCTCCGATGCTGAAATTTTTGATCGCCCACGGGGCCAAAGCGCCCAAGTGGCTGACACCCCAAACCCCCTGTGTCTGGAACAGCTATGAACGGTGGAAACAAGCCAAGGAACAAAACAGCCCGAAGATGCGGGAGTTGACTGTTTTTCTCGACCGGACCCAGGGGCTTCAGGCCCGCTATATGCTCCGGCGGCTCAATGAATCCTTCCCGAAGATCCTCCGCTATGCCGAGAGGCACGGCCAGGGGAAGATCGTCGAAAAAAATTACCGCAGACTGCTCTATCGAAAAGACGGCAGCGTCGATCCCCAGGGGGCCTATATCCTCATCGACTACATCAATTTCAAAGGCGACGGAGTTACCAAAAGCGAGCGCTATCAGGGCAAAGGGTGGGGGCTCTATCAGGTCCTTACACGGATGGATCTTCGTGATCCCGATCCCCATCACGCTTTTGCCGTCGCAGCCCGAAAGGTGCTGGAGCGACTGATCCGTATCGCTCCGCCCGAGCGAAAGCTTTGGCGCTTCAAAAAAGGGTGGTTTAAGCGCCTGGAGAGTTACAAATAACTGAAGTGGAGCTTTAAGCCTTTTTGGGATATAATCGCGCCTCCTATCTCTGTGGGGTAGGCGAAATTCTCATGCAGTTATTCCTTGAACAGGTTGTGTCCGCCGGGCATTAAGGGCTGCAGAGGTTCAAACCTGAGGTGATCGTCTGACGATCCGAAATCATTTGCTATAAAATCAAGGAGCAAAACAATATGGTAACTATGAAAGATTTGCTGGAGTGCGGAGTACACTTCGGTCACCAAACCCGCCGCTGGAACCCCAAAATGAAGAAATTTATCTTCGGTGAGCGGAAAAACATCTACATCATCGACCTGCAGAAGACTCTGCGCTACTTCAAATATACCTATAACGTCGTTCGTGACGCTGCGGCCGAAGGGAAGACCGTCCTTTTCGTCGGAACCAAGAAGCAGGCGCGCAGCGCGGTCAAAGAGCATGCCGAGCGTGCCGGTATGCCCTACGTCGCTACCCGCTGGCTGGGCGGTATGCTCACCAACTACCCCACCATCAAAAAATCCATCCGTAAACTCGAAATCATCGAGCAGATGGAAGAGAACGGCCAGATCAACCTCCTGACCAAAAAAGAGGCCCTGATGCTGCGCCGCAAGAAAGAGAAGCTCCTGAACTACCTCGAGGGCTATCGCCATATGAAAAAACTCCCCGATATGATGTTTGTCATCGACGCCGTCAAAGAGCACATCGCCGTCAAAGAGGCACGCCGGATGGGTATGCCCGTCATCGCTCCCCTGGACACCAACTGCGATCCCGACCTGATCGACTATCCCATCCCCGGCAACGATGACGCCATCCGTTCCATCAACCTTTTCTGCCGTGAAATCGCCGATGCCATCATCGAAGGTAAAACGATCTATGAAGAAGAGCATGGCGCTGCTGAAGGTGAAGAGAGTAGTGAAGCTTCCGCCGCCATCAGCGAAGAGGCGGCCGCGGCTGCCAACGTCAGCGAAGAGGAGATGAAAGCGATCGTCGAAGAGGCAAAAGCCGATGCTGAAAAAGAGGCCAGTGAGCCCGCAGAGAAAGTCGAGGAGGCTAAATAATGGCAAACTTCGGACCCAAAGATGTCAAAAAACTGAGAGAGATGACCGATGCCGGTATGATGGACTGCAAGCAGGCTTTGAGCGCCACCGACGGTGATATGGAAGCCGCGGTAGAGTGGCTGCGCAAGAAGGGCCTGGGTGCCGCGGCGAAAAAAGCGGACAAAGTCGCCGCCGAAGGCGCCATCACGATGAAGATCGAAGACCACAAAGGGATTATGGTCGAGATCAACTCGCAGACCGACTTCGTCGCCAAGAACGAGAAGTTCCAGAGCTTCGCCAACCAGGTCGTCGAGCACGCGTTCGCCAACAACCTGGCCAGCGCCGAAGAGATCCTGGAGAGCGAAATCGAAGGTGAGGGATTCAAAGAGTATCTGGCCCTGCAGATCGCGACCATCGGTGAGAACCTGGTTGTCCGCCGCGTCGCGACGATCGAAACCGATGAGAACGGCACCGTCAACGGTTATGTCCATGCCGGCGGCCGTGTAGGTGTTTTGGTGGCGGCTCAATGCGACAAGCCCGAGACCTGCCCCGCGGTCAAAGAGGCGCTCAAAAACATCGCGATGCATGCCGCGGCGATGAACCCCACCTATCTCAACGAAGAGGCGGTTCCCGCCGAAGTGATTGAGAAGGAAAAAGAGATCGCCAGAGAGCAGCTGCTCAAAGAGGGTAAGCCCGAGAACATCCTCGAGAAGATTCTGCCCGGCAAAATCAAGCGCTTCCTCCAGGATAATACCCTGGAGAACCAGAAGTTCGTTATGGATGACAAGATCAGCGTCAGTGAATATCTGGCCAAAGTCGCCAAAGAGGCAGGCGGCAGCGCCAAACTGATCGACTACGTCCGTTTCGAGCTCGGTGAGGGCGTCGAAAAGGTCGAAGAGGACTTCGCAGCCGAAGTCGCCAAGCAGATGGGCAAGTAAGCCCCTGCTCCCCCCTTTTTTCCCAAAACGTTCCACTCTATTCCCTGTGATATAATCGACATACTTCTTTTTCAACAAGGAATTCAATGTCCATGCTCCTGCTTGAAGCTCAGGGCCTATCCCATGCCTTCGATTACCCTCTCTACGATAACGTTTCCATGACGATCAGAGCAGGGGAGAGTGTGGCGGTCATGGGGCGTAGCGGCAGCGGGAAATCGACTCTGCTCCATACCCTGGCAGGATTGATCCCCCCGCTCGAAGGCGAAGTGAGGTTGTTCGGCCAGAATCTCTACCGGCTCAAAGAGGCACGCAAAGAGATGCTCCGGCGCTATGAGACAGGTGTGGTGTTCCAGCACCATTATCTCTTCAAGGGGATGAGCGCCCGAGAAAACGTGGAAGTGGCCGCATTGTTGGCGAAGCAGCCCTTCGATCCGGAGCTTTTTGACCTTTTGGAGATCAGTGAGACTGTCGATCAAAAGGTGAGTGAACTCTCCGGGGGCCAGCAACAGCGGGTCTCTCTGGTGCGCGTGCTGAACAAAAAGCCCAAACTGATCTTTGCCGATGAGCCTACGGGCAATCTCGATTTGGAGACTTCGGAACTGGTGATGACGGCACTGCTCGAATATATCTCCCAGGGGGAAAGGGCCCTTTTCCTGGTGACACATGATCCGGAAGTGGCCCGGAAATGCTCCCGGCAATATCTTCTCGAAGACCGGGAACTCCGCCCCCTTTCCTAGAACGCCCAATCTGGTTATAATTGCCCCAAATCTCAATGGAGACTGGAGTCAAATGAAACGATTGATATGGATCGTCGCCCTTGCGTTTTTCGTCGGTGGATGTGCGATGCCGACCGTACCTCTGTTCGGAAAAAGTGAAAAGATACTCACCTTTGATGATCTCGATACCCAGATGCAAAAACAGCTCCCGAAATCGCTCAAAGGCAAGTTTTGCAGAGTGGTGCTGGAATCCGCACTGGTGCAGCAAGGCGATCAGCCGGGCAGCCTCAGCCTCATCACCCGCTTTGTTATGACCAGTTTCGAAATTCCCGAGGGGATCGACGGCACGCTCCGCTATCAGGCCAAGCTCCGGTATGATCCCGGCAGCCACGCCCTCTATTTCGACAAATTGGAACCGGTCACACTCAATTTCGGCGGCGATGTCTCCCTGCAGGAGTACATATCGGCGGGAGCGCGTCAGGAGATCCCGGTTTTGGTGGCCCGGGCGCTACGTTCGTTGGTGGTTTACAGTTTCGGACCGAAATTTCAGGCGAAGCGACTCGATGCTTTCACCGTTCATCAGGACAAATTGACCCTGGAGTTTGAATAGTAGATCTATTCGGTGCGGGAATAAAAGGTGAGGGGGACGCCTAAGCCTCGGCGTTCTCTTTCTCTCCACTCGCCTGGGCGATGAGGACTCCTTCGAGGAGCTTGTCGATGTCCCCGTCGAGGATCGCTTCGACGTTGGTGAAGGCTTGACCGCTGCGGGTGTCTTTGACCTGCTGATAGGGCTGCAGGACATAACTTCTGATCTGGTGGCCCCATCCGATATCACTCTTTTCAATGCCGTCGATCTCCGCCTGCTTCTTGGCCATCTCATACTCATAGAGCCGTGACTTGAGCATCTTCATCGCGGCGGCTTTGTTCTTGTGCTGTGAGCGGTCGTTCTGGCACTGGACCACGATGCCGGTGGGGATGTGGGTGATGCGGATGGCCGATTCGGTTTTGTTGACGTGCTGACCGCCGGCCCCGCTGGCCCGGTAGGTGTCGATACGGATATCTTTGTCCTCGATCTCGATGTCGATATCGTCGTTGATCTCCGGGGAGACCATCACTGAGGTGAAAGAGGTGTGGCGTTTGGCGTTGGCGTCGAAGGGGCTGATGCGCACCAGGCGGTGGATACCGTTTTCGACCTTGAGATAGCCGTAGGCGTTCTCCCCTTTGATGATGAAACTCACATCCTTGATCCCCGCCTCTTCACCGGGCTGGTAGTCCAGCACTTCCACTTTGAAGCCGTGGCGCTCCGCCCAGCGCAGATACATCCGATAAAGCATACTGGCCCAATCTTGGCTCTCGGTCCCGCCCGCACCCGGGTGGATGGTGACGATGGCATTCGCGCTGTCGTGTTCGCCGCTGAGCATGATGGCGACTTCCAGTTGCTGGATGTGCTCTTTGAGGTTTTCCGCCTCGTCGTAGAGCATCTCCAGGGTCTCTTCGTCTCCCTCGCTTTTGGCCAGCTCGAAATACTCCTGGGCATCTTCGAGGGCCGCTTTGGCTTCGTCGTACTTGGCGAGGGTCCGCTCCAGCCGGGTCTTCTCCTGGGAGATTTTGGCCGCCCGATCGCTGTCGGTCCAGAATTCGGGGTTTTGCTGCATCTCCTCGATCTCATCCAGGCGCTTGCGGATCTCCTCGGGCTTGACGATGTTGGTGATATTCTCCATCTTCGTGCTCAGGCTTTTGAGCAGTTCGCCGTATTCGTAGGCATCCATTTTGAAAAGTTCCTTTTTGAAAATTAGGAATGAGAAATTAGGAATTAGAAGTTGTAAACAGTTTTATTTGACTAGAATCCTAAATTCTAATTCCTAACTCCTAATTACACAAGTTTGGGGTAAGATTTTAGCAAAATATCGTAGAAGGCGAGGTTATGAAGGTAGAGAGGAGTTATGAAGAGTTCGTGACGGTGCGGGATGCATTGACGGGATCGATCGGCTTTGTCCCCACGATGGGGGCTTTACACGAGGGGCACCTGTCGCTGATCCGCCGGGCGAAAGAGGAGAACGATCACGTGATCGTCTCGATCTTCGTCAATCCGACCCAGTTTCTCGAAGGGGAGGATCTCGACAAATACCCCCGGAGGGAAGAGGCGGATCGCAGGATCTGCGAATTGGCCGGGGTGGATCTGCTCTATATGCCGACGACGGATCAGATCTATGAAGAGGATGAACTCTCTATCGGGGCACCGAAGATCCGGGGATATATCCTGGAGGGGGCCAAGCGCCCCGGCCATTTCGACGGGATGCTCCAAGTAGTGATGAAGCTGCTCAATCTAAGCCGGGCCGACCGGGCTTATTTCGGTAAGAAGGATGCACAGCAGCTGGTGCTAATCAGGCAAATGGTGCGCACCTACTTTATGCGAACGCAAATTGTCCCCTGTGAAATCGTCCGCGATCCCGACGGTTTGGCACTGAGCAGCCGGAACCTCTATCTGAGTGATGAAGAGCGCCGCCGTGCGCTGAGTCTTTCGCGGTCCCTGAAGCGCGCCGCTGAAATGATACAAAACGGCGAACGTAAGAGTGAAGTGATTCGAAGGGCGATGGAGGGGATACTGGAGTCGGAAGTGGATCGCCTGGAGTATGTGGCCATCGTGGATCGGGAGTTTCGGCCCCTGGAGCGGGTGGAAGAGGGCAACACGATCATCCTAGTGGCCGCCTGGGTCGGGAAGACTCGCTTGATCGACAATCTCTGGCTCTGACTCAGAACATATCGGGCAGGGCCTCGTGGGGTGTCCGCCGGCGGGGGATTGGAGCCGGGGTATAGACCCGGGGTTTGTGGTGCACTCGGGCGGGGATCGGTGCCGGTCTGCGGTGCCGGGGCGCTGTATGGTTTTTCCGCTCCTGTCGACGCATCTGCTCCCGCTGGCGGCGGAGCAGCTCTTTGATCTGCCGGGTGCGTTCCTGCTGCTTTTTCCGGGCGGCGGCGCGGCGTTTTTTCTCTTTGGCCAGCATCGCTTCCCGCTGTTCGGGAGTGAGGTTGGGGTGGAGATAGCCCAGTTCCACCATATCGTCCACAATGGCTTTGAAGGTCGGGACGGCGGATTGGGCGGCGAAATATTTGTGGTACTTGCTTGCCTGGATCACCAGGACTCCGATCTCGTAGCGATGCCCTTTGTCGTCGTTGGCGAAACCGTAGAAGGAGCTGTTGTATTTTTTGACATAGTGGCCGTGCTCGGTGATATGGGCCGTTCCTGTTTTGCCTCCGATGTCCAGGCCCGGGTACTGGGCGGCGACACCGGTTCCTTCGCTGACCACTTTTTCCAGGATTCGGTGGAGTTGCCGGGCGGTGTGGGGTTTTATGATCCGATGAGGTGCCGGAGTGTCGATGCGGTATTTTTTCCCTGAGGCATCGGTGACGGAATCCACGATCCGGGGAGTGACGAGCAGGCCGCCGTTGTTGAAGGCGTTGTGGGCCCGCAGCAGCTGGACAAAGGTCGCGTGCATTCCGTAGCCGTAGGCCTGGTTGGCTTCGTGGGGTTTGCGCTCCAGCAGACGGGCCGGCTTGATCCGCCCGGGGAGTTCCCGGGAGAGGTCGATACCGGTGCGCCGCCCCAGGCCGAAAGCGCTCAATCCCTTGTGAAATTCCGCACCGCTGAGCCGCCAGGCGATCTGGGAAATCCCGATGTTGGAGGAGTGGACGATGATGTCGGTGGCGCTGAGGGAGTCGTAGGCTTCGTCGTCGGTGATGGTTTGGTGTTTGCTGATATGAAAAGGCCCGCCGTTGTAAGTGTTGATGACCGTATCGGGAGTGACCCGGTTCTTGTCGAGGGCGATGGCCAGGGTGAGGGGTTTGATGACGGAGCCGGGTTCATAGGGGTATTCGGTGAATTTGGCATTGAGCTTGGGGATATCCGCCTGGGTGATGTGCGCGGGGTCGTAACGCTCTGAGCTGGCTAGAGTGAGGAGTTTGCCGCTTCGGCTCTCCATCACGGCGGCGATGATCTCTTTGGCCCCGGTCTCTTCTTTCATCCTGTCGAGGGTCGCTTCGACATACTTTTGCAGCGCGAGGGAGACATTCAGGTGCAGGTTGTATCCGTCTCGGCGGGGGATGCGCAGGCTACTCTTGTTGCGGATGATGGTGCCGATGACATCCCGCATCCCCCGCACCAGGCCGTCCTGGGTTTTGTTGAGGTAGGGTTCGTAACGCTTCTCCAGCCCCTTGACGCCGTAGATCTTTCGATAGCGGCCGACATTGCGGCTTCGGACATAGCCGATGACGGGGGTCAGGGTATCTTTGAGCTGGAATTCCCGTTCCTCTCCGTTTTCGAGGATATCCAGCCCATAGAGGACCTGGACACCCCGTTTGTTGGGGAAGGAACGAAAGACGTGGAGACGACGGAGCTGGTAAGCCAGATACTTCAACTGGATCGCGGTGGAAGCGTCGATCTCTTTGCTCAGGACGACGAAGCCTTTTTTGGGATGCCCTTTTTTATCGAGAAATGCTTGCCGGACCTCCTTTTCGGACAATCCGCTGTAGATGGCGAAAAGACGGATGAAGAGCTCTTTTTTCTCCGGATCGATGCTGCGGGCGTGGACGGTGGCTTCGTAGGTTTTGTTGGACCGGCTGATGGTGTAACCCTCCCGGGAGAGGATGGCTCCCCGCAGAGCCCGATCGTGAATGACCGAAGTATGCGGCGGCATTTTTCTGGGACGCTCCTGGATACGCAGAACGGCGCTGAGGAAGCCGGCGATGAGAACGACCGCCATAATGAAAAGGATGAGAAGTTTGGTACTTCTGGTGGTAAATATCCGTTTGTTGCCCATTATTGTCCAAGATCCCAAATTTATGCAAATAGCTATACTTTTACGGGAAGATTTCTGCTATTTTAGTGAAAACTATCTTCAGATAGACTATAATTTCGGTACTTGATACTATTTAATAAAAATTGGGAATAACAATGTCGGACAAAGCACTTTTTTATGCAGTATGTGCTCTTTTTACCCTCTCGCTTGTCCTGGTCTACTCCCTCTCGACCTTCACGGTCCACTATTACGGTTACGACGATTTTCACTTTTTTTTGCGTCAGCTGGCTTCGGTCCTCCTGGGGATCGGCATTATGGTGACGTTGAGTTGGCTCGATCCCGACCGCTGGTTCGTGCGTCTGGGCTTCGCCATTTTCCTCCTCTCCCTCCTGGCGATGATCCTGATGCCCTTTCTGCCGGCCTCTCTGGCCAAGGAGGTCTTGGGGGCCAAGCGCTGGATTCGCCTCGGGCCCATCTCGCTGGCGCCGGTGGAGTTTTTCAAGGTCGGTTTCGTCTTCTTTATCGCCTGGAGTTTTTCCCGCAAATTGATCCAGCACGGCAAACTCTCCCTATTGCGGGAGTTTCTGGTTCTACTGCCCTATCTGGCGGTGTTCGGCCTGGCGGTGGTGCTCATCGCCATCTTCCAGAAGGATCTGGGGCAGGTGGTAGTCCTGGCGGCGACGATGCTCATTCTGACCCTCATAGCGGGCCGCAGCCTCAAATTCTTTTTCACTTCCCTTTTCCTGGGTTTGGTCGGTGTGGTGACTTTGATCCTCATTGCCCCCCACCGGATGCGGCGTATCAAGAGTTGGTGGTCGACGGTGCAGGATCATTTCCTGAGCTTTTTCCCCCAGGATATGGTGGCGAAGCTTCGGGTTCCGGAAGCGAGCGAACCCTATCAAATCGCCAACTCACTCAATGCCATTCACAACGGCGGTTGGTTGGGCCAGGGGCTGGGTAACGGACAATTCAAACTGGGTTATCTCAGTGAAGTCCATACCGACTTCGTTTTGGCAGGTTTGACCGAAGAGCTCGGCTTTGTGACTCTGATCCTGGTGGCGGGGCTGCTGATCTTCATCATCTTTCGACTACTGCAGATTGCTTCACGCCTTCATCAGCCGGCTTATTACCTCTTTACCGTCGGGGTGGCGCTGCTGATCCTCTTTGCCTTTATCGTCAATAGCTACGGGATCGCCGGGGTGACACCGATCAAAGGGATCGCCGTGCCTTTTCTCAGCTATGGAGGATCCCAGATCCTCGCCTCATCGGTGGCCATCGGGATGGTCTTGATGGTTTCGAAGAAGATCGAAGAGAAAAAATCCAAAAGGAAAAAACATGGGTAGTATCGTTATGACCGGCGGCGGGACGGGAGGGCACCTGGCGATTGTCCGGGCAGTGAAAGAAGGCCTTGTTACTTCCGAGACGCCGACAGCTCCTCCGGTCTATATTGGTTCCACCGGAGGGCAGGATCGGCGCTGGTTCGAAGAGGATAGCGACTTTTCCCGGCGCTATTTCCTTCCGAGCCGGGGGGTGGTCAATCAGGGCTTTGCGGGCAAGATCGCTTCTTTGAGAGTGCTGGCCCGTTCGGTGATGCAGGCGCGATCGATCCTCAAAGAGCAAAAGGCAAGCGTGGTCTTCTCCGTGGGCGGATATTCTGCCGCGCCGGCGGCGATCGCGGCGCTGCTGACGGGTATTCCGCTGGTGATCCATGAGCAAAACGCCGTCCCCGGCACCCTCAATCGTCTGCTGCGCCCCTATGCCAAAGCGTTCCTCTCCTCCTATGACCCCGAAAGTCCCATCCGGGCCTATCCCGTCAAATCGGTCTTCTTCGACAAAGCGAGGGTGCGCAGTGAGGCGAAAACCATCCTTTTCCTGGGCGGTTCCCAGGGAGCGGCGGCCATTAACGAGCTGGCCCTCTCCCTGGCGCGGGATCTCCGGGAGCGGGGGATCGCCATCCTCCATCAGGCGGGAGAGCGGCACCTGGAGCGGGTCCGCGACGCCTATCGGGAGCAGGGGGTTGAAGCGGAGGTTTTCGGCTTCAGCGACAAAATTCCCGACTATATGGCAAGGGCCGATTTCGCCGTGGCCAGAGCCGGTGCCTCCACCCTCTGGGAGTTGGCGGCCAACGGCTTGCCCACCCTTTTCGTCCCCTACCCCTATGCAGCCGGGGACCATCAGTATCACAACGCCCGCTTCCTGGCGGAACGACGCCTCGCCTGGGTCCTGCGCGAATCGGAATTGGAACCCGGCAAAGTCCTCGACCTGCTCAAGCAGGATCTCTCCATCCCCAGCCGCGGCCTGATCGAGTTCACTCCCCGCGACGGTGCCCGCGAAATCGCCGGCTTGCTGCAGAGCTATCTGGGCACGCACTAACTTTCCTTCGTTTCTCTTCACGATTCCTCCCCGATTTTCATCTAAGATTCCCGTTGAATCCCACACTGAATGTGGGGAAAGTTCGGACGACGGAGGAACACATGATGAAAAAAAGAATCCTTGTGACGGTCGGAATCCTTTTCCTGGCTTTGGGCTTGAGTGGATGTGGCGGTGGAGGCGGCGGCAGTGCGTCGATCCCATACAAAAAAGCTTATCTGCAGACCTACGACCCTGAGAGTGACAGCTATGTCGGAGTGGAGGGCGTGGCCTACCGATGTGGGCCTGATGAAGGGGTGACCGATGCGGACGGGACCTTCCGCTATGTCGATGGAGACCGGTGTACTTTTTACGACCTGGATGATACCCTCTCCCTCTCCGATCCCGATCTGCTCTACCTGGGGGTCAGCCGTGACGGCTCCCTGGGTTGGGGGAATGTCCCTTATCAGTGCATCTCGGGCTATGAAGGCTTGACGGAGCCGACGGGAAGGTTCCAGTTCGATCCCTGGTGGGAGCCTTCCGGTGACCGCTGTACCTTCGAATTTTGATCCGGAGGGGGACAAAGATCGCTTTGATGAGTGATGGGGGAGGATTCTATCGCGTCACCGGTCTGTGAACTTTGATGAACTGTAAATTTTTTGGGTTATAATACTTCATTAAGTAAATCAGGAAAAAGAATGGGAGTCGGTTATGTTTTCACTTTTTGAGCCTAAACAAAGGAAATTGGTTAAACAATGGAAAAAAGAGCATGAAGAGCTCGTGATCCTTGGTGAAAAGGTAATTGGAGAGTATGTCAAGAATAATCAGGAGGCTACCAAACGCTATCTCAAAAAGTTCGTGGATATGGCGGTGGACCATTTGGGAAGCGAAGATATCGAAATGTTCAAAATGCTCCGTGACACCGACATGAACGACAAAAAGGTCGAAGAGCTTATTTTCCAGTTCCAAAATTCTTTCAAAGACACCAAAATGACTTTGATGAAATTTCTTGCCAAATATGTCCGAGACGATGCACAGTTCGATGAGGAGTTTTTCGATACCTTCCAAAATATTTTGGAAATTCTGAAAGAGCGGATCAACTATGAAGAGGATAACCTCTATCTCTACCTGAGCCTCAGCTGAGGCCAATAACGTCGGGGAACTCTCCCAAAGGCCATTCTCTCCGACAAAACTTTTCCCCTATCTCTTTTCGCTAAAATATCACCCATTAATCGACCGAGGGAAACAACCATGGATATCCGCAAGATGTATCTCGACTATTTCGCCCAGAGAGGCCACCGTGTGGTACCCAGCTCCCCGCTGGTACCCGACGATCCGACCCTGCTCTTCACCAACGCGGGGATGGTGCAGTTCAAAAGCATTTTTACCGGCGAAGCGCCGATTCCCAATCCTCCCAGAGCGACCAGTTCGCAGACCTGTATTCGGGCCGGAGGCAAGCACAACGACCTGGACAATGTGGGCTATACGGCCCGGCACCATACCTTCTTCGAAATGTTGGGGAACTTCAGCTTCGGCGACTATTTCAAAAAAGAGGCCATCGCTTTCGCCTGGGAATTCGTCACGGGCGAAGAGTATCTGGCCCTGCCGGTCGAAAAGATCTGGGTGACCGTCCACGAGAGCGATGACGAAGCCTACGAGATTTGGAAAGAACACATCGCCGAAGAGCGGATCAAGCGTTTCGGGGACAAGGACAATTTCTGGCAAATGGGCGATACCGGCCCCTGCGGCCCTTGCAGCGAAATCTTCTACGACCAGGGCGCGGAACACTTCAACGGCCCCGAGGATTATATGGGGGGCGACGGCGACCGTTTTCTGGAGATTTGGAACCTGGTTTTCATGCAGTACGAGCGGGATGAAACGGGCGAGCTCCACCCTCTGCCCAAACCCTCCATCGATACCGGAATGGGCCTGGAGCGGGTGGTCGCCATCAAGGAGGGGGTCTTCAACAACTACGACTCTTCCCTCTTCAAACCCCTGATCGACGCCATCACAGAGATCGTCGGTAAGGCCCCGACCGAAGAGACCATCGCCAGCTATCGGGTCATCGCCGATCACCTGCGCTCGACCACCTTCCTCCTGGCCCAGGGGGTCAACTTCGACAAAGAGGGGCGGGGCTACGTCCTGCGCCGCATTATGCGCCGGGCGATCCGCCACGGCTATCTGCTGGGCCTCAGAGAGCCCTTTATGCATCGCCTGGTCGATACCCTCGTCGAGCAGATGGGCGGGCACTACGACTATCTGCCCAAACGGGCCGAAGCGGTCAAGACGGCGATGAAGATGGAGGAGGAGCGCTTCTTCGAAACCATCGAAGCGGGGATCAAACTCTTCAACGAAGAGCTGCAGCGCACGAAGGATGTCTTTAGCGGGGAGGTGGCGTTCAAACTCTACGACACCTACGGATTCCCTCTCGACCTGACCCAGGATATGCTCCGGGAGAAGGGGATCGAGCTGGATATGGCCACCTTCGAAGGCAAGATGGCCGAGCAGAAGGCCAAATCCCGCGCCGCTTGGAAGGGCAGCGGTGACGCGGCGGTCAGCGGCGATTTCAAAGCCCTGGAGGAGCGCCACGGCCCCAACCGCTTTGTCGGCTACGAAGAGACCGATACCAAAACCAGGATCGTCGCTCTACTGGATGAGAATTTCAAAGAGGTCCAAAAACTCGAAGGGCTCGGATGGGTGATGCTTGATCCCACGCCCTTCTACGCCGAGTCGGGCGGGCAGGTCGGTGACCGGGGTGAGTTGGTGGTCTGGAGCGGCGGACCCAACGTCAAAGTCCTCGATACCCGCAAATTCCACGCGCTCAACCTCTCCTATGTCGATACCGAAGGCAACACCCTGGAAGTAGGTCAGGAGGTCGAAGCGCTGGTGGATGATTCCCGCCGCCAGATCGCCAAGCACCACAGCGCGACCCACTTGCTTCACGCCGCGCTGCGGGAAGTGCTGGGCGAGCACGTGACCCAGGCGGGTTCACTGGTGGAGGCGACGCGCCTGCGCTTCGACTTCACCCATCCCAAGGCCCTCAGCGCCGAAGAGTTGCAAAAGGTGGAGCATTGGGTCAACGAAGTGGTGGACCGTGCCATCGAGGGAGAGGTCAAAGTCCTTCCCATCGAAGAGGCCAAAAAAGAGGGGGCGATGGCCCTCTTTGGCGAAAAATACGGCGATGAGGTGCGGGTGGTCCGCTTCGGCGACGCTTCGGTGGAGCTCTGTGGGGGGACCCACGTTCGCAATACCGCGGAAGTAGGCCTCTTCGCCATCACCAAAGAGTCGGGCGTGAGCGCCGGGGTGCGCCGGATCGAAGCGGTCTGCGGTAAAGAGTCGGCCAAGCTCTTCGATCACCTGCGCCGGGAGCGCAAAGAGATCGTCGAAGCGGTGAAAAACCCTGAGCCCCTGGCCGGTATCGCCAAGCTCAAAGAGCAGATCAAAACCCTCAAGAGCGAACTCGACGCTGCTCTGGCCGGCGGCGCTAAAGAGCTTGCCGAAGAGAAGATCGGTGACATCACGGTGATCGTCGACGAGGTGAAGGCGGGGGATATCAAAAAGATGATCGACGAGATCAAGAACCGTCACGAGAAGGTGGCGGTGATGCTCTTCCAGAAAAAGGGCGATAAAGTCCTCCTGGCCGCCGGCAGCAAAAACACGCCGGTCAAAGCCGGGGATTGGATCAAAGAAGTCGCTCCGATCCTGGGCGGCGGCGGGGGCGGACGCCCCGACTTCGCTCAGGCGGGAGGGAAAAACCCCGAAAAGATCCCCGAGGCGATGCGGGCGGCCAAAGGGTATCTCGACGATGCTTTGCGAGCGATCGACCTATAATTAAATTAGAAAGTAGAAATTAGTAATTAGAAATTTGGAGGAGTGTGGGATGAAAGATCTGTTTGCCAATTATGCCCATATCATCATTTTTCTGCACGTTTTGGGGGCCTTTGTCTGGGTCGGGGGGATGATCGCCGTGCGCGCGGCGGTTCATCCGGCGCTGCAGAGTATCGAAGATCCCAAAGTGCGTCTGGAGACGACCCTTCGGGTGACGGGGCGGCTCTTTGCCCTCGTGGCGCCTTTTATCCTTTTGATCCTCCTGACGGGCCTGGTGATGGTGATCGCTCTGGACGGCCACCACGGTGCCAACAAGACCATCTTCATTGCCAAAGAGGGGATCTGGACCGTGATGGCTCTGAATTACCTCTTTATGGTTTTCAAGCGTGCCCGGGCCTGGAAGCTCTTCCAGGCGGGCGATCCGGCCGCCGCCAAAGCACAGGTGGCCAATATCCCCAATCTGTTGCTGCCCATCAATATTTTGCTGGGGGTCGTGGCGCTCTGGCTCGGAATCACACTCCGGGGAGTGTGATTCAATGAGAAATGAGGAGTTAGGAATGAGGAATTTTGGATTGCTTTGCTCTGCAAAGCTTTTTTTGAATAGTGATTACTTTGGACGACTAAAAAATTCTCCATTCTCTATTCTCCATTCTCCATCTCATAAGAAGTGGAGCTTCTTATGATAAGGCTTTGTTCCGCCTCCGAGAGCCGTGCCAAACTCCTCAGAGAGTTCGATATCGATTTCATCCAGTCTCCCGTGGACTTCGACGAGGAGCAGATTCAAACGAACGATGCTAGAAAATTCGTCTACCACGCTTCCAAAGGCAAGCTGGAAGCGGCAGAGGCGGCTTTTGGCTTGGAGATCCCGCTGTTGGTAGCCGATACGGTGATCGCCGGGCCCCGGGGGCAGATCCTGCGCAAGGCGAAGGATCGCGACGATGCCGAGCGGATCTTGAGGACGATCAGCGGAGAAGAGATCGCCATCGTCAGCTGCGCCCATCTCAAATCGGCCCGGCGTTACTTCCTGGACCTTTCGGCGACCCATTACCGATTCGCTCCCTTCGACGAAACCGAGCTGCAGCGCTATCTTGAGAGCGGGGAGTGGCAGGGCAAGGCGGGGGCCTGTATGGTCGAAGGGTTTTGCAAGCCTTACATCGAGAAGGTGCAGGGGCTCGAGAGCACGGCGATGGGATTGCAGGTGGAGATCCTGCGTCCCTGGATCGAGGTGTAGCGGTGCCCTACAGTCGGGAGCTCGAAGCGTTGCGCAGGGCGGGACGTTTCCGCGAGCGCCGGCTCTATGACCCCTCTTTGATCGACTTCGCCTCCAACGACTACCTGGGGCTGGCCGAAAAGCGCAAACAGCTTCACCGGGCCCTGCACCGGCTTGAAGATTTCCCCGCTCACGCTCCCAAGGCGAGTATGCTCGTCAACGGCTACCACCCCGTCCATCAACTCTTCGAAGACCGCATCGCCGAGCTCAACGGTTTCGAAGGGGGCATTATCGTGGGCAGCGGTTACCTGGCCAACCTCGGGCTCATCGAAGCTTTGGTGCGCAAAAAGGACCGCTTATTTATCGACGAGGAGTATCACGCCAGCGGGATGATGGCGACGGGGCTGCTGGGGGATCGGGTGAGCCTCTTTCGCCACAACGACCCCGAAGAGCTTCGCCGTATGCTGCGCCAAAGCAAAGCCAAGCGGAAGATCGTCGCCGTGGAGGGGGTCTACTCGATGAGCGGGGATTTGGCCGCCCGGGAGATCTTCGAAATTTGCGAAGAGGAGGGGGCTTTGCTGATCGTGGACGAGGCCCACAGCTCCGGAGTGCTGGGGCGGCATCTGCTGGGGATCTTCGAGCACTACGGCATCGCCCCCTGCCCTGGGCATATCAAGATGGGGACTCTGGGCAAAGCCTACGGGAGCTACGGTGCCTACATATTGGCCGAAGCTTCGATCCTCTCCTATCTGGAGAACCGGGCCAAGCCGATTATCTACTCCACTGCCCCTTCGGTGATCGATACGGCTCTGGCCTTGGAGAACTTGGAGTATATCCGCCGTCACGCGCCGAAACTGCGCCGTCGGATCGGGAAGCGGCGGCAAATCGTGCAGAGGATTCTCGGGAGGCGGATGGAGTCGCTGATCCTGCCGATCCCTGTCGCTTCGAATACCCGGGCTTTGGAGCTTCAGCGGGAGCTCACTGAGCGGGGCTGGCTCGTCGGCGCCATCCGCCAGCCCACGGTCCCGCGACCGATCCTTCGGATCATCCCACGGCTCGGCGCTCCCAAAAAGGAGCTCAAAAAGATGCTCAGCTACCTTAAGGAGCGTCTTTGATCCGCGTCGAAACCCTGAAGATCTATGAAGGGGAACGCCCTCTGGTCGATCTGAACTTCGAGCTCAAAGACTCACTGGCTCTGGTGGGCCAAAGCGGCAGCGGCAAGTCGCTGACCCTCAAGGCACTGCTGGGGATGCTCCCCTCCAATCTACGCTCGGAGCTGAAGATCTCGGCTCCTTTCGGGCTTGTTCGGGGCTGGACCCTCTCCTTCGTTCCCCAAAATCCCTTCACCGCCCTTTCGCCGCTGACCAAAATCCGCAAGCAGTGGTTCGCTTCCGAGGAGAAGGCGCGGGAACTTTTTGCGTTGCTGGGGCTGGAGTGGAGCCTCTTCGACCGCTATCCGCCCCAGCTCAGCGGAGGGCAGCTTCAGCGCATCATCTTCGCCGTCGCCCTGAGCAGCGATCCGAAACTGATTCTGCTCGACGAGCCGACGACGGCCCTGGACCCCCATCTGAGGGAGGAGGTCGCCCGCATTCTGGTAGAATTGCAAAAACGCTTTGCCTTCAGCATGCTCTTCGTCACCCACGACATCAACCTGGCGGCAAAGATTTGCCGGGAGACGCTGGTGATCCGGGAGGGGCGCAAGGTCGAGGCCGGGCCCAGTGAGGTGATCCTGGCCCATCCCCGCAGCGACTATACCCGGCGGTTGCTGGAAGCGAGTTTCGCCCGGAGGGAGTTCCGTCGATGATCAACCGTTTTGTCAAAACCTCCATCTTCCTGGCGATCCTTTTCGGCATCGCGTTGGTGGGAGCCTTCGTCTACGCCTATCAGGAGGTGAAGCTCGACGCCGACAAGATTATCAACTACCGCCCCGAGCTCTCCACGGAGATCCTGGACCGGCACGGCAAACATCTGGCCTACGTCTTCAAAAAACGCCACCGCCTCTACGCCACGTTTGATGAGCTGCCTCCCAAACTCGTCGAAGCCCTCATCGCTACCGAGGATACCCGCTTTTTTGAGCACCACGGGGTCAACCCCGACGCGATCCTGAGGGCGATCGTCGCCGACATCAAGGCGGGCCGCTTCGTCGAGGGGGGATCGACCCTGACCCAGCAGCTGGTCAAAAACAAGCTTCTCTCCAGCCAAAAAAAGCTGGCCCGCAAGATCAAAGAAGCGATCCTGGCCATCAAGATCGAGAATGTCCTGAGCAAAGAGCAGATCATTGAGCGTTATCTCAACGAGATCGCCTACGGAAACAACTATTACGGAGTCAAGACCGCGGCCCAGGGGTATTTCCACAAACCCCTCAAAGACCTCACCCTCAAAGAGATCGCGATTCTGGTGGGCTTGCCCAACGCTCCGAGCTACTACAACCCCCGCCGCCACTACAAGCGGGCGCTCAACCGGGCCAACGCCATTCTCTACCGAATGAAACACCTAGGCTGGATTACCGACGAGGAGTATCACAAAGCGATCAAGGAGACTCCCAAGATCTATCGCACCACCCTGACGCAGAACGTGGCGCCCTATGTGGTCGATGAGGTGCTGCGCCGTTTCCGCGGCAAGCTGGCGGATATCCGGACCGGCGGCTATAAAATTTACACCACCATCGACCTCTCGATGCAGAAGAAGGCGCGCAAGGCGTTGAAATACGGCTACGGCCGCCTCCTCAAACGCTATAAGGAAAATCCGAAAAAGAGCGATCTCAACGGAGCCTTGATCGCGGTGGAGAACAAAACGGGAGACATCCTCAGTATGGTCGGAGGGGTCGATTACAAAAAAAGCGCCTTCAACCGGGTGACGATGACCCGACGCCAGCCGGGATCGGCCTTCAAACCCTTTATCTACCAGACGGCGCTCGATATGGGCTACAACCCCGCTTCCAAACTCACCGATCTCGCCCGGACTTTTGTCTACTACAAGAACGGTCACCGCAAGATCTGGGCTCCCAAGAATTACGAACGGGATTTCAAAGGCTTCATCACCCTCAGAGATGCTCTGGTCCACTCCCGCAACCTGGCCACCATCAACCTGGTCTACGACATCGGGATCGCAACGATCCGAAAGCGCCTCAAACTCCTGGATGTGGAAAATATCCCCAACGATCTCTCCATTGCCCTGGGGAACCTGGCGCTGAGCCCACAGAAGATGGCCCAGATTTATACGGTCTTTTCCAATTACGGCCATATGATCGAGCCGAGGCTCGTCAGCAAGATCGTCTCCAGAGAAGGGGCGGTGATCTACGAGACGAAGCCCAAGGAGATCCTCGATTTCACCCGTCCGGAGCAGGCGTATCTGATGACCAGCATTCTCGAGGATGTCATCAAGCGAGGGACCGGCCGAAAGGCTGCCGTCAAAGGGATAGAGCTGGCGGGCAAGACGGGAACCACCAACGATGGGGTCGATGCCTGGTTCTGCGGCTACTCCCCGTCGGTGACCACCATCGTCTGGTACGGCCGAGACAGCAACCGTCCCATCGGGCGCCACGCCACCGGCGGATCGGTATCGGCCCCGGCTTTCGCCTATTTCTATCGGGAACTTCTGAAGCTCTACCCCAATATGCCCCGGGTTTTCCCGGTCCCCGACGGGGTTTACGAAGGAGAGGTTGACGGACATAAAGAGCTCTATACCAAGATCTCTCCTCTGCCCAAAGGCGAAAGCGGGGATTTTCTGGATGAGGGATTCGCCCCCGCGACGCCAGGTGAGCGGAATCAAAGTGAGGGAAGCGCTTCGCGTGCCGCCGGAAGCACGGATGCGACAGACGAAGTGGAGATGATCCCTCTGGATGGGGATTCGGCGGCCAGCGGCAGGATCGAGGATGAGCAGGGGAGAGAAGTGGTTGACCCCCTCCATCCTCCCCGGAAGAATCCGGCTCCCGTCGGTGGGGATAGCGGATCGCTCTTTTAATGTCCTCGTTGGATACTTTCTTTTTTTCCTATCCCTATATTCCTGTCGTAAATATCGTTCCCCGTTACGTCACTGCCCAAACCCTGAATGAATTTCTAACCGATGAACACTTCACGATTGCCGTCTAAGAGAACCGGCCTTCCGGCACTTGCTGTGGTGACGGCCATTGAGGCTGATCCTGGTTTTCTTCCACGTATAGCGTGGGAGCGGAGGCGGTGTTTTCTAGTGCTATGAATGTTACACGGCATAAAAAACGAGGTTGCGGCTTCCATTTTCGCAACCTTCCAAATCAGCTTCAAACCCCTTGACAAATCTATCAGTTATGTCAAACTCGGTTACTCGGTTACTATCATGACCACCGCGATGGCAAAGCCGCCGTCGTGGCTAATAGAAAGCGAGCTCTCTACGATCCCGAAGCGTCGGGTAACTGCTTCATCGAAAAGAAGATGGGGGGCGCCCCGTTCATCCTTGACGATGTGCATATCGTGAAAGCCCAGATCGGCTCCGATGCCGCAGCCCAGGGCCTTGGCCGTCGCCTCTTTGGCGGCCCAGAGCCCGGCGAGGGTGGCATCGGTGCTATCTGCATCGTATTCCGATTCATCGAGATAACGTTTGAGAAATCTCTCCCCGAATTTTTCACGGCTCTTTGTGATCCGTTCGATGAGGGCGATATCCGTTCCCACCTTGATCATCGCATTATCCGTATTTGAGGTAGGCGGCGACCAGAAGAGAGATAAGGATCGTGACGCCGATGACCATCGTTTTGTACCACTTTTCATGGATATCGAAACGCTCCATAAGCCATTCGGCGATGCGCATAGCGGGATAGGCGAAAAAGAGGAGCAGTACGCTGGTATAGACCAGCATCAAAACCGTATTCATCATTGGGGTTTCACTCCATAATAGTCTTGGACGAAATGACGCTCTTTTTCATTTTGAAATGCGATGGTTTTGAGGACTTTCCCCTGATCGTCGAGGATCTCCAGTCGGTCGTGGCGAAGCCTGAGATGCTTGCCCGCCCATTGGCGGTCGAGCTCCTGAAGCCGCTTGTAGAAATTCACGGCATCCGGCTCCTCTTTGAATTTGGGGTCCTCTTTGCTGAGGATCCGCAGGCCGCCTATGCTCTTTTCTATTGTATAGGGCTCGAAGCTTCTGACAATCGGATAGATCCGCTTGTCCCGATAGGGCGGTTTGCCTTCGATAAAGGCGACGATGGCCAGAAAGACCATCAAAAGTCCCAAAGCCAAAACGATCTTTTTACTGAATATCTCTTTTTGTGCCATACTGAATTCCGTTCCTTGCGCCATTTTTGCGGTAGTATAGGCTCTCTCTCATTAGAGCGTGTTGACTTGTATCAAGGAAGGGAAGCGTCAAACTCAGCTAGACTTTCCCCAAAAGAGCAGGAGGAGAAAAGCGATGCTATCACAGTTTTTTCGATTGGAAGGGGCCTATTTGGTATTGGCGGGGATCATCCTCTTGATCACCCTCTATGTCTCTACCCGTCCCTTCATGTCCAAAGGAGCCCCCAAAAAAGCTTTGTTCTGGGTGGGCCTGGTCCTCATTCTCTTTATCGGGGGGCATTACTGGGTTACCAGCTCCCGGATCGCCGAAGTCAAAGCCGCCTTCGAGCAGGGAAAACCGATCCTCTGTGAAAGCCGGGCCATCCGAACCGCCGCCCAATCGATCGAGATACGCAAGGGGATAGCCGATTGGCATCTGGAAGGAGACAACTTCGTCTCCCCCCAATATGTACGCCCCTTCAGTGCCGCGCGATGTATTGTCAAAAAGTCTTTAAAGGCTTTTTGAATTGAGAATTGAGAATTGAGAATGGAAAATTGAGAATTTTTGATTCTGGATTATAATAAAGTGAACATATATAATACCGGATTACACTGCAAGTAACACGATTTTTCATACCCAATAACCAATATACCAATACACTCCCAACCGACTTCGTTCAATGATTAAGCGAGAAACCGAGGAACAAAATTCCTCAATGTTCAACTCTCCCAATAACCAATGACTAATCTACCAATAACTTTCAAATCTTGACCTCTGTCAATGCCCCGTCCGGGGAAAGCCGCCATAATACCCTATGCTCGTCGTAGCATAACGTTCAAAGGAGTCCTTGACATGGGAAATACTGCACCACTTTGGCATTCGATCGCTCCCGATCAGTTCCTGCCGATCTTCATCGTCTCTACTCTGGTGATCGTGCTGGGGGCTGCCTACGCGGGAATGATCACGCTCGTCAAAATGGGGTATCTCTCACGGAAATGGGAACCTGTGGGCTATCTGCTCTGGATTTTGCAGGTTCTTAGCCTGTATGAGTTGGCCATCCTGATTCACAGCAATCACTACACCACCAAGGTGTTGATCGTGACGATGGTGGCCTATCTCTTCGTACCGCATCTCTATTTCTATCTCATTTCCGAGTCGGAGAAACGGTATGACCAGAAGAAGCCCAACGATACACACAATCAATAAAAGGAGGAAAAATGGCTGAGAAAAAAGCATCGGTCTGGACGAGTATCAGCTTTTGGCGACGCTCGGCAGCCTGGGTAACCGGGTTCGCGACGATTCTGCTGATCTTTCTGACCTTCGACACGATGAGTCAGATTCGCATGGGAACCGATAAGGAGTTGCAAGAAGAGGTGGCGACCGGCAAAGAGACACGCCGGATTCCCGCCCCGACGGTGATCAACTACCATATCGACTACAAATACAATGAGAAGCGGGGCCTCGAAGTTCCCGTCATCGGGAAAAAAGAGCCCTTCTTCGGAAAAGAGTGGAGCCCCAAAGAGGCTGCAGCCCTGCTGCACCTGGGTAAGCTCACCTCTCAGGCCAAGAACTGCATGGATTGTCATACCCTGCTCGGTAACGGTGCCTACTATGCGCCCGACCTGACCAAGGCCTGGCTCGATCCTATGTGGGAAAAGACCATGCCTGCTATGACGAACAAGAAGACCAAAGAGGAGGCGATGGTTGCCTTCCTGACGCATCCTGAGCGGTACCCCACCCATGCGCGGATGATGCCCAACCTGGGGATCACCGAAAAAGAGGCTATGGGTCTGGTGGCTTTCCTGAAGCATATGTCGGCTATCGACACCAACGGCTTCCCCAGAGGCTTCTCCAAAGGCGTGAAAGAGTATCAAACAGGAGGGACCTATGCTCAGTAGTATCAAAAGCAACGTTTTACAGTCGGAGTCGAAAAAGCTCGCGATGATGTATTTCAGAGTGGCGATCATCCTCTTCGGGGCGCAGCTGCTCTTCGGTTTGTTAGCGGGATTGCAATTCCTTTTCCCCGGCTTCCTTTACGGGATCCTGGATTTCAGTGTCAACCGGATGGTTCACATCAACGCGCTGGTCGTCTGGATGCTCTATGCCATGATCGGCTCGGTCTATCTGATGTTGCCGGACGAGACCGGGATCGAAACCGTGGGTATCGGCCTGGGTAAGCTGGCTTTCTGGGTCCTTACCGCGGCAGTGACCGTGGTAGTCCTGGTCTATCTCCTGGTTCAGGTCGGACCCGGTAAAGAGAGCACCATCTGGTTGATCAACGAAGGTCGTGAATATCTCGAAGCACCGCGATGGGCCGATATCGGCATTGTCGTTGTGGTCCTGATCTTCTACTGGAACGTTTTTGCTACCTATATGAAAGGGAAGCGCACAGGAATTATGACCGTTATGGTCGCGAACCTGATGGCCCTGGCCGGTCTCTATCTGGCGGGTATGTTCTTTACTGACAATATCTCCGTCGATCAGTACTGGTGGTGGTGGGTCATCCACCTCTGGGTGGAAGCGACCTGGGAAGTCTTCGTCGGTACGTTGGCGGCTTACGCTTTAATCAAAGTCATCGATGCCAAGCGTGAAATCGTCGAAATGTGGCTCTGGATCGAAGTCCTGATGCTCTTCGGTTCTGGTATTCTTGGACTGGGTCACCACTACTTCTGGATCGGTACTCCCGAGTACTGGTGGGAGATCGGAGCCCTCTTCTCCGCACTGGAGCCTGTGCCTCTGGTCGCCATGTTCGTCCATGTCCTCTATGACTGGGGGAAAGAGCAGGGTCATACCGAGGCAAAAGGTGAAAAATCGGCCATTAAAAACGGTCCCGCAATGGCTTGGATTACGACCAATGCCTTCGGAAACTTCCTTGGGGCCGGTATTTGGGGATTCTTCCATACCCTGCCTCAGGTCAACATCTATACCCATGGATCGCAGTTTACGGCAGCTCACGGCCACTTGGCCTTCTTCGGCGCCTATGCGACGATCCTGATCGGTATGATGTATCTGGGCATTCAGGAAGCCTACGGGATCAAGAGAATGAAAGCGACCTTCAAGTCCAAAATGGCGATCTTCCTGATCACCTTCGGTGTTTTGGGAATGGCTGTAGCTCTGACCATCGCCGGCTATGAGCAGGTCCTGGTTGAGCGTGCAGAGCTGGGAGCCGGATGGCAAGCCTTCTTCACCGCCCAAAACCTCCCCTGGTATGTCCAGGCACAGGTATGGCGTGAAATCATGGGTCTGGTCACCTTTGTCGGATTCGTCTATCTGTTGATCGACCTGCTGACCATCGGTAAGAAAGAGGCGGCGCAAGGCGCCTGATTTTCGCAAAGGAGCGAAGCTCTTTTGTGTTGACATTACATAAGGAGAAATGCGATGAACTTTCATATGTTCGAACAGTGTGCGGATGTGTCCTGCCACAATATTTTCGCCTGGCTCAATCAGGGGCCGCTGACGCTGACGCTGACGTTGCATACGATTATCATTCTGCCGATGATCTGGATCTATTTCAGCGAAAAGAAGAAACTGCAGAATAAGTAGTCTTGACCGAAGTCATGATTTTTCAAGATTTGTTGGAATAAAATTGAAGAATCGGATGACGGGAGAGAGTGGTCGATGTGTACATCGGCCGGAAATGAAGATGAATCAATCCAAAGGAGGAAAGATGAAACTTGGAACAGTCCTTAGTTATGTAGCGGCGGTTTCGCTGGCAGCGACAATGGCCCAGGCCGGAACGTCAAAAATGGATTTCGCCAAAGTCTATGAGAAAGAGTGCCAGGGTTGTCACGGCCCCATCCACCAGGGTGGTGTCGGTGCTGACCTGCGCCCCAAGGCTCTGAAGAAAAAGAATAAGCAGATGCTGGTCGATACCATTCTGGAGGGTCGCCCCGGAACGGCGATGCCGGCGTGGAAATCGAAATTCAGCCGTGACGATGCCGCAGGGATGGTCGACTGGCTGATGAACTGGAAAAATACCGTCGAACTCAAGCTCGATCTCGATCAGATCAAGAAGAGTTGGAAGAAATTGGCGGATCGTGAAGCGCTCTTCAAGAAATATCCCACACCTACCGACGTGAAGAGTGTCAAAGATATCGTTTTCGCCACTGAGCGTGACGCGTCTCTGGTCGACTTCATCGACGGTACCACCGGTAAGGTCCTCTCCCGCCACAAGGCAGGTTTCGCTGTTCACGTCACGGTGACCAACAAGCGGATGCCCCGCTACGCCTATTCGATCAGCCGCTCCGGGCGTCTGACCATGTTCGACCTCAACGCTCCCGGCCAGCCGGCGATTGCCAGTGTGCAGGTAGGACAGGAGTCTCGCGGTCTGGCTGTCTCTCCCGACGGTAAATATGTCATGGCGGGAGATTACAATCCCGGCGGCGCCGTCCTCTGTGACGCCAAGACCCTGGAGCCGCTGAAGGTTTATCCCACCTCCAGTGTCATCGATCCTGACGGAAACATCGGACCCAGCCGCGTCGCTTACATCGCCGATACACCTTATGCTCCCTATTTCAGCTTTGCGCTGAAAGACGGCGGCCATGTCTATATCGTCGATTACAGCAAACCTGACTTCCCGGTCGTAGGGGATATTCCCAACATCGGTAAAATCCTGCACGATGCGTTTGAAAACGAGGGTGTGGATGAAGGTCGTTTCGTCTATGTCGCTTCTCAGGGTAGTGACCTGATGGGTGTTGTCGACCTCAAGACCAAAAAGCTGGCTGCCAAGATCTATACCGGCCCCGGCACCAAGCCCCACCCCGGACAGGGAAGCTCCTGGTACAACGACAAGTACGGTCAGCTCAACGCGACCAACAGTATGAACGTCGGTGATGTCGTTATCTGGAATATGGATAACAAAGTGGTCGCCAACGTTCCTACCGCCGGCGGCGGACTCTTTGTCGGTACCAGCAAAGATACTCCCTATCTCTGGTCTGACTGTGTCCTGGGCGGACCCCACAACTACAACAAGGTCTATCTGATCAACAAGCAGACCCTGAAGACCGATCGGATCATCGAAGTCGGCAAGACCAAAGGTCACCTGATCGATGCCCATACCGGCAAGATCCTGCAAGAGTGGGATGCGACTCAGTATCAGACGGTCAAAGGCAAGCAGGTCTCTTCCAAGATTTCCAAAGAGACCTTGCTGACTTATACTGCCAAGCATGGGCCCAAGGTCAAGAACCCTGTCGTTCCTCGCCTGCTCCATGCCGAGCCTGCCAACCATGGCAAGTGGACCTTCATCTCCGAGTGGACCACCGGACGGATCGGTGTTTACGAGTCTGAGACTGGAAAGTTCGTCAAGTATATTTACAATATGACGACTCCGACCTTCACTTACTCCGTAGAACATCGCCAGGAAGTTCCCGGAGCGTAAGGCTCCTGTCACTCTCCTTCGGGAGGGTGATGCCTTGACTTTTCCAAGGAAAACCCAATGCATCATCCCCTGCTGAAAATTTTGGCTTTTCTTTTATTCTCGTATACTGCCGTTGGCGCCGCTACACCCTATATTCCCAATCACAAATGCAAAGAGTGTCACGAGAAAATCTACGAAGAGTATGAACACTCGGCTCACCATCTGAGCTATTTCACCGACGAACTCCACCGGAAAGTCGCCAACGCTTCCAATCCCAAAACCTACGAGTGCGCTCCATGCCATATGCCGGCCGCATCCAACATTGATGCGCTCGTCTCCGGCAAGGAGCGTCCCCGCGAGAGGGATGTGAGAGAAAGGGATGGGGTTTCCTGCTTCTTCTGTCATACCATCGCCTATGTGAAAAAAGCTCATCATTTCAATCTCAATCTCCCCGCCAAGCAGGCCGAGGGGTACAAACCCTCCCTTTTCGGCTCCTACAACAATCCCGACGAGAGTGACAAACACTCATCCCTCAAAAGTCCCATCTACCGGGATAATGTCTGTATGGGATGCCACAGCCACAAGGTCAACGAGAACAATGTCACGATCTTCCGGGCGATGCATCCCACCGACAATAGCCGTGGATGCATCCGCTGTCATATGCCTATGGTCCCCGGCGGAGCTGAAAAGCACAACAATCGTAACCGCAGCGAGCACCACAGCCACCGCTTCCCCGGGATCCGTGATGCCAAGTTCCGCGCAACAGGCTATCGTTTGAGTGTATCCAAAGAGCCCGGCGGAATCGCCGTCACCCTCGAAAACCGTATGCCCCATCCTATGATCATCCAGCCTGCCCGGGCCAAATATCTCAAGATCACGGTCAAACGCAAGGGCAAAACGATTTGGCAAAACTACCGAAAAAGCCCAACCGAAGATCCCAAAGCCTACTTCGCTTACTATTTTTTCAAAGACGGTCATCCCATCGTCATTCCCACTCCTGCTACCTCTGAAAAGGTCAACAATCTCCAGGGCAAGGAGATCCGCACCCTCAACTACAAAATACCGGGACTCCGTTCCGGAGACCAGGTCACCGTGACCCTCTACGGCCGTCTGGCCAAGGAGGAGTGCCTCAGAGCCATCGACCTGGCCGACAAGCGTTTCACGACCCCGATGAAGATCAAAGAGCTTCGATGGACCGTCCCCTAATCCTGAGACGTTTTTTATTCCTTTTACTGACGGTTGTGCCGCTGTGGGCCCGTATCTCCTGGATGGGGGATTACGCGGCGGCCCATCGTTTGGCCCTTCGGCAGCACAAAGATCTTTTGGTGGTTCTGGTGAAAAGAGGGTGTCGGGAATGTGGGGAATTGATCCGTCGGATCGGAGTCGATGAACCTTTGCGGCAGAGCATCGAGAAGCGATACATTCCGGTCATCATCACCGCTGATTCGGGTGCCCGCTATCCGATTGAGCTCTACTACACGACCCGATTTCCCACGATCTTTTTCGTCGATGCCGCAAAAGAGACCTTTTTGGCGCCGTCCTGTTACGGGATGGGGTGCATCAAGAGAAACATAACAACCATTCCAACACGACTATAGACGTTTCCTCCCCACCAGCCAATAGGAGAGAGCCAGTCCCAGGGTCACCAGGCCGATGATCATCAACTCTTCACCCTTTTCCGGCGAGAGTGAATAGATCAATATCTTGCGGATCAGGGCGGCCATAGCCAGCATAATAAACGCGCCGATGGCGAAACCTCTTCCCTGCAGGTGGTGGATCTCTTCGTGGATGAGCTCGATAGCGGCCCAGAGAACCAGGAGGCTTCCTAGGACGCTGAGAATCCCTTTTTCGATCCCCTCGTCTCCGGTAAAGAGCAGATAGACATCATACAAAAAGAGCCCGATGGAGAAGATGGCGACGATCCCCAACGCTCCCGCGAGAAAGAAGTTGATGTGGGAGCTGAATTTTTTGAGCCATCCAAGGATTTCACGTTCATATTTGGACATAGAGAGGAATTTGCTCAGCTCCTCCTCACGGTAGGAGCTGGTCAGCACGTCGAGATTCATATCGATGATCTTCTCGACAGCCATAATCTCTTTGATATGCCGTTCTTTGTCGCTGAAATCCTCTTCGATATGTTGCAGCACGAAGGTCCGCACATAGGTAAACGCGGAGTTGACATAGTGGGTAGGCAAGCCGATCTTTACGTGGATCTCTCCGATTTTATAGAGGCCGGTGAAGTAGACTACGTCGTATTTCCCGCAAAAAAGATTGAGAAACCACTCTTTGATCTTTTTGCGATGATAGGCGATGATCTCGTCATTTTTGAGGAAATCGGCCGTTTTCCCAAAGCCCCAGATGTAGTTGTAGAACCCGTCAATGAATTCATCGGCCACTTGACGCATTTTGGGTTGCATCTCTTTGAGAATAGCCGCCTCTTCTTCCGTAAATCTATAATGGGATTTTAAACTATCGTATTCCATTAGGGCTCCTTTCACTTCTCAATACCCGTAGTCCACGATTTTCCCGCTGAGGGATTTCAAAAAGGCGACGACATCTTCGATCTGCTTTTTGTTGAATTCGTGGCCGATCTGGTATTTACTCATGATCCGCACCGCTTCGTGCAGATCCTTGACGGCGCCGTTGTGGAAGTAGGGGGAGGTCCTGGCGATGTTGCGCAGCACCGGAACCCGGAAGAAATCCCTGCCGCCCCGTCCGTGGAAATCTCCGACATTGTCGAAGGGGAATTCACTGCTTTTCATATGGAATTTGGGTGTGAACTCAAAGCCGAGATAATCGCTGAGGTAGGCGCGAAGGGGAAAGCGTTTGACGAATTGCCCCCCGACGCTCATCCCGCTGTGGCACCCTTTGCATCCTTTGTGCATAAAGAGGGTCAGCCCCCGTTTGGCTGCCGGGGAGAGGGCGCCGGTGTTGCCTTCGAGGAATTCGTCGAAGGCGCCTCGGGTCAGCAAGGTTCGCTCATAGGCTCCGATGGCCATACGGATATTATGGAAAGTGACCCCCTCTTTGCCGAAAACCTTGGCAAAGGTTTGGCGGTATTGGGGATCCTTTTTGAGCCGCGCTACCGCCTCTTTGGGGGTGAGGTTCATCTCAAAAGGCGCTTGGATCGGGCCGCCCGCCTGCTCCTCGACGGTGTGGACCCTTCCGTCCCAGAACTCATATTTCTCCAAAGCGGCGTTGAGCACTGTGGGAGAGTTGAGGTGGTGGGGGTTGATGCGGCCGTGATAGCCGATGGCCGCCGGGCGGTTATCATCGCCCCCTTCGGCGAGAATGTGGCAACTGGCGCAGCTGACGGTGCGGTCTCGGGAGAGGATGGGGTCGAAGAAGAGCTTTTTCCCCAGGGCGATCTTGGCGGGGGTCATCGGGTTGTAGGTGCCGTTGACCTCCCGCATCAGGCCCGCACGGGTTTTGGGGATGGGGCGATAGCCGCTTTCGAGCGCTTCTTGGCGCAGGACTTCGTCGGAAGGGACTTTGAGCGGTTTTTCCGGGAAAAAGGAGGGGAGGGAAAAGATTCCGGCAAAGATGGCCAAAGAGATCAGCAAAGCTTTCATTTTTCGCTCCTTGCTCGATAGGATTCTCTTCGATTATAGAGTGCAAGGAGCGTTAGTTCAATGCATTTTAGTCACAATCGGGATTTTTCACCGTCACGAAAGGGATTTTTGAGCAGATCACCGGGATAGATGCCGAAGCGCTCGAAAAAGAGGGCGCTGAAATGGCCCGGATGGCGATACCCCACCGCCCGGGCTACCTCTGATACGCTCATCATCCGATCCCGCAGGAGCCGGTTGGCCTCTTTGAGGCGCAGGCTTTGTACATAGCTGTGGATCGTCGTGCCGAAACGTTTTTTGAAGGCCCGTTTGAGTTTGAAGTCGTTGCTGCGCACCAGCCGGGCCAGCTCCGGGATGGTCAGCGCCTCGGTGTAGCGCTGCAGGAGCACAGCCTTGGCCCGGTCGGTGATGAGCCGCTCCTCTTCGCTGAGCTCGGCGGGATCTTCCCACTCGATCATCCCCAGTTGATGGATCAGCAGTTCGAGGGCCCGGTGTTCCGTGGCGATGTTGCTCAGCGTGCTTTTGCGGCTGGAGGCGCGAATGTGGCGGATGAGGTATTCGCTAAGCGCATCCACGGGGCGACGGTGGATCAGCTCAAAGGGGACGCCGGCGGCCAATCGGGTGTAGAGGCGGTCGATGGGCTCCCGGCGGTTCTGCGTCAGATAGCGGCGGATGAAGAAGTCGCCCACAAAGAGGGCAAAAGCGTGCATCGGGTGCTTGGCGGGGCTTTGGACGAGCAGATCCTGACGGGAGCTGAGCACGATGGCACTCTCTGCTGCCTTGAGACTGAGCGATCGGGCCTCGCGGCGTTCCTGGAGATCGAGCCGGCCTTTGAAGACAAAGAGAAAGGCCAGCATCCGGTCGATCCCGCTGACCGCTTTGCAAAAGCCCGGATTCTCTTCCCCCTCTAGCGAGGCTTCCAGACAGACCAGTCCGTTGGAGATGTCGAACCGGCGGATGAGCCTTCCTGGGCCTTTTTCGAGGTCGCTGACGAGGCAGCGCCGCTCCTGGGCCCCGAAAAAAAGGCTCCTCACCGTGCACCTCTCTTAAAATCCATAGCTGTCCCGCACCCGCTGTTCATACTCGGCATCGTTGAGCTCCCGACGCATCGCGAGAAACTTTTTGGCGATCTCTCCCACTGCGACCCGTGCGGGGGCTTCCTCGGTCTCGATGAGGTAGCGGATGGCGTGTGCCACTTCCATCGGGTCGTTGCCGTGGTTGATCTCTTCGACGATTCTCGGGGCCAATTGTCGGGAGAGGGGAGCGTAGGGGCTCGTTTCACTTTGGATCTTGGCGTTGACTTTGAGGTTTTTGCGGGCGAACTGGGTGCTGAAAAAGCCCGGCATCACCGAATGGACCCGGATCCCCGCGGGCGCCAGCTCCAAACGCAGGGAATCAGTCACCCCCTCCACGGCGTATTTGCTGGCGTTGTAAAAGGTCAGCAGGGGCAAACCCACCCGCCCGAGAAAGGAGCTGATATTGACGATGACGCCGCTTTGCCGTCGGCGCATCACCGGGATGACCTGCCGGGTCACCCGCAGCAGACCGAAAAGGTTGATCTGAAACTGCTCTATAATCTCCTCTTCCTCCGCCTCCTCCACGGTGGCTACCAGCCCGTAGCCGGCGTTGTTGACCAGCACGTCGATGCCCTTGTTCTCCTGCAGGATCGTCTCCACCGCTTGCGCTACCGAGCTTTTGGAGTGCAGGTCCATCGCTACGACACGGGGAGGATCGGAAAGCTCCGATTTTTCAAACTCGGCCCGGAGTCTTTCGGGATCGCGGCTAGTGGCATAGACGCGGTAACCGCACTCGGCCAGGTACTGGGCCGTGACACGCCCCATACCGCTGTAGGCTCCGGTGATCAAAACGGTCTTTTCGATCTTCTTCTCCTTTTGAAATCAGTAGGGTCTCGAAGATAGCATATTTCCCTGCTTCCCAAAATGATTTGGGTTAAGTGTCTTGTTTGCATATATCGATAAATCAAAGATTTGTTTGAAGATTATAGACTAGTGGTATAATATAAAAGTAATAAAAGAAGTTAAGTGGAAAGGAGGGCAAAATGAGAAGAGTTGTTCGGCTTTTCGTCGGAATATCCTTATTTTCCGCGTTAATTCTGGCCGGTGGATTGGTGACGGGAACATCCCGTCCTTTTGCTCCTGGGGACAAGGTCCTCTACCGGAACGATTTCAGGAATTGTCCGGTGGGGGAGATCCCCGAAGGGTTCAACAAGATCGACGGAGCAGTGGAGTGCGTGAAATTCAACAATCACATCTGGGTTGCCAATTCCGCGGCCGCCGGTATGGAGCTAGGCAAAAAGATCGATCTGGGTGCGGGAGATTTCTCCATCGACTTCAATGTCGTTCCCCGAGACGCAGGTGAATTCAATTTCTTCCTCTATGAGAACGATGAGAAGGGCTGGGACAAGAAAGTGATCCCAAAAAGCAAGTTGACCTTTTACCAATGTGGGGTCAATTTGGAGGGCGTAGGATTCTTGAAAAAAATAAAAGATTGCTATGAGAAACCCCAGCATGTCGCTTTGCAGGTACGAAGGGGGCAAATGCGCTTTTATATCAACGGGAAACGTGCCGTAGCGATCCCGTGGAAGCTGGAAAAGGGAAAGGGTGTGACGGGTTTCGGTTTCGAACATCGGTTTCGGGCGGATCCCTACGGGTATCTGATCAGCGATCTTCGGGTGGCGAAGTACACGAAAGCCGAGGCGAAACCCACCCCCGAACAGGTAGGGATTATTGTGCGCAAGACGAGTGAGGGGTCGATGCTGACGGTCCCTGAGAAGGTCCTTTTTGACTTCAATAAATTCATCCTCAAACCCGAGGCCAAAAAGGCCCTCGATGTGGTGGCGGACTATATCCGCTCCCATCCCGCCCGGCAGATCGTCGTCACCGGCTATACCGACAATATCGGCACCGACGCCTACAACCTGCGCCTTTCTCTGCAACGGGCCCAGTCGGTGGCGGATTATCTGATGGATTGCGGAAAGGTCGATCCCAAACTCTTCAAGATCGTCGGGAAGGGCAAAGCCAACCCCATCGCCGACAACGCCACAGAAGAGGGCCGGGCCAAAAACCGCCGGGTAGAGATCCGGTTGATTCGATGAGAGCATTTGTGAGCCTCTGTCTCCTGGCGGGAATGAGCGTAGGGCTTCTGGGCTGCGTGCCGATCCCCGAAATCGTAGGTGTTTTCCTCAACAAAAAGGGAGTCACCCTTCAGCAGCCTCCCAGAGATTGGATAGAAAATCTTCGAAAGGAGTTCGGTTTACGGATGATCCGTATCGATCAGATCGACAAGATTCCACATATTGCGATAGAAGCATCCCAATCCTCGAAGGTTGTGAGTATCACAAGCAGTGTCGATCTGCGTCCCTGGTTCAAAAATAAAAAGTGCGCCCAGACTTGGGAGAGTTTTGATGAGTGTCGAAATAAAGGGGTCGATCCCGAAGATGATCGCCTGCAGCGGCGACTTGACCGTGAATTCTATTCCAGGGTGATCTGTCAGGAGCGCTGCCTCGATCCGGAGATGGACAGGGATCTTTTGAAAGAGACGGAGCTCAAGCGGGATTCCAACGCAAGCTGCGAGGATCCCGAATTCATCAAGTGGGAGCTGCGCTGGCCCAGGCCCTGGCGTTTCGTACTAAAGACGGAAGCCATCGGTAAAAAATGGGGATTCGCCTCGGCCGGGCAGGCCAAGGCGAGCCTTCATCGTATCAATGAGCTTCTGGGCCGGGTCCTCCCCGGAGCCCGCTTCCCGGAAGATCCTTCCGAGAACCACGATATGGATGTCTATAGTGAAGAGACGCGCTCTATCTATGTCGATCCGGGATTGAAGCTGCCGGTTATTCTGAAGCGTTTGAGAGACGTGAAATATCTGCAGGGGCTCAGTCCCGCCGATATCGAAGCGATCGGCCGCGTCGCACGTGGAGGCAAGAGTATCTACTACTTGCCGAAGGGTTGTCCAAAGGAAGAGGTGATCCCCGAATGTTTCGTGAGAGAGGACGGCGCGGGCCATTTGCAAAAGATTTGTCCGAAAAGGAAAAGGGTGCCGGGCTGGTATGCTATATCCAACGGCAATCGGATCAACTTTTCAGAAGAAGGGTGCCCGAAGATCGAAGTGTTGAAATAGCACGGAAATTGAAATGATAGGAGGATGGAGATGAGAAGAGTGCTCTTATGGTTACTGAGCTTGGTGTCGATACTCTTTGCGGTACAGAATGATCAGCAATGTCTGGAGACCATGATGAAGCTTCACGATCTGCAAAACCGCATCGTTAAAAAGAGTTTTGAAGCCCTCAAACCCGGCACTTGGGCCAAATACAACGACGGAACCCTCGCCCTCTATCTTGGGGAGCAGCCCGTGGATGGGAAAAGGCTTTATGGGATCGAGTTTCAAAATACCCGGATGCCTGTATCTCAGATCTGGTATGCCGAGGTCCCCAAAAACTTTATCCTTCTCGGCAGAAAACTCACCTTCTTGACCCTCGATCCGAGGATTGCCTACCTCAATATTGGGGGAGTGCTTGTAAAAGTGGACAAAGACCTGATCGATCTCTATCTGACGAGGATGCAGCCCCTCTCCATCGGATTGACCCCGGCACAAATTCAAACGACGGCAAAGTGTGTTCACGATACGGTGCTTAGATTTCGCTCTGGTATCCGCCTCCCGAGCGGAAAGGTGATCGATGTGGCTGAGATCATCGATAGGACCACGGGTGGGGTGGTCTACATGAGTGATGAGGTGCCTTTCGGATATGTCCGAACGGGACCTTTCGGCTCTCCCGGCGCGCCGTCGCTGGTCGATTTCGGCTACGGTGGCCACACACCGCATATCACCCCGGCGCAGCAAAGAGCAGCGAAGCCGGCAGCTTCGCTGCTCTTCGGTCCGGGGAGGTTTTGAAAGGGCAAAAAGTTCTCGTTTCTACCGTTTTCAATCCCTCCCAAACCTCTTTTTGGCTATAATCTGCGACTACATCTATCCGAGCAGGACGGCCACGTGATAACCCTCAAAGAAGCATTGATCAAATCACCCCAGGAGTTGGCGGAGATCCGACAGGAGCTGCGGCGCAAGGCCGAAAGTGGTGGCCTCAACGCCGTCATCGCCTTTGACGAAGCGGGGGAGGGGGTTCCCATCCTCCTCAAAGACAATATCCAGGTCAAAGGGTGGAATGTCACCTGCGCCTCGAAGATCCTCCAGGGCTATGTGGCCCCCTATGACGCGACCGTGGTGGAGAATCTTCGGGCGGCGGGGATGGCCCCTTTCGGCCGGGCCAATATGGACGAGTTTGCTATGGGTTCTACGACCGAGAGCAGCGTCTACGGCCCCACCCTCAACCCCCACGATACAAGCCGGGTGCCCGGGGGCTCCTCGGGCGGTTCCGCCGCGGCGGTAGCAGCCGGCGAAGCCATCGCGGCCCTGGGGAGCGATACCGGCGGTTCCATCCGCCAGCCCGCCGCCTATTGCGGTGTGGTGGGCTTCAAACCTACCTACGGCCGGGTGAGCCGCTACGGATTGGGCGCCTACGCCTCCAGCCTGGACCAGATCGGGCCCATTACCCAAAATGTGGAGGATGCGGCGATTCTCTACGACGCTATCAAGGGTCACGATCCCAGGGACTCCACCAGCGCCGAGTTTGAAAAAGAGCCGATCTACGGGCAGATCGATCCCGACCGCAAGCTCACGATCGCGGTGATCGACAACTACGTCGCCGAAGCTTCCCCGGCGGTACAGCGGGCCCACGAAGAGGCGCTCAAGGCTCTGGAGGCCGAGGGGCATACCATTGTCCACAAAGAGCTCTCCAACACCAAATACGACATCGCCACCTACTACATCGTCGCCACCGCCGAAGCGGCGACCAACCTGGCCCGCTACGACGGGGTGCGCTACGGGCGCCGCTGCGACGATCCGAAAAACCTGGAGGATCTCTACTTCCGCACCCGCAGTGAAGGCTTCGGCGAAGAGGTCAAGCGCCGGATTTTGCTGGGCAACTTCGTCCTCAGCTCCGGCTACTATGACGCCTATTACCTCAAAGCCCAGAAGGTCCGCCACCTGATCCGGGACGAATTCAACAAGATCTTCGCCGAGGCGGATTTGATCCTTTCGCCGGTCGCCCCCTCCGTCGCTCCCAAACTGGGGGCCCTGGCCGATCCCCTGGAGATGTACAAGAGCGATATGTACACCATCGCCGTCAACCTGGTGGGCCTGCCCGGATTGAGCCTGCCCGTTATGAAGGACAGCGAAACCGGGATGCCGGTCGGATTGCAGCTGCTGGCCAAAGCCTTTGACGAGAAGACCCTTTTTGACGGTGCCGCCAGCCTGGAACGTGCGGTCAACTACAGCCACTAACCCAAGGAGAACCCCATGCGAATCAAAATGCGCGCTCTGACTTTCGAAGATGTCCTGCTGGTACCCCAGCACTCTACCGTCCTGCCCAAAGAGGTTTCCCTCAAAAGCCGTCTCACCCGCCGGGTCGGGCTCAATGTCCCCATCGTCTCGGCAGCGATGGATACCGTCACCGAGCATCGGGCCGCCATCGCTATGGCCCGTCTGGGCGGGATCGGGATCATTCACAAAAATATGGATATCGCCACCCAGGCGTTTGAAGTCAAGAAGGTCAAAAAGAGCGAAAGCGGGATCATCATCGACCCCATCTTCATCGGGCCCGACGCGACGGTGGCCGATGCCGACGCGATGATGGCCGAATACCGGATCTCCGGGGTTCCCGTGGTGGATGAGAACCGCAAGCTTCTGGGGATCATCACCAACCGTGATATGCGCTTCATCACCGACAAGAGCCTCAAGGTCAGGGATGTGATGACCCCCATGCCTCTGGTGACCGCCAAGAAGGGTACTTCCCTCGACGAAGCAGCCAAAGTGCTCCAGGAGCACAAGATCGAGAAGCTTCCCATCGTGGATGAGAACGGCATCCTCACCGGGCTGATCACCATCAAAGATATCGAGAAGCGCGAGCAGTATCCCAACGCCAACAAGGATGAGTTCGGCCGCCTGCGCGTCGGCGCCGCCATTGGGGTCGGGCAGCTCGACCGGGCCAAAGCGCTGGTGGAAGCCGGAGTGGATGTGATCGTCCTCGACTCGGCCCACGGCCACTCCCAGGGGATCATCGATACCCTCAAGATGATCAAAGCGGAGCTCGATGTGGATGTGATCGCGGGGAACATCGCCACAGGTGCCGCCGCCGCCGATCTCATCGAAGCGGGCGCCGATGCGGTCAAAGTGGGTATCGGGCCCGGTTCCATCTGTACCACCCGGATCGTCGCAGGAGTCGGCGTGCCCCAGATCAGCGCTATCGACGAGGTGGCCCAGGTGGCTAATCCGATGGGCGTTCCCGTCATCGCCGACGGAGGGATCAAATACTCCGGCGATATCGCCAAAGCCCTGGCGGTGGGGGCCAGTTCGGTCATGCTGGGCAGCGCCCTGGCGGGGACCTATGAAGCTCCCGGTGAAATGATCATCTACAACGGCCGCCAATTCAAAGAGTATCGGGGGATGGGTTCCATCGGTGCGATGACAAAAGGAAGTACGGACCGCTACTTCCAGGAAGGCACCGCCGCGGACAAACTGGTCCCCGAGGGGATCGAGGGGCGGGTCCCCTACCGCGGGCGCATCGCCGATGTGATCCATCAGATGACCGGAGGGCTGCGCTCCTCTATGGGCTACTGCGGAGCCAAAGACATCCCCACCTTCTGGGAACGGGCGGAGTTCGTGGAGATCACCAGCGCCGGGCTCAAAGAGTCCCATGTCCACGACGTCACCATCACCAAAGAGAGCCCCAACTACCACTCCTGAGTCGGGGCGGGCTCTTCCCGATCGCTTAAAAAACCACGCATTCCCCTTAATCATACTATTTAATATACATTTCAGTCCCTCTCCGATACAATCAAAGGAAAAACCGGATCATACGATGACCGATGGGTGAAAGGAACTCCATGCGCCTTCTGTTGACGCTCCTGCTCTCCTGCTATCTTTTTGCCGTGGATGCGACGCTCAAGATCGAGAAGAATGTGGATCAGCGTGCCAAGATCGCCGTCATAGACAGCTCCGACCCGGGGATGCCTCTGGGCCGGAAGAGTTATGAGATCTTTACGGCCGATCTGAAGATCACGGGCCACTATCGCCCCGACGGCCTCTACCACGACGGGAGCTTCAACGGGCCGATCCTCAACCCCGATCTGCGCGCGATGGAGTATCTGCTTAAATACCGCATCAGTGAGTCCGGCAATGGGGTGAGCCTCGATGTTAAAGTCCTCAAAGGGGGAGACTCTTCCCTGGTCTTCGAGCGCAAATACAGCATCGGCTCTCAGGCCCGCTATCCTTTCCTCATTCACCGGGCGGTGACCGATCTGAATGCCGCGATGGGCTTCACGCCGGTCGATTGGCTCAACCGCTATGTGCTTTTCGCCCGCTACACCGGCCGCCGGGAGAGCGAAGTGGTCCTGGCCGATTACACCTTCACCTACATCAAGCCGATCATCCGGGGCGGGCTCAATATCTTTCCCGTCTGGGGCGACGCGAAGCAGCGGACGATCTACTACACCGACTACAGCGGCAAACTTCCTACGCTCTATCGCCTCGATCTGACGACGGGGCAGCGGACACGGATCCTCGATTCCCAGGGGATGTTGGTCTGCTCCGACGTCAGCCGGGACGGCAAGCGACTGCTACTGACGATGGCCCCTTCCGGCCAACCCGATATCTACGAATACAATGTCGCCACCGGCGAGAAACGTCAGCTCACCACCTACAGCGGGATCGATGTGGGAGGCAAATATGCCGACAAGGAACGGAGTATGGTCTTCGTCTCCAACCGACTGGGCTATGCCAATATCTTCAAAAAACCCCTCGCGGGCGGCCCCATCACCCAACTGGTCTTCCACGGAAGCAACAACGATTCCTGCGATGCCTTCGACAACAAAGTGGTCTATTCGAGCAAAGAGAAGAGCAGTTTCGGCAAAGCTTTCAACCTCTATCTGACGACGACCGACGGCGACTATACCCGGCCGCTGACCAGCGGCGGGATCAACCAGTTCCCCCGCTTCTCCAACGACGGGAATACCGTGCTCTATATCAAGCGCAGCGAAGCGGGCAATTCCATCGGCTACATCGGCCTGCAGACCGATCTGAGCATCCTCTTCCCCCTGGGAGAGCACCGCATCCAGTCGATCGACTGGTAAACTTTAACTGAGGAGTGAGATCGTGAAACGTTCGGCACTGATTTTGACCCTGGCGTTGTTGGGGGCGACCCTGCTTTGGGCCGAACCTTCCGTCTACGGAGGAGGATACGGCGGCAGCTCCCTCGCTACGCAGAACAAAAAGACGATTCTCTCCCTGCGTCAGCAGGTCAACCGCCTCCAGGAGGAGGTCGACGGTTTGCGCAGTATGGTTTCGAGCCTCAATCAGCAGATCAACCTTCTCTCCAGGAAATCGAAGAGTGACGGAAGTGAACAACTCCTTGCCAAGCGATTGGATTCACTGGAAGCTCGATTGGCCCGCCTCGAGAAAAACCCTGCGCGCCAAAGCACGACCCGCCGAAAGCCCGCTCAGAGCTCCACCGGCTCTTCGGGGCAGAAAGCCCAAGCCGCCAAAACAACGCAAACAGCCGCTTCCAAAAAAGATCCGCTCCTGAAGGCCGGCTCCTCGGCTCTCTTCAGTCGCGGGGTGAGGCTGATCAACCAGAAACGCTATGCCGAGGCCAAGCGGCGTTTCGACATCCTGGCCGGGCGCAAATACAAACCGGCGGCGGTCAACTTCTATCTGGGGGAGATCGCCTACCGTACCGGCAAGAATGACGACGCGATCCGCTACTACCAAAAGAGTGCCGAGCTCGATGAGAACGCCGCCTATATGGACCGGCTGCTGCTGCATACCGGTATCGCCCTGGAGCGTACCGGGGACAAAGCCCAGGCCAGAAACTTCTTCCAGGCGATCGTCGACGGCTATCCGGGGACTCCCAGCGCCCGTGTGGCGAAAAAACATCTTAAATAAACCGGAGTTGAAAGCTCCGGTTAACTTTGCTTGGTTACAATGACGCAAAATTATACAAAGGACATTTTTATGGCAATTGAAAACGAAAACAGCGTCGTCGGCATCGAGTACGAAGTCAAAGAGGCCGGTACCGATACCGTCATCGACAGCAACAAGGGGGCACAGCCTCTCGAGTTCATCACCGGCAAGGGGCAAATCATCCCCGGTCTGGAGAAAGCACTGGTCGGTATGAAAGAGGGCGAAAGCAAGAAGATCGTCGTCCCCGCCGCCGAAGCCTACGGCGAAGTCAATCCCGAAGCGAAGCAGACCCTGCCCCGCGAACAGTTCGAAGGGATCGATCTGAAAAAAGGGATGGCACTCTACGGTCAGGGCGAAGACGGCCAGACCGTTCAGGTTACCGTCGTCGATTTCGATGACAACACCGTCACCATCGACTTCAACCACCCCCTCGCAGGCAAAGACCTGGAGTTTGACGTCACCGTTACCGAAGCGCGCCCCGCTACCGATACCGAAGCCCAGACCGGTCAAGTCGGCGGCGGTTGTACCGACGGCAGCTGCGGCTGCGGCCACTAAGTCCCCGCCGAGGCTTACGCCTCATTCTATTTTTCTTTCCAAACACATTCTCCTCTTTCTCTTCTCCATTTTATTTACGATAAGCTATATAGATCGAGTGTACTCTTTTGATCACAGTAAAAGGAAAGACGATGGTCGATTGGCAGAGGAAAAAAGCAGCCGTTTTCCGTCCCTCTCTTGGACGGCTCAAAGGCATAGATACTCTCGATCCGATCACTCTGGATGCGCTGGTGGGGATTGGGGAGCAGAAACGCCGCCTCATCGAGAATACCGAGGCTTTCCTCCGGGGAGAAGAGGCGGAGAACGTCCTGCTCTGGGGTAGTCGGGGCACGGGCAAATCCTCCCTGGTCAAAGCCCTGCTCAACGCCTATGCCGACCGAGGGTTGCGGGTGATCGAGTTTTTCAAAGAGGATCTGCGTCATCTCCCCGATGTGCTCGACGAGATCCGGGGTGAGCCCTGGCGCTTCATCCTCTTTCTCGATGATTTGACCTTCGGTGAAGGGGAGAATATCTATACCTACCTCAAGAGCGCGATGGAAGGTTCCATCGAACCCTCGCCCGATAATCTCTTGGTCTATGCCACCTCCAACCGCCGCCATCTCGTCCCCGAGTATCAGAGAGAAAATGAAGCTACGATCATACGAGAGGGTGAAATTCACTACACCGATTCGGTAGAGGAGAAGATCTCCCTGGCGGATCGATTCGGCCTTTGGCTGGCTTTCTACCCCTTGAATCAGGAAGAGTATCTCGCTGTGGTGGATCACTACTTCAAAGGGGAGGAGATCGATCGGGAAGCCCTGCATCGAGAAGCCCTGCGTTTCGCCCAGGAACGGGCTTCCCGAAGCGGCCGCACCGCCCGGCAGTTTTGGAAGGCGTGGAAGGGACGGCTCCGGCGAGTGGGGGGCCAAGCGTCGCGATAAGCAAAATGTTACAATACAAATATGAGACTGTCCAAAGAAGAGAGAAAGCTCCTGAAACGTACTCTTGCCGAGATGTCCAAAGAGGCGGAACTCTACCTTTTTGGCAGCAGGGTAGACGATAGGAAACGGGGCGGGGATATCGACCTGCTGGTAGTGGATAAGCGGCTGAGCAAAAAGGATCTTCGAAAGCTTCGTATCGAATTTTGCAAACATTTTGGAGAACAGAAAATCGATATCGTTCTGGATAACGGAAAAGTAGACGATCCTTTTATCACCATTGCTAGAGAGGGGGCTGTTCCTTTATGATACGAACGAAACTTTTACGTGATCGGGAGCTGCTTCAAAAACAGATGCGATGGCTGGAACTCTCTTTGGATGAGTGTGGTGCGATAGGGATTAAAGCCGAGTACAGCATCGAAGAGTTCGGGAAGTTTGAAACTCTCTGCAGCCGGTATGCCCGGAGTATCGATTTCCTTGTCCGAAAGATCTTTCGGACCATCGATGCCTATGAATTCGAAGCTCAGGGAACTTTGGTCGATGTCGTCAATCGGGCGCATAAACGGGGGCTCATCGAAAGCGTCGATGAGCTGCGATTGATGAAGGATATTCGCAATACCATCGTCCACGAGTATATCGAGGATGAGCTTACCGAAGTTTTTGATGAAGTATTGGAATATGGCAAAAAATTACTTGCCGTAATGCAGACTACAGATCGCTATATTGAAAAGATCGCAGCTGAGTAAAACTCAGCGCTCTTCCCCCTCATTCATATACCAATATACTCAGACTCAAGACTGGAAAGTATCGCATTGAAAAATATTTCGGTATGTCTGTATAGATGCAATAGAGATTCGAATCATATCTTTCCTTTATGGATGTGCAAGCGATATTTTTTGGTTACCATTTCAGAAAACCCAGGAGTCGGCTTTGGAGATCATTGAACTCGAGACGTTGGAATTACCCGAATTGCGGCCCTATGCCACCCTTCGTGGCAACCTTTTCGACAAAGACGGCAGTTTCGTCGCCGACTCCCCGCGGGTAGTGGGGCAGCTGCTCGGGAGCGGGTTGGAGTTCAAGAGTTTGCTTTGCACCCCGGAGTATTTGGAAAAAGAGCGTGAACGGATCGAGGCGGCGGGGGTTCCCAAGGTCTATCTGGGCTCCCGTGAGCTGCTGGAGCGAATCGTCGGTCACTCCATCCATCACAACGTGATGGCCCATCTGAAGCGCCCGACCAATGTCCCCCTGGAAGAGTTGCCCGATCGGGTGGTGATGCTCACCCGGCTCAATAATCTGGAGAATGTCGGGGCGATCGCCCGCTCCGCCGCGGCGCTGGGTGTCGGGGGCTACGTGGTGCCGAGCTCCGGGCCCCACCCCTACGGACGCCGGGCCATCCGGGTGAGCACCGGGCACGTGACCCGCCTGAAGGTCCACTGCTATGAGGATATTTTGCAGACGATGGAGCGACTGCGTGAGCTGGGCTATACCCTCCTGGCGGCGGAAGCGACACCCGAAGCGGTGCCTCTGGCGAGGTTCGGGCCCGTTCCGAAGCGCTGGGCGCTGATTTTGGGTAATGAGGAGGAGGGGGTGCCCGAAGAAGTGCTCGAAAAGTGCGACGCGGTACTGCAGATCGAGATGGAACCGGGGATCAAGAGTTTCAATGTGGCGACGGCGGGGGCGATCATTATGTACCGTTTGAGAATTGAGCGTTGAGCGTTGAGAATTTTGGATTTTGGATTGAGGAATCTTTCCAATAACCAATATACCAGTACACCAATTACAGGGCTAATAATGAGAAAATATTTGATTGCGGGATTTTTTCTGAGTGTCTGGCTTTTGGCTGCCGGAGTGGATAAGGGGCAGGTGGATGAGGGGGTTCGGCTTTTCAAGGCGAAAAAGTTTGACCGCTCCTATAAATTACTGCTTCCGGCTGCCAGGGCGGGGGATGCCAGAGCGCAGTTCTATCTGGGGCTGCTCTACGATATGGGTTCGATCCGGCTGATGGATAAAAACCGGGCGGTGGAGTGGTACCGCAAAGCGGCAGAACAGGGTTATGCCGATGCCCAATACGATATGGGGGTGATGTTCTCCAAAGGGGAGGGGATCTACAAGGATCTCGAAGAGGCACGCCATTGGTATGAAAAGGCGGCTGCCCAGGGGCAGGGCTATGCTCTTTACAACCTAGGGGTGGTCTGGGACAGGGGCTACGGGGTCACGCCGGATTTCGACAAAGCCCGCGGCTATTACGAGCGGGCCGCCGCCAAGGGGATCGCCAAAGCCGCCTACAACCTGGCCAATCACTACTACAAGGGCAAAGGGGTCCCCAAAGACCTCTCCAAAGCATTTCATTATTACCGGCAGGCCGCCAAACTGGGCCACGCCGCGGCGCAGTTTCACCTGGGCTGGCTCTATCAGCAGGGCGAAGGGGTCGAGCGCAACGCGACCTTGGCGAAGCGCTGGTACCGTGAATCGGCAATCAACGGCAGCCGGGAGGGGGCCTGGAACTATGGGCTGATGTTGGAGCGTGAGGGGAGTCCCGAGGCGGGGTATTGGAAAAAGCGGGGGAAACCGAATGACGGGGAGTGATGAATGATGAATAATTAATGGTGAATGGTTTCGGTATGCGTTGCTTCGCAACGCTACAATTATCTAATGACCACCCCCGCCTGTCATTTGGAAATTTTCCTCTTTCTCCTGAAAAAATCCCGCTACACTTCCATCTATGAACAAGCTTGAGATCCTCAAACGTCATTTCGGTCATCAGGGGTTCCGTCCTTTGCAGGAGGAGGCGGTGGATGCGATTCTCTCCAGGCGGGATCTGCTGATGATCCTGCCCACGGGAGGCGGGAAGTCGCTCTGCTATCAGCTGCCCACGCTGATGATGCCGGGAGTGACCATCGTCGTCTCTCCGCTGCTAGCACTAATGCACGATCAAGTCACGGCGCTGCTGGAGATGGGGATCCCCGCGGCGATGCTGGGATCGATGCAGAGCTTCGAAGAGCAGCAGGAGACGGTGCGTCGGCTGCGGCGGGGGGAGCTGAAGCTCCTCTATGTAGCCCCGGAGCGTCTGAACAATGACTTCTTTTCCCAACTTCTCTCCACCCTTCCCATCAACTTTTTCGTCATCGATGAAGCTCACTGCGTGAGTGAGTGGGGGCACGAATTTCGGGAGGATTACCGCCGTCTCTCCCTGCTGCGGGAGCGTTATCCCCAGGTGCCCATCGCCGCCTTTACCGCTACGGCCACCCGGGAGGTGGAGGCCGACATCGCTTCCCAACTCGGGCTCAGAGATCCCGTACGGGTGCGGGGAAGTCTCTACAGGGAGAATCTCACCGTCAGTGCCCGTCACCGGGTGGGAGACGGCCGGGCTCAGCTGCTCGATCTGCTCTCGGCCCACAAGGGAGAGTCGGGGATCGTCTATACCCTTTCGAGGAAGCAGACCGAATCCCTGGCGGATCATCTGCGGGCCAAGGGATACTCCGCCGCCACTTTTCACGCGGGGCTGAGCGCCGAGGAGCGCCGGCGGGTCTACGAGGAATTCGTCGCCGACAAGATCGAGACGGTGGTAGCGACGGTGGCTTTCGGGATGGGGATCGACAAGAGCAACATCCGCTACGTAGCCCATATGAGCCTGCCCAAGAGTGTGGAGAACTACTATCAGGAGATCGGCCGGGCGGGGCGGGACGGGTTGGAGGCGGAGACGCTGCTGCTCTTTGGGGCGCAGGATCTGCTGATGCAGCGCCGTTTCATCGATGAGCTCCCCGAGACCCCCTACAAGGCCCACGCTTACGCAAAGCTGGAGAAGCTCTGGCGGCTGGTCAGCGGCGAAGCGTGCCGCCACAAAGCCCTGGCCGATTATTTCGGTGAAACTCTGCCCGAGTGCGGTGAGCGTTGCGACAATTGCCTGGCTCCGGCTGTGGAGCGTCTGGAGATCACCGAGGCGGCGCGAAAGTTCCTGGCGGCGGCCTGGCGGAGTGGGCAGCGCTTCGGCGCCGGCTATCTCATCGATCTGCTGCGGGGGAGCCGGGACCGCAGGATTCTGGAGAACGGACACGAAGCCCTCTCCGTCTACGGCATCGGCAAGGAGTATGACCGCAAGCAGTGGAGCAGTGTGGCCGACCGGCTGCTGGAGCTGGGAGGGATCGCCCTCAACGAGCACAAGGGGGTGGTCCTGACCGAGACCGGTGCGCAGATCCTCAAAGGGGAGCGGGAGGTCCTGATCCGCAAAGAGCGTATGGAGAAGGAACGTCGAACTCCCAAGCCCCAGCCTATAGAAGAGGTCGATTACGACAGGGAGCTCTTCGACGCCCTGCGCCAACTCCGCAAAGAGATTGCTACGGAAAACGGAGTGCCCCCCTATGTGGTCTTCTCCGACAAAACCTTGCGGGAACTCTCGATCCACCGCCCTCAAACGCAGGAGGAGATGCTGGAGGTTCACGGAATCGGAGAAGTGAAATTCGAGCGCTACGGCGAAGAGTTTTTACACTTGCTGAGCGAGTGGAGCTGAGCCGGGCAGAGTGGGAAGCGCTAAGGCTCAGCGGCTCTTCGGGGATATTTTCGGGTGCTTCGCGGCTTTGGGCTTGGATGTCAAGCGGGCAGAGAGGCGGAGAAACTCCGGGGAACTGGGATAGTAGGTCAAAAGCCGTTTGACGATGCGACGGGCCGCATCTTTTTGATGAAGTGCCAGGAGGGTTCGAGCCAGGTAGAGATTGGCATAATAGTTCAGCGGATCTTTCTCCAGGACGATTTTGGCGTTGATCTCGGCGAGGGAGGGTTTGTGCAGCGGGAGATAGACTCTGGCGAGTCCCAGGCGCGGTTCGAAGGAGTCGGGCTTGATGAGTGAAGCCTTGGTGTAGTAGCGTACTGCCTTCTTGTAGTCGCCTGCCAGGGAGTAGAGCCAGGCCATCCGAAGATTGTAGCCGTATTGATGTTTCAGCGTGGGCTCCAGGGGCTGAAAAACTTCAAGGGCTTTGCGGTACTTCCCCTGGCTTTCGAGGGTGTAGGAGTTTCGGTAAGCCCGGGAGATCGCTTCGTTCCCGGGTGATGCAGCTCCCCACAGAAGCACACTCAAAAGGAAAAGAATCGGGATCAATCGTCTCATTCGCACTGCTTTTTTAACAAAATATTACCGTATCGTATCTCATCGAAGCCTTTTTGGTTGACGGCGAAAGTGACTTGCCCGAATTCGGAGTTGAGGCTGAATCGCTCCATCGTATAGTCGAATTCCCGACGGTAATATTCGGGCCGGAAAGAGGCGATCATCATAATCCAGATCCGTTTGAGGCGGGATTCGAGCAGGTAGATGGGGAGGGCATCCCGGAAGCTGGCGGAGGAGACCATACTCAGGGGGATCCGGGGAGCCAGTTTGAAGAGTTGGGCGAGTTCACTGTCGGGATTCCCCTCGTAATGATAGAAGTAGAAAAAGGTCGGCGCCGTATAGAAAAAGAGCCGGTTGTCGCCGTCACTGAGATAGAATTCTCCCAGATGGTTCATCGCGACCTGCCAGCGGACCGTGCCGGAGGGCTGCCCCTCCACGAAACGCTCGTAGACAAAACGCTCGTCGAGGACGAAGGAGAACTGCATCTGCATATTCTGGGTCGGAAGGAGCGCTTCGACCTCCTCACCTGTGTGGGGAAGCGCGTGAAAAAGTATCCGGGATGCCTGACGGTAGAGGACGAAGCGGAAGGGAACGGTCTCACTGCCCAGGATCCCGGTACGCTGCACCTGGATATGGAGATGGGGCTGGGGAGAGTAGCCGCTGTTCCCGCATTTGGCGATGACCTGTCCCAGGCGCACATACTCCCCGACTTTGGGAAGGATCGAGTGCTGCATCAGATGGCTGATTTCGATGTAGTGCCCGTCGAGACTCTGGAGGATGATGTAGTTGCCCCAGTTGTTGATCCGATCGACGGTGCCGATGGGGTTGTCGGGCAGATCGGAGAGGAGGGCGACGACATAGCCGTTGACCGGAGAGAGGACACTCTCGCCGAAGCAGTGGTAATCCTCGGGATAGTCTCCGGTAGTCCGGTAGCTGGAGCCGTTTCTCAGGACAATGAAGTCGTAGGCGTAGCGCCATGCGCCCTTGTGGGTCCATTCGCCGTCAAATCCCTGATAGACGTTCCATCGGCCGCTGAAGGGGAGGGCGATGTTGGGGACCTTGGGCCCGAAGCGGAAGAGGGTCTGCAGGTAGTAGGCCAGGGAAGCCTCCGGCGTGGCTTTGATGGCGCTGTTGAGCCCTTCGTATCCGACGACCACCAGCAAAAAGAGCACGACCATGACGACGGCGTTGAAGGGAAGGGTGAAAACAGGGAGGGAGTAGTAGTTGAAAAAGATCTTCGTCGCATCGGCGAAGATGACACTCAGTGCCACGGCGATCCCGGCGTAGATATAGTTTCTCCAAAAGGGCAGGAGGAAGATTCCACCCAGAGCCATTGCCACCAGAATATAGTTGAAGGCGTAGACATCGTGATAGGCGGCACTCCAGGAACCGATGAGCAGAGCATGGGTAGCCACCCCCGTATAGAATCCTGCCAGCGAGAGGGAAAAAAGGGTCGGGGAGATCACCAGCAGGATCAGAGCCATCACCAGGCCCGCCGCCTGGTTGGGGAGGAAAAAGATCGACCCCAGCGAGCTGAGGTAGGATCCCAGGGAAGTGTCACCCAGGAAGGCGTAATGGGCCAGACCGTTATGAAAGTGGGCGAGCAGCCCGTTGTAATTCATCGCCGCCAGATAGGCCAGGGCTGTGACCAGCGCGAAAGGGAGGGAGAGCGGTGGAATGCGCCAGCGGGCGAAAAGGGTGCTGATACTGAAGGAGCTGAGAAAGGTCAGCACCGCCAACAGAAAGATGAAAAGAAAACTCATCACCGAGGGGGTGAAGAGAAAACCGATCCCCAGACCGACCAGCAGGGAGTTGTAGAGATAGAAACCGTGTTCGAGATAGGTGTGCCGCAATCCGGCGAACTCCGCAAAAACGATGGTGCAGAGCAGGGCGAAAAGTCCGCTGATCCCTACGGTGGGTTCCGCGAAGGTCAGCAGCAGCAAAAGAGCGCCGGCGATGCGGTTTTCGAGGAAAAGGATCGCCGCATAGGGGCGCAGGATCAGGGAGATCAGGTTCTGCATGATGAATCAGGAGCGCTTCAGATAGTCGGGGATCCGCTCTTTGTAGTTGATCGTCTCCAGATCGTCGGGCTCTTTGATGAGATGGACATTGCGCTCTTTGTCGATGAGCACAGCCGCCGGGCGGTAGCGGATGAATTGCATCGACTGGGTGTAATTGTAGGCGCCGACCGGGCCGATGGTGATGACGGTCCCGCGATCCAGAGGGGGAAGCATGATGTTTTCGCTGAGGATATCGATGTTCATACAGAGAGGGCCGTTGAGCATGGAGGGTTCGTTGAGCCCCTCATAACGCCGATCCAGTTCGAAGTTGAAGTTGTACCAGGTGGCGGTGTAGAGGAGATTGACCCCGGCATCGAGGATGTACCCTTTCATTCCATCGGGGAAGCGCTTGTAGGCTTGAACCGTCGTCAAGAGGTAGCCCGCTTCGTCGATGAGGTGACGGCCGGTCTCGAGGTAGAGCCGGGGCAGAGTGTCGCTCTTGTTGTGGGTGTAGATCGCTTCGGTGATCTGCTGGGCGTAATCGTCGGGGGTGGGGACGATGACGTCGGGGGATTGGTACACTCCCTTGAGCCGGTTTTTGCTGGCGAAACCCCCGCCGATATCGATGTATTCGATCCGGTAACCGAAACGCTCTTCGGCCTGGTGTTTCAAATCCATCAGCTTGGCGGTCTCTTTGCCGTAGGCACTGGCGTCGAGCATAAAGGTCCCGATGTGGGAATGCAGACCCGTCAGCTCCAGGAGGCCGCCGCTGTGGATCCTCTCGATGGCATCGATCGCTTCTCCCGATTCGTAGTTGAATCCGAAGCGGCTCCACTGGGGGTAGATCCCCGTATCCATATTGACCCGGATCGCCACGGGGATCTTGACCCCCAGCTCCCGGGCGATCTCTTCCAGGTCGTTGATTTCGAAGAGGTGGTCGATATGGATCTTGGCGCCCTCTTCGACGGCGACTTTCAGCGCCTCTTTGGGCTTGTAGGGTCCGTTGAAGATGATATCCTTGCCCTCGATTCCCAGGGCACGGGCTTTCTGGTACTCGAATTCGCTGACCACTTCGGCGATGCTTCCGAGTTTATGGTAAAGATTGCAGATGGCGTTGAGGTAATTGGTCTTGTAACTCCAGCCGAAGACCACGTCGGGGTAGCGGGAGCTGAAAGCTTCGTGCAGGCGGTGGTATTTCTCTTCGATCTCCTGCTGGGAGAATACGAAGAGGGGACTGCCGTAGTTTTGGACCAGTTCACGGACATCCACCCCGGCGATCTCGCTGCGGATCTTCTGGCTTTTGAGGGGGGAGCCGTATTTGCTCATCATGGCGAAATCGACTTTGTTGATGGTGGGTTTTTGATAGCTCATTTAGCGTTCCTTTGTCGTCATCAGTTTGGAAAATTCCGAAAAGTCGGTGATCAGCTCTTCGGTATAGCGGACATACATCTTTCCGTCGGGGAATTCCCGGCGGGGTTCGACCTTTTCACCCCGGGCCAGCCTGACCATCATTTGGGGGAGATTGATCCCCACGCCGGTGGCGAAATAGACCCAGGCGGGGAAACGGGGATTGATCTCGATGATGTAGAGGCGCTCTCCGTCGGCGATGCACTCCAGCTCGAAGGGCCCACGCCACCCGGTCTCCCGGACGAAACGCTCCGCCGTCTGCATCAGCCCGTCGTGGTGGATGGTCACGCCGGTCCAGATCTTGCCCAGTTCCGTGGTGGTGAGTTTTTTCATCGAGAGGGCACCGACCAGTTCACCCTGGCCGTCCCCCAGGCCCACCAGATTGATCTCCGAGCCCTGGACCACCTCCTGGATGAGCAGGGGGAAGCCCCACTCCGCCGAAATCTTGTGAAAGGCGTCCAGAGCGCTCTCCAGGTTGTAGACCTTGTAGGCTTTGTAGTAGTTGCCTTTGATCATAAAGGGGAAAGAGAACTCTTTGGAAGCCCGGATGAGGTCATCGACCGAAGTGAGCTCCATCGTTCGCGGGTGGAGGACTCCCAGTGCTTCGGAGAGTTTGGGGAGCCGGCTTTTATCCCGCAACTCGAAATGCTCGAGGGTCGGGAGAAAGGTCCGGATCCCCAAGGCATTGATCTCCTTTTGATAGCGGATATAGAGGGGGAGTTCCGCATCCAGGTTGGGGATGACCATATCGATCGCCTCCCGGCGCCGGATCTCTTCGAGGCGGGGGCGCAGTTCGTCGAAGCCCAGGGTGGGAAAGGGCATCAGATAGACCCGCTCGAAGAGATCGTCCATATAATCCGCCGGTTCGTTGGGGTCGTAGCTCAGGCCGACGAGCCTGGTTTCGCCTTTGAGGCTTTTGGCGATGGGGTAACCGGGGGCGGGATTGTCCGTGGCATTAAGGCCGCTGAGCGCCACGGTCCGGATCATCGGATCAATCCGTAGATCCTGAGTTTGGCCAGAAAATCGCTCACGTCGATATAGATCTCCGAGCGGTCGGCTCCGTGACGTTGAGCCAGGGTCTCGACGATCTCGTTTTTCGTTTTGCCCTCTTTGAGCAGATCGATGATCTCCTGGGCAGAGCCTCCCAGTTGGTAGGAGGTCCCCACCGTGGGGTCGAAAGCCATTCCGTTTTCGTCGATAACCAGATGTTGGAGTTGCATGGAAGATGTCCTTTGGATTGTTGATGAATCAGGTGCGGGCAGAAGCGTCCTTCAACCCGGTAAAGCAGGAGATCAGAAGGTATGGCTGACCATCGCCACGATACTGTTGCTGTGGGCTTTGTTACCCAGGTGCTCGAATCGGCTGTATTCGTACTGAAGCTTCAGGGAAGTGTTGGGACGGATGGCATAGCTGACGCTGGCGCTGACGCCGCCTTTGTAGAGTTCTCCGAGGTTGTAGACCGTGAAGCCTCCATTGTTGACGGAGTAGATTTTCTGTCCCACCCAGCCTTTGATCATATGGGTCCATTTGCCTTTGTAATGGTAGAGACTCAGTCCGGCGGAGTGGTAACTGCTGTTGTAGCCTTTGGCTCCGGCGTCGGGGATGAAGATCCCGTTGTACTCCGCTTCGAGATAGAAGCTTCCCATAGTGCTGGCATAGGTACCGAAATTGTATCCGGCATAGGGTCGGAATTGCCAAACGTTCATAGAGTCCCAGGTTCGGCCTGAAGCGTCGTTGTGGTAGTGGGTGGCGTAAGCGTCAAGCCCGATATTGTAGTGAAGGTAGTTGTACCAGTTGACTCCCAAAATCCCGGTAAAAGCGCCGTCGGTCACCTTGTCGTCGCTGTCGATGTAGTGAGCCCCGATCTTGTAAGCCAAATGATAGCCGCGATAACGGGTATAGATGGCGGTCAGGTCAGTCTGGTTGAGGTTGGGAAGGTTGTGGCGATATTTGATCCGGGTATGTTCCACCGCCAATTCCAATTTGTTTGGAGCACGATAGATGGAGGCATAGAGGCCACCGACGACGGCACTGCTCTTGTCGGATCCGGAGCTGTAGTCGATATAGCCCGCATAGGGCAGCACCGTGGTCATCGTTTTCGGCCCGGCGAAAGCGAGCGAGAGTGAGCCGAGTAACATCATAGATAATTTACGCATTTAAATCTCCTGGATAAGTTCGAGTGAAATTTTATCGTAGTACTTTTAATAAAAACTATTCAAAGTTATTTTAGGAAGCGTCAGGATAGAGGGGAGGATGTGCTATCACGACTTTTTTCGGGAGAGATCGGCCATCACACGAAAGAGAAAGTATCCGATCGCGAAGACGGCGGGTTCGTATCCGGTGATCGGCAGTTGGATACCCTCAAAGAGCAGGAAGAGGATCAAAAAAAGCGTGGCGAAATAGATGACCAGTGCTTTGGAAAGATAGTCGAAGAGATGGATGACCCAGTGGCGGTCGGAATCGCCAATGCCGCAGCGTGACATGACTCCACGAACAAAATCTTTGAGAAATTTGAGACTCAGACGCTCGATCAGATTCATCTTCGATATTCCGACTTTTATTCCGAGGTTCGAAGACGCAGAGCCCGATAGAGCTTTTCCATCGTCGGCACTTTCACCCCTAAGCGATCTCCCTCCCGGACCACATAACCGGCCAGGGCTTCGATCTCGGCGGGTTTGTTCCGTTCGATATCGAGTTGCATGGAGGTTTTGGCGCCGGGGAGGACTTTGGCGGCCTGCTCGAGGGTCGCTTCGACATCCTGCCTGGTGAGAGGAACCCCTTTGGCCTGTGCCAAAGCGGCGATCTCTTCCGTCAACTCTCTGAGCTCGTCGGCGTGTTCCTGGGCGATACGGTCCATCGGAACCTTGTAGATGGAAGTCAGGACCGCCATCGGGGAGATGAAGAGGAACTTTTTCCACTGTTCATAAGCGATCTCGGCGGTAGGTTTGTGGCGGGGGAGGGCACGATCGAAGAGTTCGACGATGGGGCGGTAGTCGGCAGGGTCGAAGCCCTCCTTGCCCCAGCAGAGACGGAAGATCTTTCCCTTTTTGCGGATCACGCCGGGTTCGACGATGTTGGAGAGGATGTAGATACACCCCTCCAGGACATCGGCCTGGGGATAGCGCTTGAGGATTCTCGGGCGATACTCTACGCCGTTGAGCAGAGGAAGGATGACAGTTTGAGGGCCGACATTGTTTCGGATGCGTTCCAGCCCATCATCAAGATCGGTATCTTTGAGGGTGACGAGGATGAGGTCGAAGAGGCCCAGCCCCTCGGGATCGTCGGTGGCATGGGCGGGATGGACGGTGTAGCGCTCCGTATCTTCGAGGATGGTTAGCCCCTCTTGGCGGATTTTGTCTAGGTGGGCTCCCCGTGCGACCAGGGTCACATCAGGCTCCACCGCGCGGAGGAATCGGGCTCCGAGATATCCGCCGACGCCGCCGGCTCCCAGGATCATGATTTTCACGGATCTTCCTTCTTAAAAGTGTTTTTAAAATGTAAACAATATCCCCGCCTTGGACTGCGCTTTCACTCGATAGCTCTGGCAGTCGCAAACACCTACGGTGCCCCGATGGGGTTGAGTGCTCCTTTGTCGCCATCGAATGAAAGCTCAAGCGCGAGTAACTGCAATAGTAGTTAACAAAGTAATAGTGTAATGATATCGCTTTTGGGAAAAAGAGTGGGAGAGAGGAGTGTGAAAAGTATTGGGGGAAGAGGGGGCCTTACTGGGCACCGCCCTCCTGCTCCTGCTGTTTGGCGATCTCGGCGCGGACCATATCCATATCGAGTTCGCGGACCTGCTTGATGATGTCTTTGAGGGCCTCTTCGGGGAGCATACCGGCCTGGTTGAAGACGATGACGCCCTCTTTGATGACCATGATGGTGGGGATGGAGCGGATCTGGAACTCTGCGGCGATCTGCTGCTCCTCTTCGGTGTTGACTTTACCGAAGAGAATATCGGGGTTCTCGGCGGCTACTTTTTCGAAAATGGGAGCGAAAGATTTGCAGGGCCCGCACCAGGGAGCCCAGAAGTCGATGATCGCGATGGGAGCGGAGCTGACTTTTTCGTTGAAGTTTTCTGCGGTGAGGTTTTCGAGTGCCATAATTATCCTTGAAATTTTGATGGAGAAATTATGACATAGTAGCCTGAAGATCAGCCGACGGCCTTTAGGCAACGGGAGGCATATCGGCCCAGAACTCCTCCAGGCCCAGGAGAAAGTCGTTGAGCATAGCATCAGAGCAGAGGAGATATTTGGGGTGTTGGGGTGAGCGGAAGAGATCCCGGAGCTTGGAGCGGCTCAGGGGGCGTTCTCCCAATTCGAAGATCACCTCCATATCGGGGTCTTTGAGCTCCAGGGCGATGCGGAGTTTTTTGAGGATGAGGTTGTTGTCGAGCTCGATCTCGGCATCCTCGGGAGGAGGACTTTTGATTTCGCCTCGGCGCAGGCGGATCAGCCCGTCGAGGAAGACGCCCAATTCTTCATAGCTGGCATTCTCGTGCCCCTTGGCGGAGGGTTTTTTGAGGATCGCTTTGAGCCGTTTTTCGTCGATGGGGTACTCTTCGAGGGCATAGATCTTCAGCATGGTCTCCGGATCGAGGCGCAGGGCCTCTTTGATCTTGTAGAGAACCTGGCCCGGCTTCATTTGGCACTCTTTTTGATGGCATCGGAAGCACTGTCGAGGTCGCGGGCCAGCAGGTTGATGAGCTGAATGCAGGTCTTGTCTTTGATGTTGTGCTTGAGGGACCAGTATTCGGGGTTGGTGTAGACCAAATGGGTGGTGCCGTTGAGCTCGTTGTAAAAGCCGATGCGCAGAGGAAGGTCCACGGCCATCGTCGGGTTGCAATCGAGGAGCTTGGCGCTGATCTTGGGGTTGTCGAGCTCCAGGGTGAGGGTAGGTTTGAGATAGAATTTGAGCGCTTTGGCCCTCGCCTCGTGGTCGATGGTGCGCAGAAGGTGGTAGTTCATAGGTGCGAGGGCTTGTGTGATCCGTTTGGCGCTCTCGGTAATGTTGTAATCGCTGGTGTGCTCTTTTAGGAAAGCCCCCCGGTCTTTGCCCCCGCTGCATCCGCTGATCGCAAAGAGGGCGAGCAGGACGGCTGTCAACAAGGAGGCGTTTTTCATCGTTCTTTTGCTCATCGGATCAGACATTGAAACGGAAGTGCATCACATCGCCGTCCTGGACGATATAATCCTTGCCCTCCAGGCGCATTTTGCCCGCCTCTTTGGCGCCCGCTTCTCCGCCGTATTTGACGAAATCTTCGTAACTGATCACTTCGGCGCGGATGAAGCCTTTTTCGAAGTCGTTGTGGATCACCGCGGCGGCTTTGGGGGCGGTGGTGCCCTGTTTGATGGTCCAGGCGCGGACCTCTTTGACCCCGGCGGTGAAGTAGCTCATCAGCCCCAGTTTTTCGAAGCCCTTGCGGATGATCTGATCGAGGCCCGACTCTTCGACGCCCAGGGATTCGAGCATCTCCTGCTTCTCCTCCTCGTCGAACTCCACCATCTCCTCTTCGATCTTGGCGCAGAGCTTGATCACTTCGCGGTTGCGCTCGGCGGCGTAGGCTTTGAGGGCCTGGACATACTCGTTGTCTTCGGCGAGGCCCTCTTCGTTGACGTTGGCGCCGTACATAATCTCTTTGGCCGTCAGGAAACGCAGATCCCGCACCAGCTGTTTGAAGGCGTCGTTCTCCTGATCTTCGAAGGTGGAGACGGGCTGCTCATTTTCGAGGTGTTCCAGAAGTTTCTGGGCCACTTCGAGCTGGGCTTTGGCTTCCCGGTCGTTTCCTTTTGCCCGGCGCTGCAGGGCGGCGATACGTTTTTCCAGGGCATCCATATCGGCCAGGAGCAGTTCGGTCTCGATGATCTCGATATCCCGGACGGGGTCGATGGAGCCTTCGACGTGGGTGATGTTCTCATCTTCGAAACAGCGGACGATCTGGAGGATCACCTCCGTTTCACGGATGTTGGAGAGGAATTTGTTCCCGAGCCCTTCGCCTTTGCTGGCCCCTTTGACCAGCCCGGCGATGTCCACGAAATCCAGCGTGGAGTACTGGATCCGCTCGGGGTTGACGATCCTGGCCAGCTCATCCAGACGCGGGTCGGGGACCGGGACGACGGCTTTGTTGGGTTCGATGGTACAGAAAGGGTAGTTGGCGCTCTCGGCGTTCTGCGCCTTGGTCAGCGCGTTGAAGGTTGTGGATTTGCCCACATTGGGCAGCCCCACCAGTCCGATTCCTAAGCCCATAGTGCTTGTCCTTTGAAAAAATTTTTGAAATTATATCCAAACAGCTTCCGGGAGGCTTCAGCCGAGCTGTCCGGCGATATGATGGAGAAAGAGGGCCAAAAGGGCTAGCAGACTGATGCCGGCGGGCTTGGAGTACATCCGGTTGGCGGTAATGAAGACCAGCATCAGGGTTGCGGCGACCATCGTGGCGATATCGAAGAGATAGTGGTGCAAGTCGACTTTCAGATCGTTGACGAGGGCGGCGCTGCCCAGGACCATCGTGATGTTAGCCATATTGGAGCCGATGATGTTTCCGATGGCCATATCGGCTTTGCCTTTGACGGCGGCGACGATGGAGACGATGAGCTCGGGCATAGAAGTTCCCATCGAAACCAGGACGATCCCGATGATCCACTCACTCACTCCCAGGCTCTTGGCGATGCTCGAGGCGCTTTCGACGGTAAATTCGGCCCCCACGATGACCAGGACAAAGCCCAGTGCCAGCATGAGGAGCACCTTGGGCCATCGGAACGGAGCATGCTCGATCTCTTCGATCTCCTCATCTTCCAGCGTCAACACTTCGCTGCCGTTGTTTTTGAGAAAGAGAAGGTACGCCCCCATCAGAAGCAGCAGCAGCACGCCGTCGAAGCGGGTAAACTCCCCCTCCATCGCCATCACCACGAAGAGCAGCACCGGGAAGAGAGCCCAGGAGCTGTCTTTGGCGAAGAAGTCTCTGTGGGGATCGACCTTTTTGGCCAGGAGGAAGACACTGGCCAGGACGAGGGTGATATTGAGTATATTCGAGCCGATGACGTTGGAGACGGCCAGCTCCGGTTTGTGGTCGAGGCTGGCGGCGATGGAGGCGGCCATCTCCGGCAGGCTGGTCCCCAGGGCGATGAGGGTGGCCCCGATCACATATTCGGAGATATTGAAGCGCAGCGCGATCCGCTCACTCTGGGCGATAAGCACATCGGCTCCCCAGATCAGGGCGGAGAGGGAAATGACAAAGATCAGATAATCCATCATTCGCCTCCTTCGGTTCGGACGATGAGACTCTCGGGGAGTCCGAATCGGCGGATAAGCTCCGCCTCTTTGGCCCGCATCTCCCCGCGGTCGGTCTCGTGGTCATAGCCCAGCAGGTGCAGTAGCCCGTGGATGAAGAGCAAAGCAAGCTCCTCTTCGGGGGCGTGGCCCAGCTCTCCGGCCTTTTGCACTACGTGGTCGAGGGAGATGACCAGGGATCCCAGAGGCTGACCGGGCAGATCCCCCTCCAGAGGGAAACTGAGCACATCGGTGGCTTTGTCTTTATCCCGATGCTCCCTGTTGAGCTCCCTGATCGTCGCATCATCGGTGAGGATCACTTCGATCTCCCGATCGGTCAACGCTTTGGCAATGGGTTCGAGATGCGCCGTCTCGATGGCGGTGTCGGTTTGGTTTTCAAGTAAAATCATGGAGGCCGATTTTACCCAAAAGAGTGTAAAATCATAATAGAAAGAGAATGGGTAGTGAGTAGATTGAAGATTGAATCAATTTTCCATTATCGATAATCAATAGCGAACAATTTATAAAGGAAACGATGTGAAAAAAGCCGTCTGCATTATCTCCGGCGGAATGGATAGCGCCGTGAGTGCCGCCCTGGCGAAGAGGGAAGGGTATGAGATCATCGCCGTGCATTTCAATTATGGACAACGCACGGAGCGCAAAGAGTTGGAGTGTTTCCGGCTGCTCGCTGAGGATCTGGAAGCGGTGGAGCGCTACGAGATCGATCTGCCCTTCTTTACCCAGATCGGCGCTTCGGCTCTGACCGATCCTTCGATCGACGTGCCTACCGAGGGGTTGGAGCCCGGGGTGCCGGTGACCTATGTCCCTTTTCGCAACGGGATCTTCCTCTCCATCGCCGCGGCCATCGCCGAAAAGCATGGAGCCGAAGCGATCGTCATCGGGGTTGTCGAGGAGGACAGCAGCGGATACCCCGATTGCCGGGAGAGTTATATCCGGGCGATGGAAAAGGCGATCAACCTCGGTACCAAAGAGGAGACGAAGATCACGATCAAAATGCCTCTGGTCCATCTGCGCAAATCGGAGATCGTCACCAAGGCGCTGGAGATCGGGGTCGACCTCTCCCACACCTGGAGCTGCTACAAAGAAGAGGAAGCGGCTTGCGGAGTCTGCGACAGTTGCCGGCTGAGGCTGGAGGGGTTCAAACAGGCCGGGGTGGAAGATCCCATTCGCTACGCAGAATCAAAGAACGATTAACGATACCCCGGGATCAATCCGGGTAGCGGATCACCTCGGGGTCGTCGGTGATGTGCTGCCGGAGCTGAGGGGTGGACCGCTCCTGCGACTCATCGAAAAGGGGCCGGTCGGGTGTCCGGATGGTAGAGCTCTTTCGACGCTGACGTGGAACGGGATGGTAGGAGTAGGTGGGATCGTCGCTCCAGTGTTGAGGGCGGCAGACGGTGCGTCCTTTTATCCAGCCCGCCCGATAGTTTGGCGAAGAGGCGGAGAGACGGTAGTCTTTTCGGAAGGTTCCGCTGCCGGTTTTGCAGCCGTCCCGAATGCCCTGCCGCAGAGCCGGATCGTCGACGCGTCCGAAGTCGTGGCCCTGGACACAGAGGTGACCGGCCCTTTGGCTGCCGGGGGAACAGGGGGGCAGAGAAGGGGCACAGCCCTGAATCAGCGGTAACAGCGTGGCAATCAAAGTGCCTGTTTTTATATACTTTCGCATAGGGACTCCCGGAATTTTTATGATATTCTATCGCAGAGACGGAAAATTTCTGTATTAAATTCTATGAATATTCAAAGGTGACCATGCGCTATCTCCTTGCGATTTCTTTGCTCTTTTCGCTTTCTTTGCCGGTGCTCGGCTTCGATCGGGGAGGGGCCAAAGCGGTCAATCTCCTGCGGCGCAGTGCGGGGATGATCCCTCTGAAAAATGATTATACCCTCTCCCGTTCGGCCTACCATCACGCCAAATACCTGGGCCGCCTCCATCGCAAAGGGCATCTGGAACGTCCCGGCTCCGCCTACTATACCGGCCGCACACCTTTTGACCGGATGGTTCAGGCAGGGTATCCCTCCCGGGCCGGTGTGGAGAATATCTCTTACGGCGATTCCACTTATACCCATTCGGTGGGGGTATTGATGTCGACCCTCTACCACCGGCTCGCTTTTCTCGATTTTCGTATCGACAGCCTGGGCAGCAGTGAATACGGCAACCGTCGGGGCCGGATCTATGTCTACGATATGGCCTCTTCGGCGGTGGCGAAACTCTGCCGGGAGCATCCCAAAGGCGGAGGCCGGGAGGTCTACGGAGTCTGCGCCAATGGGCAGGGCTTGCCGCTGGGTCCTTTCCGGCAAGCCCTGGCGGAGGTGGAACGTCGCAATCCCGCCCTGGTCCTCTGGCCGCCGCCGGGAGCCCGGAGGGTGCCGCGCACCTTTATCCGGGAGACACCGGACCCGATTCCGGGGATTTATCACGCGGGCTATCCCGTGACGGTGCAGTTCAACCCGGCCCGCTACCGCCGGGTTCGGATGAAGAGTTTTCGTCTTCTCGACGGAAAGGGCAGAGTGGTTCCTTCCAAGATCCTCACATCACGGAACGATCCCCATCACAAACTCTCCCCTTATGAGTTTGCTTTGATCCCATTGCGCCGCCTTGCGCCTCATACGCGATACACTGCGGTATTTACCGGGACGGCTGACAATAAAAGGATCGAGAAACGGTGGCAATTCACGACAGGGGGCTAAGGGGTTTTTGTGAAAAAGATTGAAGAGTACGGAACCCCTTTTCAGCGCGAAGTCTGGGAAGCTTTACGTTGGATTCCCCAAGGTTTTGTGACGACCTACGGAGCGATCGCGCAGTACCTGGGCCGGCCTCGGGCCGTGCGGGCTGTGGGAACGGCCGTGGGCCGCAATCCCTACGCCCCCGAGGTCCCCTGCCATCGTGTCGTCCGTGCCGACGGGAAGGTCGGGAATTACAGCGGCGGAGAAGGAGTTGCGACCAAGATTGCTCTTTTGGAAAAGGAGGGAGTGGAGATCAGAGAGGGGCGCGTCGTGGATTTCGCGAAACGTCTCTACCGTTTCGACGATCAGCAGGTGACGAGGTCGGAGGGGAGCTGATCCCTCTGGTCGGGGAAGATACTCTCCACGTTGAGCTCGGGGTGGATCAGCTCTCTGAGTTTTTTCTGGATCACCATTTTGGTAGTCATAACGCTCATAGAACAGCCGTTGCAGGTGCCGCCGAGCTCCACATAGGCCGTTCCGTTCTTGACTCCCAGGAATCCCATGGTTCCCTCATGGGATTTGACATACTCTTCGATGGAGGGAAGGTAGTTCTTGATAGCGACACAGAGGTCTTCATCGCTGAAAGGCATCATCGGAGAATCTCCTATATCTGATAAATTTTGTCAGAATATAGCCAAAGATGTTTAAAGGAAGCTAAAAGTGCGTTGTCTCAGTTGTCGAGGTTGGAGTCGTGATGTGATCTGCCCTGTCTGTCGGGAAACGCTGCTGGCCCCGAAGGTCTCCACACGCAGGATCGGCAGTATGGATGTGGTGAGTTTTTTCCGTTATCAGAATATCGATCAGCTGCTTCTGAGTAAGCACAAAGCCCTGGGATATCGGATCTATCGCTTCTTCGGCCGGAGGTATCTACGCCCATTCCTCCAGGCTTTTGCCGAGGGGTTGGAGGCGCCAGCCCATCTCCTCCCCGTGGACGATCTGCCTCAGGGGGGATACTCCCATACAGCGGCTATGGCTCATACCGTCGCCGTAGAGAAGATCCGTCCGCTCTATGGAGCACTTCGTGCCCAAAACCGGGTCCGCTACGCCGGGAAGAGCCTACGCTTCCGGCTGGAGAACCCAAGGGATTTTCACTATTCGGGCCCCAAAGGGGTCGATGTGATCCTCCTCGACGATATCATCACCACCGGCTCGACCCTTTCCGAAGCGAAGCAGGTTCTTACAGCCGGCGGGGTCAATGTACTTTTCGCACTAACGATCGCTGATGCAAGGGAGAACTAGCTGCCTAATGACGCTATAACCTCTTTGAGTTGTTCTGGAATGCGTCGTGGTCGGCCCATTACCACATAGACAAGCAGTACCTTCATCGAGAATATCCTCTCCTCTCCCCGAAAGATCTGCTGTTCAAGTAGGATACTGCTGTGTCGCTCCTCCAAAAGATCGGTACGCACCTCCAATAGATCCCCGAGCTTCGCCATCCCGACAAAGTCCGCTTCGACTCTCCGCACCACAAAACCGATCTCCTCTTCGCCATAGGGCATTATCCCCCGCTGAAAGAAGATTTCGCTTCGGGCACGTTCGCAGTATTTCAGATAGTTAGCGTGATAGACAATGCCGCCGGCGTCCGTATCCTCATAATAGATCCGTATTTTCACTATCTAGCCCCCGTATATTGGGCATTTTAAAGGCTCCCATCTTCGAGTGTGCCCAAAACTGTGCCCATTTTTTTCTATTTTCTTAAGCCGTATCTCGTCATAAAAAATTAATCTTTGCTTATGTTGTCACGTGGAAGGGTTGTCCTGATCTGCTTAGGCATGTAATATCTAAATTGTTTGGGATAGATGAAAAAGTCCACATTTCCACATTGCTCAGAAATGTTGTTCCAGGATTGTATATTCAGATGGAGTTTTAAGACACCGAGGGTCGGAAATTTTCCAATATTATCTTTGACTAAAAAATTAGCCAACTCAGTCAAAGCAGGATTGTGCCCGACTATAAAAATTTTATTATAGTTGTCTTCTTGAAGTGTCAATGTATTCAAAAGTGTTTCAGGGCGTGTGTTATATAGTTCATTCATATAATGAACTTTTCCCGAATAACCGATTTTATCGGCAAGATAATCAGCTGTTATTTGAGCCCTGAGCGCTGGGCTGGAGAGAATCAGATCCGGTTTGATATTTTGTAGCGACATATATGAGCCGATCGTTTTGAGGTCTTTAAAACCTCTTTTTTTCAAGCCTCTCTCAAAGTCACTTAGCTTTCCATCGCTCCAGTCCGATTTTGCATGACGTATTAAATATAAAGTTTTTATATCACATCCCTTGCTTCATTTGATTCTAAACAACTGAGATTGTTTAAAGTTCTTTCATGGCCTGTGACATATTTTTGACCGCTTTTTCCATAATCATTTTGGCAAGAGCAACATTGCCGTCATCTCTAAAAATAGCAAATGTGGTTAGTTTGGAAAAGTTATCTCCAGAAGTATCCCCCGAAGAGTTTACCAAAAAGACATGACCGTCCTCTGTCCTCGCTTCAACCAAAGAAGCCTCGGCAAAACCGACGTCTAATGAGGATTCTGAAATCATTCTAAAGGCATCGTTGAAAATACTTGCGGAATATGCGATATCAACATTCGTATTTTCCTCATCCATGTACAAAGTTTCCCCTGAGAAATTAAGTACGGCTGAACCAAGATATCCGTTTACGGAACGGAGTCGTTTCATTGCTTGATCGAATTCAATCATTTCTTATCCTTTTATTTAAATTTATGCATTAACTATTTTGGATTTTATCCATCACTTCATTAAATGTATCAAATGAAGCACCTTGTTCTTCCAAAAATTCTTCGAGAAGTTTGGCAGAGGCTTCCATACCTCCTTCCTTTTCCGCCTCTAAAAGCTTTTTATAGAGTGGTTCAATTACTGTTCTGGCATTTGGGGATACTGCCTTTCTTGTAGAAACATAATTCCTGAAAGATCCATCAGGATTGGTGGCTACTCTCACATGTGCATAGACCCAGTAGTAAGCCCCATCTTTGGAGAGATTTTTTACGAAGGCTTTAACGTCTTTCCCTGCCTTGATTTGGTCCCAAAGAAATTTGAAGATGATTTTTGGCATATCCGGATGCCTTACTATTGAGTGAGGTTTATCCAATAATTCACCTTGAGTATATCCTGACAGCTTCACAAAAATCGGATTAGCATAAGTAATATTTCCTTCCGCATCACCCTTCGTAACGATAATGTCGACCTTTTTGACTTCATGCTCTATATCGGTTGGTGTCGTGCTCACAAAAACTCCTTCTGTAGAATTGTAAAAATTGTGTTTAATTATAATTTATAATTGGAATTATAGCTTGAAAAGTATATTATACTATATAAAGCTATAGAAGTCATTTAAGATTATTCCTGCCTCAATAATTTTCATATTCGGAGAATATTTTTTTAATATCCATAATTTTAAATGGCTTTTTAACAAATGAATTATAAAGATTCTTCTCCTCTTCTGTCAAAGTAATGTCACCTGTAATGGACACAGAGTATATTGGCTTTATATGTGTATGTTTTGACTCAAGTTCTCTATAATATTTTAATAATTTTGATCCTATTATTTTTGGCATATTTTGGTCTATGAAAACAATATCGTAAGGTTCCCCTTTTTTGAGTGCATTGTACATCATCTTTATTGCATTCTCCGCATCTGTTTCATATGTTGGATCGCAGTATATTCCCTCCAACATAAATTCTAACAATTTTATATTGACTTTATTATCATCTATAATAAGCACTTTCGGTTTTTTCCTTGACGAAACGAAACTATATAAAGTGTCATAATAGTATGAATTTTTAGATATTATAGTAAAATCTTTGAATTTTTCTTTAGAAGAAACGGACAATAATTTCTCTTCAAATATTAAAAGTTTGATTTCTTTCTCTTTGGATAGAGAGACAATCTCATCATTTAATTTATGTTCAAAACATATGAGATGAGTAGTGTTTGTAGCTATCTTGTCGGATATAGTAATTTTATTATCAGGAATCCCTGATTCTTGCAAAAATTTTGATATGTAATAAATATTTGGATCATCGGCGTTGTTTGTATATAATAAAATATTTTTATTAATGTTTGTGAATTTTGGATAAATAGGTTCATAATTTGCGATCTCTATAGGTATATCAAAATAGAAAATACTGCCTCTATCTACTTGACTCTTGAGTTCGAGCCTTCCTCCTAAATCTTTGACATATTTCGAACTGATAGCCAGACCTAGTCCAGTTCCTCCATAGTGAATTTTCGTATCTTCGTCTGCTTGTTTAAAAGCCTCAAAGATCTCCTGTTGTTTATCCTCTGGAATGCCGATACCTTCATCTTCAATAGTAAATTTCATACGTTTCATTCTTTTATCAAATGTAACTTCAAATTTTATACTCTTTCCAGGAGGAGTGAATTTGTATGCATTCCCTATAAGATTTATTAAAATTCTTTTCAGTTTTATGTCAAAAATCCTAATCCCTTTAGGAATATTCGGATCAATAGAGACAATATAGTCGATGCCTTTTTCCGTCATATTGGCAGTAAAAAGGTTTGAGATGTCCGAAAGGTATTTTGAAGTGATAATTTCTGATATTTTTGTATTTTCAGTTTCATTTTTTGATTGTAAATGTTCCAAGATTCCATCTACTAAAGTATTAATGTATTCTGCGCTCTCTTTTGCTCCAGACAAAAGTGATATTAATTTTTTATTATCAAGATGTTCTTCCATCAATTCCAAAAAACCTGAAAGATTATTGGCCGGTGTTCTTATATCATGAATAGTATTGGCCAAAAACATTAAAATATCTTTGGAATCTCCATTGGAATTTTCCTCCTTTTCTTCAACCGCTTCGTTGATTAAATCAACAATCTCGGATTCCTCATATTCAATACCTCCCTTTTTTGTATTCAAGAGAATGGATACCAATTTGATTAAATAAGGGGAAAGTGATTCAAGAAGATCCAGATCTTTTTTTGTATAAGATAGAGAGTTTTTTATACTGCGTGACAACCTCACAATCGCAAGAATATTGTCATTCTCAACGATTGGGTATACGAGTTGAGATCTAATTTTAAAATTTTCAGGGTTATCGATAGATTCCTGGAAATATTTTTCACTCTTTACATGATTATAAAGACCAGGCTTCTTTGTTAAATAGCTTACACCGAGCAGGCCAGTGGGATTGTTCATAGAAATTTCAATAGTTTTATCTCCTATCTCATATAGTGTATTCTTTTCCTTATTCACAATAAAAAACGATACATAATCTGATAAAAACATTTCAGATAATATATTTCTTATTATCTGGTTTATTTCGACAGGGTCTTCAGTTTTGGAGATTTCCTGCATCCCTTTTATAAGTACGTTGATTAAAGCTGTCGCGTTTCTCAAGGTAATCCTTCTTGATTCAGATACTTTAATTCGAAATTATATTATACATAAAACTAATAAAATATGTATATAAATCCAGTATTTCAAGTTTTTTCTGAATAATATATTTTATTATATTCTAGCGTTCGATCGAATACCCTTCCGATTCCCGGTCGATGACCTTTTGCATCTCATCCCGGATCTGTTCATACCAATCTTTTGGGGCTTTGGAGACATCCACCGCCGGGAGATAGATCACTTTGACGGTGCCGTTGTGGGCGGTGCGGTTGTGTTCGTTGAGGACCCATTTGCTGCCGATGATGACGACGGGCTGGACGACGAGTTTCAGCTTCTGGGCGATGAACTTGGGGCCGGGTTTGAAAGGGAGGAGTTTTTGGCCCGAGGCCCGGGTTCCTTCGGGGAAGATGGCGACGGCGCGGTGTTTCTGCTCGATGCATTCCTGGGCATCTTTGAAGAGCTTGACCAGGCCCGCTTTGTTCTGTCGGTCCACGGAGACCATGTCGCCTTTTTGTAGGAGTTTGCCGAACCAGGGGACTTCGAAGAGCTCTTTTTTGGCGACCCAGCACCAGTGGACGTTTTCGATCGCTTCCATCGTGATGATGTCGATGATCCCCTGATGGTTCATCAAAAAGAGGTTGGCCCGGGGGTCCCGCTCTCCCACCTTTTCGATCTTCGCACCGATCAGGAAGAGGATCACCCGGTTGAGCTTGTGCATAATCGTACCCTTGTATTTCGGGAAGAGGTGGATGAGGGGGATCATCCCCAGGCCGACGACCGTCGAGATGACAAACGCCCCCCAGTAAAATCTAATTTTTGCAAAGGTCGTCATTTTTGATCCATCCTGTAATACCGTGTTTGTATTCGACTTTGTAATAGTTTCCGTACCGATGAAGTACCGGCAGCCTGGTCCTCTGCTCGATGGTGGTCCCGACGGTGGAGGTGGAGACCGGCAGGATATACAGGGGTGCCCCCTCTCGGATGCAGATCTTCTTCAGGGGAATGAAGATTAAAACCAGTGCCGCGACGGAGAAAATAAGCAGCAGCAGATAGAATCGATCCCGATAGATCAAGAACATCACGAGAAAGAAGAGGCTCAGGGCGATGAGTGCGTATTTCTTGAGCTTGGTGAAGCCGCTGTCCTTGGGGTTGAGGTCGACCTGGGCCGCCACCTCTTTGTGCCGATAGCTGGTGGAGACGGTGAGGGGGACGAATTGCTGTTTGATGGCGTTGTAGTAACTGAAGGTGATGCGGTCCACATTAGCGGGAATAACGAAATAGTATTCCCCACTCACCAAAGAGCCTTTTCGTTTGAGTTTTTCGATGCCTCCCTCCACGACTCCGGGGATCGCCATATCCTCCAGATTGGCTTCGTGGGCTTCGATGCTCAGGTAGACCAGGTTGTTTTTCTCGTCGAAGGTCGAAACCTGGGAAGTGCGGATTTTGAAGTCCGAAGCGATGACGCCGCAGAAACGATCCTCCGGAGCTGCCTGTAGGGTTTGGACGGGGATGACATAAGAGGGGAGGGTAAAAGTGCGGCTCTCATCGACGATGGTGAGTGCCGGAAGGTGGAAGTCCTGTCTGCCTGCCTTGAAATAGAAAGTATAGAAACGGTCTTTGCCGTTTTGCATAATCAGAGGAGAAAGCTCCAGGGGTTTGGCGGAGGATTTGGGGTCGAAACGGAATTCGGGCGGCCGGGTCGTTTCCGCATCGGTCGCCATAATCGTCACCGGAAAGACTTGCCCGGCATAGAGTTGTTTGGGGACGTAACTGTAGCGATACTCGGTCTGGGCCTCGGCTCCGTGAGTCAGCAGGGTGACGAAAAAGAGCAGACCGAGCAGGAGGGGCTTCATCGATTGGCGAAGCCTTCCAGCATTTTGCTCCCGTCCTCCGAGCCGAGGATATGCTCCATTGCCCGCTCGGGGTGGGGCATCAGGCCGAAGACGTTCTTCTCTTTGTTGCAGATGCCGGCGATCTGGCGCACCGAACCGTTGACGACGGTGGGATTACCCTCGGCATCGCAGTAGCGCAGAAGGATCTGCCCGTTCTTCTCCATATCGTCCAGGGTTTCATCATCGACGAAGTAGTTGCCGTCAGCGTGGGCGATGGGGATATTGAGGATCTCATCCTTTTCGCAAAGGTTCAAAAAGGCGTTGTCGGTCGATACCACTTTGAGATGCTGGAATTTGGAGATGAAGTGGAGGTTGGCGTTGCGTTTGAGGGCCCCGGGAAGCAGGTGGGCCTCGGTGAGGATCTGAAAACCGTTGCAGATCCCCAGTACCCGACCGCCTTCGCCGGCATAGGCCTGGACCGCTTTCATCACCGGAGAGAAGCGGGCGATCGATCCGGCGCGGAGGTAGTCACCGTAGCTGAAGCCTCCGGGGACGACCACCAGGTCGGTCGCTTCGGGAAGAGACTCCTCCTTGTGCCAAACCAGGGTCGTGTCGTGTCCCAGGCGTTTGAAGGCATAGACCGTATCGTATTCGCAGTTGGTACCGGGAAACTGCAAAATGGAGACGTTGAGCTTTTTCATTCGGCGATCTCGATGTCGTAATCTTCGATGACGGTATTGGCCAGGAGGGTTTCAGCCATCTCTTTGAGCTCCTTCATCGCTTTTTCCCGGTCGGTCTCGTCGAGCTCCAGGACGATCTGCTTGCCGATACGGACCTCTTTGACATTATTAAAGCCCAGAGAGCCCAGGGCGTGATGGACAGCTTTGCCCTGGGGATCCAAGACTCCCTCTTTTAGATAGACGTTGATGATCGCTTTCATATTCTCTCCTTGCGTGATTTAGCGGTTTTTGATGCGGTTGAGGACTTCGGCGTAGGCTTCGGCCAGGCCGCCCAGACCCTGACGGAAACGGTCCTTGTCCATCTTTTCGTTGGTTTGGGCGTCCCAGAGGCGGAAATTGTCGGGGCTGAGCTCATCGATGAGGATGATGTTGTCGTTTTTGTCCCGGCCGAACTCCAGTTTGAAATCGACCAGTTTCAGATCCAACTCCCGGTAGAACTCCTGGAGGAAGCGGTTGATCTTGCGGGCCATATAGCGGATGTAGTCCAGCTCGGCAGGCTCTCGGACCAGGTTCAGGATCAGGCAATGCTGGTCATTGAGCTTGGGGTCGCCCAGCTCGTCGTTTTTGTAGTCGAACTCCACCAGGGTGAAAGGGAGTTCGGTCCCTTCGGGGATGCCCAGGTTGCGGCTGAGGCTTCCCGCTGCGATATTGCGGACGATCACTTCGATCTTGATCACCTCGGCCCGCTTGTGGAGCATATGGGTATCGTCGAGGAGCTTCACGAAATGGGTGGGAATCCCCTTCTCGTTGAGATATTCGAAGAGCTCGGCGGAGATTTTATTATTGAGAGCTCCCTTACCCGCCTCTTCAGATTTCTTTTCGCCGTTGAAGGCGGTGAGGGAATCTTTGAACTCGGAGATCAGCAGATCGGGATCTTCGGTCTCCCAGATCTTCTTGGCCTTCCCTTCATAGAGGAGTTTGGTCTTTTTCGGGGTCATCGCTTGCTTCCTTTCACTTACTTGTTGCCGTGGGTGAGAATCAGGGCTTTGAGGACATCGACAGCCGTTTTGAGCTGGAGGTCTTCGTTGATCTTCTCGTCGGTGATCAGGTTTTTGTCCGCTTTGCTGGCATTGTTCTCAGACGAAGCGGTGGCATTGTTCTCGGCCTTGGGCTTTTCGATCTTGAGCAGCTCGGCTTTGAGGTGCTTTTTGAGATCTTTTTCTTTGATGCTGAACTCATCCTCTTTTTTCGTCGTGACCTTGCCGGGGAGGACGATGATGTCCGGAGTGACCCCTTTGTTTTGGATGGTGCGGCCGCTGGGGAGGTAGTAGCGGGCGACGGTCAGTTTGACTCCCTCTTCCTTGCCGACGGGGACGACGACCTGTACGCTTCCCTTGCCGAAGGTCTTTTCTCCGACGATGACGGCCCGGCGGTCATCCTGCAGCGCTCCGCTGACGATTTCGCTGGCACTGGCGCTTCCGCCGTTGACCAGGACCACGATGGGGGTCTTGGTGTCGGTCCCCTTGGCGTGGGCCTTGTAAACCTGGTTCTCCTCTTTGTTGCGTCCTTTCTGACTGACAAGAGGCCCTTTGGCGATAAACATATCGAGCAATCCGACCGCCTGATCGAGCAGGCCGCCGGGGTTGTTGCGCAGGTCGATGATGTAGCCCTTGGCGTGGGGGTGCGCCTTGATCGCCTTTTTGACTTCGTCGACTACGTGGGCGTCGAAAGAGCTGATCTTGAGATAGAGGACTTCTCCCTCTTTACCCAGCTTGATCACCTTGGGTTTGACCGATTTGATCTTGATGATGTCCCGGACGATCTTGACCTTGATCGGTTTGGGCTCGCCTTTGCGCACCAGGGTCAGGGTGATGGGGGTGCCGGGTTTGCCCCGCATCAGGCTGACCGCTTCGTCGATACTCATCCCCAGAGTGGCTTTGTCGTCGATCTTGAGGATGATGTCCCCGGCTTTGACCCCGGCCTTGGCGGCGGGGGTGCCGTCGATGGGGGCGATAACGGTCAGCGCTCCGTTGCGCATCCCCACGACGATTCCCAATCCGCCGAATTCCCCTTTGGTTTGGATATTGAGGTCTTTGAAATCCTTGGCCGTCATAAAGGCGGAGTGGGCATCCAGATTCTGCATCAGCCCTTTGAGGGCTTTGTTGATGAGTGCGGTGGTATTGACCTCGTCGACATACTGGTTCTCGATGAGGTTGAGGATCTGGGTGAATTTGATGTAGGCTTGAAGCTTGCTTTCACGGGTTGAGTCGGAAGAGCCTTTGGCCATAAGTGTCGGTCCGGCGAAGAGCAGGGCGGCTAATAGGGTGAGGCCGAATCCGGCGAAGATCGCTTTGAAATTTTTCTTGTACATAACTGTTTATATCCTTATGATGATGGATTCTGAAGAGCTCCAATGATAACCACCGAAGGTAAACCCCGATTAAAAGTCCTGTATTTTATAGAAAACTCTCTTAGTAAATGCCTCTGTGTTTTGTCTTGGCTCTTCTAGAGTCCATTGAAAGCTCATATATTAAAAAGAAAAATTTCTAGCAAATTTTTTTTAGGATGCAATCTAGGTAGCAAAGGGTTTGAGCCTTCTTGGCTATAGTTACAGACAAGAAACGGGCACTGCCCAGAGACACAGGAGGAAAAACAATGAGTAACATTCTAGAAAGATTGACCCATCAGATGACCGAAACCATCGAGTCGGCGCTCTCCTTGGCGCTGCACAACAAAAACCCGGAGGTAGAGCCGATCCATATGGTATGGGCTCTGCTGACCAACAGTGGTTCGGTCCTGAATCAGGTCCTCAACAAGATGGGAGTCGACAAGGCTGCCATCGAACTGGACGTAGTGAGCCAGGCCAAAAAGCTGCCTACGGTCAGCACCATCACCAAAGAGAACATCAAACTCTCCCAAAACACCGTCCGCTCCCTGCAAAACGCTGAGGGAGTCATGGCGGCCAACGGAGACAAGTATCTCTCCGTCGATACCTGGATCGTGGCCAACCTCAACGAGCCCTATTTCCGTGAGACACTGGGCAAATATGTTGATCTTATGGAGCTGAAAAAAGAGCTCGAGGCGATGCGGGGCGGCAAGCCCATCGAGAGCCAGACCGACGATGAGAAGCTTGAATCTTTGGAGAAATACGGTGTAGATCTGACCCAGAAAGCCCGTAACGGCGAGCTCGATCCTGTGATCGGACGGGACGAGGAGATCCAGCGGGTCATGCAGATCCTGATCCGGAAGACCAAGAACAACCCCATTCTCCTGGGAGAACCCGGAGTCGGTAAAACCGCGATCGTCGAAGGCTTGGCCCAGCGCATCGTGGACAAAGAGGTTCCCCTGAGCCTGCAGAACAAGCGGCTGATCCAGCTGGAGATGAGCTCCCTGATCGCAGGGGCCAAATACCGCGGTGAATTCGAAGACCGGCTCAAAGCCGTCGTCGAAGAGGTACGCAACGATGGAAACATCATCCTCTTCATCGACGAGATCCACACCATTATCGGTGCGGGGGCCAGCGAAGGAAGTATGGATGCCGCGAATATCCTCAAGCCGATGCTGGCCCGGGGTGAGCTGCACACCATCGGTGCGACCACCCTCAAAGAGTACCGCAAGTACTTCGAAAAAGATGCGGCGATGCAGCGGCGCTTCCAGCCTGTAATGGTCGATGAGCCGAGCCAGGACGAAGCCCTGCAGATCCTGCGGGGAATTCGCGAGCGCCTGGAGGCTCACCACAATGTGCAGATCCTCGACAGCGCTCTGGTAGCCGCCGTCAAGCTCTCGACCCGTTATATTACCGACCGCTACCTGCCCGACAAGGCGATCGACCTGATCGACGAGGCGGCGGCCGAGCTGAAGATGCAGATCGAGAGCGAGCCCTTCGAGCTCTCCAAGGTCAAGCGGGAGATCCAGCGCCTGCAGGTCGAAAAAGAGGCGCTCAAAATGGAGCTGACTCCCAAGAATGAAGAACGGATCAAAGAGATCGAAAAAGAGTTGGCCGATCTCGAAGAGAAGAAGCGCCAACTCGAGCAGCAGTTCGAGACCGAAAAGGAGATCTTTAACAAGATCGCCGAGATCAAGCAGAAGATCGAAGAGAAGCGGCGTGAAGCCGAGCTGGCCAAGCGCAACGCCGACTTCAACAAAGCCGCGGAGATCGAATACGGCGAAATTCCCGCGCTGGAGAAAGAGCTCGAAGAGCTCAACGCCAAGTGGGATGAGATGCAAAAGCAGGGCACCCTGCTCAAGAATGCCGTCGACGAGGAGATGATCGCCGAGATCGTCAGCAAGTGGACCGGTATTCCTGTGAGCAAGATGCTCCAGAGCGAGATCGAGAAGATCCTGCATATCGAAGACTACCTCAAAGAGGAGGTCGTCGGCCAGGACGAAGCGATCAAAGCGGTCGCCCGGGCCATCAAGCGGAACAAAGCAGGTCTGAGCGACGTCAACCGCCCCATCGGAAGCTTCCTCTTCCTGGGGCCCACCGGTGTCGGTAAGACCCAGACGGCCAAAGCGCTGGCGAAGTTCCTCTTCGACAGCGAAAAGGCGCTGATCCGTATCGACATGACCGAATATATGGAGAAGCACTCCGTCAGCCGCCTGGTGGGTGCCGCTCCCGGTTATGTGGGCTATGAAGAGGGTGGACAGCTCACCGAAGCGGTGCGCCGCAAGCCCTACAGCGTCGTCCTCTTCGACGAGGTCGAGAAGGCGCATCCGGATGTCTTCAACATCCTGCTCCAGGTCCTGGATGACGGACGGCTGACCGACAACAAAGGGGTGACGGTGGATTTCAAAAACACCATCATCATCCTGACGTCGAACATCGCCTCCGACAAGATCATGGAGTTCAAAGATCCCGTCGATCGGGAGAAGGCGGTCCGGGACGAGTTGAAGAACTACTTCCGTCCCGAGTTCATCAACCGCCTGGACGATCTGATCATCTTCAACCCGCTGGGCGAAGAGCAGATCGTCAAGATCGTGGACGTGCTCTTCCGCACGATCCAGAAGAAGCTCGAGGAGCGCGACATCACCGTCAAGCTCACCGACGCCGCCAAAGCGCTGGTCGCCAAAGCCGGCTTCGACCCGGTTTACGGTGCACGGCCCCTCAAGCGGGCCCTGGCCGAGATCGTCGAAGACCGCCTGGCCGAGATGATTCTCGAAGGCCAGGTCAAAGAGGGCGATACCGTCATCTTCGACGCCCAGGGCGACCAGATCGTCACCCGGGTCGAATAATCCGGCCCGGACCGGGATTCTCGGCGTTTTGCTACGAATCCTGGCTTTTTCTCTCCGAAACAGATATACTGTCACCAATCGCTCATCGGTCTGCGATGATTTACGAATATATTTACCCGCTTATACAGCTTCTGAATATCTCCTGAATCCACCCAAATTTTTTTTCGAGCCTGGACCGAGCATAGAATCTATCTGCAGGCTCCACCCATAAGGTAACTTTTGAACAACACCACGACTACATTCGACACCCTCGGACTCGACCCTGCCATTCTCAAAGCCGTTTCGGCCGAGGGTTACACCACCCCCACCCCCATTCAGGCTCAGGCGATCCCCGCCGTGCTGGAGGGGCACGACGTCCTGGCGGCGGCCCAAACCGGTACCGGCAAGACCGCCGGCTTTACCCTGCCGCTGCTGGAGCGTTTGATCCAAAATCCCCGCCAGATGAAAGCCCGTCAAGTCCGGGCCCTGGTGCTTACCCCCACCCGGGAGCTGGCGGCCCAGGTAGCCGAGAGCGTGCGCACCTACGGCAAAAACCTCAAGATCCGCTCCACCGTCGTCTACGGCGGCGTGGGCATCGAACCCCAGAAGCGGGCCATCGCCCGCGGCTGCGAAATCGTCATCGCCACGCCGGGCCGCCTGCTCGATCTGGCCAATCAGCGCGCCATCGACCTGAGCGCTCTGGAGACCCTGATCCTGGACGAAGCGGACCGTATGCTGGATATGGGCTTCATCCACGATATCAAAAAGATCATCGCCCAGACCCCCAAAGAGCGTCAGACCCTGCTCTTTTCGGCCACTTTCTCCCCCGAGATCAAGCGTCTGGCGGCAGGCATGCTCAAAGATCCGGTCCTGATCGAAGTGGCACGGCAGAATACCACCGCCGAGCAGGTGAGCCAAAAGGTCCACCACGTCGATCGCCACCGCAAACAGGAACTGCTGATCCGGATGATCAAAGAGAAGGGCTGGAAACAGGTCCTGGTTTTCACCCGCACCAAGCACGGAGCCAACAAACTCTCCAAGCAGCTCGACCAGGCCGGCATCCCCTCCGAGGCGATCCACGGCAACAAGACCCAGAACGCCCGGATGAAGGCCCTCAAAAGCTTCAAAGAGAACCGGGTACGCGTCCTGGTGGCTACCGATATCGCCGCCAGAGGTATCGACATCGCCGCGCTGCCCCACGTGGTCAACTTCGAGCTGCCCAACGTAGCGGAGGATTATGTCCACCGCATCGGCCGGACGGGCCGTGCCGGCAGTGAAGGGGAAGCCCTCTCCCTGGTCTGTGTCGATGAGCATCAGCTCCTGCGTAACATCGAGCGCTTCATCAAGGCGGAGATCCCCAAGATCGCCACACCCGGTTTCGAGGTCGATCCCTCCATCCGCCCCGAACCGATCCAGAACGGCCGCAACAACCGCGGCCGGGGAAACAGCCGTGGCCGTCAGAGTGCCGGGCGCTCCTCCGCCGGACGCCGCCGCAGCGCCCGCTAGGGTTCCCCGCTCCACTCTTTCCCCTTTCTGCATCTTTTCCAAACCCTCCATACTCTCAGATTTCACTCCGAAGAAGTGCTAAGATATAAAAACGCTTTTGATGAGGAGTTTCCTATGATCCTGGCCCAGGCGATCATCCATTTGGAACTTCCCGAAGTCCACACCCTCAAAGGGCGTCGAAGCGTCATTAATTCTCTAAAAGATCGGCTCAAAGCGTTTAACATTTCCGTGCTGGATATCAGCGGAAGCTACGCTAAAGAGGCCGATATCGCCCTGGCGTGGCTGGCCCACGACGCAAGACAGTCGGCCCAGATCCGCCAGAGCGTAGAGCGGGTGCTGGAGCGGCACTTCGGCGAATACCTTTGGGATCTGGAGTTCGAAGAGCTCTGATTTGGATAGAATATCACCCATAGAAGAACCCGGCCCCCAATCAGGGCCGCAACAAAGGAGTGAAGATGAAAGTATTACTGATCAAAGATGTAAAGAACGTCGGCAAAGCCGGAGAGATCAAAGAGGTCAAAGACGGCTACGGACAAAACTTCCTGGTAGCCAAGGGGTACGCCAAGATCGCCACGCCCAAGGTGGTCGAAGAGTGGAAGGCGGAGCAGGAGCGCAAAGCGGCCGAGGAGGCTGCAGAGATCGAGCGGCTCACCGCCGAGAAGGCCAAGATCGAAGCGGGCACAATCCGCATCGAGAAGCCTGCCGCCCCCATCGGCATCCGCGGCTCCGTGACCAACAACGACATCGCCAAAGCGATCAAGGAACAGCTGGGCTTCGAGATCGACAAGCATAAGGTCGATCTCAAAAAGCCCATCAAATCCGAAGGGCTGCACACCGTCGAAATCAAACTGGGACACGGGATCAACGCCGCGGCCAAGGTCGACGTCGTCGCTGTCGAGGGCTGAGCCGATGTTCGAGGCGACCACCATCCTGGCTTACCGGGGTGAAAATCATGCCGTCATCGGCGGTGACGGGCAGGTGACCTTCGGCAATACCGTCCTCAAGGGCAACGCCACCAAGATTCGCACCCTCTACCACGACAAGATCCTGGCGGGCTTCGCCGGCAGCACTGCCGACGCTTTCACCCTTTTCGATATGTTCGAAGGGATCCTCAACGAAAAGCGGGGCGACCTGCTCAAATCGGTGATCGAGTTCTCCAAAAAGTGGCGCCAGGACAAGCATCTGCGCCAACTCGAAGCGATGATGCTGGTGCTCAACAAAGAGCACATCTTCATCCTCTCCGGCACCGGCGACGTGGTCGAGCCCGAAGACGGAAAGATCGCTGCCATCGGCAGTGGCGGCAATTTCGCCCTCTCCGCCGCCAGGGCCCTCGACCGCCAAACCGACCTCGATGCCGCCACGCTGGTGCGCGAGAGCCTGCAGATCGCCGGAGAGCTCTGTATCTACACCAACACCAACATCAAACTCCTGGAGTTGAAGCCGTGAGTGAACCGATTATGACCCCCCAAGAGATCGTCGAGTATCTCGACCGATACGTGATCGGCCAGCAGGAAGCCAAAAAGACCATCGCCATCGCCCTGCGCAACCGCTGGCGCCGGATGCAGCTCGACGAAGAGATGCAGCGGGACGTGGTGCCCAAAAATATCCTGATGATCGGAAGCACCGGGGTGGGAAAGACGGAGATCTCCCGCCGCCTGGCAAGGATGATGAAGCTCCCTTTCATCAAGGTCGAAGCGAGCAAGTTCACCGAGGTGGGCTTCGTTGGCCGGGATGTGGAGTCGATCATCCGCGATCTGACCGTCACGGCGCTGCAACTGGTGCGCGAAGAGGAGAATGAGCGCAACAAAGAGAAGATCGAAGCCTATGTGGAGAACAAGATCATCGAAAAGCTCCTGCCGCCGCTGCCTGCCGGTGCCAGTGAGCAGAAGCGCCAGGAGTATGAAGCCTCCTTCGCCCGGATGCAGGCGAGGCTGGAGCGGGGTGAGCTGGATCATCTCAAGATCGAAGTGGAGATGCCCCCTCCGGGCGTCGATCTGAGCGGCGGCAATGTCCCGCCAGAGATGGCCAATGTCCAGGAGTCGATCCTCAAAGTGCTCGGCGGCCTGGGCAAAAAAGGGCAAAAGAAAGAGGTGACCGTCAAGGAGGCCCGGAAGATCCTCGAAGCGGAGGCGAGTCAGGAGCTGCTGGATGAGGAGAAACTCAAAGCCAAGGCGATCGAAAAGGTGGAGCAGGGCGGCATCGTCTTCCTCGACGAGATCGACAAGATCGCCGTTCCTTCCAACGTGACCGGCCGCCAGGACCCCAGCAAAGAGGGGGTCCAGCGCGATCTTCTGCCCATCGTGGAGGGTTCGACCGTGACGACCAAGATCGGCCCGGTCAATACCGACCACATCCTCTTCATCGCCGCGGGTGCTTTTCATCTGAGCAAGCCCAGCGACCTGATTCCCGAGCTGCAGGGGCGTTTCCCCCTACGGGTGGAGCTGAGCAGCCTGGACGAGGAGGCCCTCTACCGCATCCTGACCGAGCCCAAAAACTCTCTGATCAAGCAGTACAAGGCCCTGATGGCGGTGGAGGGAGTGACGCTGGAGTTCGAAGAGTCCGCTTTGAGAGCGATCGCCCGCTACTCCGCCCTGGCCAACGAGAAGACCGAAGATATCGGCGCCCGCCGCCTCCATACGGTGATGGAGCGGATCCTGGAGGATCTGAGTTTCGAAGCCGACAAGCGCAAGGGCGAAACCATCGTCATCGACGTAGCCCACGTGGAGAGCAAGCTCGAAGAGCTGGTCGAGAACGAGGATACGACGCGATACATCCTCTGATTATTGAGAATGGAGAACGGGTGGAGGAGAGAGAAAACGAAGGGATGATCGAGGCGGGAGCACAGCAGTTCATCCACGAGCATCTGATGACTTCCGCCTTGCCAAGCAAAGAGGATTTCGCCCGGATGGCGGCTTTGGGATTTCACACCGTCATCGATCTGGGCACATCCCGAGACAGCGTCAGCCTGCCCGATGAAGACACGTTGGTCGCTGCACAGGGAATGAACTACCTCCATTTGCCGGTGGACTTCTCTGCTCCCACTTTTGAAGATTATGAACTTTTGCGGGACTTGCTCAATGCCCTCTATCCCCGAAAGGTCTGGCTCCACTGTGCGCAGAACAAGCGGGTAAGTGCCCTGATGTTCCTCTACAATATCATCGACCGCTCTATGCCTATCTCCGAAGCGAGAGCCCGTCTCCATCTCGTCTGGCAACCCGATGAAACCTGGCAAGCCTTCCTCGATGAGGCCCTGGAGAAATATGTCTATCAATATATTTAAAGTCGCACGTCGCAAGTACGGGGCTTCGCCCCTCAAGTCGCAAGTTTTTGGGTCATTGGGTTTTATTGTGCTACGTGCTACGTGCTGCGTGTTAAGAATTGATTATTCTCTTACTCTATTTTTCTTAATCCAAAATCCAAAATCCAAAATCCATAATTCGCGATCCTCAAGGATCGCGTTATGATTTGCGTCATCGGCGCCGGGATTGCGGGGATAATGGCGGCCTATTTCCTCCGGGAGGCGGGAGAGGAGGTGCTGCTCATCGACCGCAGCGATGTGCCGGCTTCGGGGGGTAGCGGGGCGGCGGGGGCCTTCATCTCCCCCAAGATCGGCAAGGGCGGTCCGCTGCAGGAGCTTACCAACGAAGCCTTCGCTTTCGCCCACTTTTTCTATCGGGAACGCTTCGCTGAGCATTTTCATGGTGACGGGGTCTTGCGTATTCCCAAAAACCCCGAGGATGAGGAGCGTTTCAAACTCTACGAACCTTTCAACTACCGCCCCTATGAGCGTTGGGATCATGCCAAAGCCGAAGCGGTCGGGTTGCACAACGTGCCGGGAGGCTTCTATTTCCCCGAGGCGGGGGATGCCGATGCCCCGGAGCTCTGTCGGGCCGTCGTCCGGGAGCTTAGGTTGGAGCAAATGGATGTAGAGGCGCTGGAGTACCGGGAGGGGCTTTGGCATATCATCAGTGCGGCCCGCAAGATAAAGGCGGAGCACGTGGTCCTGGCGACAGGGTATGAGAGCGAACTGCTGGACCTTCGCTATATGGGGATCAAAGGGCTCTGGGGCAGCCGGGGGGATTATGCCACCAGGCGGGAGTTTCCCATCAGCCTGCATAAGGATTTCTCCCTCTCTTCCACTCGCAGAGGCCGCATCAAGCTGGGGGCGACCCACGTGAAGCATCCGAACCCCTGTATGGCCTGTGACGGCCGTCCGCTGGCGAGCCTGGAAGCCAAAGCGGCCCAAATCACCGACACTTCGGATTTCCGGCTCATCGAAACTTTCTGCGGGATGCGCTCTACGAGCCGGGACCACTTTCCTCTGGTCGGCCCGGTGGTCGACGTGCCGGCGATGCTGGCCGAGTACCCCGCCATCACCCGGGGGGCCAAGGCTCCGCTGCGGTATCTGCCCAACCTGAGTATCTTCAACGGTCTGGGCGGACGGGGTTTTGTCTTCGCCCCTTTGATGGCCAAGCGCTTGGCCGAGCACATTACGACGGGCACCCCCCTCGATCCGAGGATCCACCCCGACCGGCTCTTTTGGAAGTGGGTGCGAAGGATCGAGAGATATACCCAGAGGGCCTGACTATCCCGATATGAGATAAATCCTACTTTTTCTCCAGAAGCGCTTTGACCTTCAAAAGATCTTCCCACGCCTGCTTTTTGGCCGAAGGATTACGCAGCAGATAACTGGGATGGAAAGTAGGGACCAATGTGTAATGATCGCTTTGGATGATATGCCCCCGGACACGGCTGATCGGCGTTTCGTCGTTGGTGAGGTAGCGGTAGGCGGTGGCGCCGAGGGTCATGATGATCCTGGGACGGATGATCTCGATCTGCTTGAGCAGATAGGGACGGCAGGTGAAAGCTTCGGTGGGGGTGGGGACCCGGTTGCCCGGTGGACGGCATTTAACGATATTGGCGATGTAAACCTCTTCGCGCCTGAGATGCAGGACATTTTCGATCATCCTGGTCAGCAGCTCTCCGGCCCGTCCGACAAAGGGGCGTCCGGTCTGATCCTCGGTCGCACCGGGGCCTTCGCCTACGAACATCAGCCGGGCGTGGGGATCACCTTCGCCGAAGACTACCTTGTGCCGGCTCTTGGCCAGATCGCAGAGATGGCACTGCTCCACCAGGCGGCGAAGCTCCTCCAGATCATCAGGGAGCTGAGCCGGTTCGGGGTCGAGGTCGGAGGGTTTGACATCGGTATAGCGATAGCCCATCTGCTTGAGGAGGGCGAGCTGTTTGAGTTGCAAAGCATTGTGTAATCGTCTCATGGGAGTGATTGTAGCATAGAAGATTAATGGGGAATGAGTGGGTAGTGGGTAGAGAGATAGTGGGTAGATGGAAGATTAATTGAGAATTGAAAATGGAGAATTGAGAATGGGAGATTTTGGATTGAGTGGATTGACGGATATATGAATTAATTGGTGAACGGTTAATCTACAACGTTTAATAACAATGACTAGCGGGGCGAAAGCCCCGTGCTTTAGTCTTCGACGGTGACTTCTACGGGATCGCTTTCCCAGAGGCCATGCTTGGTGCAGTAGCTCATTGCGGTGAGCTTAAGCTTGCTCTTCTGGGGGACGATGTAGAAATCGACTTCGGCATGGGCGCACTGGTTGCCCATGGCGCCGGGCTGCCAGTTGGTCTGAGCCAGGAGGGTTTCTCCGTCCCAGAGCTGAACATAGGCGATGTAGTGGTCGAAATCATCGGGATGGCAATACTCGTTTCCCATCTTTACTTTGACTTTAAACGGCTCACCTTTTTTGGCGGTGCTTTCGCAGTGAACGAAGGGAGAGTGGCGATCGATGTAGTCTTTTTTGGCTTCTCTGTCGATAGTGGAGATGTCGACATAACGGTTGATCTTGGGCATATTAGCTCCTTTTTCTTGATTTATGTCAAGAAGTATAACATAAATTTCCGTTAAATGGGATAATTTTTGTCAGATTTATTATGAGAGTTGAGAGTTGAGAGTTGAGAGTTGAGAGTTGAGAGTTGAGAGTTGAGAGTTGAGAGTTGAGAGTTGAGAGTTGAGAGTTGAGAGTTGAGAGTTGAGAGTTGAGAGTTGAGAGTTGAGAGTTGAGAGTTGAGAGTTGAGAGTTGAGAGTTGAGAGTTGAGAGTTGAGAGTTGAGAGTTGAGAGTTGAGGCAGCGGATAAAAATTACTAGTTACTAGTTACTAGTTACTAGTAACTCGGTTACTCATTACTCGGTTACTCGGTTGCTCGGTTGTACCCCCTACTCCTCGTCCTCTTTGACGTGGGAGAGGGCCCACTTTTTGATCATTTGCCGCTCCTGGGGAGTGAGTTTGGCTTCATCGTGCATCCACAGATAATCTTCCGGAGGCATTTGCCAGTCGATGGACTTGGCGATGTCTTTATAGAGTTTCTGCTTTTTCTCCTCGGAATATTGGTTCCAGATGGAGAAGTTGAGCCAGGCTCTTCCCTCTTTGACATGGGATTTGACCTCCAGGGAGACGGGGGAGATATGGCTGTACCAGGGCCAATCGGTGTGATTGGAGTGGCAGTCGTAGCAGGAGCGTTTCAACAGAGCCATGATCTCTTTGGGGGCTTTGATTTCGTCGCCGGGTTTGGCTTTGGGCGGTTCGGGAACCTTGATCTGGATGAACTGGATCAGCAGCAATCCGGCGATGAGCCACCCCAGAAAGACCTTGAGGGTCTTCACTGCTCTTTATCCTTGCCGAGGATGGTGCACTGGCCCGTGATGACACAGGCGGGGCAGATCCCTATGATTCCCGCGATGAGGGGGATGACCCCCAGATAGAACCATTTGATTCCCGTGTAGTATCCTGCACCGATGAGTGCCAATCCCAGAACGATTCGGAAAGGACGGCAAAACTTTCGCATCTTTTTTGCATTGATAGCCATGATAACTCCTTCTTAAGATTATGATTAGAAAACTTCTCTGGAAGTTTAGCAAAAGATTGAGTTGGGAACCGTTAAGCTTTTCTACTCAAACCGATTTTTGTCGCTTCCAGGAAGAGATACTCCCGACCGGTGATCACGACGCGGTATTTGTGCTGCTGGAGATACTTTTTGATCCAGAAGAGATCCTTGATGACCAGGGAGAGTTCGCTGAAGGGGTAGTTTTTGGGCCGGGCGCCGTAGAGCAACTCCCCGTCGATCCAGCGGGCATTGGGCCAGCCAAGAAGCAGGGCTCCCTTTTGAGTCAGATGCTTTTGCACCAGCTCCATCATCAACGGTTTCATGTCGATGCCGGGGCTCTGGAGGGTGCCGATGGAGAGGATGAGCTCATAGCGCCCCAGATCGAGCTCTTCGAGGCGATTGAGGTCCAGACAGTGGGTAGTGAGGGCCGGGCCGAAACGCTTTTGGGCCAGCGCGAGTGCGTCGGCATCGAGATCGATGCCTGTGACTTTCGCTTCGGGATTGAACCGGAGGATCGGTTCGAGTTCGTCTCCCCGGTTGACGCCCAGGGCGAGGATCCGGGGGCGGTGAAAAATTTCCAGACGCTTCAAGGCCTGGAAGTAGGGGAGATAGTAGGCGGACTCTTCGTTTTTGTGAATGCGGGCGAAGGGAGAACGGGATGAGTATTTGTCACTCTCGTTGTCGGTGTGAAAACTCCGCTCCCTGGTGACGGATTCGAAGGTCAAGCGTAAGCGGGTTTTGTCGTAGCGTTCGGGGGTGAGGAGTCTGTATCCCAAATGGGAAGCGAGGTCGACCCAGGCTTTCCAGGAGCGGCAAATAAGCTTTTGCCCGTTACGGTCGATTCTCTCTCCAGCGTAGTATCCCCGGCAGAGATCCGGATCGGCGATGAGAAAGTTTATCGGAGTTTCGTTTTTGGAATCGTTGTCGAAATAATCGAGAATCTGATGAAGCGGTGCAGCGGAGAAATCGGGAAGATCGTTCATCATCTCTCGCTGTAGCTTTTGAGGATTAAAACTTGGCGATCATAAAGCCGACACTTGCTTTCCAACCCTTTAGGTCATTATCACCGGTCGTTCCCTGAAGATTGAAGGAGAGTTCCGTATCTTTGAAGGCGTCGTCGAAGAGGTGGATCATCGGTCCCACCTTCCAGAGCAAGCCGGCGCCGGCATGGTAGGCGTGGTCAAATCCGGTGACGTCGGAAAGATCGTTGTCGAGAAAGCTTGCCGAGACATAAAAACGGGCCCGCACCGGCAGATCCATCCAGGTGGTGAGGGTGGGGGTATAGGTTCCGACGGCCAGATCGCCGTTCCAGCCGCTGGTGGAAGAGAGGTCGAAGTCATAGTCGATATTCAGATAGTGAAGGGTGAGTTCGGCATAGGGTTTGAAACCGTTGATCTCCATATGGTAGTTGGCGCTGCCGTAGAGATCGTAGAGCGATGTGTCGCTGTCTTTGCCGAAATAGGCTCTCAAGTCGGCATTGTTGCCGTTGTAGTCTCCGTCGCTATGCATCCAGAGGCCGGTCGCACCCAGTGCCAGGCTTAAGTTGGCTGTGGGGTTGTAGTTGATGCCGCCGCCCAGTTTGAGGTAGGTGGAGTCGAGTTCGACATCACCCAGATCCCCGCTGCCCAGATTGACGTGATCCTGCTCGATGTCCGTGAAACCGAATCCTCCGGTGACAAAGGGGCGCCAGGTATCGCCCAGTTGGCCGAAATAGTAACTGCCGACGAAATTGGCATTGCTCAGGTCGGGCTTGTCCCCCGTGCCGTCGCTGCCCAGGTCATACCAGCCGGTCTGGAGATAGAGGTTATTGGACGTAAAGATGCCGGACCCGACCAGGTGGCGGTAGTGATCGGCGGTAGATCCTGCACTCAAAGATGTGGCGGATGCCAGGGCAAGGAAGAGGCCGATTTTCCCGAGCTTTTTCATTGATTCCCTTTCAAGGAGGTCTTTGACTCATTTGATTATAACCTAATCCCTCTTCAGTCGATTTTCAAAGCTTCGGGACTCTCCAGATCTATCACGTTCCAGGGAAGCCCCTGCCTGTTGAGTTCCTCCATAAAGGGGTCGGGATCGAACTCTTCCATATTGTGGACCCCCTCTTCATACCAGACCTTCTGAAGCATCAGTTTCGCTCCGATCATCGCCGGCACGCCCGTGGTGTAGCTGACCCCCTGGCTGAGCACTTCTGCGTAGCAATCCTGGTGGTCTTTGACCTGGTAAATGTAGATGGTCTTCTCTTTGCTGTCCTTGATGCCGTGGACGACGACGCCGATATTGGTCTTGCCTTTGGTGCGGGGCCCGAGGCTGGCGGGATCGGGGAGCAGGGCTTTGAGCACATGCAGGGGGATCACTTCGCAACCGTCCACCTCGATGGGGTCGATGCGGGTGAGGCCCACATTGTCCAGCACCTTCAGGTGGGTCAGGTAGCTTTCACCGAAGGTCATCCAGAAGCGGATCCGCTCCAGGCCGGGGATGTTTTTGACCAGGGACTCCTCCTCTTCGTGGTAGAGGAGGTAGCTGTCTTTGGGGCCGACTTCGGGGTAATCCCAGACCATTTTGATCTCCATCGGTTCGGTCTCTTTCCACTCGCCCTTTTCCCAGTAGCGGCCCTTGGAGTTGACTTCGCGGATGTTGATCTCGGGGTTGAAGTTGGTGGCGAAGGGGTAGCCGTGGTCTCCGGCGTTGCAGTCGAGGATGTCGATAGTTTTGATCTGGTCGAAGTAGTGTTTGAGGGCGTAGGCGACGAAAACGTTGGTGACTCCGGGGTCGAAACCGCTGCCCAGAAGCCCCATGATCCCTGCTTTGCGGAAGGCGTCATCCCGGGCCCACTGCTCCTTGTATTCGAATTTGGCGGTATCGGGGTGTTCATAATTGGCGGTGTCGAGGTAGTCGGTGCCGGTGGCGACGCAGGCGTCCATAATGGTGAGGTCCTGGTAGGGCAGGGCGACATTGATGACGATCTCGGCATCGGTTTTGCGGATGAGGTCGATCACCTCCTCTTTATGGTCGGCATTGACCTGGTCGGTTTTGATGGTGACGCCGGTCCTGGCTTTGACGTTTTCGGCGATGGCGTCACACTTGGATTTGGTCCGGCTGGCGAGGGTGATTTCACCGAAGGTATCGGCATTCATGGCACACTTGAACGCGACGACGTTTCCGACGCCCCCGGCGCCGATGATGAGAGTTTTGTGAGACATCGTTTCCCCTTTTGATGAAAATTATGTGATTATATCAGAGCTTTATTCGTATTAAACCGGCAAGCATTATTCTCATTCCAAGCGGCGCTTTCACTCGATAGCTCTGGCAGTCGCAGACACCTACGGTGCCCCTGCGGGGTTGGGTGCTCCTTTGTCGCCATCGAGTGAAAGTTCCATCACAAATTGTTGGATTACTGAATGCTGGAGTAAGAAAAATGAGTTCTAAGGAAATGGAATGTATTGGCGTCGAAGTCTCAAACTCGTTATGGTCTTGATGATCCTTTTTCTCTTCTTGGGTTCTTTTGTCCGCCTCTACCGGGTCAGCGATATCAGTATGAACGATACGCTGATGGATGGGGATCTGGTCTGGGTGGAGAATCTGACGGCGGGTTTTCATATCCCCTCCTGGGGTTTTTATATCGATCAGCACCTCTGGGATCGGGAGGAGGGGATTCACCGGGGGGATCTGCTGGCCTTCCGGCATCCCCTCGACCGTCGGCTCTACCTCAAGCGCTGTGTTGCTCTGCCGGGAGATAGAGTGATGGAGAAAAACAAGAATTTCTATCTGCAAATCGGAGCCGATCCTGCCAAAACCCGGGCTTTCGCTGCCCGCTACCGTCTGCCTTTGGTCCGCAGTGAAGGATCGCTGTGGCTGCTTAACCCCTATCAGCACTTTTTCAATGTCCGTCACGACCCCACGGTGGTGGGGCCAAAGGAGTTGATTGACTATCCGCCGACGATTATTCCGCCCCACCGCTATTTCTTTATGGGGGATTACCGAGACAATTCTACCGACAGCCGCTTCTTCGGGCCGGTGCCCTATGACTATATCTATTACCGGGTCTTTTGGATTTGGCAACGCCCTCGGAGCCTCGAAGAGATGGCTTCCATCCGCCATTTCGACCCGAAACACCCCAATGTGATCCGCCAAAAATATTAATTACTATTAATGCTTTTTCTGTTATACTCGCTTCTGACGATTCAACGGTTGTAAACCGTAATAGAAGGATAAAAAATGAAAAAGATCCTGCTCGCACTTTGTGCCGTCTGGAGCCTGCAGGCGGCGGATCACGATCTCTATACCCATTCGGTGGAGGCCGTCGGCAACTACTCCTTCAACGATGACGATATGTATCTGAAGGATGGCTGGGGCTGGGGACTTCGCTACAACTATAATTTTTCCACAATCAATTTCTGGGAAGTGGGTGCAATCCAGGCCTCCTTTGATTATCAATTCAACCAGGATTATGTAGGCGGTGGAGACAGTGCCGTCTATCGCTGGGGGGTCAATGCCCTCTGGTATGCCGACAACGCCAGTGAAATGACCCCCTACGCTCTGCTGGGTGTGGGAGCGCAATTCTTCACCCACAACCTTCACGGAACGGATGACGGCCTGTTCGCCGCGATCGGCGGAGGGGTCGAGTACCAGTTACGCGGGGATTTCGCACTCTTTGGCGAAGGGAAATACCTTTACAGCGGCGACGAGAGCAGCCTCGTGACCTCCATCGGTATCAAATACAGCTTCGGTCAATAGACCCCGGCCGTCGTTTTGGAAGATATTCTTCATAATTTAGCCATTTACGGCTATATCATTCTTGCGTTTTACTCTTTCGGCGGAGGGATGGTGGCTCTGGCCGGGGCGGGAATCCTCTCAGCTCTGGGAAAGATGGATATCACCCTTTCGATCGCCGTGGCGACCGTCGCCAACTTCCTCGGGGATACCTTTCTCTTCTATCTCGCTCAGACCAACAAAAAAGAGGTGCTCAAATATCTGAGAAAGCACCGGCGGAAGATCGCCTATACCAATCTTTTGATGCGCAAATACGGCTGGATGGCCGTTTTCCTGCAAAAATACATCTACGGGGTCAAAACCCTGGTGCCCATCGTTATGGGGCTGAGTCGATACGATTTCAAAAAGTTCGTTGTTTTGAATTTCTTCGCTTCGATCGTCTGGGGATTGGTCGTGGGCTTGGGGAGTTATTACTTCTCCGCGGCGGTGCGGAGCTGGTTTTCCTGAAAAGGAACCGGTTTAAAAAGACTCAGCTTCTCAACTCTTTGACGAATTTCTCGATCCGTCTTACCCCTTCGCGAATGGTTACGATATCGGCGGCATAGGAGAAGCGGAAATAACCTTCGCTGCCGAAACCGATACCGGGAACGACCGCCACACCGTACTTTTTCAGAAGCTCCTGGCTGAAGGTCATCGAGTCGATGCCCAGATCTTTGATATTCACGAAGAGGTAGAAGGCCCCCTTGGGGCGCAGAACGCTGATGCCGTCGATGGCGTTGAAGAGTTCCACCGCTTCGTGCATACGCGCTTCGAATGCCTGGCGCATTGTTTCGATCTCGTCATCCACCTCTCCCAGCAGAGGAGGGATGGAGGCGTATTGGGTGATGGTGTTGATGTTGGAGGTGCTTTGCGATTGCAGCGAAATCATCTTTTTGACCAGCTCGGTATCGGGCGTGGCCAGATAGCCCATCCGCCAGCCGGTCATCGCGACCGATTTGCTCAGGCCGTTGACGGTGACGGTCCGTCGGTAGAGGTCTTCGCTGATGGAGGCTGTGGCGACGAACTCCGTCCCGTCGAAGACCAGTTTCTCGTACATTTCGTCGCTGACGACGGTAACAGGGGTTCCCTCGAGGACTTTTCCCAGTGCTTCGAGCTCTTTCCCGTCATAAACGGAGCCGGTGGGATTGGAGGGGGAGGTGAGGATCAGCATCTTGGTGCGGGGGGTTATGGCCGCTTCGAGTTGATCCGGGGTGATTTTGAAGCCGCTGCGGTCGTCGGTGTCGATGATGACGGGTTTGCCGCCGGCATAGCTGACCAGTTCGGGATAGGTGACCCAGTAGGGGGCGGGGATGATCACCTCGTCTCCTTCGTCGATCAGGGCTTGAGTCAGATTGAAGAGGGACTGCTTGGCCCCGTTGCTGACCAGGAGGTGCTCTCTGGCATACTCAAGCCTGTTCTCACGGCGGAATTTTTCACTGATGGCATCCAGGAGCTCGGGGATCCCGGCCACGGAAGTGTATTTGGTATGGCCCTGGCGGATGGCGTCGATCGCCGCCTCCTTGATGCGTTCGGGGGTGTCGAAATCGGGTTCTCCGGCGGAGAAACTGAGGATGTCTTTGCCCTGGGCCTTGAGTTCGCGGGCCAGGGTGGAGACGGCAATGGTCATTGACGGGGAAAGCGATTCAATCCTACGGGAAAAACGTGATGATGCGGACATAGATACCTTTCGACCTGATGGTTTGATACAATTATACCTAGCTCCCCCTTTTACGGATATTGAATTTGGCCGTTCTGGATGAGTTGTGGTGTACCCCCATCACTCAATTAGATTTAAAATAAAATATGTAGAATAGGCTGTTTCGATGTTAAGGCCAAACCCGCCGTGAGACGGGGACGGAAAGCCATGGGTCTAAGGAGAGTGTCTTAGATCGCCAGGTTGCCAGAAAGAATTTTCCACTTTTGCCCTCTGCCTTATATATCTAAGGTAAGAGAAATTGTGGGATATCCTCTGTATCGTTCTCTGTTCCTGTCCCCATTTTACTGCGAGTTTTAAACCTGATTCATGATACAATCTATTAAGTCAGTCTTATACTGATTGATTAATAAGGAGAAGAAATATGAAGCGGATGAGAAAACTCCTTTTCCTCGTGGTGAGCCTTGGTTTATTTACGAGTATGGGATGTGCCATCGAGATCAAAAGTCTCGCCCAGGCAGTCAATGAAGCGGGCCGGCAGCGGATGCTCACTCAGCGGATGCTCAAAGATTACACTATGATCGGTATCGGAGATACCTTTGGCAACCCCAAAGAGGATTTGAAAAAGGTAATGGAGACTTTTGAGGATCATCTTCAGGGATTGACCGCTTTTGCCAAGGACGAAGAGACCAAAAAGAGCCTTGAAGAGCAACGAAAGCTTTGGGAACCGATCAAAAAAATGCTCGCCGAGCCTCCCACCAAAGAGAAGGCGACGGAGTTGCAGGAGAAATTGGACCAGTTGCTCAAAGCAGCTGACCATACTACTAAGCTCTTCGCGAAACAGACGGGCAAAGAGTCCGGAGAGATTATCAATATCTCCGGCCGTCAGCGGATGCTCTCTCAGCGGATGGCGGCACTCTATATGCTCAAAGTCTGGGGCATTAATGATCCGAAATTCAAAGAGAAGATGGATGCGGCGATGAAACTTTTCGGGGATTCCCTGGAGCGTCTTAGAAAATCGGATCTTAACACTGACCAGATCAATCAATTGTTGGATCGTGTCAAGAAAAATTTTATGTTTTTCCAGGTTATGAACAAGTCACAGAACCGTTTCATTCCCTCGTTGATTTACAAGAAGTCCAACGATATCTTGAAGGATATGAACACAGTGACCGGCCTCTATGCGGCTCAAAAAGTGAAATAAGCAACTCAAAAGGAGAGTGGAATGAAAAAGTTGTTCAGGTATGCGGTTTTGGCGCTAGGAGTCATGATTTTTGCCGGTAATGGTTTAAACGCCGTGGAAGGTGGGGAGCAGAAAGTCAATGCTCTGGTCAAAAAGGATGCCATTGAGTTGATTAATGTCGCTGGTAAGCAGCGGATGCTCTCTCAGCGCATCGCCAAGGATTACCTCTATCGGGGAATGAAGATCGCTGTCTCCAAAGCAGACAAGCAACTCAAAGAATCCCTCAAAGAGTTCAAAGCCAACCAGGCAAAATTAAATGAAATGATCAACGATCCCGAGATCAAGAACCTACTTGCCTTTGTCAATATGAGTTTGGACGAATTGGAGGGGATCGTCAAGAAGCCGTTTAACCTTGACAATGCCCAATTGGTCCTGGACCTCAGTGAATCGATGTTGGAGGGGAGTCAATATGTGGTCGATTCCATCAAGAAACTGGCGAACATCAAAGAGTCCAAGGTCATAGCGAGATCCGGTAAAGAACGTATGCTGGCCCAACGGATCGCCAAATACTATATCGCTTATCAGGCAGGGATCAAAGACAAAAATACCGTGGACCAGATGAATGCGGCCGTTAAAGAGTTTGACAAAAATCTCAAATTCCTGATGAACAACAAAGACAATACCGCCAGCATCAATCAAAAACTGGCACAGGTCGACAAACTGTGGAAGATCGTTTACAAGTTCTATCTGAATATCGAGAAGGGAGGCTTGCCCTTCATCGTCTTTACCACGACGGATGAGATCACGAAAAAGATGGACGATGTGACACGGCTCTATGTGAAACTCTATGAGAACAAATAAGCGAGGGAAAGCCTGATGAAAAAACTCCTGTTGATCTGCGCACTGTTATTGGGACTGCTGCCCAATCTGCTCTCGGCTTCCACCCGAGCAGAGGTCAATGTCCTGGAGGCGACGGAGAATATCCGATACCTGAGCCAACACCTCACACGGAACTATCTCTATCTCTATGCCAACCCCAAAAAGGTTGAAATCGAAGAGATTCTGCGCAAGGATCTCGATAAATTGGTGGAGAACATTCGGACCATCTCTTTGACGACCAATGATGAAGATACGAAAAACATTTTGGAATTCCTCACTTACAGCAAGGACCAGATCGAAGAGCTCTTGCAGAAAAAGCCCAACAAAAAAGACGCTTCGCTGATGTTGGATTACAGTGAGACTCTGTTGGAAGGGGCCAACTCCATCGCCAAAGCCCATGCCTATAAATTCAGCGAGAGTGAAAAGATGCTGATGATCAGTAAAAATATGGAATTCCTGGCGGAGCGGAGTGCCAAATATTATCTGGCTCTGGGGATCGGCCTGGGGACGGAGATCAATCGTCGGCAGATGCAAGAGGCGCTCGGCGCCCTGGAAAAGGATCTCAAAATTATCGATCAGTACTCTTATCCTCTTGAGTTACTCAAACAGCGCGAAGCGCTCGGTCGTTTTTGGGAAGTCAGTAAATCTTTATACAAGCGTCTTGACCAATTGTTTGTCTCCAACCTTTTGGTGCTTTCTACCGATCAGTTGGAGACATTGAGTAATCACTTTGTACTCTATCATCGTAAAAATCAGTAAAGGCGGACGGATCAATGAATAAACGATTTCAAAAGAGTATTTTTTCCATCATCCTTTTTCTGCTTGTCCTTTTGATCGGAGGATTGGGTTGGTATGCCTATCAGAGCTATCTCAAATATCATAAAGATCAAACTGTTGCCAAGCAGGTCCACTCGATCGAAAATGGAGATACGTTCATTCAGGCATTGAGCCGTGAGCGTATGCTGAGCAGTGTCTATCTGGCCCGGAAGGACAAGACCACACTCTCAGAGCTCAAAAAGGTACGGGTCAAAGTCGATCAGCTCCTGGAGACGTTGAAAGCGGATGCCAAACAGTTCGGAAACTCCGATCGATATATTCGGACGCTCGGTACCATCGCTTCGGAGATACGGTCAGTACGGTCAAGAGTGGATGCTCTCTCCCAGGAATATGGGGACATCCTGGCCAATGAGTTCGAACAGAGGATTTTCAGACCGGTTGTGTCGGCTTATCAAAAAGTCGCCGCAAGTTTCGTGGAACCCTCTTTGAAATCCTCCTTTGTCCTGGGGGCGCAGTTGAGCTCCGTCTATGCCACAGAGGATCTGGAACGGGATTATCTGCTCTACAAGATCATCACGGGACGCAAGATGAGCAGAGAGGATCTGAAGACCTGGGATCGTCTGATCTCCATCGATGCCCTTCCTCTTTTGGCAGAGATCAAGGATGCCGAGCTTCGTAACAAACTTCTGAATACTCTGCAGCCGCTCCTGTTTGCCGAAGAGATCAATCCTAAACGCGAGAAGCTTCTTTACGGGATCAATGACGGAAAATACCCCCTCGATGCCAAAAACTGGACGGCGGCAACCGACAAGCGGCTCAACAAATTGGCCCTGGCCAGCAGCAACATTTACAAATTGGCTACTGAGCGGATCAATACCCGGCTGGAGACCGAAAAGAGCCGGATGATCCAATATGCGATTGCGGCTGTCTTCTTCCTTATTCTGCTGATGATCCTCGCGGTGATTTTCTATAATGTCACCAAAGAGTCCCGCCTACTCGACGAAACACTCAAAAACATTCAGTTCGAGCTTGATCCGCAGAAAAAGAGAGAGCTGCAGCGCATCGTCGCAAGTCGGGATCTTGCTGCGATCTACAAATTTTTGGGAGAGACCATCGTCGAGGCGAACAAAGCCAAAGACCTCTTCCTGGCCAATATGTCTCACGAGATCCGCACCCCGCTCAACGGTATCGTCGGCTTTACTCAGCTGCTGAAGAATACGCCGTTGAGCCCTGATCAGCAGGAGTTCATCTCGGTGATCGAAAACAGTTCGGACAACCTGTTGAGTATCGTGAACGATATTCTGGACCTCTCCAAGATCAATGCCGACAAGATCGAGTTGGAGCAGATCGCGTTCAATGCCATCGAGAAATTCGAGGATGCTGTCGAATCCTACGGGGCCAAGGCTGCCGAAAAGAATATCGACTTTGGATTGTTTGTCGATCCCAGCATCCCCAAGACCCTGGTCGGAGATCCGACCAAAATTTCCCAGGTCATCGTCAACCTGGTGAGCAACGCGATCAAATTCACCAATTCCAATGGAGATGTCGAAGTTCTCATCGAAAAGACCAACGAAACCGACAAAGACGCGACGATCTATTTCGCGGTGCGCGATACGGGAATCGGGATTACCGAAGAGCAGAAGGCGAAGATCTTTGGCGCCTTTTCCCAGGCAGACGCAGGGACCAGCCGGAAATACGGCGGAACCGGTCTGGGGCTTGCCATCTCCAGCAAACTGGTCGAAAAGATGGGAGGCAAGCTCGATATCGAGAGTGAACCGGGCAAGGGATCGACCTTCTTCTTTACGCTGACACTCCCCAAAGGACCGGATCAGGCGAAAGAGATTCCTGATTTCCACGGTGTCAGTGCAGCAGCCGTTCTCCCTGAAACAGTCAAGGAACGGGTTACAATGCGCAATCTCCAGCGCTATGCGGAATTCCTGGGTATCGATTTCAGGATGCTCTCCTATTCAGAGCTCTTCGCCCTGCCGGCAGAAGAGTTGCCCGACGCTCTCTTTATTGAGCATCAGTACGCCCGTCGTGGTGAAGAATTGAATAAATTTCTGGATCTGGATACCCGTGTGGTCCTGATTACGACTGGTATTCTTAAAAAAGCGGCGGAATCCGTCCGTGATCGGGTTAGCAAAATCATTTACAAGCCTCTGAACTATCATAAGACGGTTCGTGCTATCGAGAGTGCCTTGGAGTGGAAAAAACAGCCCAGGCCCCAGGCAGCCGCACCTCAGAAGGAGGAGGAAGAGGGCTTCAAAGATCTCAAGATCCTGGTCGCCGAGGACAATCCGATCAACCAGAAATTGATCCGGACGACTCTGGAGCAATTCGGTGCCGATGTCACCCTGGCTTCTAACGGAAAAGAGGCGTTTGAACTACGGAAGCAGAATGACTACGATCTGATCTTTATGGATATCCAGATGCCGGTAATGAACGGGATCGAAGCGACGCGGGAGATCCTGCACTATGAGCAGGTGAATCATCTGCCTCATATCCCCATTGTCGCGCTGACTGCCAACGCGCTGACGGGAGATCGGGAACGATATCTCGAAGCTGGACTGGACAATTATATCCCCAAGCCGATCAACATTCCCGAACTGAAACAGATCATCAGCCTCTATTATCAGGAAAAGCCCAAGCACCCGTCTGCGCCCGAGAAATCCGAAAAGGGTAAGGGTATTGAGCGCGAGGCCGCCCACCAGACCAAGCGTACCGAGCAGAGAGAAGAAGCGGCTACGACGCAGGAAAAGGTGGCGGAGAGTGAAACGGCTGTCATAGAGGAGACTCCTAGCCAAGAGCCTCGGGAAAAAGGGAAAGAGGTAGACGTCTTGCTCTATGTCCGTTCTCCGATCCTCGAAAAGATCTATGAGCGGATCTTGCAGAAGCAGGGGTTCAGCGTCGAAGGGGTGAGCGATGAAAACGATCTTATCGAGGCGATGGATCGAAAGCGATACCGTTACATTCTCATCGACAGTGCCAACCTCGATCCGGACGATTCCGAATGTCTGCTGATCGAAACCCTGGTAGAGGCCGGGGTCGAACCCTATATCCTGGTGAACGACGGAGAGAAATTGCCCTATAACTGTGCGGAGACGATCCACGTTCCCCGCTTTGCCGAGGAAATCAGGGAACAATTGCAGAAGGCAAGCTAAACTTTTCTCCAATGCAACCTAGGTAGATTTCTCCGGGCTGTCGGATCGTTATAATTTGAAAAAAAACGGATTCGTCCGGATCCGACCTCAAGGAGAAATGATGTCTACCATTCAAGTCGTATGCCCCCATTGCCTTAAAGTCAACAGACTTCCAAAAAAAGATCATTACAACAAAGCCAACTGCGGTTACTGCAAACAGTCGCTTTTGGACAACAAGCCGATCGAAGCCGATGCGCAGACTTTTCAATATATTCTGGAGAAAAGTGATCTGCCGGTCGTCGTCGATTTCTGGGCGCCTTGGTGCGGTCCCTGCCGTATGATGGCCCCGGCCTTTGCCGAGGCGGCGGCCAAGATGCCGCTGCAGGCCCAGTTCGTCAAAGTCAATACCGAGGAGAATCCCCAGGTGAGCGCCCAGTTCGGTATCCGGGGAATCCCCACGATGATCCTTTTCAAAAACGGCCGGGAAGTGGACCGCATTAGCGGTGCGCTTGGAGCCGATCAGATCATCCAGTGGATCCGCAGCCGTGCTTAGCGCTTAGCGCTGAGAGCTGAGCGTTGAGCATTGAGATTTCTTCTCAAGAGGCACAAAGATTTGGCGGAATTTGAGGCTTTTTCTCCCTGAGAGAATATGCTACAATCTCTCAAACCTCCCCCTAAAGGGCGCCAATGGCATCAAAAAAACTTCTGGTATTGGAAGATGACGCCAATTTGAGTGCAACGCTTTGTGATTATCTGGAGAGTGCCGGATACGAGGTTGTCCCGGCCTATGACGGCGAAGAGGCCCAGGACCGCCTCTATGAACAATCCTTCGACCTGCTGCTGCTGGATGTCAACACGCCGGGGGTCAACGGATTCGATTTTCTCAAAGAGGCCAGAGAGCAGGGGACGGAGACACCGGCGATCTTCATCACGGCACGCCGGAGTGTGGAGGACCTGGAAGAGGGCTTCCGCAGCGGTGCCGACGACTATCTGCGCAAACCTTTTGAACTCAAAGAGCTCAAAATTCGGATCGAGACCCTTCTGCAGCGCCGCGTAAAACACCCCGCCTCTTCAAGGATCTCTCTGGGGAACGGCTGGGAATACGATCCCGCTTCGGGACGGCTTTTCGGCTCCGGGGGTGAAGAGGAGCTGCTGGGGCGCAAAGAGGCCCGCCTATTGGAGCTTTTCGTCACCCATCCCGGGGAAGTGCTCTCCCATGAACGGATTTATGAGCGGCTTTGGGATTATGGGGAGAACCCCAGCGACAGCGCTCTGAGAACCTACATCAAAAACCTGCGTAAACGCATCGGCAAAGAACGGATCGTCAGCCTCAAAAAACAGGGGTATCTCTATCGTGCTGCGGAGTGAACGCAAGAGCCTTCGGCGTTTTCTTTTTCTCTACAGCCTCCTGATGTTCGGACTTTTTGTACTGGGAAGCACCCTCTATTACCGCAATCAAGAGCAGCTGATGCTTCTGCGGACCAAAAGCCGGATGATGGAGTACGCCACGGAGCAGATCCACCGGCTCAGACGCCTCCATGAACATTTTCCGAAAGAAAACCGCTATCCAAGGGACGAGCGTTTCCGAAGCGCCATCTACGACCTGGAGCATGTCAGGATCTTCTCCACGCTGCGCAACCCTCACGTCGATTTCCTGGGAGATATCTACACCGTCGGGGATGTGATCCACTATGTCAAAGTCCTCGACCTCTACTATCTGGGGGCTAAATACCTCTTCATCGAAGTGCCCAGGGATCACTCGTGGATGAACGGGGTTTGGCGACGCATTCTTCTCACCGGTGCCGTTTTGGGATTGGTCTTGGCGCTGCTGGGGTATTATCTGGCCCGTCTTTTTGTGCGGCCTATGCGCCAGTCGATCCGGCTTTTGGACGATTTTATCCACGATACCACCCACGAGCTCAATACCCCCCTCTCTTCGATCCTGGCCAATATCGAGATGATCGATGCCGCCTCGATGCCCCCGGAGGATCGGCGACGCCTGGAGCGTATCGGGGTGGCGGCGCGCACCGTCTCGACCCTCTATGAGGATCTGAAATTCGTGACCCTGGAGCGCCATCGCCCCACCCGGGATGAAAATCTCGATCTGGATCGGCTGCTTGGAGAGCGCCTGGACTATTTCGATCTGCTGCTGCGTTCGAAAAACCTGAAGCTCGAAAGCCATATCCAACCCGTCACGATCCGGGCCGATCGACGACTGCTGGCACGGGTCCTCGACAATCTCCTCTCCAATGCCGTGAAATACAACCGCCGGGGAGGCACGCTCCAAGTCTCTCTCACGCCCGGAGAGTTGAGGGTCGCCGATACGGGCGGGGGGATGGAGCCGGAGGAGGTCGAGCAGATCTTCGAGCGCTACCGGCGTTTCAACGACACTGAGGGGGGCTTCGGCCTGGGGCTCGATATCGTCAAAGGGATCGTCGATCATTACGGCTGGAAGATCGAAGTACATTCACAAAAGGGTAAGGGGACGGAAGTGATCTTGCGATGGGAGGCCAATCGTGAATAGATGGCGGTTCACTCTGGTGCTAGTGCTTGGACTCAGCGGGATGCTCTCGGCGGGAAGCTTCGATCGCAACTGTGTCCCCTGCCACCGTAAAGAAGGGGTCTCCCTGCGCAAGACCTTTATGAATGCCCTCCTGATCTACAGCGGGGAGCACAATATGAAGGCGGGACTCAAATATTTCCTCCGCCACCCTTCCAAAGAGACGTCGGTCATGGGAGAAGAGTATTTCAAAAACCATCGGCTGATGCCCCCAAGCACCCTGTCCGATCGTGAGCTCGAAGAGGCTCTGGATGAGTACTGGGAGCGCTACAAAGTGATCGGTCGGCTCCGTTAAACGGTGAAGCATTACCTCCATTACACAATAACTTCACAATTTTTCTGCTACAATTACCGTTGTAATTAAACACAAGGAGTCAACATGAAGAAAATTGCATTGTCCATGATCGTTGCCGGTGCTGCACTGATGGCAGCCGATGGTGCCGCTCTGTTCGCCAAGTGTGCCGGATGCCACGGCCAGGACGGTAAAACCAAAGCTCTGGGTAAATCCGCTCCCATCGCCGGCAAAGCTGCTGACGAGATCGTCAAAGATCTGCAGGGCTACAAAGCAGGTTCTCTCAACAAGTACGGCATGGGCGGCGTAATGCACGGCCAGGCCGCTGCACTGAGCGACGACGACATGAAAGCCCTGGCTGACTACATCAGCAAACTCGGCAAGTAATGACCCTTTCACCGCTTCGGCGGTGATTCTCTTCTCTTTTTATCTCTCCATATTTTTCCTATTTATCCGTTTTGATTTCCGTGATACAATGCCCTACATTTGTGTAACGGAAGGAAGCTCTTATGCGGTATCACTTTTTGAAATGGGTATTTTTGCTCATCGCTACCCTGGGGTGGATGAGGGCGGAACCCGTCAATGCACTGATCCACGAAGAGTCTCCCTACCTTCAGCAGCACGCCCACAATCCGGTCCATTGGATGCCCTGGGGGAGAGCGGCCTTCGAAAAGGCCAGCCGGGAGCATAAACCGATCTTCCTCTCCATCGGCTACAGCACCTGCCACTGGTGCCATGTGATGGAGCATGAATCCTTCGAGGATCCGGAGGTGGCGGCGGTGCTCAACCGTTATTTCGTCCCGATCAAAGTGGACAGGGAAGAGCATCCCCAGATCGACCGATACTATCAGCAGGTCCACCGGATCATGACCCGCCGCTCCGGAGGCTGGCCCCTGACGATCCTTTTGACCCCGGACCGTAAACCTTTTTTCGCCGCGACCTATATTCCCAGAGAAGAGCGATACGGTCAGCCCGGCCTGCTCGATCTCCTTCAAAAAGCGGCGAAGCTCTGGCAAAAAGAGCCGGGCAGACTCGGGCGTATCGGCGAAGAGATCACGACGCTGATGCAGCAGGTCAGCCAAAGAGAGAGCGCTGAGGATGGAGTGAGGATCAGGGAGGATCTGAGCCGCCGTTTCGTCAAAGCATTGGAGCAAGACTTCGACCGGGAGCACGGCGGATGGGGGAGCCGGCCCAAATTCCCCAGGGCGACGACGCTGACGGCCCTGATCCAGATCCACCGTCTGACGGGGAACAAAGCCGCGCTCGATATGGCGGAAAAGACATTGAAGGCGATGGCCAGGGGAGGGATCTACGACCAGATCGAGGGGGCATTCTTTCGCTACAGTACCGACGGAAAGTGGCGGATCCCCCATTTTGAAAAGATGCTCTATACCAACGCAGAACTCCTGGAAGCCTATGCCCTGGCCGCCGAGCTTACGGGCAAAGCGCTCTACCGGCGTATTGTCGAGGAGACTGTTTCGGTGCTGGAGCGTCACTATCGGGACAGGAACGGCCTTTTCTACGGGGCCAGCGATGCCGACAGCCTCGATCCCGAGACACATAAAAAGGAAGAGGGCTTCTACTTCACCTTCGCTTACGACGAAGCCCTCAAAGCCCTCAAAAAAGCGAAGATCCCCGAGCCGGAGAAGGCACTGGAAGCGTGCGGGATCAGCGAAGATGGGAACAGGGCCGATTTTCGCTCCAACCCCTACCTGAAAGAGGGGGCAGCGTGCCCTGCGTCCGACAAGAGGGTTTTGGCGAAACTCCGCGCCAAGCGTCCCTATCCCTTCATCGACACCAAGCTTCAAGCCTCCTGGAACGCTATGCTGATTCACGGGCTCTTTACGGCGTCAGACCTGAAAAGCAAATACGCTCAAACGGCTCTTGCCACTTTGGAAGCGCTAAAAAGAGAGCTCTACCTCCATGGGCGGCTCTATCACCAGAAACTGCCGGGCCGCACCCCAAAGGTTCCGGGCCTGTTGGAGGATTACAGCTTCACCATCGCCGCGGCGCTGGACGCTTATGAATGGAGTCAGGACCCCGCCTGGCTTGACTGGGCCAAGGCCCTCTATGCACAAGCGAAAAAGGAGTTTTACGAGCGGGGGATCTGGTACGACGCCCAGGGCTCTTTCCGCAATCCTCTGAGCCTGGAAGGAGGCTCCTACCGCAGCCCGCTGGCGGTGATGGCGGATAACCTCCTTCGTCTTGCCGTGTTGACGGAGGATCTGAAGTATCGGCAGGATGCAAGGGAGATCCTGACGCGCCAGAGCCGGGTTTTGGCCCGCTATCCGCAGACGGCACCGATGGGGGTTTTGGTCTGGCTGGCGGATCGCTACGGCTATGTGGTGCTCAAGATCCCCGCAAAAAGGCTTCCCGCTTTGCGGCACGAGATCACGCGCTACACCGCTTATCCCTTTTTGCTTTTCAGGGCGGTCGAGGAGAGCCTCTATCAGGCGTGCCGGGTCGACCGCTGTTTCCTTTACGACCGGGATGAGAAAGGCTTTTTGGAGAAACTGGCACGGAGTTTGAAGGTCAAAAACTAGCCGTCGCTCTTTTCCAGTCGCTCCTTTATCCGCTGGAGGAAGGGTTCCATCGGCGGCAGCTCCAGAGTGCTCTCTCTTTGTTTACTTCCCCACATCGGTTCGGGGAAGTAGCTGTCTTCTTGAAAGCGGGCCATAATGTGCCAATGCTGCCGGGGCAGATAGTTGCCGAAGGAGGCGATGTTGATCTTGTGAGGGCGGTAGTAGGAGAGCATCTCCTCTTCGACGGCGCAGAGCAGATCTATAATCCGAAGGCGCAGCTTCCTGGGGAGTTCGCTGAATTCCCGATAATCCTTCTGGGGATGAAGGATCAGCCAGGGGATTTCACTCTCGTGGAGTTCCAGGCGCAGCGCATCATCCTGCCAAACGATCTTCTCTTTCATCTTTTCTCCTTTCGTTTTTCCCCGGCTTTGATAAAAGGGAACAGCATCGGCACTCTGCGGCGGTAGTCGGCATAGGGCTTGCCCAGGGTACGCATTAGGTCCCGCTCCTCGAAATAGAGGCCGATGAGCACATAGATCGTGAAGCTCAGAGCAAAAAGTAGATGCCCGGTGCTCATCACCGGCGTAGCCCAGAGCCCCAACAGGGTGCCGGCCTGGATGGGGTGGCGGATCCAGCGGTAGAAGCCCCGTTCTGTAAAGGCCGCTTCGGCTTCCCCCAGCCCCAGCCATCCCCGCCACGCCTGATAGAGCCCCAGCATAGCGAAGTGGTTGATCATAAAGGTAGCGATGACCGCCACGCCCCAGCCCAGGAAATAAAGCAGGGTCATCACCCACCAGCCAAAACTCCCCGGCTCGAAGTGCCAGAGTATGCCGGGGAGGGGTCTCCAGCCGACGAGGATCAAAGCCAGGAAAAAAGAGGAGATGAGGGTATAGGTGGGGCGCTGTGCCCCGTAGGAGACATAGCAGTCGAACCAGGCTTTGAAACGGGGACGGACCATCAGGGAGTGCTGCACTCCAAAAAGCAGGATCAACCCCAGATCCCAGAGTAGTGAAGGCAGAAGGGGTCCGGGCTTTGGGCTGTCGATGCTCGTAGGCATCCAGCTCCAGGGATAGACCCAGAAGACCAGATAGAGCAGCGTCCCCAGGCCGATCAGATAGGCGACGATTCCGTAGAGCAGGAACAGATGGCGTTTCATAGGTTTGCGATCCTCTCCATCAGGGCGGAGCCCAGGACTTTGTAGCGGATGGGTGCTTCGAAGCGATCTTCCCAGCGGACCCCTCCGATGAGGGCCACGGGATGGCGGGAGAGTCGGGCGAGCTCCAGGAGGGCTTTGCCGCTGACGCCGGCGTCGGCCTTGGTGGCGGTGGAGCGGTAAGCCCCCAGGCCGATGTAATCAAGGTCCAGAGCGTTGGCTGTTTCGATCTCTTCACGGTTGTGGGTGGAGAGCCCCAGGAGTTTGGAGCCGATCTGCCGACGCACCTTCGATACTGCCGCTTCGGAGTCCGGATCGATGGCGGCCAGGTCCTCCTGCCCCAGATGGAGCCCGTCGGCCAGCCCGGCCAGTCCGAGACGGTCATTGACGATCAGGGTGCCGCTGTAGTAAATTCTTAGCTCCTCCAGGGCCCGGGCGACATCAGCGTCGGAGGCTTCTTTGTCCCGATACTGGGCGATGGGGATCTTCGCCTCTTCGAGGAAACGGCCCACTCTGGCCAGGCTCAGATCGTAGCGTCGGAGCAGCCGGCTGTCGATAAGCGCGTAGATTTCGGTCTCTTGGGGCATAGGATGGCTCCTGGAAGCTCTTTTTCGGCATTATAGCGTCTCAGAGAAACCGGGAGGTGGAAATGGTGATGATCGAATTGGGGCGCTTGGCGCTTATGGCGGTGCCGGTGTGCGGGGTGCTGTGGATCTTTTGGCGCTGGAGCCTGGGCGCGGGCAATGCCCTCTACGCCCTGGGGCGTATGCTGCTGCAACTCTCCCTCATCGGCTATTTGCTGCTCTATATCTTTCAGGCGAAGTCGGGGTGGATCATCCTGGGAGTGCTGGGGGTGATGCTCTTTTTCTCCTCCTGGATCGCGCTGCGGACCGTAGGGGATCGGCGGAGGAAATGGTTTTTTGTGACGCTCATTTCCATCGCCCTGGGAGGAGGGGTGACCCTGGGCTTCGTAAGCTTCGGGGTGCTGGATCTGAAGCCCTGGTATGCGCCGAGGTATTTGATCCCCCTGGCCGGGATGGTCTTCGCCAACGCGATGAACAGCGTCTCGTTAGCGGCGGAGCGCTATCTCAATGAACGGCAGGAAGGCCGCTCTTCGCCCGAAGCCCGCCGTCAGGCGATGAACGCGGCAATGATCCCGGTGCTCAACGCTCTCTTCGCCGTCGGCCTGGTCTCACTGCCGGGGATGATGACGGGGCAGATCCTCTCGGGCGTCTCCCCGCTAATAGCAGCCCGCTATCAGATTATGGTGATGCTGATGATCTTCAGCGCTTCGGGACTTTCGACGGCGCTTTTCCTGCGTTGGGTCTCCGCCAAAAGCTAGTCGAGCTTATTTTTTCTTTTTCACCACAAAGGAGATTTTGGCGACGACACGATAGACGGTGATCTTGTCACCATTGACCTTGGCACTCATATCCTTGATATAGACGGATTTGATGTTGTCGACGCTCTTGGCAACCTCTTTGACGGCATTGGCCGCGGCATCTTCCCAGCTTTTCTTGGATTGGGCGATCACTTCGATCACTTTGACGACACTAGACATTTTTGACTCCTTCTGTGGGAATATTTCATTATAGCGCAATGCCGGAGAGGGATTTATGCTGTTTTTGGGTGGTTTTTGATGGATGATAGGAATATTGAGAAGATTCTTTGAAAGAACTTTTGAGGATTGTAACAGGGTGGGGTTTTGAGGGGTCTTAAAACAAAACTTCAAGCGAAAAGCCGCACCGGGTCATTGTAACAGGGTGGGGTTTTGAGGGGTCTTAAAACAAGTATTTACAGGCAATGTCGAAAGCCCTGATTGTAACAGGGTGGGGTTTTGAGGGGTCTTAAAACACGACACCGACCGCAAGATCCAGGAGATCAATTGTAACAGGGTGGGGTTTTGAGGGGTCTTAAAACAGGATGTCTTTTTTAAGTCGTTTAATCTTGATTGTAACAGGGTGGGGTTTTGAGGGGTCTTAAAACAGTTCAGGAGTGTCAATCTTTAACAATACAATTGTAACAGGGTGGGGTTTTGAGGGGTCTTAAAACAGGGAGAGGGAGGCAAAAAGAGAGAAAAATATTGTAACAGGGTGGGGTTTTGAGGGGTCTTAAAACCAGGTCTTTCGGGATATTCCACTGTCCATTTATTGTAACAGGGTGGGGTTTTGAGGGGTCTTAAAACACATCGTCCCAAACGTGCTTTCTGAATTGGATTGTAACAGGGTGGGGTTTTGAGGGGTCTTAAAACCGGTTGATGTCGATCTGTCCGACGCTACCAATTGTAACAGGGTGGGGTTTTGAGGGGTCTTAAAACTTAGTGGTGAAGGCTATATTCATATAGATAATTGTAACAGGGTGGGGTTTTGAGGGGTCTTAAAACCATTAAAAAATCTCAAAGTTTTTGAAAATTTTGGTGATTTTCATCGAAATTTGCATCTACAGTAAGGTTTTTGCTATAATTTCTAACCGTTGTAACAGGGTAGGGTTTTTTGAGGGGTCTTAAAATCAAGAACTGTTACAACAGTTCCATTCTAGGGCCCATCTTCGGACGGGCCTCAGCCTCTATTTACTACTTCTATTTACAGATCAGAATTTTTCTTCATCAGAAATCGAAAAGTGTCGGTTGTGTGATCTCTTCCTGTGAACTTTGTTCCCCTACGACGATCTCCATCTTCCCAAATTGTGCGTCGGTAAAGAGCAGCATTCTGACATTTCCCTTTTTGACATTGATATGGAGGAATTCTTTCATCCTTTTTTTGCCGTGGTTGGCGGATTGTAGAGAGTTGAAGACTTTGGCATAGACGGAGTATTGCAAACGGATGAAGCCCTGCTTGTCAAGATAGCGGGAGAGCCATCGGTAGCGTTTGCGGTCCTTCTTTGATTGGGTGGGGAGGTCGAACATCACTACCAGCCACATGATCCTAAAAGCACTCACGAAGCGCCCCGAAATCGATGGTGGGGAAATGGAGATTCTCTATTTTTCTGCTACGGACCACCGCTTTGAATCCCTGGATATATCGGGTGGCGACGGTGCGAAGGGTGGAGCGGCCCGCGTCATAGATGAGGTATTCACTGTCGAAGATGGAGATGATGGCTTTTTTGAACTCAGGGGTGAGGTACTCCTCGTCACAGAGCGGCAGGAGGAGATAGACCGCCGCATCGACGATCGGCCGGAAGGGTTCCATCAGGTCGTCGCTGAGGTTGAAGGCATTGTAGCGGTTGTCATGCCAGAGGCCCAGTGCAGGTAAGAATCCCGCTGCGCTGAGGTCGCGGGTGATGAGGCTGCGGAGGATGGCGTAGGCGTAGTTGAGGGCCTGATTGCGTACATCGAGGGAGTCTGCTTCCCGTTTGAGACCGTCGAAGAGCTTATTCCAGTAGAGCCGTGCGCTCTTGGCCTCTGTCCGATAGGGGTCGCCCGGCCGGATCTGTTCGGCGTATCTTTCGAGTTTGGGATTTTTCTTTGCGAAGTGGCTAAGCACGGCCGATTGGTTTAGGATCTTGACCCGGATGATTTCCTGCCAGAGCCGGTCGCGCAGGTCATCGGGGAGGGAGAGCTGGGCCTTGAGGGTCTCTGTAGCCAGGGAGCTCTGGTGATAGGGGTGGAGGATGGCGGTGGGCATATAGTACTCGTCGCAAAAGAGGGTAGCGACCTTATGCCTGCTCAGGGCGGCAAGCACCTTGGCGCTGAGAGTGAATCGGTCTCCCTCGAAGATGATGCTGTCGGTATCGGAGAGGGAGAGTTTGAATCTCACTTTCTCATCCTCGACTACGAGATTACCGTTCTCTATGCTGAGCCGGCAGGGCTTAGTGATGCGGATCGTCTTCCACGCGGCCATAGCCCGACTCCTCTTTGAACCACTCTATGGACCCTTCGGGCAGGGTGCCGAAAACCTCATAACTCCTGACATGCCCGTCGAGATCGAGATGGGCCTTGATGATTCCTGTAGCGCTGCCGATACCTACCTGTTTGATTTTACTGTCTGAAGTAAATTTTGAGGGTTGGGCTTTGGGATTGGCTGGGAATCGCGGGTTGAATAGTGCAATATATTTGGAACCTTGACCTTTCTCCAGATAGCTTCTCAGACAACCATAATGTATCAAGCCTTTTTTGTTGAAAATAAAAAGCATCTCATTGAGATAGCAGAGTATCCCGGACCTCTCTTTTTGGAGTTCATGGGCGTTGTTGACATCCATGCGACGGAAGATGAGCTTCTCATTGGGGCCCTTGGAGATATGGATACCCAGCATATTTTTGTCTGTCTCTACCAGCCCCCGGTCGATCTGCATAGCATTGAGCTTGTCGTAAACGAAACGCATTTTCCTCAACAGTTTTCCGGTCACTTCGATGGGGGAGGTAATGAGCTCTTTGAGCGCCTGCTGAAACTTCTCATCGATCTCCTTGTCGTTCTGGGCATCCATGAGCTGATAACGGGTGAGTATCTGGGCGATTTGAGTCGCCCGTTCCTCTACGGCACGGTAGCTCTCGTCGTTGGTATTGCCGATACGATGCAGCCATAGCTTTTGACGGATCTCCTTATCATAACGTTTCATAAACTCCTCTGTCGTGAGCTTATGGCGGTCTTTGATGACATTGAGGCTGTCAAAAGCCTCGAGGATATTTTTACGCAAAGTAGGGACTTCATGGCGGGATGAATAGACGGTCTCTTTATGGGAGGAGGCGGAGAGGGGTTTCTTGTCCACCCAGTAGGAGATACTGCGGATCGTGTCGAACATGTCTCTGTAAAAGAGGCTTTCTTCCCCTTTGGACATGAAGCGGCGAAACGCTTCGTCGATATAGTCGGCCAGGGTGAGCCCCTCGATGTGAGGCATGTATTTTTTCCAGAGTTCCTTGAGCTCCGCTTCGCTTTTGCCGTAATTGTCTCGCAGCATCCGATGGAGGCGGTTCTGCCAGCCCCTGGTGAGGGTCGAGAGGATGAGGGCATCTTCGGCGTGGTGGAAATTGGTCTCCCGGCTTTTGGATTTGATCCCAAGGAGAGACCGTGTCTTACTGGTGACCTTGCCGGGGATCATTCGGACCCCTATGCCGTTCTTTCTCAGCTCAGGATCCGGAAAAGGATAGTAACGTTTGAGAACCTGGGCGACTAAAGCTTCGAGATAGCTGGTGGCGCGGATCCCCTTGCTATGGGTATTTTCGGTGTAAATCTCGTCGAGGGATTGGGCAAGGAGGTTTTTTCGCTTTTTCCAGTCGATCAACCCCTTCTCAGAGAGCATCCCGATCCGTTCCCGATAGTCGGGATTTCCGGCGAGCCAGTCGCCGGGGAGCCGGTTGCCTTTGGCCGCATTAACACTTTTGAGCGTGACGATGGTATTGTAGTCTGTGCTCAGACCGCCCAGGCTTTGGGGAACGATATGTTCGATATCGGCGCTACCATCGAGAAGCTGGGAAAGGTTGATGACCTTTCCGCTGTAGAGATCGAGTCCTTTTTGGCGCTCCCAGAGCTGGATCTTCCTTGCCAAACGCTTATCGATGGAGGGGAACTCTTTTTTGTATTTGCCGATGATCTTATCGAGAGCTTTCTCCCGTTCTCTCATGGCCTTATCGATCTCCTTGCGGATCTTTTCCGGGAGGGCGTCCCGGGTCGTTTCCAGGATGATCTCATCGAAGGGGCCATAACGCCAACTCAGGTCGGCAATAAGCCCCAACGCCCAGGAGGCGAGGGATTTGACAGCATGGTTGTTGATGGGATTCTCCTCTTTTTCAAAGAGATTCCCCTCCCGTAGGTGTAGATGGCGTAGGGATTTGGGATAACGGGAGTAATCTTCACGATCATCGAATCCAAGGATCCTCTGGACCTCTTTTTCGTCATACCCTTCAAGGAAAAGGGGCAGTGCTTCGAGGATATATCTATGGGAGAGTTCACGTGTTCCGGATCTTTTGTTTTTGAAGAGCTCCAGCAGCTCCCGGTCGTCTGTGTCGATCCCTTTTCCGGCCATCAAGGCACGTAGCCGATCCAGGGCCTCCTGCGGGGTTTTGGAACGCTGGAGGATCTCGGCCAGTTCTCTGAATATCTGCAAGGCATCCGGATGTTTCTGGATACTGGCAAAAAGCTCTTTGAACTTCGCGATATCTGCGAGAAAGAAAAAGGGGACGAAGGTTCGGGGCTCTTTTTTGCCTTTGACAATACGCTCATCTTCCACACCGAAAATTTTTTGCTCAGGGGCGAGTCCGAGGATTTTACGCAGATCCTTATGGGTAATCTTTTTGAGATTTTTCCCTTGGGCTATTTTCTTTTCTACCCATTCAATAACCTTTTCCCGGTCTTCCTGTGTCACTTCATAGCCGTCAATGTTTAAATCGGCAAGTTTTTTGTACAGGCGATAGAGATCGTAGAGATAACTGTATGCCGGAGCAGCAAGTTCATCTTTGTAAAAGGTGCATTTGCCAAAAAGGGATTCATCTATTGTGGGCATCTCCTGGTCGGTTATACAGGCTTTGAGCTCGTCGATGAGCTCGGAAACCTGTTCTTCGGGCAGTCCGAGGGCTCCCAGTTCGGCCTGGCGAAGAAGGACCTTCTCGATCTCCTCTTCGATATCTTCGCGCCGGATCATCTTTTCGTAATCGTCATGGTTTCGATAGGAACGAAGATCACCTGCCTCTACGGCCCGGTGGATCGTCTGGGCGATGGTCTCTCCGCCATATTTTTTACGCAGCTCCTCCAGATGGCGCAGAGCGTTATAGACTTGGCGTCGTTCATCCGCTTTTTTCTCCGACTCTTTTTCCGGGTCGTTGAGACCGAGCTCAAGCTCCAGTTCATAGATGAGATCTTCCGTAGCGATCGATTTGTATCCCCTGTGTTTGGCCATATGGGCGAAGATGGCGAAGAGCTCTTGCGGGCTAAGTGGACGCTTCCAGGCATCCACCGCACGGAGCTGCCATCGGTTTTTGATGGGATTGTTTTTGGGGTCGTTGATCTTCATCGTCTCCGAATAATCAAGAATTCCATAACGTTCCATGGTTTGTGCCACACATCGGATGCGCTTTTTGCGTTTCTCTATGAGGCGACGCATGCTCTTTTGGGTTGAACGTATCGACTGGGACGATTCGCCACTCTTTTCGTCATAGGGGTTGTTGCGCATTACGACAGAATTATCCAGACATCGATATAGATCTTTTCCAGTCTCTTGCAGGATGGCATAACCAAAAGAGGTAATGCCCAGATCAACGCCCAGAATTTTTTTCACGATCCGATCCTCCATTCCCAAATATAATTTTTATATAGTATCAAAATAATATTTCTAAATTAAATTTTATGATTAGTTGTATCTGATTGGATAAAATACGTATGTTTATCATGCCTTTCGGCATTCCCCCTCCAGCCACTCCAAATACCCCGCCGACCCCTCGACGACCGGCAGGGCGATGATCTCCGGTGTCTCGTAGGGATGATGCCGGAGGATCAGGCGTTCCAGGGCGGGGTAGCAGCGGAGGAGGGTCTTGATCTCCAGGCGGTATTCGCCTGCCGATTCGATGGCCCCCTGCCAGCGGTAGAGGCTGTGGATGGGGATGATCTGCACGCAGGTGCCCAGGCGGGCTTCGAGGAGGGTGCGGGCGAGGAATTCGGCGTGTTCTTTCGTCTCGGTGGTGGTCACGACGACCAGGGCATTTGGTGCTTTCATAGCGCTATTCTAGCACGCTTGCCCAAGGTGCTGTTTATCATAACGGGATAGAATATCTTCCATTCAATTCAACAGGAAGCGTAGCGATGACCGATCTGCTGGTGGAGTTTCTCAAAGAGTACAGCTATCCCATTCTTTTTATCTGGAGCATTATGGAGGGGGAGACCGGCCTGGTGATGGCGGGGATCCTTTCCCATACCGGAGATATGAACCTCTGGCTCTCGATCCTCACGGCGGGGTTGGGAGGCTTCACCGGGGATACCATCTACTTTTTCATCGGCCGGTGGAATCGGAAATATGTCTACCGCAAGTTCAAGAACCAGCGGCGCAAATTCGCCCTGGCGCACCTGCTTCTTAAAAAATACGGCTGGCCCATTATCTTCATCCAGCGCTACCTCTACGGGATGCGCACCGTCATTCCCATCGCCATCGGGATGACCCGCTACCCCACATCGAAATTTTTGCTCATCAACTTCCTCAGCGCGATGGTCTGGGCGGCGGTGACGATCCTGCTGGCCTGGACCTTCGGTGAGCATATCCTCCATCTGCTCCACTGGGCCCGCGACTACTGGTACATTGCGCTCCCCTTCGGTGCCCTGATCGCCGGGGGGATCTACTACTACTTCCACAAAGCGACCCAAAAGGTGGAAAAGAAAATTCTCCATAACCCGAAATCCCCAAAGGAGGGCTGAATGCCCCGACCGAAGCTCGTCTATTTCTTCTCCCAGCCCCATCAGCCCTTTTTCGCCTTGGGGCTTTTCAACGCTCTGGCGGTGATGCTCCTCTTCATCCCGGCGTTTAGAGGTATGCTCTCCATCGATGCCCGCCTGCTGCACGCTTACGGAATGATCTTTCTCGTTTTTACCAACTTCTTCTACGGCTTTACCTATACCACCTTCACCCGCTTCAGCGCCCAGCCCCCTATCGAGGAGCGGCGCTATCTGCGGGTCTGGGTTTTGAACCTGTTGGCGGCTTTGAGTTTCTATGTTTCTCTTTGGATGCCGCCTCTTTTCTATGTCGCGGCGCTCTTGATGGCTCTTTCATTCGCCTATACCCTGCGGATCTTTATGGGGATCTACGCCAAAGCCCCCGAGCCCAAAAAGGATCAATACTGGATCATCGTGGGTTTCGGGATGGGGGCTTTGGCGGATCTGCTCTTCCTTTTGGCCCAGATCCCCTGCCGCCACTGCCGTTCGGGGCTCTATTTCGATATGGGGGTGGAGGTCGGGATCTATCTCTATCTGATCTTTCTGCCCGCGGTGATCGCTTTTCGGATGGTGCCCCATTTCAGCCGCTGTATGAACTACCGCAAGAGCCGGGGTTTTGACGGGGTGCTTCTGCTTTTGCTGCTGGCCCACGTGCTGCTCTCCCAAGCCTGGCCGAAGGGGCTCTTCGCCGTGGACCTGCTTGCAGCCCTCTGGCTCGGGCGGGAGCTGTGGCGGATGGAGCTTCCTTTCCCCAATCCCGATCCGCTGCTCTGGGGGCTGCATCTGGCGCTCTTTTGGCTGCCGCTTGGCTTTTTGGCGGGAGCGGCGGTGGAGTTTTTCGAAGCCTGGTTCGGTTACGCTTCCCTTTATCTGCCTTTGCACCTGCTCGTGCTGGGATTTTTGACGACGATTATGATCGCCTTCGGTACCCGGGTGACCCTGGGGCACGGCGGAGCAGTTTTGGGGATGGACCGCTGGGGCGCGTGGCTGCTCTGGATGACCCAGGTGGTGGTACTGGGGCGCCTGGCCCTCTCTCTGGCGGCGGCGCAGGGGAGCATCAGCCCCTGGTTCGACATCAGTGCCACGCTGTGGATAGTGCTCTTTGTGCTCTGGACGGCGAAGTATGGGAAGATCCTCGTCCGCGGAGCACGATAGTTTCGACAAATCTCCAACGGGAGGTGATTGATGACTCAATTGCGCCAGGAAGATTCGAAAGTCGAAGTGAGCGGCTTTGAAGCGAAGTATTACGATACGCTGATGGATCTGATCACTCTGGGCTGGTACCCCTCGTTCATACGCAGGGCGATCGCTGACCTCGGGCTGAAACAGGGCGACCGGGTGCTCGACCTGGGAGCGGGGACGGGGCGCAACGCTCTGCTGATGCGGGAGTATGTCGGAGAGGAGGGGCAGATCGTCGGCCTGGAGATCGGCGAAGAGATGCAGCGCCAATTCCTCCGAAAGACCGGGCCCTATCCCAATATCGTGATGGTGGAGCGGCGTATCGATGAGCCCTTGCCCTACGAAGAGGAGTTCGATCTGGCTTTCATCTCCTTCGTTCTCCACGGTTTTATCCAGGAGAAGCGCGACGCCATCATCGCCAATGCCACTCGGGCCCTGAAACCGGGCGGTACCTTCGCCATTCTCGATTACAACAATTTCGATGTGGACCAAGCCCCGGCCTGGGTCCGTTTTGCCATCCGCAAAGTGGAGTGCCCTTTGGCTGAGGATTTCATCCGCCGGGATACCCGCAAGATGCTCGAAACCCACGGCTTTGGGGACTTTTCCCAGACGGAGTATTTGAAAGGCCACATTCGTCTGCTGCAAGGGAAAAAACTCTGATCAATTCTCTTCGCGCTCTGCGATGATTCTCTCCAGGCGTTCGACACGCTTACGCAGATCGCGGATCTCCTCCATCAGTCGATTGGTTTCGAGAGGATGGAGGGGATGGGCTTGCGGTGCTACTTTTGGCTCTTTTTTGACTTCATCGGAAGGAGTTTCGAGCAGGACATATTGCACCTTTCGGCCGTTTTCTTCGACGGTTTCTCCTTTCAACTCTTCATTGTTGATCTTTTTGATCACTTCAAAGAGGCTCATTCGGTGACGTCTGGCATATTCTCTGACAGGAATTTTTTCCATATTTCGCTCCTCCGAAAAAGATTTTATCGGCGCTATTTTATTACAACTCCCGTGGTGAATCTGCTATGATGAGAACAGTTGATTAAAAGAGGATGCAATGGCCTATTATTTGGCGTTGATGGAATTCATATTCGCTCTGATGGCCCTCTGGCTGCTTTGGCAGGCTTGGCAATGGTACAAAAGAGTGCGCCTGATGAAGTGGATCGAAAAGGAGCCTTTCCCCCAGGAGTGGGAAGCGTGGCTGAAGCGGACACCCCACTATCGGCTGTTGCCGGAGCAAATGCGTAAGCGGGTGAAAAAAAGCCTGCGCTATTTTATGGAGACCAAAGAATTCCGTCCCATAAAGACGGAGCTCGATAATGAGATGAAGGTGATCATCTCTTTCTACGCCTGTCTGATCGTTCTGGGGCGTGAAGGGGAGTGCTACGGGATTTTGCAGACGGTCCTGATATATCCCAATGTGGTTGTCGCCCCCCGCAGGGAGCAAAACGGTTGGATCGTGCGGGAAGAGGAGGCGTTGCTGGAGGGGGAGTCCTCCGGTGACACGGTGGTGATCGCCTGGCACGAGGCACGGCGGGATGCCTATCACACCTGGCCCCATAATGTGATCATCCACGAGTTCACCCACGTGCTCGATTTCGAGGATGGGGCTGCCGACGGGGTGCCTCCGCTGATGCAGCGAAGCCGCAAGGAGTGGCTGCAGGTCGTTTCGCGCCGTTACGAAGAGCTCAGAGAGCGGGCGGAAGAGAACAGAGACTGGGGAGAATACCGGCTGATCGGCGCCTATGCCGCCACCAACGAGGCGGAATTTTTCGCCGTGACGACGGAACTCTTTTTCCAACGTCCGGCTACGCTCAAAAAGCATTTTCCCGACCTCTACGGGGAGTACCGCGCCTACTATCATCTCGATACGGCCGCTCTCTTCGGGGATCTCGATCGCCGGCTGCCCCGTTGGCCGCAGCCGGGGGATTGAGCTTGAGTTAAGATAGAGAGATTATACTTTCACATACATCTGAAAGAAGGAGCGTTTGTGATGAAAAAGGTAGCGATCAACGGATTGGGCAGGATAGGAAAAATGGTTCTGTGGCACTATGTGACCAACAAACCGGAAAATGTGGAGATCGTCGTTGCCAACGGCGGCAGCGGCACCCCGGAGGATCTGGCCTATATGCTCAAGTTCGATTCGATGCACGGCCGTTTCCCCGCAGAGATCAGTTATGACGATACGAGCCTGACCGTAGGAGGGCAGAAGATCGCTATTGTCGACGAGCGTGATCCCGCCAAGCTCCCCTGGGCCGAGATGGGCATCGATATCGTCCTGGAGTGTACCGGCCACTTCACCGACCGTGACGGAGCGGCTAAGCACCTCGAAGCCGGAGCCAAAAAAGTCCTCATCTCCGCTCCCGGCAAGAATGTGGATTTGACGGTGGTTCTGGGGGTCAATCAGGATCAATACGATCCGGCGCAGCATCACATCGTCTCCAACGCCAGCTGCACCACCAACTCTCTGGCCCCGGCCATGAAGGTGCTCGAAGAGCGCTTCGGTGTCGAAGACGCCCACATCACCACCACCCACGCCTATACCTCCAGCCAGGTCACCATCGACAAGAAAAAGCCCGGCAAGCATCGCCGTGGGCGCGCGGCGGCGGTCAACATCATCCCCACTACCACCGGAGCCGCCAAGGCGACCGTGGAAGTCCTGCCCGAGCTTCAGGGCAAGATGACCGCTATGGCCCTGCGGGTGCCCGTAGCCGACGGTGCCATCACCGAGATCGTCGCCAACCTCAAAAAGGAGACCACCGTCGAGGAGCTCAACGCCGCCTTCGAGGAGGCCGCCAAGGGTGAGCTCAAGGGGATTCTGGAGTTCAGCACCGAGGAGCTGGTCTCCAGCGACATCCTGGGCAACCCCCACTCCAGCATCATCGACGGCCTCTCGACGCAGGTGCTCAACGGCAAAATGGTCAAAGTGATGGCCTGGTACGACAACGAGTTCGGATACTCCGGACGCCTCCTTGAATTGGCCGATCTGGTCGCCTCCAAAATGTAAGAAGTGGGGGCTCTCTGCCTCTGCGATTGATATCTTCTTTTTCCCTCTCTTGTTCCCACGCTTGGCGTGGGAATGCATACTGAATGTGACATTACCTGCAAAAGAACTCAAAATGGGAAGAAGCCGCTATAAAATCCAGGAACCGACATATCCTTATTTTATGACGTGTACAGTCTTGCACTGGATTCCTCTTTTTACCCGCAAGGAGAGTGTCGAAATTTTACTGGAGAGCTCCCGTTACCTGTAGAAGCACGATCAATTCAAAATCTATGCTTATGTGATATTGGAAAATCACCTTCATCTCATAGCGCAAAGTGATGATATCGCTCAAAGTATGGCGAAATTCAAACGACATATGGCAAGAGAATTACTCAAACTGCTTCAAGCAAACGGTATAAAGACGATTCTGGATCAGCTGGCCTTCTATAAAAAGGTACATAAGTCCGATAGAGAATATCAAGTATGGCAGGAGGGATTACAGCCGAAATTGATCCATTCAGATGAGATGATGAGAGCCAAGATTGACTACATTCACCAAAACCCTGTAAAACGGGGGGTATGTCGATAAGGCTTCCCATTGGCGCTATTCGAGTGCCAGGGATTATGAAGGGCAAAGAGGGCTTTTGGAGATTGAGCGTTTTGGGCAAGTCGGGCTGAGGTATGCATTCCCACGCCAAGCGTGGGAACGAGGGGGAGTAGAAGGCAGAGCTACTAGCGCAGGCGCCGCAGCAACTCCTGTGTCGGATAGCCGTCGGCGGGAAGACCCAGCTTCTTCTGGAGATCCTTGACCGCCAGGCGGGTCTTTTCGCCGATGATGCCGTCGATCTTGCCTACATCGTAGCCCCGTTTGGCCAGGAGGCGTTGGAGGGTCTGGATCTGGCGTCCGGAGAGGGAGGCGATTTTGGCCCGGTCGGGGCGCATAGCGGGGGCTCCATCTAAGCGGGTGGCGAAGTAGGCCGCCGTTAGGGAGTAGAGCAGGGAATTGTTCCAGGTCAGGTAAGTGTCTTTGAAATTGTCGAAGGCGAGGAAGGCGGGGCCGTCCTTGCCCATCGGCAGGAGGAGTGAAGCGTTGAAGCTGCCGTGCAGGGGGCGTCCGTTGCGGTCGGTGACGCCCAGTTTTCCCCAGTAGGAGAGGGAGTGGCTATGCTCCAGGCCGCTTTCATCCCAGGGCATTTGACGGGGGACGATGACTTCTCGGATCCAGGGCTCTCCGGGCTTCCAGCCCAGATGGCGCAGATAGTTGGCGGTCGAAGCCAAGGCGTCGGCGCTGCTGTGGATGAGGTCCCGGCGTCCGTCCCCGTCGAAATCGACCCCGTATTTGAGATAGTAGCTGGGCAGAAACTGGGTCTGTCCCAGTTCACCGGCCCAGGAACCCCGCATCTGCCGGGGTGTCAAATCCCCTTCATCAATGATTTTAAGTGCAGCGAGGAGCTCTTTTTGGAATTCATCGCTGCGGCGGCAGTCGTAGGCGAGGGTCGCCAGGGAGCGCAGGGTATTGTCCTTGCCCATATAGGCGCCGAAATCACTCTCCAACCCCCAAAAGGCCACGATCACGGGGGCGGGAACCCCGTATCGTTTTTCGATAGCTTTGAAGAGTCGGGCCTTTTTGTGGATCAGCTGCTTGCCTTTGCGCAGGCGGTAGGGGGAGATGATCCGCTTGGCGAAGGTGCGGAAATCGTAGGAGAACTGATGCTGCCTGCGGTCCCGGCGGATGACGGAAGGGTCGTAAGTGATACCGTCGAGAGCCCTATGGACGGTATCGGGGCTGATCCCCTGGGAGACCGCGTAGCGCTCGAAGGCTTTGAGCCATTGGGGGAAAGGTTTGCCCCGGCCGCAATCGAGGGCGCTGAGGGGAGCAAGGAAGCCCAGCGTGAGCAGGAAGGGGAGAAGGAGTCTAAGGAACATCGGTCTATCCTTTCGAATTTTTGAGTCTTTGGAAGTATCTTATCATAGACTCTTTTCGATCAGGGCGAGGAAAAAGCCGTCCATCTCCTCGGTGGGGAGGACACGCCGGGCCCGTTCGAGTTCCGGGGCGAAGCGCTTTTTCTCCCAGCCGACGAGCCCCTCCATCTGATTGTCAATGGGGAGCTCGATCGGCAGAAGCTTCGCGTCGGGGGCTTTGCCCAGGAGATGATCGACGACCGCTTCGTTCTCCTCGGGGGCGAAGGAGCAGGTGGAGTAGAGCAGCCGTCCTCCGGGGCGCAAGCTCTGCCACGCCGAGAGGATGAGGCGCTTCTGGAGGCGCTGGCTCTCCTTGACTTTTCGGGGGCTCCAGTAGGCGTAGCTTTTGGGGTTGAGGGTGGAGAATTTGGCCTCCGAGGAGCAGGGGGCATCCAGCAAAACCCGGTCGAACATCGCCGGACAGGCGCGTCCTACGCTCCGGCCGTCTTTCATATAGGTGTGGACGATTTCGGCGCCGGCGTTCTCGATATTGCGTTTGAGCCGATGGAAACGCTCCTTGACCGGCTCGACGGCGCTGATCCACCCCCGGTTTTCCATCATTCCCGCCATCATCAGGGTCTTGCCCCCCGGGGCGGCGGCCAGGTCGAGGACCTGCTCCTCGGGTCGCGGGGCCAGGATCAGAGGCGCCAGCATGGACGAGAGGTTCTGGATGTAGAGCCGGCCTTCATAGAAGGCTCCGCTCTCGGTCAGGGCCCGGCGCTGATCGGGATCGAGCAGGCGGAAAGCTCCGGGGAGCCAGTCGACCGCTTCAATCTCGAAACCCAGGGACTCCAACTCCTTTTGCAGGCTCGAAGCATCGGTTTTGAGGGGATTGACCCGGAAGGTGGTGGTTTTGGGAGAAGAGAAGCTTTGCAGGACCCTTTCGTAGATATGGGGAGGAAAGAGCCGCTCGAGGCGTTGGGTAAATTCAGGCGGAAGAGTAGCCGGGTCTCGGGACGGGTTCACAGAGTCTCCTTCGGGGATATGATCATCTCTTTTCGTTGTCGCCGCTCTTGCTCTTTGCGGTGCTTCTCTCGATGGACCGAGAGGACCCAGAGACGGTTGATGAGCAGATAGACCAGGTAGCTGATGATGATGGAGTAGAAGGCAGTGCCCACATAGAGGGGCAGGAAGATATCCTCCAGATGGTGTTTGAACCATTCGATGCTCAGCTCCACGTTCTCCAATCCGGGAAGCCCCAGGAACAGATTGCCCGTTTTGTACTCCATATAGTACATCGCCGGCATGGTCAGGGGGTTGGAGAGCCAGACCATACTGATGGCGATGGGGACATTGAAGCGCAGGAGGGGGGTGGTAAAGATCACCGCCAGCATTTGAAAGGGCATGGGGATAAAGCCCCAGAAGAGTCCCACCAGGACACCGCGGGAGACCATCCGGCGGTTGATGGCGAAATACTCTTTGGGGATGTGATACTTCTCGAGGACTTTGCCGAGCTTACTGTCGGGGTCGTGGCTTTTTCTTTTGAAGAGTCTCCGGATCATCGAGGGGAGGGATCACTCCGCAAAGAGGGCGGAACCGATGCGGACCATATTGGAGCCGCACTCGATGGCCAGCTCGAAATCGCCGCTCATACCCATCGAGCAGATCTCGGCGCCTTCGCTTTGAAGCTCGTCGAAGATCCTTCGGGTGGTTTCGAAACTCTTGCGCACCGTCGCCTTGTCGTCGGTATGGGCTCCGATGGTCATGACGCCGCGCAGGTCGATGCGGGAGAAGCGCTCTTTGATCTCACGGTAGACGTCCACCGCCGCTTCCGGGGCGACGCCGGCCTTGCTCTCTTCGCGGGCGCTGTTGATCTGCAGGAGGCACTCCATACGCTTTTCCTTGGCTTCCAGCCGCTTGTCTAGAGCCTCCGCCAGATCCAGGGAATCGAGGGATTGGAGCAGAAAGGGGTCCAGATCGATGAGCTTGTTGATCTTGTTCTTCTGCAGGCGCCCGATCATATGCCACTCCAGGGGCAGATCCTCCAGGGCGTGGACGCGCTCTTCGAGCTGCTGGACCTGATTCTCTCCAAAGGCCCGCTGGCCCAGGTCGTAGAGGGTGGCGATGTTTTCGATCGCCGTGTATTTGCTTACGACCACCATTTTGACGATGTGGTGCTCATCCACTTTGATGCGGGCCGCTTCGATCCGCTGGATCACCGCCTCGAGATTTCGGGCCAGGGTTTCCCGGCTCAGGATTTTATAATCAGCCATGTGTGCCTCCCATTAGTCGTTGAAAATCGTTGAAAAGCCCCAGGAACATAATCCCGCCCAGGAGCACCCAGCCCAGGACCGTCAAACGGTAGTAAGCCACTTCGCTGGGTTCGTGCCGGGTGATCATCTCATAGAGGTTGAACATAATATGCCCGCCGTCCAGAGCCGGGATCGGCAGGAGATTGAGGACGCCGAGGTTCACGGAGATGAGGGCCATGATGAAGAGTAGATAGACGAAGCCCGCCTGGGCGAATTTCATCATAATGTCGAAGATGGTGATGGGTCCTCCCACATTCTCCGTGCCCACTTCCCCGGTGCTCATCTTTTTGACGCCGGTGGCAATGAGGAGTGTGGCCTTTTTGGTCTCGTTCCAGGCGTAGAAGAGGGCTTCGGAGGGGGCGAAGCGGATGATCGTATCCTTGCTGACTTTGGGAGAGATGCCGATGATACGGCGCTTGATTTTCTCTTTGAACTCGTTCTCCCCCTCGACGATCTTGGTGTGGAGCTTGAGGGTGAGCTCTTTGCCGTGGCGCAGGATCGTCACGAGGATCGGCTCTGGGGCTTTCTGGATCGCTTCGCCGATCTGATACCAGTAGCGCACGGGGGTTCCGTCGATCGCCAGGATCCTGTCCCCGGGCTGCAGACCGGCTTTTGCGGCGGGAGTGTCGGGGGCGACCTGGCCCACGACCGGCGGGATGTAATCCCGGGCGGCGATCAGGGGGGCGCCGTGCAGGGCGATAAAGAGGTAGAGGAAAAAGGCCAGCACGAAGTTGGCGCCGGGTCCCGCCAGGAGGATGAGGATCCGTTGCCAGGGTTTTTTGGCATTGTAACTGTCGGGGTCGCTGCTGCGCACGGTGGGGTCGCTGTCATCCTGGCCCTTCATCTTGACATAACCGCCCAGGGGAACGGCACTGAAGGCCCACTCGGTCCCGCAGCACCGCTTTCGGGTGAGGATCTTGCCGAAACCGATGCTGAAACGCTCGATCTTGACCCCCATCAACCTGGCGACGGTGAAGTGGCCCAATTCGTGAAAAAAGACCAGCACCGATAGGGCGAAAAAAGCGACGAATAGATAGAAAATAAGCGACATAACGCTCCTAGATTTTTTTGAGAAATTATATCGAAAACGTCTCGAGGGACTTTAGGATAATTTGTTACAATTGATCGAAGTGACATCAAAGGAGAGAAATGATGGAAAAAGAAGTCGGGAAAAAGGAAGAAGAGGTCGCGGAAGCTACGGAAAATCCGGAAAAAGGTACAGAAGAGGCGGCGTCTGAAGCTGTCAGTAAAGAAGCGGAGACGCCGGCCCCTGAAAAAGTGGAAGCGGGAGCCGAAGAGCAAAGCGGAGCGAATTCCGACTCTGAGGAAAAGGCAGTGGAGTCCGAAAACTTCGAACCGGCCGGGTGTGAAGTGATTATCCCGCCGGCAGAAGGGGATCGCCACACCCGGGCGCAGAAACAGGTGGAGGCTGCCCGTTCCCTGGTGGAGAATGCCGATTCGGAGATCGAAACGTGCCTGGAGAATATCCGCCGGGATCTGGAGGCGTTCGAGCAGTATGAGGAGACGGCCCTCAAACCGGTCGTGGATGAGAGCCGTCGGCTCCTGGCGGAAGTGGGAGTGGAGGGGCTCCCGCCGCTGCCCGAGGCGACTGCGGTGGACCTGGAGGCTCCCGACAAGGAACGGCTGGAGATCCGGGACCTCTCATCGGGGAAAGGGATGGCCTTTTTCTGGGGGCTAGTCGTTACGCTGGCGGCCCTGGCGGGCTGGTGGGTCTACGGGGCACAGAAAGCCGGGCTTCCGATCCTTCCCACCAAGGTCCCCGGTCTGGAAATTCTGGAGAAGATCTCCGGAGCGATCTCCCTGCTGCTCGGACCGGCGGAGAATGCGCCGGTCGGCGCGGCGATTGCGATTGTCTCTTCCCTGGTGCTTGGAGGGCTTGTCTATTGGATCCTGCTGAGTATGCGGGCGGTGAAGAATGAGAAAGTCGCCCAGGAGATCGCCCAGGAGGCGGGCTTCTACTGCCGCAAGAAAGAGGAGTGCAAGGAGAAGATGGCTCAGGTGAGAGAACACTTGAAAGAGCTCAAACGCACGGTCCAGAAGTATCAGGTGCTCCTGGATGAAAAGAATGCGGCGTTGCGGCGGGCCATCTTCATCGAGCAGGCCGATTCCCTGGAGAAGCTCCACGCCAAGAGCCGTCAAACGGTCGAAGAGATTCGGGAACTGCTCCAGCAATTGGAGCGGACTCTGGGAACCCCGATGGCGAGAGAAGGGATGCTCACCGCCGAGAGCGTCGAAGCGCTGCGCCAGGCCAAACGGGTCGTCAACGACCATATCCTCCACCTTTACAACTGATCTTCCCCTTTGAAAAGTACAAAAACCGTCGATCTGGCCATCCTGGGGGCGGGAGCCTCCGGGCTGATGCTGGCCTCCCTTCTCCAAAACAGGAAAAACGTCTGTCTCATTGACGGCAATCCCGCCCCCGGTGCCAAGATCGCCGTCAGCGGAGGGGGACGCTGCAACCTCTGCAACGCCCATCTCGATCCGAGTTATTACCGGGGGGATGCCAAAGTGCTCCGGTCGGTCTTTGGGCGTTATGATCAGCACTGGCTGCTGCGCTGGTTTCACGAGCGCGGGGTCGAGACCCGTCTGGAGAAGGGGTCGCAATATTTCGCCAAAGAGCGGAGCCGGGCGGTGCTCGATGCTCTGCAGCGGGCGGCGCGGGGGGTCGAGACCCTCTACGGTTTCCGCGTCAAAGAGATCCGGAAGGAAGCGGAGGGTTTTTCCCTGATCCCCGAACGGGGCAGGGCTCTGCGCTGCCGGCGCCTGGTGATCGCCAGCGGGGGGCTCAGCTTCCCCAAACTGGGTGCCAGCGGGATCGGGCTGGAGTTTGCCAAAGAGTCGGGCCATCCTGTCGAGCCTACCGCTCCAGCGCTGGTGGGATTTACCCTGCAACCGGCGCAGGCTTTTTTCAAATCGCTCAGCGGCGTGGCCGTGGAGGCGGAAGTGCGGGTCGCCCGTCGCTGCTGGCGGGATCGTCTCCTCTTCGCCCACCGGGGGATCAGCGGCCCGGCGGTGCTCAACGCTTCGCTCTGGTGGGAGCGGGGAGAGATCTCCATCGATTTCCTGCCGGGCTTCGATCTGAATGAGATCCGGAGTGAGCGGAAGAACCTCTCCACACTCCTGCCTCTGCCCAAACGGGCGGCTCTGGCTTTTCTGAAAGTCCTGCAGATCCGGGATCGGCCCTGCCGTCAACTCGGGCGAGCCGAATGGGAGCGCCTGGAGGGTTTGCACGATTATCGCTTTGCCCCGGCGGGGACCTTCGGCTACTCCAAGGCCGAGGTGACCCGGGGAGGGGTGGGCCTTTCCCGGATCGATCCGCTGACGATGGAGAGTCGCCTGGTTCCGGGGCTCTACTTCCTGGGTGAAGTGTTGGATGTCACCGGGGAGCTGGGAGGATACAACTTCCAGTGGGCTTTCAGCTCTGCCGCTGTCTGCGCCGAAGCGCTCAATGAATGAAGCTAAATCTGTTAAAATACAGCAGATTTTTCTCCGGAACCAATCAAATATTTTTTATTCTCAGGACAATCGATGAACTATAGATGGATCAGAGGCCTGTTGGCCGGTGGGATGTTGCTGTGGCTGGCAGGCTGTACGGGCGGCCCGCATTTCGGGGATGCCCAGGGGTGGAGTTCCGATCAGAAACGGGAATTTCTGCATATTCTAGGGACGGACCGCTACGCCTCCCTCTGCGGACTCGAACCGATCTATCAAAAGTATCTGCAGACCCGTGATTCCCGTCTCCTCTCCCGCTTGCTGGTCGGCTATACCAAAAACCTGGCCAACAGCTGCATCGATCTGCCCAGTTTCGAAGCGGCGCAGCGGGAACGTGAAGCCCGCAAGATCCACACCAAGTTCACCCCCTACCTCCAGTCGGTTTCCGCTTCGTCGCTGATGGCGCAGCTACGTGATGGGCGGCGCGTCGAGGATATTCTCAAACCCTACATACCGCCTACGCCCCAGTTCGACCGTCTCCTCTCGGTTTGGCACGGCGGCGGCCTGAGTGAGGCGCAGCGCCGCAAAGTCCGCTTGAGCCTGGAGCGCTCCAAACTGATGGACCCCGATCCTACCCATTGGCAAACCTACTTCCTCGTCAACATCCCGGAGTTTCGGGTCCGTTTCTTCGAGAACGGCCGGCTCGCCTTCGTCAGTGATGTTGTTGTCGGCAAAAAGAGTTGGCAGACACCGATCTTCAGCGCCGCGATGAAATATGTGGTCCTCAACCCCACCTGGAATGTGCCCGACAACATCGCCCGGGCCGAAGAAATCCCCCATCTGCTTCGGGACCCCAACTACTTCAAACACAAGCGTATGATCGTCCTGCGCAGTTACGATCTCGACACCACGCCGGTCAACCCCCGCAGTGTCCCCTGGCGCAAATACCTGCGCCCCGAGTGGAAGAAAAAGGATCTGCCCTACAAACTGATCCAGCTTCCGGCCAAAGGCAATGCCCTGGGGCGGGTCAAGTTCCTCTTCCCCAACGGCAATTCGGTCTATATGCACGATACGCCCGCCAAGAGCCTCTTCAAACGCAAGATCCGCGCTTACAGCCACGGCTGCATCCGTCTCGCCCGCCCCATCGAAATGCTGCGTTATCTGGCACAGCACGGCTATCTGAGCAAAGATTGGACTCAGGTCGAGGAGGAGCTCAAGAGTTGGAAACGCCACAATGTGAGCCTCAAAGAGCCGATCCCGGTACACGTGGGCTACTTTACCGCCTATGTCTCCCAGGGGGGCGGTGTGCAATTCTTTCCCGACATCTACGGCTACGACCAGATCATGCACCTCAAAAAGGCACAATGAGCAATGGCGCTTCGACAGATTCATTACGGCGGCCACAATTACGAGCTCGCCTATACGCTCCAAAATCCCTCCGCAGAGCCCACGATCCTTTTCCTCCACGGCTGGGGGAGCAACAAGGAGCTGATGCAACAGGCTTTCGGCAAGCATCTTCAAGGGTGGCGGCACCTCTACCTGGACCTTCCCGGTTTCGGCCAAAGCCCCAACGACCGCTTTTTGCGCACGAGTGACTATGCGGCCATCGTACGGACCTTTCTTCACGAGCTGGGCATCGAGCCGAGGGCCATCGCCGGCCACTCCTTCGGCGGCAAGGTCGCCACACTGCTGGATCCCGAGTGCCTGGTGCTTCTCTCCTCCGCCGGCATCCAAGTCCCCAAGCCCCTCTCGGTGCGGGTGAAGATCGCCCTCTTCAAGCTCCTCAAGCCTCTGGGGCTCAGTAAACTTCGCACCCTTTTTGTCAGCGAAGATGCCAAGGGGATGAACGAGGGGATGTATGAAACTTTCAAAGCCACCGTCAACGAGGATTTCGAGGCGGAGTTTGCCAAGGTCCACGCAAAAGCGCTGCTCTTTTGGGGCAGGGCGGACACCGCCACCCCCCTCTGGACCGGTGAGCGGATCGCCGAATCGATCCCGCAGGCGACGCTCTATCCTCTCGAAGGAGACCACTACTTCTTCCTCAAACCCGACAACGCAAAATTCGTCGCCGAGACGATTGAGAGAGAGTGCGGCAAGGAGCAGAATCTTGTATAGAAAACGTCATTGGTCATTAGCCATTGGTCATTGGGAGCGGAGATTGCCTTTGGCAATTATATTGATAGGAGCGTTGCGCAGCAGCGCAAACCATAATTCCTCATTCCTCATTCCTCATTCCTCATTCAATAACTCCTCACTCACCCAAAGGGTTCATTCATGCTGACCGTCATCAATCTCATCGCCTACTTCCTGATGCTGGGAATGTTGGGCTACTACATCATCACCACCCTCCAGTGGTACAGTTATCGGCTGGAGCGGGTCGTTTTCCACCATACCAAACCCTGGTGGAACTATCTCTATTTTCTCGTCCCCTTCATCACCTACGATTTCGTTATGGCGGTGACGCAGAAGCGCTACGGCTTTATCGTGGTGCTGCTCTATGCCCCTCTTTTCTATTACTGGTGGCGGGGGATCGACAAGCGGCTGGTCTTCACCGGGCGGGTCAAGCGCTTTTTCGCCGCTTTGGCGCTTTTCGGAGCCTTTTTTGTCTTCGCCCTGCATCTCTACAGCGTCTTCCTGCCCATACTGCTGGCTTGGCTGGTCTCGGCGGGGATCGAAAAGATGCTCTTCGGTGCTTTTCGCCGTCGGGCAATGAAACGTCTGAAGAGCCTACCCGATCTGAAGGTGGTGGGTGTCACCGCCAGCTACGGCAAGACCAGCATCAAAAACTTCATCGCCACGCTGCTGGCTCAGCGCTACCGCACCTATGCCACCCCCCGCTCGGTCAATACCCTGGGCGGGGTGATGAAGGATGTCAACGAGGAGCTGCCCGAAGAGGCCGAAGTCTATGTGGTGGAGATGGGGGCCAGAGGGGAGGGGGATATCGCCGAGATCACCCGCTTCGTGCAGCCCCATTACGCCGTGGTGGGCAAGATCGGCCCGGCCCATATCGAATATTTCAAAACCCTGGAGCGGATCCGAAATACCAAGATGGAGATCCTCCAATCTCCCCGGCTCATCGAAGCCTGGGTACACGAGAGCGCCCGGATCAAGCCAACGGAGATGATCCATATCTTCGGGCCGGAGATCGAGGAGGTGGAGGCGACCCTGGAGGGGACCTGCTTCACCCTGGAGGGGGAGCGCTACTGCGCCAAGATCCTTGGAGCCTTCAACGCGGTGAACCTGGCGGCGGCGATTCACGTGGCGCGGGCGCTGGGGCTCACTCCCGATGAGATCCGCGCCGGGCTCGAGAAGATCGAGCCGGTCCCCCATCGGCTCCAGCGGATCGATGCCGGGGGCAAGGTGATCCTGGACGACAGTTTCAACGGCAACATTGACGGAATGATGGCCTCCTTCGACCTGGCGGCGACCTGGCCGGGCCGCAAAGTGCTCATCACCCCGGGCCTGGTGGAGGCCGACGAGGCGCTCAACCGGCAGGTGGCCGAGCGCGCCGAAGAGATCTTCGACCGGATCATCGTCACCGGAGATTTGAACTATGCCATTTTCAAAGAGATCGTCTCACCGGAAAAGCTGCGTCATTTGGAACGTAAGTCGGAGATGGAGCAGATGCTGGTAGAGGAGACCCGGCCGGGAGATCTGATCCTCTTCGCCAACGATGCTCCGAGCTTCATCTAGGGCAGATTGGAGTTTATTTTTTTCGTTAGCGGGAGTGGGCGAAAATCAGAAAGCGCGTAACGCGCGGTCACTTTCTCTGCTGCCCAGAAGCAGCTTTCCCCCTTTGGCCTTTGCGACCGTTTTGAATTCCGCTTCGACCCCGGAGGCCATAAGTTGCAGGTCGTTATTATCCACCGTGACGACGGGCCGGTCGTCGGCTCCGTTGCCGGAGAAGCGGATAGCTCCCAGATCGATCTGGCTGCCGCGCAGATAGACGAGGGTACTGAGGTTCCCCCGATAATCGCTGAAGGTCACCGGCCGCATCCCGCGCCGGGGATCGGAGATCCAAAGCCGGCAGGCCAGATCCCGGGGGAGTGACAGCGAAAAGCGCGCCCGTCCCACACCGGGAACCTGGCTGGAAGTTTCGTAACTTCTTCCGTCATCACAGGTCAGGAGCAGGGAAACGGGATGGGGTGTGGACCCCTGCAGTGTCGTTCGGTCGGGGCCGCTCTCCTCTGTCTTTGCTGTTGAGCTCTCCTGGCAGCCGACCGCCGCCATCCCTACGATCATAATTCCCAATAATACCGATGCCCTCATCTGATGCTCCCCCTTTCGATAATCTCTATCGAAAGCATAGCGCTTGAGCGTTACTTGAAGATGTCTTCAGAGCCCTTTGAGGATGAGGCGGTAGAGGTAGTCGATCTCCCGATCATCGAGCCAGGTGGTTTTGCCCGTTTCGAAATAGTTTTGTAGCTGGGATCGCGGGATCGCCGGGCCGTAGATACATCCCGGATGGGTCGGCAGCAGAGCGGTCATCAGGGCCACCTCCTCACCCAGGGGTTTTTCGCAGATGTAGCAGTGGGTGGGAGGATGGAGCCGCCCTTCAAACCTGAGCAGCCGATGGGCCGCTTCGCAGATGACCCGCTTGGGGTTTTGCTTCTCCCAGCGGTGGGCGGCGTCGAGCAGGAGATTGAAATAGAAGGGATCCAGACGCTCGGTATCTCTCAGGTGAGGTTCGAAAAGCCGGACGAACTGCTGCCAGAGCATCAGGCGGTTTCGCCGAAAGAGCCAGGGGAATCCCAGATGGCTGACCTTTCTGAGTCGGGGCATATAGCGGCTCTCCTCTTCACTCTCGTAGTCAATGAGATACCCCAGCTGCAGGATCGAGTGGCGCGCTCCGTAGAAGCGGTAGTAGCTGCGCAGGGCGTGCTCTTCCAGCAGAGTGACGATGAGGTCCTCGTCCCGGGCGGGGCGGAGGGAGACGATGAATCCTTTCATTTCCAACTCTCCGCGGAAATGAAAGGGATGGAAGATGGAGGATGGAGGATGGAAGATTTGAACGAGGGTTTATCGTCAGTGGATGAATTATTAGTGGGTAGTGAAAAGTTATGAAATAGAGTGAATGGTGAATGGTGAATGGTGAATGGTTGTGGTTTGCGTTGCAGCGTAATGCAGACTGTTGAAGAAACTTGCGACTTGCGACTTGCGACTTGAGACTTATCGCATTGCGTCTCCCAATGCCCACTGCTCAATGCACGGTATCGAAAATATCGGTTGCTCAGTTGCTCGGTTGCTCGGTTGCTCATTGGTCTTTAATCCGCTTTTCGATAAAATCTAGGGCTTTGTAGGAAAAACAGGACCCTACTAAAATACTCTTTAAGGTTGGCTTATGAGAGATCTTTTTACCGCGTTCAAGGACAACTGCGGCTTCGGTCTGCTGGCGTCCATCGACAATATCCCCTCTCACAAAAATCTCGACGATGCCGTGACGGCTCTTTCACGGATGATGCACCGCGGCGCTATCGCCGCCGACGGTAAGACCGGCGACGGCAGCGGACTGCTGCTCTCGATCCCCCGCAAATTCTTCGCCAAAAAGGCCGAAGAGGAGGGGATCACCCTCCCCGAGACCTACGGTGTGGCGATGATCTTCCACAAAAACCCCTCGGATCTGGAAGTGGTCAAAGAAGTCTGCGAAGCCAACGACCTTCGGGTCTGCTTCCAGCGGGAAGTTCCAGTGGATACCAACGCCCTGGGTGAGCAGGCCCTCGAGACCCTGCCGACGATCACCCAGATCTTCGTCGCGCCCAACTCCCTCATCGGCACCCGCCGCTTCGACGCCCTGATCTACCTCTCCCGCAAGGAGATCGAAGCGCGCCTGAAAGAGGATCCCGATTTCTATATTCCCTCCTTCTCCTCCAGCGTGGTCTCGTATAAAGGGTTGGTGATGCCGACCCATATCAAAGAGTTCTACCGGGATTTACAGGATGAGGACTTTGAAATCGCCTACTGCCTCTTCCACCAGCGCTTCTCCACCAATACACTGCCCCAGTGGAAACTGGCTCAGCCCTTCCGCATGATCGCCCACAACGGGGAGATCAACTCGGTCACCGCCAACCGTTTCAACGCCGAGGCCAAGAGTGAACATCTGATCAGCGATGTCTTCACCCAGGAAGAGCTGGATCGCCTGTTGCCCATCATCCAGTCGGAGATGAGCGACTCGGCGAGCCTGGACAACTTCCTCGAGTTCCTGCGGGTCAACGGCGTGGACTTCTTCAAAGCGGCTCGTGCCGTCATCCCCGCCCCCTGGCAAAACGCTCCCCATATGGATGCCGACCTGCGGGCTTTCTATGAATATACCAGTACCTGCTTCGAGCCCTGGGACGGCCCGGCAGCGGTGAGTATGTGCGACGGCCGCTACATCGGCTGTGCCCTGGACCGTAACGGTCTGCGCCCCTCCAAATACATCATCACCAAAGACAACCGCCTCCTGATCGCCTCCGAATACGGCGTGTTGCAGATCCCCGACGAAGAGATCGTGGAGCGGGGGCGCCTGCAGTCGGGCGAAATGATGGGGGTCGACCTCAAATACGGCATCGTTCTCAAGAACGACGACATCAACGACTACCTCAAACACCGCCAACCCTACAGCCAGTGGCTCAACGCCAATATGGTCTATCTCCAGGAGTATATGAACGACCCCTTCTCCACGGTCGAGACGCCTCCGGCCCCGGTGATGGAGGCACGGCAGCGTTACTTCAACATCACCCTCGAAACCATCGAGCAGGTGATCGAGCCGATGGTCAAAGAGGGCAAGGAAGCCACCGCCTCGATGGGAGACGACACCCCGCTGGCGGCCTTCAGCGAGAAGCAGCGTAACTTCACCGACTTTTTCCGCCAGAAGTTCGCCCAGGTGACCAACCCGCCCATCGACCCGATCCGGGAGCGGGTGGTCATGAGCCTCAACACCGGCTTCGGCGAAGTGCGCAACATCCTCAACGAGGATGCCGAGCACGCCAAGCGTCTCAAGACGGTTTCGCCGATCCTCAGCTACGAGAAACTGATCATCCTCGAAGAGTTCGGTACCGCCACCGATCCCAAATACGATCCCAGCTACAAAGCCAAGCGCTACTACACCGGCTTCAAAAAGGATCTGCGTTCCAGCCTCAACGGCCTGGTGAATCAGATCGTCCGCGAAGTCGCGGAGCAGGGGGTCCGCACCATCATCCTCGATGACCATACCCTCAACGAAGAGACGATGCTGATGCCGATGCTGATGGTGGTCAGCCGGCTCAATCACGCCCTGCTGGATGCCAAGATCCGCCATCTGGTGAGCATCGTCTGTGTCACCGGCGAAGTCTATGATTCCCACGCCGCCGCGGCCCTGATCGCCTTTGGCGCTTCAGCGATCCATCCCTATATGCTCTTCCAGACCGTCGCCCAGATCGAGCGGCGCAAAGATCCCGAAGTGGATCTGGCCCCGGTCCTCAAAAAGGTCCGCAAATCGATCAACGCCGGTCTGCTCAAAATTATGTCCAAAATGGGGATTTCCACCATCTCGAGCTACCGCAACTCTATGCTCTTCGATATCATCGGCCTGGGCAAGGAGATTACCGACGAGTGTTTCCCTAGAGCCAACGTTTTGCTTGGCGGACTGGGCTATGCCGATATCGAGGAGCGGATTCGCCGCTATCACTCCGCGGCCTTCGACAAAGAGACGGGAAATCGGATCTTCCCCCTCAATGTGGGCGGCTTCTACAAATACATCGACGGCACCGAATACCACGATTTCGCTCCCGCTACGGTCCACGCCATCCACAAACTGGCCATCAGCGGCAAAAAAGAGGACTACGCCGTCCTCAAAAACCGCATTGAGAACCGGGATAAGAAGTTCATCCGTGACTTCTTTGAATTCAAGAGTGACCGCCAGCCGATCCTTGTCGATGAGGTCGAGCCCGTCGAAGCGATCTTCAAACGCTTCTGCACCGCGGCGATGAGTCTGGGATCCATCTCACCCGAAGCTCACGAGTGCCTGGCCGAGGCGATGAACCGCATCGGCGGACGGAGCAACTCGGGAGAGGGGGGTGAAGATGCCGCCCGCTTCGGTACGATCAAAAACTCCAAGATCAAGCAGGTCGCTTCCGGGCGCTTCGGTGTGACTCCGGCCTATCTGCGCAGTGCGGAAGAACTCCAGATCAAAGTGGCCCAGGGAGCCAAGCCCGGCGAGGGGGGGCAGCTCCCCGGTCACAAGGTCAATGCCCTGGTGGCCCGGCTGCGCCATACCACCCCGGGCGTGACACTGATCTCTCCTCCGCCCCATCACGATATCTACTCCATCGAGGATCTGGCGCAGCTCATCTTCGACCTCAAGCAGATCAATCCCGACGCCAGGATCGCGGTCAAGCTGGTCTCCACCGCCGGAGTCGGGACCATTGCCGCCGGAGTCGCCAAGGCCTATGCCGACAAGATCATCATCTCCGGAGCCGACGGCGGAACGGGAGCGGCGCCCATCGGCTCCATCAAATTCGCCGGTAACCCCTGGGAACTGGGGCTCGTGGAAGCCCACAACGCCCTCAAGGCCAACAATCTCCGCGGATTCGTGGAACTGGAGACCGACGGAGGGCTCAAGACCGGAATGGACGTCATCAAAGCGGCGATCTTCGGGGCCGAGAGCTACGCCTTCGGTACCGGCGCCCTGACGGTCATCGGCTGTAAAATCCTGCGGATCTGCCACCTCAACCGCTGTACCGTGGGGATCGCCACCCAAGAGAAAAAACTCCGGGAGCACTACGAAGGAAGCGTCGAGCGGGTCATCAACTACTTCACCCTCCTGGCGGAGGATGTGCGGGAGATCCTGGCCTCTCTGGGTTACAAGAGCCTGGGTGAGATTATCGGCCGCACCGACCTGCTGAAGGTGATCGACGACGAGTTGGCCAAGAAGTTCGACCTGGAGAGCCTGCTGGTGCGCCTGGACGGTCCCGATACCTGCCAGGTGCCCAGCAACGAGCCTTTCGACAAGAACGAGTACGAAAAACAGATCCTCAAAGAGGTGATGCCCGCGATCAAAAACCCCTCCGAAGGGATCGTCCTCGAAAAAGAGATCAGCAACCTCAACCGGAGCTTCGGAACCCTGATCTCCGGAGAGATCGCCAAATATTACGGCGACAAAGGCCTGCCCGACAAGACCATCGAGCTGCGGCTCAAGGGGACAACCGGACAATCCCTGGGTGCCTTCCTGAGCAACGGAGTGGCACTCTATGTCCACGGTGCCGGCAACGACTATGTGGGCAAGGGAATGCACGGCGGACGCATCGTCATCACCGGTGACAAGAGCGGCGAAGAGTTCAGCCTGGCGGGGAACACCTGCCTCTACGGCGCCACCGGCGGTAAACTCTACGTAGCCGGCCAGGTGGGCGAGCGTTTCGGGGTGCGCAACTCCGGCGCCATCGCCATCGTGGAAGGAACGGGAGACCATCCCTGCGAATACATGACCGGCGGGGTCGTGGTGATCCTGGGACGCACCGGGGTCAACTTCGGTGCGGGAATGACCGGCGGAGCGGCTTTCGTCTACGATGTGGAGCACGAGTTCATCGAAAACATCAACCAGGAGCTGGTCGAAGCACGCCGCATCGACACCGAGGATACCGACATCGAGCGCTACTACCTCAAGAAGCTGCTCAAAGATTACTACAACGAGACCCGAAGCCCCAAGGCCAAAGAGATCCTGGACAACTTCCGGGTGGAGATCCGCAACTTCTGGCTGGTGCGCCCCAAGGATATGAAGGCGCCCTTTAAGATGATCGTCGAGGAGGGAGAATAAGATGCTGAGATTTTTTGAACTGGAGCGCATCGACGCCGTCAAGCGCAATGTAGTCGAGCGGATCAAGGATTTCGACGAGATTTACGAAATTTTCAAACCCGAAAAGGCCGCCGAGCAGGCCGACCGCTGCATCAACTGCGGCGATCCCTACTGCCACAATGGCTGCCCCCTGCACAACTTCATCCCCCACTGGCTCAAGCGCACGGCGGAGCAGGACCTGGAGTTCGCCTTCAACCTCTCGAATGAATCCTCTCCCTTCCCCGAAGTGATGGGGCGCATCTGCCCCCACGACCGCCTCTGCGAAGGCTCCTGTACCCTCAACGACGGTTACGGCGCCATCACCATCGGTTCCATCGAAACTTTCATCAGCGAAGAGGGTTTCAAACGGGGCATGCGCCCGAAATTCAGCGAAGAGAAGTGTGGCAAGAAGGTCGCCATCGTCGGCGCCGGCCCCGCCGGACTCTCCGCCGCGACTTTCCTGCTGCGCGAAGGGGTCGATGTGGAGCTCTTCGACAGGCAGAATCGCCCCGGTGGACTGCTTACCTACGGGATTCCCGGTTTCAAACTGGATAAAAAAGTGGTCGAGCGTCGGGTCAAACTGCTGGAAAAGGCGGGAGCTGTCTTCCATCAGAACACCGAAGTGGGCAAAGATGTGAGCTTCGAGAACTTGGTCGAAAACTTCGATGCCGTCTTCATCGGCGTCGGGGCCACCAAAGGGCGCCGTCCCGGGATCAACGGCGAAGACGCCAAAGGGTGCTACCTGGCGATGGAGTTCCTGGTCGATATTCAGAAGAAACTCTTCGGCGAGCCGAGAGATAAAAATATCGAAGTCAAAGGCAAAAAAGTGGTCGTCATCGGCGGCGGTGACACGGCGATGGACTGCGTGCGCACCAGTCTGCGGGAGCAGGCGGCGAGCGTGAAGTGCCTCTACCGCCGGGATGCCCACAATATGCCCGGCTCCCGCAAAGAGTACATCAACGCCAAAGAGGAGGGGGTCGAGTTTGAATTCTACTGCGCTCCCAAAGAGATCCTCAAAGACGAGAACGGTGCCGTCGTCGGGGTAGAGATGATCAAGACCCGCCTGGGTGAACCCGACGAGAAGGGCCGCCAGCGGGTCGAAGAGATCCCCGGCAGCGAATTCACCGAGCCCGCCGATGTGGTGATCTTCGCCCTGGGCTTCGATCCCGTGCCCTATCCCTTCCTGGCGGAGAACGGAATCGAGACCGACCGATGGGGCGGGATCCTCGTCGATGAGAATTACGAGACCACCAAGCCCGGCGTCCATGCCGGAGGCGACTGCCAGCGCGGAGCCGACCTGGTCGTCACCGCAGTGCGTGACGGCCGGGAAGCGGCCAAGGCGATTGTCCGCAAGATCCGTGCCGCTCACTGACGCTCGGCGATGAATCCCTTTTACACCGCCGCGCAGCAGGCCGCCCGGAAAGCCTGGGACTTCCTGCGCACACCTCCCCCTCCCGAACTTTTCGAAAAAAACACTCTGATCGGTGCCGGCGGGGACCGCAGCAGCGGCCTCGACCTGGCGCTGGAGCGGATCTTCGTCGATGCCCTGGGCTCTTTCGGGCGGATCGATTCGGAGGAGTCGGGGAGCATCGGAGAAGGGGAGGCGACGATCATCCTCGATCCCCTGGACGGCAGCTCCAACGCCCTGAGCCGTTTCCCCTACTACGGCGTCTCCATCGCCCGGCTCGACGGTCAGGGGATTTTGCGGGAAGCCTTCGTGGCCAACCTGGCCAACGGAGACCTCTATCGTCTGGATGAAGAGGGCGAAGCCCTCAAAGGCTCTCTCTTTGAGAGCGAATGGAAACGCCCCATTCCGTCCCCCCATCCCGAGATCGGCCTTTTCGAAAAGGCTTACGCCCAGCCCGAGATCGTGGCGGCCCTGGACCGGGCGGGGCTCAAGTTCCGTGCCCCCGGTGCGGTGGCCCTCTCCCTGGCTTACGCCCGGAATACCAACTATTTCCTCTTTGTCGGCCCTTTCCGCATTTACGATTTCGCCGCGGGCCTGGCGCTCTGCAAAGGGATGGAGATCGCCGTCGAAGAGGAGTATGTCCTGGTCTCCAAAGACCGGGAGGTCTTCGACAAGATCCGTGATATCCTGAAAGAGTGTGGCCTTTAAACCCTCAGGTCATCTTCCCCCATTTCACTCTCCGGTTCTTGGCAAATCAGGATCCTTCCCGGAGATTTCCCCACCCATTCTTTTATAAGTTTTACAGAACCGGACCAGTCGGTCAAAAATTGACTATAATTGAGAGAACAGAGGTGAGGAGTCCACGATGAAGAGACATTACAAGAGATTTTTTGCAACTTTGCTGTTGGGGGTCGCTCTTTTCGGGCTTTCCGGCTGTGTGGGCCGGCCCCGTCCCGTTCTTCACGATGTGGGAGGGTGTTTTTTCATCGTAGGTGATCCCGACTGTGTGCAGTTCAAGCGGACCAAAAATCCCCGCTATGTTCTCTGTATGGATGCCCAGGGACACGTGAAGGGAAAACGCCGGGCTATGACCAATCAGGAGTTGCTGATGTATACCCACTATCAACAGATGCGGCAACTTCGCAGCATCGAAGCGGAGTTGATGTTTCAGCGGATGACCTACTGGGATCCCTGGTATTGGTAAAAAACTTTTTAAGACAGCGGATATTATTTCCGAATCCAAACTGCGCATTTACTCGATAGCTCTGGCAGTCGCAAAGAGGAGGAGCATATAGCCGACTCAAACTGCTTTGAGTCGGCAGCTCCGCACGACGCTCCGTTTTTGCCTAAGGCAAAGGAGACGGCTAAAGGCGCCCCTTCGGGGTTGGGTGCTCCTTTGTCGCCATCGAGTAAACGCTCCGTAAAACATCAGGTTGATACCTGACGGAGTAATAGTGAACCTATTCGATCTTCGATCTTCCCGTTTGAAAGGGGTGTGATGGCCAGTGGATTTTTCGCACTATTTGACGATATCGCTTCGTTGATGGACGATGTGGCAGTGATGGGCAAAATTTCCGCCAAGCATACGGCGGGGGTCCTGGGGGATGACCTGGCGGTCAATGCCGACAAGGCCGCCGGTTTTCCTCCCTCCCGTGAGCTGCCGGTGCTCTGGGCCATCACCAAGGGCTCCTTTCTCAACAAGCTGATCCTTTTGCCCCTGGCCTTTCTCCTCAGCGCTTTCGCGCCCGGGGTCATTGTGCCGATCCTGATGCTGGGCGGCCTCTATCTGGCTTTCGAGGGAGCGGAAAAGATCATCGAATGGCTTTTTTACCGAGAGGAAAAGCACGAAGAGGAGGAGGAAGAAAACGCAGATCCCTTGGAGGCCGAGCGCAAAAAGATCCGCTCCGCCATCGTCACCGATTTTATCCTCTCCATCGAGATCGTCATCATCGCCCTGGGGACTGTCAGTGACCAGCCTCTGAGCGTACAGATCCCCGTGGTGACCCTGGTGGCCTTCGCCGCCACAATCGGGGTCTACGGCCTGGTGGCGCTGATCGTGCGCCTGGACGATATCGGCGCCTACCTGATCCGAATGAGTGGAGACAAGGGATTCGGGGCAGCATTGGGGCGATTGTTGGTCGCCGCGCTCCCCAAAATCATCAAAGCCCTCTCCATCATCGGAACGCTGGCGATGCTCCTGGTCGCCGGCGGGATTTTCTTGCATCATATCCCCCGGCTTCACGAGCTCTTTCACACCTGGCCCTCTTTGGTAGCGGAACTGCTCATCGGGCTGGCGTTGGGGTTGGTCGTGACGGCACTGCTCTGGCCTATCCAAAAGCTCATCGGCTTTGTTGACAAATCCAACGCAACACGTTAATTTTGTCAAAATCTTGTATAACAGGAAGAGGGATGAAGGCCAAGAATAATTTTAAATCTTTGATCGACAGTGTGTGTGATGAGGCTGAAGAGATCATCGCTACCAAAAACGAGAATAGTGCCGCATTGATTTCCAAGGTTGCCAAGTCGATTGAAGAAGCGAATCGCGGAGATGTCATCGATATCGATACAGCATTTGAAAAGGCGAAAAACATCTATCGTGACTAGGATCGTTTTTACCCGGGAAGCGACGAGAGAGGTTCCCGGAATAAACTCAATATCTTTACATCCAAAGTCTTGAGATTCAAAAAGCCGACGCCTATTTGGAAAGGATGTAATCCTTTATCAAAGAGACGTTGGGAAGCTTTCCCAAAGCAGGACGCCCGGCAGAAGAGTTTGGTAGCGGAGTGAGAAAACTGGTCTATCAGCGCTATTCGATCCTCTATCGCCTGGAATCCAAACAAATCACTATACTTGCAATTTATCGGGAGAATCAGCCCAGGATATAATCACTCAGCGCCACTCTGCCCCCACCGCTTCGCTGATATTGCTGAAACCGTCGGCTTTGAGCAGGCGGATGAGCCCCCGGTTGATGTCGCGGATGAGTTTAGGGCCTTCGTAGATGAGCAGGCTATAAACCTGCACCAGGCTCGCGCCCATGCGGATGCGGCGGTAGGCCTCTTCGGCGCTGTCGATCCCGCCTACGGAGATGAGCAGGGTTTTGTCGTGGAATTCTTTGCCGATGGCGGCGAAGAGCTCTCTCGATTTTTCGGTCAGCAGCGTGCCGCTGATGCCGCCGAACTTTTGGGCGTTGGGGGTGAGGGAGTAGTCGACGGTGGTGTTGGTGGCGATGATGCCCGCCGCACCCGCTTCGACGGCGACGCGGCAGAGCTCCAGGGCCTGTTCGGCACTCATATCGGGAGCGATCTTGAGCAGGATCGGCTTGTCGGTCAATCCCGTGCCGATGCGGAAGACTTCGCGGATGAAGGCTTCGTTTTGCAGGTCCCGCAATCCCGGAGTGTTGGGGGAGGAGATGTTGATGACGATGTAGTCGCTGTAATCCCGGAAGGTTTTGAAGAGGGTTTCATAATCGTTCAGAGTTTCCCGCTCCGGGGTCGTTTTGTTTTTGCCGATGTTGATGCCGACGGGATAGTCGAAAAAGCGGAGCCTCTTGAGGCGCTTGACCATATGGTAAGCCCCCTTATTATTGAAGCCCATAGCGTTTTGCACGGAGCGCTCTTCGACCAGGCGGAAGAGGCGGGGCCTGGGGTTGCCTGGCTGGGGACGGGGGGTCACGGTACCGATCTCGGTAAAGCCGAAGCCCAGGGCCGGCGTGCCTTTGACGTAATCCCCGTTCTTGTCGAATCCCGCCGCCAAGCCTACCGGATTGCGAAAGGTCCGGCCAAAAAGCCGCTGGTGCAGCACGGGATCGTCGACGAAGTAACGATCGATCATACAGTTCCACGCCGGCGGGCAGAGGGGGAGGGCGCGAAGCCCCAGGCCCGCGATGCTGTGGGCGGTTTCGGGATCGAGTTTGAAGAGCAGGGATTTGACGGTTTCATAAGAAAAGAGGGACATAGTAAGAGCTCCTGAATTAGAGGAAAGTTGCGGCAATTATAGCAAGATTGCCACGCTCAAGATTTGCGGTTATGAGGATGATCGTTCTGAGGGGTGGCGACGTTAGTCACCGAGACCAGGCAGTAACTTTAGGGGCTTTTCATTTAATGCGGCTGAAGCCGCATCCCCATTATTCTGTATCGGTTCGCTTAGTTGTAGACATCGCTCATATCGAAATCATCCTCAGGCGGGATCGTCGGCACACTCTCTATTTCCTTGGGCGAAATCTTTTTGTCGCTGAGGTTGTAATCTTTGCCCTCGTAAAAGGCTTTTTCCTTGGCATACTTCTTCTCCCGCTCCTGCTGCTCTTTGATATGCTTGAGGGTGAGGTTTTGCTCAGAGAGAGAAGCGTTGTGCTCCTGGGAAGGGCGAGTTTGATTGCTCTCCCCGGCAATGAGGAACGAGGCGGCGATCAGGATAAAGAGTGGAAACTTTTTCATACTGAACCTTTTATACGATTTTCTGATAAAAATCATAACGTATTTTTTCCTTTTTGCACTCCACTCAAGGGAAACCGGAAAATAATATACTCTCTCCAGACGGAGGTTTCACTCAATAGCTCTGGCAGTCGCAAACACCTACGGTGCCCCTTCGGGGTTGGGTGCTCCTTTGTCGCCATTGAATGAAACCTCCGTAAAATATATCAGATTAATAATTATCGGAGTAATTTAATTTTTATATGTGTATAACTCATTTTCTGGTTACTCGGTTACTCAGTATCCCGTTACTAACCATTCACTCTTTCACCCGATAGACCACCGCATACATCAAGGGCACATAGATGAGATTGAGTACGGTGGCCCAGGCGATGCCGTAGCCGAGGCTGACTGCCATAGGCTGGATGATGAGTGCCTGGCCGCTGGCGAAGAAGATCAGAGTGATGAGCCCCAGGACGGTTGTCAGAGAGGTCAGGAAGATCGGCCGCAGACGCATACCGGCCTTGACGACCATCTCGTCGTAGTCACGGGATCCCCGGATGAAGTCGAGCATAATCAAAGCGTCGTTGACCACCACTCCGGCCAAGCCCACCATCCCCATCACGCCGGGCATTGTGAGATTGATTCCCATCAGCCAGCTCCCGATCAGGGCCCCCAGGATAGAAAGGGGGATGACGGAGATGGTGATCAGGGGCAGGACGAGGGAGTTGAACATCCAGACCAGGGCGATGAAGATGAGGAAGATGGCAATGATAGCTGCTTCGCCCATCTCCCGTTTGACCTGGCGGTTCTCTTTCTCTTCTCCTTTGACGATCACTTTGATCCCCTCTTTTCTGAGCTTTTGAAGTATGGGAGTGATCCGCTCCATCACCTCACTGGGGAGGATGCGCTTTTTGTCGGTGAGGGCGGTGACGGTCCAGACCCGCTCGCCGTTCTCTTTGTAAATCTTGAGCATACTGCGTTTGTAAACGAAGTCGGTGATCTCTTTCAGCAGGACGCTGTGTTGTCCGTCCGGGGTATTCAGGCGCAGGTGGGCGATGTCGAAGTTGCGGTCTTTCCCTTTGGCTTCCAGCCGGATCCGCACCAGGCCCTTTTTGTCAAACATCTTGTCCATCTCCGCTTCGAGGAAGAGCCCGCGAAGGGCTTCGACCAGATTGCCTTCGTTGAAGCCAAGCTTCTGTCCATAGTCGTTGACACGGAGCTTGAGTTCCTGGGGCCCCTCTTTGGCATTGTCGGCGATGTCGAGGACGCCGGGGATCGAGGCGAGCTTCTTTTCGAGCTTGCGCAGGGCGGCGATGGCTTTTTTGTCCTTGTCGGCGGAGAGGCCGATCTCGATATCGTGGCCGACGATCCCCGCCTGGGGGACGAAGGCGGTCAACTCTTCAAAGACCGGTGTCGTGCTTCCTACTTTGAGGTTTTTGAAAGGTTTGAGGACCTGCTGGGCCTTTTTGAGGATCTCCTGGGCGCTGTGGGTCCGTTTCATATCGCTGTCGTCATACTCCAGTGACAACCAGGGGTTGATGTATTTGTCGAAGAAGTTCTGGGGTTTGCGCTCGTGGAGGTTGAGGAAGATATGAAAGAGGTTCTCTCCACTCTCGAAACTCTGATCGGGATTGAATCTAATCCCTACGATGGAGGTGATGGAGGAGACGTCTCCGCTCTCTTTGAAGGCTTTGAGCAGGGCCTTTTCGATCCGCCCCATTGTTTTTTCTGTCTCTTCGAGCTTGCTGTTGACATCGACCTTGCCGCTGATGTAGATCTGGCTGGCGTCGAAGGCGGGGAAGAGTTGGAATTTGCTGATCCTGAGCATCCCCCAAGTTCCCAGGAGTATGGCGCTGACCATCACCAGGAGTGAAAGCTTTTTGTGCCGCAGCAGCCGTAGAAGGAGCCGGCGGTATAGCAGGGCGGCCCTGTCCCAGAAGGGGCTCGGTTCGTGGTGGTCGATCCGGTGGCCGAAGCTGAAGAGCTCTTTGGCGTGCAGGGGAAGGAAGTAAAAGGCTTCAAAGAGGGAGCTAAGCAGCAAAATGGTGATCATCACCGGCAGGACTTTCATAAAGACCCCCAACTGGCCGCTCATGATCAGCAGGGGCAGGAAGGCGAAGACGGTGGTCATCGTGGCGGTGACGACGGCGGGGAACATCTCCACCGCTCCATCCAGGGCCGCCTGTTTTGGGGTTTTGCCCATCTCCAGGTGGCGGTAGATGTTCTCCGCCACGACGATCGCTTCGTCCACGAGCATCCCCAGGGCGATGAGGGCTCCCAGCATCGTCAGCATATTCATACTGTAGCCCAGCATCTCCGCGCCGATGAGGGCGATGAAGAAGCTAGTAGGGATCCCCAAGGCTACCACGGCGGCGATCTTCCAATTGACACTGAGAAAGAGGGCCAAAAAGACCAGGATCAGCCCGAAGAAGATATTGGAGCTGACCAGGTTGATGCGGTTCTTGATCCAGATGGAGGTATCGGTATAGACCTGGAAGATGAGGTCGGGATAGCGTTTGGCGAAGGTGCGTAGGTCTTTGCGGATCTGGCGGCTCAGGGCGATAGCGTTGCCCTCTTTGGTCTTGGTGAGGTTGAGGGAGATGTTGGCTTTGCCATTGAAGTGGGAAATTTCGCCGGGGGTACTGAGCCCGAAGCGGACCCGGGCCACATCCCCCAGGCGGATACGCTTCTCCCCCACGCCCAGGATCGTATCGGCGAGTTTCTTGGCCTCTTTTTCCCCGTTGATGGTCGAGAGGTAGAATTCGTTGCCCCGGCGTTTGAAGGTCCCGGCGGGGTAGATGGAGGCGAGCCCCTGGATCGCCTGGTAGAAAAGGCTTTTGGGGATGCCGTAGACTTCGAGGCGTTTTTCGTCGAGAATGATCTTGACCTCGTGGTCCGCATCGCCGCGGATGTCGATATTGTTGAGGGCTTTGTAGCGGGAGAGATAGCTTTTGAGGGCTTTGGCTGCTTCCAGGAGGCGTGCCTGATCGGTATCGCCGGAGATGGCAATCAGCAGCAGCGGGAAGCGGTGAATCACCACATGGGCGATCGGTTCATCCATATCGGGGGGCAGGTCCCGCTTCACGGTGGTGATGACATCCTTCACATCGCCGAGGACCAGCTGTTTGTCGGCTCCCGGTTTGATGTCGGCGGTGATGGAAAAGGTGCCGTTTTGAATCACCGTGTCGATGTCCCCGAGGTTCTCGACGCTTTTGAGGTCGTCTTCGATGGGCTGGACCGCCATCTTATCCAGCAGGTCGGCGCTGGTTCCGGGGTAGCCGCCTCGGATGGAGATCTTCTCCAGGTCGGCGGGCGGAAAGATCTCCTTGGGGATCTTCTGGTAGGCAAAAAGCGCCAGAACCATCACCAGCAGAAAGAGGATATGGTTGAGTACCGGCCGATCGAGGGCGAAGGCGATGAGACGACGGATCACTGCCGGGCCTCCCCCTTGGGAGCTTCCGGCGCATCGTCATCGAGGCTGAAGAGGGTGTCGGCGATGTTGATCTTGTATTTGAGTTTTTGGACGTGGAGTTTGAGCAGACTGTTCTCCTCTTTGAGTGCGGCCACTTCGGTGCTGAGATTGTTGATGGTGCGGCTCTCGCTGTAGATCCGGTTACTCAGATAGACTTTGACCAATGCCAACATCACGACAATCGTCATAGCGATGAGGGCGATGGCCAGGGTGCCCCCGGTGATCCCCCGGGGCGGTCGTCTTTTCATCGATCGGCTCCCTCGTAAAAGCGGAAACTTCGGAGTTTGGCGCTCCGGCTGCGGGGATTGGAGCGCAGCTCTTCCTTCGAAGCGCTCCGCGGTTTGCGGCTGAGCATCTCTCCCAGGGCGTGGTTGCCCCCGCAGGTGCAGCGGATCGCCTCGGGAGGGCAGATGCATTTTTGGCTCCAGGCACGGAAGCGGTTTTTGACCAGGCGGTCCTCCAGGGAGTGGAAAGTGATCAGCGAAACGATCGCTCCGGCAGGCCGTTTCGCCTCCAGGGTATCGAGGAGGCGCTCGATCTCTCCCAATTCGTCGTTGACTTCGATGCGTATCGCCTGGAACATCTGGGTGGCCGGGTGGGTCTTGCCTTTGCCCCGTAGGACGGTCTTAGCCAATTCCGCCAGCTCCTGAGCCGAGGAGATGGGCGCATTGGCTCTCGCTTTGACGATTGCTGCCGCCAACGCTCCGGCGGGGCGGATCTCCCCGTATTCCCGGAAGAGATACTCTAGCCGCTCGAGGGGATAACCGTTGACCACATCGTAGGCGCGAAGCGGCGCTTCGGGGTTCATCCGCATATCCAGGTTTTCACTGGCGAAGGAGAAGCCCCGCTCTTTCTTGTCCAACTGTAGGGAACTCACTCCGAAATCGGCCAGGATTCCGACGACAGGCTCCTGATCGATCAGAGAAGGAAGCCGTTCCGAGAAAGAACCGTGCTCCAGACGGACCCGATCCCGATAGGGGGCGAGCCTTTGGGCGGAGAACTCCAGGGCTTCGGGATCCCGGTCGATCCCGATCAGCTTCAATTTGGGGTGGGCTTCCAGGAGGGCGGAGCTGTGTCCGGCATATCCGAGGGTGCAATCGATCAGGACTCCCTCATCAAGCGAAGAGAAGCTCTCCATTACTTCGGGAAGGAGTACGGGAATGTGGGGAGTCTGAAGACTCGTTTTGCTGCTGTGTGTGCTCATCGTCTCTTTCGTGGCTGAAAAGTGTCGATATAATACCAAAATATTGAGTCCACAACTTTCTATATTTTTTAACATAAATTATAGAGAGCTATGCTATGATTTCGGAAAGTACGGGGAAAAAACCCTGGGAATTGGGGAGGCTATGGAAGAGATCACCAAACGTTTTGAGATTGTCAGATTGGCGGTTCAGTTGGGAGATGTCCGAACGATCGAAATCCAATGTGATGCACTGCGCAGCCTGAGTCTGAACGAAGAGCTCGATGAGATCATCGAGCTGCTGGAGAGTCGCAATTACCGTCAGGCCCTCTACGAGATGAAACACTACACCGAAAAGGTCAAGGACGAATTTTTCGAAGTGGAGGCGCCGAAGGCACAAAGCCCGAAAGGTGCTCAACGTGCTTCGGATCGGGCGATGGCAGGGCTTTTCGATCTGGAACCGGTCGCTGAAACACCTTCCCGGGAGGAGCGTGTCCTGGATGTTGAAGATCTCCTGCGCCTCTCACGAGAGAACCGGAAGTCCACGGTCAAAGAGTATGTGCCGGCTCCCACTTTCGATCTGGAGACGGAGGAGGTCGAATCGGAAGAGAAAGCGACCGAAACGGCAGCGGCCCCGCAACAGGGATCTGTAGTTTCGGAGAGTGAATCTGACATACAGGTATCGCAGGAAGAGAATGAAAATGTGACGGAAGAGTCGGCGGAGAGCAGGCAAGTCGAGGAGCCTGCTCCGGCCGAGGAGCTGTCGTCGGAAGAACCTGTCGCCTCCCCGATCGTCGAACGGGAAAGTGAAGCGCAGAAGGTTGTCGAAGAGAAAGCCGCATCTATATCATCTTCTCAAACGGCGCCACCGGGCCAGGCGGGAGAAGAGCGCTACGCCCCCATCCCCTATATCGGCCAGAAGTTTCGCAATATGATCCATCAGTTCCCGCCGGTGGAAGAGGCGGAACGCGTCCCCGCCGTGGTGGAGGAGATGCAGAAGAAGATCGCCAGGGAAGGGTACAGCGAATCGGAGATCGAAGCCTTCCTGAATCATTACCGACGTTACAAAGAGGAGGGACGCAAAGGCGAAGCGGCGCTGGTGCTCCTCCTGGCGGCTGCTACGGAGTCTCAGTTCGCACAGTTCCTTTTGGCGCGGGAACTCTTCAAAGGGGAAATCATCGAAGAGGACCACGCCGAAGCCTTTACCCAGATCAATACTTTGGCGGATCAGAATTTCCCCGAGGCGATCTGCGACCTTGCCCAATTCTATGAACACGGAGTCGGCATCGGCAAGGACCGTCAGCTCGCTCTGCTCCTCTACGAAGAGGCGGCCGAGATGGGCGTGGCGAGGGCGGCCCGCCACTATCAACGGCTCAAAAATTCCCGGGGGCTCAAAGGGTTGCTCGGGAAAGTGAAGCTCCCCGATCTTCCCCTGAAACTCCCCAAAAAATCATAAGGCTCCCCGGCCTACGCTTTTCATCCCCTCATAGGCGACCTCCATCATCAAATCGATCTGCTCTTCGGTAATGACGTAGGGAGGCATAAAGTAGATGACATTCCCCAGGGGACGCAAAAGCACCTCGTGCTCCAGCCCGTAGCGGTACACTTCCAGCCCTTTTCGCTCCTGTGCCGGATAATCGATCATTTCGACTGCGGCAATCATTCCGGTTTGGCGGATGGATTTGACGGTGTCAAGCTCCAGGAAACGTTGCAGGTTCTGTGCCATTCTCCGGGCCTTGGTATGGTTGACTTCCAGGGTGTTTTCCCGCTCAAAAAGCTCCAGGGTCGCCAGGGCGGCGGCGCAGGCCAGAGGATTGCCGGTGTAGCTGTGGGAGTGGAGAAAGGCTTTGTATTCGCTGTAGTCGCAGTAGAAAAGCCCATAGATCTCATCCAGGGTCATCACCACGGAGAGGGGCAGATACCCGCCGGTCAAGCCCTTGGAGAGGGTCATGAAATCGGGGGTGATTCCCGCCTGCTCACAGGCGAACATCGTTCCGGTCCGCCCGAATCCGGTCATGATCTCGTCGGCGATGAGGTGCACCCCGTATTTCCGGGTCAACTCCCTGGCTCCTCGGAGATACTCCGCACCGTACATATGCATTCCCCCCGCTCCCTGGACCAGAGGCTCCACGATAAAAGCGGAGATCTCTTTCCCACGCTCGGCGAGCAGGGCTTCCAGCGCTTTCAGAGCTTCGCGGCTCGCTTCGGGGCTCGTGTCCCTGGGGACGGGGGTCTGGATGTTGCGGATGAGCAGGGGTTCGTAGGTCTCTTTGTAAAGCTCCACATCCCCCACGCTGAGGGCTCCGAGGGTTTCACCGTGGTAACTGTTGCTCAGGGAGAGGAAGAGGGAACGCTCCTCTCCCCGGTTGCGGTGGGCGTGGTAACTCATTTTAAGCGCCACCTCCACGGCGCTGGATCCATTGTCGGCGAAAAAGACTTTCTCCAGTCCCCGCGGGGTCAGGTGTGCCAGCTTCTCAGCCAGCTCCACGGCGGGCGCGTGGGTGAATCCGGCGAGGAGTACATGCTCCAACTGCCTTGCCTGGCGGGAAACTGCTTCACTGATATGGGGGTTGGCATGTCCAAAGAGGTTGACCCACCAGCTGCTGATGGCATCAAGATAGCGGCGCCCGTCGAAATCGTAGAGCCAGACGCCTTCTCCCCGTTTGATAGGAATAAGCGGTAGCGTTTCGTGATCTTTCATCTGGGTGCAGGGGTGCCAGATATGCCGCAGATCACGCTCCATCAGTTCCCGGTTTGTCATATCCTTTTCCTCCCCGCTTGACAGGTAATCCACCCTTAATCACATCTTTACTAGAATATGAGGCAAATTCTAACATAAGGCAGAGCGGAATGATCGCATGGATGCAAAAGCACAACAAATATCTGGTGGTGACGATCTGGATCGCCACGATTGCGTTTATCGGAGCGGGCTTCGTCGGCTGGGGAACGTACAAATACGGCTCGAAGGCCAGCTCGATCGCCCAGGTGGGAGACGTCTCCATCACCCAGGAGAAGTTCAATTTCACCTATCAGAATCTCTATCGTGAGTTCGCTCAGAAGCTGGGCGGGAAATTCGACGACGCCAAAGCCAAAGAGATGAAACTGCCCCAACTGGTGTTCAACCGGCTCGTGATGCAAGCCTATCTCCTGAACCTGGCGAAGGAGTATGGGATTATCGTTTCCGACAAAGAGTTGGCGGAGGCGATCGCTTCTCTCCCCTCTTTTCAGTCCGGGGGTGCCTTCGACAAAAAGATCTACGAAACCTTCCTCAGCTCCAGAAGGCTGAGCGCCAAAGCTTTTGAATCGATCCTGCGGGACGATTTGACCATCGAAAAGCTGATGAAGCTTATCAGCAAGGGTTCCGTCCCTTACGAGCGTGAAGTGACGGCAGCCGCGCTCAGCGTCGCCGACAAGATCCGCTATACCGTCCTCAGCCCCTCCGATGTCAACGTGAGTGTTGACACCGCAGCGGTCAAAAAATATTGGGAACAACATAAAGAGAGTTACAAAACACCCCGGCGCTATAAACTGGAGATTCTCTGGACGGATACATCCGCGATCAATCCCGATGAAAAGGAACTCGAAAAGTTTTATCACAAAAACAGTTTCGACTACACCGATGCCCAGGGAAAAGAGCTGAGTTTCGAAGCGGCCAAAGCGCAGGTCCTTAGAGATTACCGGATCAAAGCAGGGAAAAAAGCGGCTCTGCTCGATTACATCGCTTTGAAAAAAGGGAAAAAACAGGCGAGCGAAGTCAAAACTGTTGCAGAGGGCAGCCCCGAGCTTTCTGACGAGCTTTGGAAAGAGATCAAAACCCATTCTTCTGGATCGCTCATCAAGCCCAAGCCTGTCGGTGATCGTTATGCGACCGTCAAGGTTGATCAGGTCATCGAACCGAAGATTATGGATTTTGATACCGCTTCAAAATTGGCAGAAAAAGATTGGTTGGCCCAGGCAAAGCGCGAAGCTTTGAATAAAAAGGTGGAAAATCTGATGAAAAACCCAGCAGCACTCACTCGGCAGAGCGCTTATCTGAGCTTGACAAAAACCGAGGAGCTTCCCCCGCTAAATCTGGGAGAAAGTTTACAGTTTTTACAAAAATTATTTACATCTAATGATAAAAACGGTATCATTGACCTCAATAAAAAGAAGGTGGTCTACGCGATTGTGGATCAAAAATTTGAGAAGGGTGACGAAAACCTAAGTCGAAGTATTAAAGCGACGGCAGATCGGATCAAGAAATCCGAATTCGAAGAGAACCTGCTCAAAGAGCTCTCGGCAAAATATCCCGTGAAGAAATTCGTGAAAGGAATCTGAATTGGCAGAGACGATTCTGGCGATTGACATCGGTTCAACAAAAATTGCCGCTGTCATTGCCGAAGTGGCGGATGACGGCAGTATCACAGTGACCGGGCACGGCGTCGTCCGCTCCCAGGGAGTCAAAAAGGGGATCATCACCAACATCGAGCTGGCATCCAAATCGATCAAAAAGGCGGTCACCGACGCCCGGCGGATCGCCGGAAAAAATATCTCCAACGCCACGGTCTCCATCTCCAACGCCTATGCCCGGAGCCTCAACTCTACCGGCATCGTCAACATTCCCCATCAGGACATCAGCATCAAAGAGATCAAACGGGTGATGGACACGGCGCTTTACAACGCCAACATCCCCAACGAGTTCGAAGTGATCCATGTCCTCCCCTACAACTTCAAAGTCGATGAGCAGGATTTCATCGAGGATCCCTACGGGATGAACGCCAGCCGGATGGAAGTGGATGTCAACATCATCATCACCCAGAAGTCGGCGCTGAGCAATTTGACGAAGGCGGTGCGTTCGGCCGGCCTGGAGATCGACGGGATCGTTCTCAACAGTTACGCTTCGGCTTTGGCGGTGATGGGTGAGGACGAGCGGGAGCTGGGAGTCTGCGTCATCGATATGGGCGGCCAGACCAGCAGCCTGATCGTTCATATCGGCAACTCCATCCGCTACAACGATTTCCTGGCCGTCGGGTCCAACCACATCACCAACGACCTCTCGATGGCACTCCATACGCCGCTGGAGACAGCCGAGAAGGTAAAGATCCGCCATGGGAATCTCTTGGAGAAGTCCAGCGAATCCATCGAATTGCCGGTGATCGGGGACAGCGAAAACCGCAATACCATCTCCCTGGAGATCGCCCACAGCGTGATCCTGGCCCGAGTCGAAGAGGCGTTGATGATCCTTTCCAAATCCCTGGACAAGAGCGCGCTTAGAGAGCAGATCGGTTCAGGGATCGTCCTGACCGGCGGGCTGACAAAGCTCAAAGGGATTCGGGAGCTGGCCCAGGCGATTTTCCACGGGATGCCGGTGCGCATCGGTTACCCGAGAGAGCTCGGGGGGATGTATGAGGAGTTGAAGGATCCTTCCTTCTCGACGGTGATCGGTCTTCTGCTCTATAAAGCGGGAGAGCATACCCAGTACGAGATCGATCACAGCAAAACTCTTCTGCATCACAAAGAGATCCAGACGACCAATGTGACCGACATCGCCGAGTTCGACAAAAAAGAGACGGCTCCCAAAGAGCTGAAGCAGAAGAGAGAGCCTATCGATCTCGGGCTCGACCTGGGTGAAGGGATCCAGCAGAACACTCTGGATCTCGATCAGGAAGGGGATCTCTTTGCCGCAGCCGGCAAAAAACGTGAAGGAAATCCTTTCAGCCGATTCGTCAATTGGGCGAAACAACTATTCTAAAAACCATAAAAAGGGGGAGAGAGACTTATGGAAAACTTTGAAATCGAAGTCGAAACGACAACAGCGGGCAGTTCGGAACTGGAGGGTGCGAAGATCAAAGCCATCGGCGTAGGTGGCGGTGGCGGCAATATGATCAACCATATGATCTCCGAAAATGTCAAGGGGATCGACCTAATCGTTGCCAATACCGATGCCCAGGCCCTCGATTCTTCTATGGCTCCCATCAAGTTGCAGTTGGGATCCAACGCGACCCGTGGGCTGGGTGCCGGTATGAAGCCGGAGATCGGCCGGGAAGCCGCGCTGGAGAGCTTCAGCGAAATCAAAGACACCCTGGCGGGGGCCGATATCGTCTTCATCTCTGCCGGACTCGGCGGCGGTACCGGGACGGGAGCGGCTCCCATCATCGCCCAGGCGGCCAAAGAGGTCGGAGCGCTGACTGTCTCCGTTGTGACCACTCCCTTCAAGTTCGAGGGACGCAAACGCCAGAAACTGGCCAAAGGCGGCCTGGAGGAGCTCAAACGCGAAAGTGATTCCATTATCGTGATCCCCAATGAACGGCTGCTCTCGATCGTGGAGAAAAACCTCGGCATTAAAGAGAGCTTCCGTCTCGTGGACGATGTGCTTTGCCAGGCGGTATCGGGGATCTCCAATGTCATCCTCTCTCACGGCCCCAACGATATCAACCTCGACTTCGCCGACGTCAAGACCGTCATGAGCCATCGCGGCCTCGCCCTGATGGGTTCGGGCAGCAGCACCGGTGCCAACGCCGCCTACGATGCGGCCAAAGCGGCCATCGACTCTCCGTTGCTGGACAACATCTCCATCAACGGGGCCAAAGGAGTCCTGGTCCATTTCCATATCCACCCCGATTATCCCATCCTGCAGATCTCCGAGGCGATGGAGATCATCGAGGAGCATGCCGACGAGGATGCCAGCGTCATCTTCGGTACCACGACCGACTCCAATCTGGAGATCGATCAGGTCAAAATTACCATCATCGCTACCGGCTTCGAAGAGCCCGAAGCGGTCTCCGCTCCCTCCCAGGCGGAGAAGGTGCAGCAAGCCTCCGATCTCCTGGGTTCGCAGAGTGCCAACACCCCCAACCCCTATCATACCTATCAGGGGCGCAAGATCGTCGGAGGAGAACCTCTGGACGAGGATATCCTCGACGTGCCCACCTTCCTGCGCAAGCAGATGGATTGATCGGGCCTCTTTCCCCCTCTCTTCTCTCCCAAATCCCCGTCTCTTTTGCTATCATACTCCCATTCAAGTACCGTACGAAATATATTGACAGAAAATGACAACGAAGGAGATTTATGCGTTACATCAAAAAAGCTTCACAGATCGGTGCCCTGGGGCTGGGTGCACTATTGGCCGTAGGCCTGAGTGCTTGTCAGCAGCGCAATGAAGGGCAGCAGGCGGTCCAGCCGCAGGAGAAGAACGCTTTCGTCGTGATCGAAGAGGTCAAACCGGGCAAGTACAAGATCGCCGAAGAGTTTCCCGCCAAGGAGACCCGCATCATCCTCAAAAAGCTCGACGGGACCGAAAAGGTCCTGACCCGGGCCGAGATGGATGCATTGATCAAAAAGGAGGAGGCCAAGATCGAGAACGGGACCTCACCTTTGACGAGTCCCGAAGGGGCACAGGTGGCCCAACAGGGCGGCTTGAGTCTCGGTGAAGCGATCCTGGCCAGCGCCGCGGGAGCCATCATCGGCTCCTGGATCGGCAGCAAACTCTTCAACAACCCCAATTACCGGCAAAACCGTCGGGCCGGTTACAAGACCCCTTCTGCTTATAACCGCAGTGTCAACAGCTTCAAAAAAGGCTCGACAGCTACACGGCGGAACACGACTCGGCGAAGCGGTTTCTTCGGCGGTCGCAGTGGCCGCAGCGGCCGTAGCGGCTTCTTTGGAGGATGAGATGGTTTCCCTGCTTCCCGTAGAACCCCTCGACAAGGCCTATCTCGAATCCCTGGGTTTTGTCTGGCACACCGACAGCGACGAGACCCCCTACCTGGCCGATGTGCTGGTGCAGGTGAGCCCCGAAGAGGCCGAGGCTTACTACCGGGCCGGCAACGAGCTCTACGATATGTATGTGGCGGCGGGGGAGTATGTCATCGAGCACAACCTCTTCCACGAGATCGGGATCCCCTTCAACCTCGTCGAACTGATCAGGGAGAGTTGGGAGAGTGAAGTACACTGGCACCTCTACGGCCGTTTCGATCTGGCGGGTGGGATCGATGGAAAACCGATCAAGCTCCTGGAATTCAATGCCGATACCCCGACGGCCCTTTTCGAGACCGCCATCGTCCAGTGGGCGATCCTCAAAAAGAACGATTTGGATGAAGCGGCCCAGTTCAATGTCGTCTACGATGCCCTTTTGGAGAATTTCAAGCGAATCGTGACCCTGGAAGAGAGTGTCGAAGCTTTCAAAGAGCGCTACGAAGGATGGCGCTTTCTCTTCACCTCGGTCCGCGGCAATCCCGAAGAGGAGAATACGGTCCGGCTGCTGCAGTACATTGCCGACGAAGCGGGTTTCGAGACGGGGTTTGCCTACATCGACGAGATCGAATTCGATGCCGAGGAGGGGATCTTTTACCGGGATGTCAATTACGAACTCTGGTTCAAACTCATCCCCTGGGAGGATATCGCCCTCGAAGAGCCCGATCTGGCGATGCTGCTGACTCAGATCGTGCGCAATCAAAAGGCGATCATCTTCAATCCCGCCTATACGCTGATGTTCCAGAGCAAGGGGATCCTCAAAGTGCTTTGGGACCTCTATCCCGGACATCCCCTTTTGCTGGAAACTTCGCTCAAACCGATCCCGGGCAAGATGCAGGTGCGCAAACCCCTCTTCGGCAGGGAAGGGGGGAATGTGGCGATCCTCGAGAGTGACGGTGAGACGGTCGTCGCCGATATTCCGGGGGAGTACGGGAACTATCCGATGATCTATCAGGAGTATGTGGATCTTCCACAGGATGTGGAGGGCCATCGCTACCAGGCCGGCCTCTTCTATGCCTATGAATCCTGCGGGCTGGGCTATCGCCGCGGCGGTTTGATCCTCGACAACCTCTCCAAATTCGTAGGGCACATCATCCGATGACGCTACGTTTATTGCTACTCTTCGCTTTCGGCAGTCTGATCTTTGCCGCCGGGCCTTCGGCCTTCAAAGCGGTCTCCGAGACGGTGCAGAGCCTTTCTGTCTCCAAGAAACCCTCGATCCCCAAAGCTCAGAAGGTTCTGATCATCAAATCGGAACGAAAACTCTATCTCTTACGGAATGGCAAGCCCTACCGGGAGTATCATATCGCCCTGGGCAAACATCCCGTCGGGCCCAAGCGCCGGGAACATGACCAGAAGACGCCGGAGGGGAACTATACCCTCGACTTCAAGAAAGCCGACAGCAGCTACTATCGGGCGATTCACGTCAGCTATCCCAACAGTACCGACAAAGCGCGGGCCAAACGGTTGGGGGTCAATCCCGGCGGAGCCATCATGATCCACGGCCAGCCCAACTGGTTCGGCTGGCTCTCCATTATCCGCCAACGCTTCTACTGGACGGCCGGTTGCATCGCGGTGAGCAACGGCGATATGGATGAGATTTGGCAGGCGGTCGACCCCGGCACCCCCATCGAGATCCGCCCTTAGGAGAGACTATGGCCAAACCCTCTGCGATCTACCTGACCCTACCCATCGACTATCCGGCGGAAAAGCGGGAGCGTCTCCTCAGACGCTACGGTATCAAGCCCGGCAACATTTCCCGGACCTGGGAAGCGGACGGGTTTGTCCTCTACCTCCTCAAAAGGGGCCTGGTCCCCAAGGTGCCGCCCGAGTGGATTCCCGATGAGCGGCGGCGTCATCGTATCCGCCGTATCCACGACTACATCGAAGAGTACCGGCAGCTCATCGAGTTGGAGCGGGAGGCGGAGCGGCGTAGCCGTATCGAAGAGATCAAGCGCTTCAGCGGCAGGGAGCTCGAGAGTTTCGGGCGGGCGATCCTGGGTTTGAGGGGGCGACGGGCCGGGACTCTTTTCGATCTGCATCTGGTCCGTTACGGACGGGACCGTAGGATCGAGACGGAGATCTCCGGCGGCGACATCGTCCTGGTGAGCCGGGGCGAACCGCTCAAGAGCGATCTGAGCGCCACGGTGATGGGGGTAGGGCGCAACTACATCGAGCTGGCCTTCAGCCAGGTTCCTCCGAAGTGGGCACTGAAAGAGGAGGTCCGTCTGGATCTCTTCGTCAACGATGTCACCTTCAAGCGTATGGAGAAGAATCTGGAGTCGATGCGCCACCTTCCCGATCCCTATCGGCGCCTTCGGGACATCGTGCTGGAGCTGGAGCCCTGCGGCGAAGCCCCTATGGCAAAGATTGAAGAGGTGGAAGGGCTCAACGAACCCCAGCTCGAAGCCCTTCGGCGCAGTCTGGGGATGGAAGAGCTTTTCCTGATCCACGGGCCTCCGGGTACGGGAAAGACCACGACCCTCACCCGGGTGATCCAAGCCCACGCTTCGAAAGGAATGCATATTTTGGCGACGGCCGATTCCAATGTGGCGGTGGATAATCTTCTGGAGAAGTTGGCAGGCGATGGAGATTTACGCCTGATCCGGGTGGGCCATCCTGCGCGGATCGATTCGAGTCTGGAGCGCTTCAGCCTGATGCGTCAACTGACGGAGGCGCCGGAGTATCAGGAGATCCGGGAGCTTCAGCGCCAGGCGGAAACGGCCGCCCGAGAACGAGCCCGATACAGCAAACCCACCCCGGCGAGGCTGCGGGGGATGAGCCGGGATCGGGTGCTCAAACTGGCCAAAGAGGGACGAAGCTCCCGGGGAGTGAGCGCCGAGACGATCCGCTCTATGGCCCGATGGATCGAAGAGGATAGTAAGACCGAGGAGGCCTTTGAGCGCTTGAGGAGCCTGGAGAGCGCTACGATCAGCCGGCTCCTGGAGGCGGCGGATGTGGTGCTGGCGACCAATTCGATGGTGGGCTCCGACGCTTTGGAGGGGATGAGCTTCGATTTGGCGGTGGTGGACGAGGGGAGTCAACAGATCGAGCCCTCGACCCTGCTGCCGCTCCTGCGTGCGCCGCGCGGCGTCTTGGCGGGGGATCACCGACAGCTCCCTCCCACAGTGTTGAGCGATCTGGAGATCCTGAAACGATCCCTCTTCGAACGCTTGATCTCCCGCAAGCTAGTTCCCGCTACGATGCTACGGGTCCAATACCGGATGCACGAAACGATTATGGATTTCCCCAACCGCTTGATGTATGACGGCGCATTGGTCGCCGATCCTTCGGTGGCCCGACGCACACTTCCCGTCGAAAAGCCCCCCGAAGATCCTTGCCTCGATCCCTCCTTCCCGGTGGTCTTCGCCGATACATCGGAGATGGAAGCCTCCGAACACCTACCGGAGCGTTCCACTTCCTATGAAAATCCCACAGAGGCGGGCCATCTCCTTCGCTGGGTGACTGAGCTTGTCGCCTGCGGGATCGCCCCCGCCCAGATCGGGATCATCACCCCCTATCTGGCCCAGGTCAAACTCCTGCGTCGCCTCCTGGAAGAGTTTCCGGATGTGGAGGTCAAGAGTGTGGACGGCTTTCAGGGGAGGGAGAAGGAGGTGATCCTCATCTCTTTCGTCCGGAGCAATCTGGCCCAAAGTGTCGGCTTCGTCTCCGATCCCAGGCGGCTCAATGTCGCGATGACTCGGGCAAGGAGCAAGCTTCTGATGATCGGAGACCGCTCGACCCTGGAACCCAACGAGCCCTTCGGCAAACTCTTCGAATGGTTGGAGAGCCGGGAGGATGCGAGGATTATCAAACTTGGAACAACCGAGCAATTGAGAAACCGAGCAACCGAGTAACCGATTGGCTAGGTAAGGACTTATTCTCAATTTCAAGATTAGTTCAGGTGAAACTCATAGCTCCGCAGCGCTTTGCGGCGGGCTTTCCAGTCGGGCATCCAGCGCTCGACCAGAGCCCAGAAGGCCGCGGAGTGGTTTTTGTGGCGAATGTGGCAAAGCTCGTGGAGAACCACATACTCCTGAAGCTCGATGGGGCAGAGCAGGAGTCGGGTGTTGAGGCTGAGGTTGTTGCGGGAACTGCAACTCCCCCAGCGGCTCTTGGCCTTCCGGTAGCCCACCTTGGCAGGCACGATCCCGGTGCGGCGGCTCCACTTTTCCACCAGGGGCGGGAGGAGTCTCGGGGCGTGGAGTTTGTAGTAAGCCTCATAGAGAGAACGGATCTCTTCCGTCCCAGGTTCATAGGGGGCTGAGAGCAGGGCCGATTCCTCTGAATCGTCCAGGCGAAGCGTAAGCCGACGCGCCCCTTCTTCGATGGAGATCTTCAGAGGGAGCCTCTCTCCGTTCCAGGGAAATTCTTTGCGATAGTCGAAGCGGGGCGAAGCTTCGGAGAGCTTTTTGAGAATCCAGGGCTCTTTGGCCCTCAGGACTTCATCGATACTCTCCAGAGGTGTTCGCGGCCCGCATCGCACTTCCAGGCGGGGGAGGGGATCGTGACGGATGTAGAGGTAAATGTGTTTGATCCCTCTCCTGCGGGTGAGGGTGAAAAAGATCGTTTGGCCGTCACAGAGGTAGTGGATCAGCTCCCGGGTAGAACTCATTGGGAAGTGTCATCCCCTTCGCTGTAGGGGATATCACGTTCCTCCAGGGCTTGCACGAAGCGATCGTAAGCCTCCTGTACCGCTTTAGGATCCTCTCCACTAAGAGAAATGACGACTCTGGGGCCGTCGCTGTAGAGTTTGGGGAGGCTGGAGAGCTCCACCCCTTCGGGGAGATGCTCCATCACATCGATCAGGGCACTCTCCCGCGTCAGCGCCGTCAGGGTTTTGCGCACACTTTTTTGCTCCTGGTGAGGGAAGAACCGATCCAGCGCCTCCAGGATCATCGGGTGGGCCATCTCCGGAAATCCGGGGACGAAGAAGAAGCGGTCATCGAGATAGAAACCGGGCATTCCGTTGACCGGATTGTTCTTCAAAAGCCGGGCCCCTTCGGGCAGCTCGGCCATCCGCAGAGGATAGCGTTTGTCGGGGACCTCCATCGTTTTGAGGCGTTCCTCGATGATCGCTTTCGCTTCGGGCTGGGTTACGAGCTTGCCGTCTCTGAGGGCCTCGGCGGCGGCCAGGCGGGTATGGTCGTCCGGCGTCGAGCCGATCCCCCCGAAGCTGAAGACCACCGACTCGGGGATCTCGGCGAGAAACTTGAGTGTTTTGACGATCAGTTCCGGATCGTCCTCGATGGTGAAGCTACCGCTGAGTTTGTATCCCCGCTCCAGCAACGCCTGGCTGACGAAATCGAAGTGACGGTCCTGCCGGCGGCGGTTGAGGATTTCGGTCCCGATGATGAGGAAGAAGAATTTCGGTTCGTTGTGCTTCAATTGCTGTTCCTGATAACCAATGACCAAGGACTAATAACCCGAGGAGTGAGCCTTGCCTCACTCCTCGATATAGTTCTTGAGCTTTCTACCCACTTTGGGGTGTTTGAGCTTTTTGATGGCGCTGCTTTCGATCTGGCGGACCCGTTCGCGGGTGACATTGAGCTCTTTGCCGATCTCTTCGAGGGTCCGGTCGCTCATATCTTCGAGCAGGCCGAAGCGCATCCTGATGACCGCCTGCTCCCGCTCGTTGAGCTGACCGAGCACTTCGTCGATCTGCTGGTTGAGGTCGTCGTTGAGGACCGCCTCGGTGGGGCTGATGGAGTTTTTGTCCTCGATGAAATCCCCGAAGCGTCCGTCATCCTCGTCCCCGACCGGGGTCTCCAGGCTCACGGGCTCCTTGGTGATCTTGATAACGTTCTTGACCTTGTCCACGCTCAGGCCCACCTCTTCGGCGATGGTCTCCAGATCGGGCTCTTTGCCGGTCTCCTGGAGGTGTTTGCGGATGATCTTGTTGATCCGGTTGATGGTTTCGATCATATGGATCGGGATCCGGATGGTGCGGGCCTGGTCGGCGATGGCACGGCTGATCGCCTGGCGGATCCACCAGGTGGCGTAGGTGGAGAATTTGTAACCCTTCTGATATTCGAACTTGTCCACCGCCTTCATCAGGCCGATGTTCCCCTCCTGGATCAGATCGAGGAAGGGAAGCCCCCGGTTGGTGTAGCGCTTGGCGATGGAGACCACGAGGCGGAGGTTGGACTTGGCCATCCGGGTTTTGGCCTTTTCGCTTTTGGCTTTGCCGATGCGGATCTGCTCCAGAATCTCTTCGAGCTTCTCGGGAGGGAGGTCGAAACTGTTCTTGCTCGCTTCCCGGGTCTCGAAGAGCTTTTTGATCTGCACGTAGGTGCTCACCATCGTCGTCTCGGGGACCGCCGCGGCGATCTCCTCTTTGGACATATTGACGATGTTCTCCAGAATCTTCCGGTGGTTCTCCCTGAGCTGATCGTTAAAGAGCTGCAGCCGGTACTCCAGGCGTTTGAGCTCCTTTTCGAAGCCGTCGTCGCTCTTGAGGGCCGTCTCCATCGCTTTGACCAGCTCGTTGATCAGTTTGCTGGTGGGCCCCAGGTTGATCAGGGCCTCTTTGAGTTGATGCTTACGGAAGGCGACTTTGAGCCGCTCGTGGAAGATGGTCTCTTCGTCCGCTTCACCTTCCTCCTGGAGTTTGAGGAGTTTATTGCGCTCTTTGAGCCAATCTTTCTTGGCTTTCTCCAGGGCTTTGAAGCTTTCGACGACCTGCTTGACCCTTTTGTCGGCTTTTTTGGCTTTGCCGGCGGCTTCGTCGAGCCCTTCGTCCTCGTCGTCGCTGCTGCTGTCTTCGAAGCTTTTAAAGAGCTCTTTGACCCGGCGCTCCCGATTGAGCAGGGGCTCTTTGTAGTTGAGGATGTAGTCGATGAGGTAGGGGACGGAGCAGATGGCGTCGATGATGATGTCTTCACCCTCTTCGATCTGCTTGCTCAGTTCGATCTCCTCCTCTTTGGTCAGGAGGGGGATCTTGCCCATTTCGCGCAGGTACATCCGCACCGGGGAGTCGGAGCGGCTCCACTCCATCAGCTCCTTCTCCTTGGTGATGTCGAACTCCTCTTCCACTTCACCCTCGCTGAGCCGTTTGAGCCGCTCTTTGCGTTCCTTGGCCTCTACTTCCGTGAGGTGTTTGGCATATTCGGAGGCGGAGACGACCTTGATCCCTTTTTCGTCGGCCATTTTCTTGATCTTCCTGGCCTGGGCGGCGGTGGGGGCTTTGTCGAACTCTTTGGCCAGGTTCTCAAAGGTGACCAGCTCGCCCTTCTTGGTCTTGTCGAAAAGCGCTTCAAGCGTCTTCATCGTCTCTTTTTTCTGTGTCTTCTTGGGGGGCATCTGTCGGAATCTCCTTTGGATATAGGACTGAGGTTTTGGAGGGAAATTAGGGTGGATTATACCGAAAAATCGATCAGGGCTGCTCAAGCCCCATTCCACGGCAACTTTAATTTTAAGCTATAATAATACAAAAAGTGAGGGTATGGGACGGCTCAAAGCGCTTTTTCTCGATCGTGACGGGGTGATCAATATCGACCACGGCTATGTGGGAAGCATCGAAGATTTCCAATTCGTCGAAGGGGTCCTGCCGATGATCCGCTTGGCCCAGGAGGCGGGGTATCTCCCCATCATCGTGACCAATCAGTCGGGGATCGGGAGAGGGTACTACTCCCGGGAAGATTTTGAAAAAGTCACCCGCTTTATGATCGAAAAGATGCGTGAAGCGGGCATAGAGATGAATCGGGAGCAGGTCTTCTTTTGCCCCCATACTCCCGATGAGGGCTGCGCCTGCCGCAAGCCGCGCCCGGGGATGCTTCTGGAAGCAAAAGAGCGTTTCGGTCTCGATATGGAAGCCTCCTGGATGATCGGTGACAAAGCCGGCGACATCGAAGCGGCCCGGGCCGCCGGGGTGGGCCGCCGGGTCCTGGTCCAGCCCAACCAAGCACTAAACTGGAAGGAACTCAATGGATTTTAACCACAAAACGATTCTGATTACCGGAGGGGCCGGATTCATCGGTTCCAATCTGGCCTTCTCTTTTCAGGAGAACTATCCCGAGGCTAACGTCGTGGTCTTCGATCTCTTCCGCACGGGAGAGACCTTCGCCAACGGCAATCTGCGCAGCTTCGGCCACTACAAGAACCTCCAGGGCTTCCGGGGAGAGATCATCACCGGGGACATTACCGATCCGGAGGACCTCAAGCGCCTGAGGGATTTCAACTTCGACTATATCTTTCACGAGGCGGCCATCAGCGATACGACGGTGAACGACCAGAACATTATGATGCGCACCAATCTGAATGTTTTCAAAGATCTCCTGAAAATGGCCAAAGAGATGGACGCGGCGATGATCTACGCCAGCAGCGGAGCCACCTACGGCAACGCCCCGGCGCCCCAGACGGTCGGCAGGGAAGATCCGGCCAATATCTACGGCTTCAGCAAACTGGCGATGGACCATCTGGCCTATGAGTGGATGAAAAAGAGCGATCGGCCCATCGTGGGGCTGCGTTATTTCAACGTCTACGGCCCGAGGGAGTTTTACAAAAACAAAACCGCTTCGATGGTGCTGCAGTTCGGCCATCAAATCCTGGCCGGCAAACGCCCCCGGCTTTTTGAAGGGAGTGACAGGATCCTAAGGGATTTCATCTATATCGACGACATCATCCAGGCCAATGTCAAAGCCTGCGATCCCAAAGAGAGCGGAGTCTACAACGTAGGTACCGGCAAGGCACGCAGCTTCCAGGAGATCGTGGATATTCTCCAGAAGGAGCTGGGCACCGATCTGGAGTGCGAATATATCCCCAACCCCTACGTTGGGCAGTATCAATTCTTCACCCAGGCCGACATCGAACCGACCCGTGAGTATCTGGGCTACGAACCGGAAGTGAGCCTTGAAGAGGGGATTCGGCGCTATGTGCCGGAGATCGAGCGGCTTTATGAGACGGAAGTCAATGAATAATGAGGAATGAGGAATTAGGAATGAGGAATTTCGGTTTGCGTTGCGTTGCAACGCTTTTTTTGAATCTTAGAGATTGTTTCCTATGAAGAACTATCAGCGTTGTCAGCCGAAGATTTTGGTACTCGGTGATCTGATGATCGATCACTATCTCTGGGGCAAGACCGAGCGGATCTCTCCCGAGGCGCCGGTACCGGTTATCGATGTGCGTGAAGAGAGCGAAGTGCTCGGGGGTGCCGGGAATGTGGTGAACAATCTCGTGACCCTGGGGGGCCGGGTCGAGGTGGCTTCGGTCATCGGGGCGGACGGCAATGGGAAGCGCCTCAAAGAGATGCTTGAGGCCCTGGGGGTGGGGAGTGAAGCCTTGATCGAGGAACCGGGGCGCAGCACCACCCGCAAGAGCCGGGTGATCGCTTCCCATCAGCAGGTGGTCCGTTTCGACAGCGAAACGCGACAGCCCATCAGCCGGGAAAGTGAGGAGGAGCTTCTGGAACGGATCGAAGCCCTTTTGGATGAGGGGATCGATACGATCCTGATCTCCGACTACGGCAAGGGGGTCGTGACCGAAGGGCTCACTCAGGGGACGATCGCTCTAGCGAAGCAGCGGGGTATGCGGGTGATGGTGGATCCCAAGGGGAAAGATTATTCCAAATACCGGGGAGCGACCGCCATTACCCCCAACAGGAAAGAGGCGAGCGAAGCGACGGGGATCGCCATTGCGGATGAAGCGAGCCTGAGAGAGGCGGGCTTTCGCCTCAAAGAGGAGCTGGAGTTGGAGCGGGCCATCATCACCCTGAGCGAAGAGGGGATGGCGATCTTCGGGGAAGAGATGCAGATCATTCCCACCGTGGCGAAAGAGGTTTATGATGTCACGGGCGCCGGCGATACGGTGATCGCCACGCTGGGTTTCGTGCGGGCCTGCGGGGGAAGCATCGACGAAGCGGCCCGCATCGCCAACGCCGCCGCCGCCGTGGTGGTGGGCAAACTGGGAAGCGCCACGGCGAGCTGGGAAGAGATCATCGCCTATGAGAAGAGCCTGCACGAGTCGGGGACCGAAGATCGGATCCTGGATCGTGAGGCATTGGCCCGCAGGGTCGAGCGCCTGCGCCGGGAGGGAAAGCGGATCGTCTTTACCAACGGTTGCTTCGATATTCTCCATCTGGGGCACGTGAAGTATCTGCAAAAGGCCGCCTCGTTTGGCGATGTGCTGATCGTGGGGCTCAACAGCGACGATTCGGTCCGCCGGCTCAAAGGCCCGGAGCGCCCCGTCAATCCCCAATACGACCGGGCTTACCTCCTGGCAGCGCTCGAGGCGGTCGATTACGTGACGATCTTCGACGAGGATACCCCCTACGAGCTCATCAGGACCGTCCGGCCCGACGTCCTGGTCAAGGGGGGTGACTACGCCGGCAGGGAGGTCGTCGGCAGCGACATCGCCGGGGAGCTTCGCCTCGTGGAGTTCGTGGAGGGACGGAGCACCACTGCCACCATCGAAAAAATGCGAAAGGAAGCGCAATGAAAGCCCTGATCTACAAGAGCCTGGCGGCCCACCGGGAAGCCCTGGACCTGCTGGAGACCCAAATGCAAGGCAGTATCGAAGCGGCGGGCCGTCTGGCGATCGAGGCCCTCAAAGAGGGGAAGAAGATTCTGCTCTGCGGCAACGGCGGCAGCGCGGCGGATGCCCAGCACATCGCCGCCGAATTTACGGGACGCTTCGTCAAGGAGCGGCGGGGGCTTCCCGCCGTGGCGCTGACCACCGATACCTCTGCCCTGACCGCCATTGGCAACGATTACGGCTTCGAGCGTATTTTCGAGCGTCAGGTTGAAGCGCTGGCGGTGGAGGGGGATCTGCTCATCGCCATCTCCACCAGCGGCAACAGCGCCAATGTCCTACGGGCTTTGGAAAAGGCCAACGATCTGGGCTGCCTGACTCTGGGGCTTAGCGGTCGGGACGGGGGAGCGATGAACGATCTATGCGATTTGAATCTGGCCGTTCCGGTGGAGGAGACGGCTCGCATCCAGGAGATGCATCTCCTCATCGGCCATCTGCTCTGCGCAATGGTGGACGAGAATTTCAATTAAAAGTTAGGTAAGCAAACTTCTCAGCGCTCAGCGCTCAACGCTTAACACTCAATTCCAGATCTTTGAGAAATCGAAGTCGATGACGCAGTCACCAAGCTTGAAGGTGAAATTCTCTTTTTGAGCGTCGAGGGCTTTGATATAGCGCCCCTCACTGAGCTGGAAGATTTTGGCCATTTTTTCGTCGGGATAAACGATCACGTAGTAATCCACGCCTTCTTTTTCATAGAGCGCATATTTGAGGTGTTCGTCTTTGGCGGCGGTGGAGGGGGAGACCACTTCGAAGATGAGGGAAGGGGCTTTGCTGATGTAGCTTCCCTCCGGCTCGTAGCAGAGTACCAGATTATCGGGTTGCACGACGGTATCTTCGGCGATCTTCCAATCGATCGGCAAATAGGCGGAGCATCCAGGACACTCATCTAGGGTTTCATCGAGCTGGCGTGCGATTTTATTACTGACTTTTTGATGTTTTGGTAAAGGAGCCGGGCTCATCGCATAGGCTTCTCCCTCGATGATTTCCCATCGTCCCTCCCAATTTTGATAATCACGGTAGGTATAGTGAGGTTTTAATTCATAAGCTAAGCTCATAGCCTCTCCTTTTATATCGCTCCATAAATTATAACATTTAGGCATTTATCGCAGAATCATTCATGTTTAAAAGCATCTCCTGAGCAGCTTCAATGACTTCCTGAGGGGTGATCTCTTTCATACAGGCGTGATGTTTGAGGTGGCATTGGCGCTTCATGCAGGGAGCGCACTCCAAATCGTGACGTACGATGTGGCTGTGGGGATTCATCCACTGGGAAGTCTCCAGCCATTTGGTGGGGCCGAAGATCGCGACGCTGGGGACTTGATACGCCGCGGCGATATGCATCGGACCGCTGTCGCCCGTGATGAAGAGGTCGAGCCCGGCGATCTGGGAGCAGAGCCGGGGGATGGTCGTTTTTCCCGCCAGGTTTTCCAGGTTTTTTACACCTTTTTCTCGGATCATCCTCTCGATATCCGAAGCGATATCAGTCTCACCCGGCCCTCCGAAAATGACGATATCGAAGCGATCGGCCAATGCAGCGGCGACTTCGGCGAACTTCTCGGGATACCAGCGTTTGGCGCTGCCGTAGGTGGCCCCCGGGTTTATGCCCAGTGTGGGGCGGGGATACTCCGCTTTGGGCCAATAGAGCTTCAGGGGTCCAGGCACGTCTTTTCGGCCGGTGATGCTGTTGATGAAGGCTTGGTAGCGCTGGACATGATGGAGCGTTGAGCGTTGAGCGTTGAGTGTTGAGGGTTTGAATTGATGGATTTTTTTCGATCCGGTGAGGATGAGTAGGAGTTTTGAAGAGAAATGGCTGCGGAACGTGATGGCGAGATTGTGTGGGCCGAGTTCTTTGGCCAGCTTGTAGATATTCAGGGGGCGAAAGCCGCGCGATTTCGTTCTGTCTACGACGACCCGATTGACCCTCGGATGGGCGCGGAGGGCTTCGGTGGATAGATAGGAGCCTGTCAGTGTAATCTGTGCCTTGGGATAGGCGGCAAAGAGATTTTCCAGAGCAGGAGTGCTCATCACGGCATCACCGAGCCAGGTGGGAAGTTCGATGAGAATTTTCATATTTTTCCGATCGTTACCGTGGCGATTTTTGGCATGCTTTCTCTACTTCATTATTTATTGATCGGACTGTTTTTCTTTAAATCCTTCAACAAATTCCAAAAAGAAAGCCAAAAAGACAGAGAGCATCAGGCCAGTAATAAATGCTACAGTAATAATGAGTTTCTTTTTAGGCTTGATAGGATGGTCCAGTACTTCCACTTTTCCGACTATACTACTTTTCTGAATGTTTAAAGGAGAAATAGAAAGGTTTATATTTCTAAGTTGATTTTTCAATTGAAATATCTTATACATGAGAGAATTGAGTTCTGTCTGTTTTTTTCCAATTTCTATAGAATAGATACCAGCCAAAGCGGCATCTTCCTTGGAAATACGCAATAGCTTTTCTTTATAGTCGGCAATATCTTTTTCAATTTGCTTAACTAACGTCTGATATCTTTCTAAATCTCTTTTTATCAAATGTATATTTTCCATTTGTGTTTGGATGTATATATTGAGTTCCTTATTCTGTAACGCAGAAAGATAGGCTACGACCTCTTCCAGTTTTTTCTTTGCAGAAGAATTGCTATATCCATTAGTCGTAATTACAAGAAGGCTTTTTGATTTTTTTGGTAATTCAATGCTTTTTACAATAGGCAGTTCTATTTTTTTATTTTTTTCATTTACATCAAATATGAATTCTAACTTTTCCTTGAGATCATTTGGATTCTTTATTGGTTGTTTATTGATCTGTGCGAGTTCTACAATAGTTTTTGCTTCATAGATTGGTTTGGCTATAAAAACATACATAATTGCAATCAATGTAATGAACCCGGCAATTAGCCATATAAGTTTTCTGCGCTTTTTTAATATAGCAAGTAGTTCGTGTAGATCTATTGTGTCTTCATGTATGCACTGCGCATTATTTTCCAAGACATATTCCTTTCTATTTTCAATAAAAAATGTAGTATTGTCTCATAAAAACACTTTAGTATGCCCCATCCCGTTTGAGCACGACTTTGACAGTCTTTAACAAGATAACAATATCCAACCAAAGTGACCAGTTTGAAACATACCATTTATCAGTTTCTACTCTAAAGTCATAGTCTGTGTCGCTGCGACCGCTGACTTGCCAGAGTCCTGTGATTCCCGGTTTGACCATAAAGTAGTATTCGGCGTCATCTTTATAATATTGTTCTAGTTCTTGCTGAATAACCGGTCTAGGCCCTACAAAATTCATTTCGCCTCTCAAGACATTGAAAATTTGAGGGAGTTCATCCAGAGATGTTTTGCGAAGGATGGCGCCGATCTTCGTCACTCTTGGATCATTTTTGAGTTTAAAATTTTTCTCCCACTCTTCGCGGATCGGCGGATCGGTTTCAAGCAGCTTTTCCAAGCGGTCCTGTGCGTCCTGATACATACTTCTGAATTTTAGAGTGGGAATGAGCTTTCCTTGCTTACCCACTCGCATATGAGCGAAAAATACAGGACCGGGGGATTCCCGTTTGATGAGGATAGCTATGATCCCAATGATCGGAAGCAGTATAGGCAATAGGAGAATAGCAAGTAGGTAGTTGAATGTGATATGGATAATTTCCCTATATTTACTTTTTAGGCGATTTTTATAGACGATAAGATTGGTTCGCGTATTTGATAGTTGATAGATCGTCGACTGGGTCAGATCATACTCGTTGATGAGAGGTATGAAGATCACTTCATCGCTCTTTTTTGTCTTTTCTGCTATGAGCTTATGGAGTTTTTCCACATCGGTATCTACTGAATTGATAAAAACTGTTTTCTCTTTATCTTTGTCAGATTCGGTATATCCGAGATAATAATTGTCAAATATCTCTTTGGTAACAAAAGGATCGTTCCCGTACACAGAAGCTGGCCTCTGCCATAATCCCATATGATAGAGGAGTTTTTTGGTGACAATCTTAAGGAGTGGAATGATCAGCATCATACAGGCAAAGATAAAGATTATCGTCGCCCTGGAGTACTCCTGTATAGACTTGGTCATTGCCAAAAATGCCAGGACGAGAATGAAAGAGAGGATCAACGCTTTGATGATCTGCCTGGTTTCATGCCAAAAATCGTATCTCTTGGTATATATTCCTTCATAGGCGAGCATGGAAAGGGTGGTGATGTAGATGAGAGGAAATTCCAAATACATCGATAGACTATGTCCAAATGTATTTGCAAATGAATCATCCAGGAAAACTCTCAATTGATATCCGACGATAATAGACAAAACAATCGCCAGAGTATCCATCAATATTAATATAATTTTTGAATATAGTTCTTTCATTAATTATCTATCATCTTATAAATTGATATCAAAAAATCAGTCTCGTCTGAAATCATCTTCAATACGAATGATATCATCCTCACCTGTATATTCTCCAACCTGGACTTCTATCAGGACCACCGGAATGATGCCATCATTGGCCAATCTATGGACTTCCCCCATCTTTATATAAGTTGACTCATTGGGGCGTAGGATTTTTGTCTCTTCTCCTATCGTCACTGTCGCTGTACCGCTTATTACGATCCAATGTTCGTTGCGATGGTGGTGTTTTTGTAGACTGAGGCGCTTTCCGGGTTTAACCACGATACGTTTGATCTTATATCCTTCGGCCTCTTCGAGGATGGTATAGGTACCCCAAGGCCTATGTCCGGTAAGATGTATATGGTGAAGTTCCGAATCTTTACGTATTTCTTCGACGACCTTTTTTACTTTTTGTGATGATCCTTTTTTGCTGATGAGAAGTGCATCACCTGTATCTACTACGATAGTGTCTTCTATATCGATCGTAGCGATCTTTCTCTCATTTCCATAGATCAGATTATTTTTGCTATCGATGGAGACAAGGTTTGGATTGAGTGTATTTCCGTGTTTATCTTTTGGCAATTCTTCGTATAGACTGTCAAAACTACCCAAATCTGACCAGCCTATGTCCGAAGCCACCACTTTTACATTACCTGATTTTTCCATAACTGCATAATCGATACTGTTTTCAGGAATGGCAAGCATATCTTCAAGCTTGATTCGAACAAGATCCTTTTTATCGGCATTCTTATATGCCTTTAATGATGCCTTGAAGATATCAGGGGAGTGTTTTTCCAACTCTTCGAGAAACACTCCCGCTTTAAACATAAACATACCGCTGTTCCAATAGTAATTGCCCGCCTCCAGATAGTCGGTAGCAGTATCCAGGTCCGGTTTTTCGTGAAATGCTTTGACGTTTTCCCCGTCAGCTTCAATATATCCAAAGCCTGTTTCAGCAAAGTGAGGCGTGATACCAAATGTCACAAGGTGATCCTCTTCCGCCAACTTTTGAGCTCTCTGTAAAGCTTTCTTATACTCGGTTTCATTTTTGATGAGATGATCACTGGGGCTCACAAGTACCAACTCTTCAGGTGCTAATGCCATACAGGCCAAAGCTATCGCCGGAGCGGTGTTTCTACCAATGGGTTCCAGAATATATGAGTTGTTGTGCTGACCGATTTCCTCAAGTTGATCCAAAGCAAGAAAATATTGCTCTGCATTCGAGACAATCAATTGTTTGTCACATACATTACTGTTTCTTTCTACAGTGAGCTGAAAGAGTGATTTGTTTTCGAACAGTTTGACGAACTGTTTAGGCATCAGTGTCCTGCTGATAGGCCACAGCCTTGTTCCGCTTCCCCCACATAGGATGACGTTTGTCATATTTTATAACCTCTCTTTCAAAAATTCATCATACTTTGCATTGACAAAATTTTCTATCTCTTTTTCAAAACGGACTTTAGAGAATTTCAAAGCATGCTCTCTGATTCTCACAGGATCAAATTTTAATGATTCAAACCTCTCGATAGCTTTCAATAGGTCTTCGACAGTCTGCTCTTTAAAGTGGACCCCGGTCTCTCCATCTATCACGGTTTCTTTTGTACCACCTTTGCCCAAACATATGACAGGGGTACCGCAAGCCTGGGCCTCAACAGGAACTATGCCGAAGTCTTCCTCTGCTGCGAAAACAAAGGCTTTAGCCTTTTGCATATGCTCGAGTAAAACATTATCACTTGCAAAACCAAGAAATTCAATATTTTCACCTGCAAAAGATTTTATCTTTTCCATATCAGGCCCTGTGCCTATAACGATAAGTTTTTTGTCTGTTTTGGAAAAGGCCTCGACAATAAGGTCGATCTTTTTATAGGGGACCATTCTTGAAGCAGTTAAATAAAAGTCCTCTTTGGATTCCTGTAGTTCGAATCTATCGACATCGACAGGAGGGTAGATAACCGTTGACTCCTTCCCATAAATCTTTTTGATTCGTCGTGCTATGTAGTGAGAATTGGCGATGTAATAGTCTACTCGATTGACTGTACTGATGTCCCAGAGACGAATCTTGTGTAAAAAATACTTCGCTAGTTTTCCTTTTAGCCCTCTATCCAAACCACTTTCTCTCAAATACTGATGATAAAGATCCCAGGCATAACGAATGGGTGTATGGACATAGGATATGTGTAGTTGATTAGAATTGGTGAGCACGCCTTTCGCCACTGCATGAGATGAAGATAAAATGAGATCATACTTACTTAAATCAAATTGTTCGATGGCCAGAGGAAATAGTGGTAAATAATTCCTATATTTATCTTTTGCTTTAGGAAGGTTTTGTATGAAGCTAGTTTTTGCTTTCTTCCCATTTAATATTATGTCTCTATCTCCATCGGTCAGGAAATCGATAAGACTGTATACTTCAAAATCGTTCCAAATGTTGGTAAAACTCTCCACGCATTTTTCCGCTCCAGCATATACAGAGAACCAATCATGCACCAACGCTTTTTTCATATTTATTTTAATCCCTCAATGATTTCTATAATTTTGTTCGCAGATTTTTCCCAGCTGAATCTTTTGATATTTTCAAAGCCTTTTCTTCTTAATTCATTCTGTAATTCTTCATTATACAAAACCAGTTCTATTTTATCTTTGATATCCTGCACATTGTATGGATCAAAATATACTACACTATCTGAACAAACCTCTGGAAGGCTCGCAGCATTCGAGCAAATGACAGGGCATCCACAAGCTTGAGCTTCAAGAGGTGGGATGCCGAAACCTTCATATAGAGACGGATACACAAAACATGTTGCATTTGAGTACAACTCAACAAGTTCTTTATCGTCCACCCTACCTTTAAGTATTATATTCTGATTTTTATCTATTTCATCAAGAAGTTTTGTTGAAGCAAAATTCCTATTAATACCACCAACTAAATAAAGTTTTATATTCTTATCAGCAATCTGATTAAAAGCATCTATCATAGAATGAAAATTTTTTTGATTATTCAAAGAAGAAACTCCCAATATATATCTTTGATTGTTTTTAATCTTTATGGGTTTGAATATCTCATTTATAGCGTTGTATACAATATTTATTTTATTAGAATCTATTTTATACAATTCTTCAATTTCTTTTTTTGAAAATTTGCTTACAGTGAAAATATGTATTGATGATTTTAATATATGAGGAATAGCGAATTTATAAAATGTTTTGAACTTCCAGTTAAATGTATCTGGAAATTTTTCGTAAGCTACATCATGAAGTGTACTTGTTTTATTTTTGTAGAAAATCGGTGCAGTATTTCCTAGATTTAAGAGCATAGGTGAATTGTGTTTTCTTAAAAATATAGGTAAATCAATCTGCTCCCATAAATGCCCAGTAAATATGCCAAATTCTATTATATTTAATTCTTTTGCAATATGTGAATGAATGATATTTTTTGGAGCAATAAATTGGACTTTTTCCCCTAGAATACGTTTAAGGCTTCTAGATAACTCGATTGAGAAGCGTTGTACTCCCGTGATTTCCTGTGATAGAAATCTAGAATTAACAAACAGTATATCTTTCATTTATTTAATTTCTCACTTTCTTACTTATATAATTCACATTATTGAAAACTAATAATATGATAAAAATAATTACATATATTACACCTGTAGTAGTTGATAGTAAATATTGATTTGTAAAAGAGCCTAATATCAAAGAAATATATATTGAAAATGTTAGTAATATGGTTCTATTAGTTATATTTTTTAAAAAGAAATATAATATAAAAATATTTAATAAAATAAACGATATGCCAAATTGCATTAAAATAGAGACAAATTGAACTTCATATGAAAAAGGCATGGATCTATCTCTTATAAGTTCTAAGGAATATGCTCCAATTCCTCTTCCTAAAAAAGGTGATTGTGACCAACTATTTAAGAGAGCGTGTGTCATTATAATGCGCCAACTGTCACTATGTTCTTGATTAACAAATCGCTGAAAAATAATCAATGAAATATCTTTATGAAAAACGATGCTAAATAATATACCAATAATAAAAGCTAAAATTATTGTTTTATAGTTTTTATTCAACAAAAATACAATGATTAATAATATAGGGAAAATAATGAATATAAATCTTGAATAAGCTGAAAAAATTGATATAAATAAAATAATTGAATAAAAAAATTCGATAAATAATGGAAATTTAATATAAATTATTTTGTTTCTAAAATAAATATATAAAATGAAAAGGGCAACTGATAAAAAATCCATTGTTACAAATGAGAATCTTGGTGCACCAATAATTATATTTAAACCAACTGGCTTATAATTGATAATTGGAAATATTACGTCTTTCATAAGAGAGTAATCATATAATTTAAAATATATCATTAAAAAAAAATAACTTTTTATAAATAAATATATCATTGATCCATAGATAGTATAAATTATAACATTTCTCAAAAAAAATAGTTTATCATCAACAAATAAATACATAAAATATGTTATTAAAAGCATTAAATATATTCCAAATAGAAATTTAAATTCCAACAAAACTGAAGTGAATTCATAACCATTTATATTTCCAAGCAAAGTGTAAAAACATATTATAAATGTAACAAAGAAAATTACAGAAACATCGTTTTTTTTCATCTTCAATTTAAATAACATTGGAATAGAAAAAATTATTAATAATATAAATATGTATATTTTAATATTAAAATTATAAATTGTACCTGATGGCAACATTGAACATATAAATAAAAAAGATAAATATAATTTTAATAATAATGTTCTATATATGGTAAATGTATTATATTGAATCATATAAAACCTTCAATATCCTATTTGAATGACCTCGTTTTACTCTTTTCATAAAAGCAATCATAATACCAAGCCAAAGGCTGATTCCTCCACCCAAGTACTTTTTGTGAAATTTAATACGATTTTTTAAAATCAAAACATCACTAAAATCATTCTTATTATTTGAGTCTCCGCTTGCTCCAGTGCTATTCCCTTCCTTATGATAAACCTTGCTATCTACACATACTCCAAGTTTAAAATCATTATTTCTAGCATTAAAACAATAATCTGTTTCCTCATAATATAAAAAATACTCCTCAGGTAATAATCCAATTTTGTGTATCACCTTTTTACTTATAAGGAAAGAAGCCCCTACAACATAATCAAGTTTTTTTTCTATTTCATCCTGATCCAGTATATGTTTACTCGTTCCAAAAAATTTATTTATTGTTCCTCCATAGGCTTGTACCATTTTTGGATTATCATAATACAAAAGGGTTGAACCACTTATACCAAGATTATTTTTGGATGCATAATTCACCAACGAGCTTAAACTATTTTCTTCTATAACTGTATCATTATTTAAAAGCCAAATGTACTCAAAGTCATTTTTTGCAAGAGCATATTTAATTCCAATGTTGTTCCCAGCTGCAAAACCACCATTTTCTCCTGCTTGAATTAATATCAATGGATTATTATTTAGCTCCAATTCTTTTTCTTTTTCGCCACCCTTTAGGGCCTCTTCTTTTTTATAATAAATATATTTTAAAGGCTTTAATTCAAACGGTTGGCTCAGATGTCTGAGTTGTGAATTTTCATCATAAACAATTTCTTGTTTACCTTCTGCCCAGTTAATGATATATTCCATTGAATTATTTGGTGAATCATTATCTACAACTATAATTTGATAATTATCATAATCATTTTTCAGAACACTTTCCAAACACTCTATCGTGTCTTCCCAGCCATTGTAATTTAGTAAGACAATATATACTTTTTTAGTCATTTAATTCACCAGTTTTAAGATTTCTCTATAAACTCTCTCACAACTATTGCCATCTTGATATTTATGAAATCTATCTTTTACTTCTTTTCTTTTTTCTTTGTACAACTCAGGATTTTCTTTAAATTTTATAATCCATTCTAAGACTTCATTCCAATTACGGCATTTGGGTCCAGGAGTTACATCATCATATTTATAATAAAGTTCTCTATCTTTGGTAATATATTTTTTGTAATCAAATGGTGCAAAAATTATAGGTCTATCAGTTAGTAAATAATCAATATATAATCCTGAATAGTCACTTATTATGATACTGTAATCTTGCAATATTTCATTTATTTCCATTTTGGATTCTAAGAACCGGATATGTTTTGATTTTACAGAACTCTTAAATTTTTTATCTATTTTATTTGCTGGATGCATTTTTATATCTAAATAAATATTATTCTCTTCTAAGAATTGTAGAACTATATTACTATCAAAACCAAAATCATCGAACAAATTCACTTCATCATCCACCTTATCCCTTAAAGTAGGAGCGTAAAGTATTTTGAACTCTTTAACTTCATAATGATTATTATAAAATACGTCATTCCTCGGATACCCTGTTAATTTTACTTGACTTAAAGCAGCATCAAATGCTGAAGCCATATTAATTCGATCACTTTCAGAAGAAGAAATGATAAGTGAATATTTTTCAATCAAAAAAGGAAATATAAAAAATTTAATTTTGTTTTTTATATTTTGATGATTATACCTATTGTCATCTTTACCTATTTTTTTTATTGGAATCCCATGCCATAATTGGACTACTTTTCTCGTTTTATTATTTATGAACGGGTATAAATCAGTTAAAGTAGAGTGTGATATTAAATAGACTTCTGCAATAATAGAAGTCATGATTGCTTTTAATGAATATTTGTATAAGATAGTTTTATTATTGCATATCGCTTTATCTTTTGTTATCCAAACCACATTAACTTGTGGATTATTTTTTTGAACATATTCAAAAAGAAATCTGGGATTGTCAAAATATTTTTCACCATACCATGCACCAAAAACCCATAGATTTCTTTTAGGAGGAATTAAAAACATAAAATAATATAGAGGCAAATTCATAAAATATATAAAAATCTTTTTTATCATATTGCTACCAAACTGTTTTCAGCTCTTTGAATTTTATCCAAAGAAGATTTTAAAAGTTCCAACTCTTCGTCATAAATACCATAGTCACTAAATACTGTAGATATATTTAGAACTTTTAACATTTCTCTTAGTGGTTTAGAACTGCATTCTCCAAATATTTTGATTAATGCTTCGTCAATAAAATCATATTTACCTATTATATTATCAATCAGCATAGGTAGTGTAAAACTACAAGCTATTCCATGAGGTATATTTTTATGTGCAGTCATATAATAACTCATGGCATGAGCGACAGCCGTCTGTGTATTAGAAAAGGCCAATCCTGCATACATACATGCTTTCATAATATTATCTCTATATTCTAAATTATTTAAATTTTCTAAAAGTAATGGTAAATTATCTACTATCAATTTTGCGGATTTTATAGCGTAATTGATGGTTATTTCATTCGCATTTTTATTCCAAATGGATTCTAGTGCATGTGACAATGTATCAAGTCCTGTTTGAATAGTTACATCTTTTGGAACTGATAAAGTTAAAGAAGGATCATAAATAGCTATTTTACTAAAAAGCTCTGGTAAATATAGAGAATATTTTTTCTTTTCTTCCATATCCCAAATAGTAGCCCAAGGTGTTATTTCACTTCCTGTTCCTGCTGTGGTCGGTACAGAAATAAAAGGTTTTATGAAATAGTCAGTATTAATTTGGTTTTTTATCAATTTTGTTACAAAGGTTTTATCTTTATTATTATTATAAACTGAAAGATATTTAGCACTATCAATTACACTTCCACCACCAATAGCCAGTATGATATCAAAATCTATGTCTAATATAGATTCATAGATGGATTCTAAATTTTTAAATTCAGGATGAGTATCGATATTATCTATTACATGTGTTATATTTACATTTTTAAGTTTATTCAATAAACCTCGTTTTATATGCCCGGCTGATGTCACCAATAAAACTGTTTTATCGTCTATATGCTTTTTAATATCAACTAAGGCTTTTACTTTATATATGATTTTTACAGGCATATAATAATTAATTTTTGTCATTTTTATACCTTGTTTATAGCAACTGCTTCTACAGGCGGTCTTGGAGTGACTTTATCATATCCACATTTTACATGTAAGAAATTCAATCCATTATCCCTAATTGAATTTATCATATCAGATGAATTATAAATAATTTTTTCATAAACATGAAATCCACAATTTTTAGCTATACCAATATAGTTGATATGATTTTGATATGTTGCTTGTCCACCTGTTGATTTATTTGATTCATTATCAAAAAGTATATAATTTAAATCTAAATTTTTGTATCTTCCAGCAGTTGTAAGTCCTCCCATGTGCATTACAAATTCTGCATCCCCACCAAGAACTATCACTTTTTTACCTGCTTTTGCCATGCCAACTCCAACAGATAATGCACCTCCCATATTGCCTACCATATAAAAATTTTTTGTATCTGGCATAAAAGTATACATCTCTCTTGCAGTATTTCCTGTTGTTCCTATAAATATTGTATTGCTATTTTTATACTTTTTATTTAAAGTTTTCAAAAATACACTTCTTGGAATATAATCTAATTTTAATTTATACTCCTCATATAATTCAATATTTGAAAATGTATCTTTTTTTAAAATATTAATCAAAAAATCATTATTTGAATTATTTATTTGAGAAATCATTGTATCTAAATTATTCTGTTCTAGAATTTGATATTTATATCCATATGTTTCTATTAATTTTGGAAGTGCAGTAGCCAAGTGTTTGTGTTGTACCTCACTATCACCTTCTTTATATGTTCTCCAACTTGTAATAATTGGAAAAGTTATACCATAAGGCAATAACATACTTGTAATACAGCTTCCCATATTTGTCAAACCTGAACTTTGTACAACAACTATAGGCTTCTTTCCAGACATTCTAAGTCCAGCAGCTATACTTACTGCAATAGCTTCTGAAGCACTTGGAATATATTCAATATTTTCATTATTAATAATTTCATTTATTAAATTTTTAGCGAAACTACAAGGCACAGCACAAATATGAGTATAGCCATTCTCTATCAAAGAATTGACAAATTTTTTAGTATCTACCATTATTTCGTACCCGGTATAAGCTCTAAAATTTCTTTTATTGAAAGCAAATCTTTTTCCGCTTCTAAACTTCTATCATGTTCTAAAATAGATTTAGCTACATTAATCATGCCTGGATATGCTGCTCTTAGCATATGGTTTGCATAAATAACTATGTTGACTCCCGCTTCGCTTAATTCTGTAGCTGTAATTTGATTATAAGATGTTGGCACAACAGCAATAGGAATATCATTATATTCTTTTCTAAAAATTTTACAAAATTCTAAAATTTCAGTAGGTTCTTTTTGTCTTGAATGTATCATTATCCCATCTGCACCAGCTTCAACATAAGCTTTTGCACGAGTAATAGCATCATCCATACCTTTTTCCAAAATTAAACTTTCAATTCTTGCAATTATCATAAAATCATCTGTAATTTGTGCTCTTTTCCCCATATTAATTTTATGACAAAAATTTTCTATACTATCTTGAGTTTGTGTAACTTCATTACCAAAAAGAGAATTCTTTTTTAAACCTGTCTTATCTTCAATTATAACAGCGCTCACACCAATCCTTTCAAGATTTCTTACTGTAAAAACAAAATGTTCGGCAATTCCTCCAGTGTCGGCATCAAAAATCATAGGTTTTGTTGTAACTTCAAATATTTCATTTACTGTACTTATTCTACTTGTAATATCAACAGCTTCTATATCAGGTTTACCTTTTGCAGTTGAATCTGTTAAACTACTACTCCACATTCCATCAAATTCAATATTGTTAACTTTTATATTTTCAACAATCAATCCACTTAAAGCATTATGAACTTCCATAATCCTTATTGTGTCTTTTGCTTTTATTAATCTTCTAAGTCTTGCCCTTCGTATATCAGGAGTAGTACCAATTTCTTTTAAAGATTGATTCAATTTTGTAGATGAAATTCCTTTAGTATATTCTGGTTCAACTAATTCACCTCCCCATTCTTTTAAAGTCTCTATGACTTGTTCTCTTACCTTTGCCTGAACTCCTTCTCTCCAATCTGTTCCATGAACCACATAGTCTGGTTTTATTTTTCTTAAATTATATCTATAATCTAAAGTCTCTTGCGGAATAACTTTTGAAACTCCTTTTATGTTTTCTAAAACTTCTTTTCTTTGTTCATAATTCATATAAGGAAGTCTTTTATAGCTTGCTATAGCCTCATCAGTTAAAAGACCTATTATTACTTCTCCTAACTTTGATGCTTCTTTTATTATATTCATATGCCCCGGATGAATTAGATCTGCACTCATTCCTACATAAACTTTTTTGTTCACTATTTACTCCTTTTAAATATTAGATTAAATTTTTTTGCATAATAAATTCTGGTTAAAAAAACTGTAGTTTCAGTAATTAAAACCATATACGCAACATTGTAGATTGTAATCATCTTCAATATGGTTAATATGCCTAATCCTATCAAATGTATAATAGAACTTTGGATAACTGTTAGATTTGCATATTTTGGATATCCAAATGCTGCCAAAAGTGGATAACCAAGTAATATGGCTGGTACATGTAAAATAGACGATGTTACAAAAATCAATAAAACGGTATTGACTTCCATACTTTTAATTTTAAAAATTATATCTATTATATCATTTGAAAATAGATATATAAATATTACACCAATTGTATTAATAATAGAAATTATTATAAATAATTTATTATAGAAAAATATATTTTTAGTTTTTGATAAATAAGGATAAATAGTGTTTATAATTGGATGATATATTCCTGACATAGCCTGGTATAACTTTTCTGCTATAGAATAGTAACCAACTAATGTGGTATTTGTAAATAATCCTAATACAAAGGTATTTGCTGATGTATAAATAGATAGAGACACTCTTGACAAAAAGAATTGGGAGCTATCTTTAAAGTACACCATCATAGTTTGAAAACTTTGAATTTTAAATGTTAGATTAAAATATTTATATATCATCCATAAAGAGATTATACCACCTAAGATAAAACCTAAACTATTTAAGACAGGCACAAGTATGTAATCATTTTTATTTCGTATAAATACAAATATAAATATGGTAAATAAAAGTTTTGAAAATACATTGACAATGGTGATATATTTCATCCTCTCCATACCTTGAAAATACCATATTGGGAAAAATGCTTGTCCTATGACAAAAAGAAATGTCAAATAGTAAAGCTTCCAATCATTCGAAAATTTTTCAAAAGTAAAGACTATAATAGAGAGTATAATAAATGACACTACTATAAGAATAAACTTTATTTGCATGACACTACTAAATATCTCTGTGATTTTTTCTTTATTATCTCTATGAATTGCTATCTCTCTCGTGGCTGATAAATTAAATCCATAATCTACCAAAATAGAAAAAAACATGATAAATGATTGTGCAAACATAACTAAACCAAACTTATCTGCTCCCAAAACTCTTACTAGGTAAGGTAACGTAAGAAGAGGTAATATATATGTAAATGCTTGCAATAAAGATAATGAAAGAAAATTTGATAAAAGTCTTTTTTTATCTTCAGTATTGACTATATTTTTTATACGACTAAACAATTATTTAGTAACTCCATATTTCTTCAAATACCAGTCCACTGTTTTTATTATGCCGGACTCGAAATTCTCATCCGCTTTCCAACTAAGTTCACTTTCGATCTTCGTTGCATCGATGGCATAGCGTCTGTCGTGGCCAGCTCTGTCTTCAACGAATGTAACCAACTTCTTATAACTTTCGCCATTTTTTCGAGGAACTTTTTCGTCCAGTATCTTACAAATCCTATTGACGATTTCCAGATTGGTCCTTTCGTTTCTTCCCCCGATATTATAGGTTTCGCCCTTTTTACCGTTATGGTACACAAGATCTATTCCTTTACAGTGATCGAGGACATAGAGCCAGTCTCGGATGTTTTTCCCATCACCGTATATGGGGATTGGATTACCCTGAAGGGCATTTCTTATAATGGTAGGAATCAGTTTTTCGTCATGCTGTTTAGGGCCGTAGTTGTTTGAGCAGTTGGTGATGACGCAGTTCATCCCGAATGTTTCTACATAGGACCTGACGATCATGTCGCTCGATGCCTTGGATGCCGAGTAGGGGGAATTCGGAGCGTAGGGTGTCTCTTCGGTAAAGAGCTCATTTGGATCTTCGCCAAGTGTTCCATAAACCTCGTCGGTCGAGATATGATGGAAACGGCAATTTTGGTAATCATCTTTGTATGTGAACGGTTTTTCCATCCAATGGTTTTTGGTTACGTCGAGGAGTGTATAAGTTCCGTTGACATTGGTCTCGACAAACACACCGGGGTTTTTGATACTATTGTCGACGTGGGATTCAGCCGCAAAATGGATCACGCCTCGAATATCATACTCGTTGAAGATGAAATCTACGAGTTCACGATTACAAATATTTCCTCTTATAAATTTATAGCGTGGGTGGTTTTCGACCTCTTTGAGATTTTCAGGATTGCCTGCATAGGTAAGAAGGTCGAGATTGACTAGATTGTATTCGGGATATTTATCCAGAAAATATGGAATAAAGTTACTGCCTATGAATCCGGCTCCCCCCGTTATCAAAATGGTCTGATTGTCGTTGTCGAACATTTATTTTCTTTCTCCCATGGTCTTCAAGCATTCGTCCAGGCTGTCTTTCCAGTAGGGAATGGTTAGACCGAACTCTTTTTTGATTTTTGATTTGTTGAGCACTGAATAGTGAGGGCGCATAGCCGGTGTCGGATACTCTTTCGTTTCGATCGGCTTGATCGTACAATCGAGTTTCGCCATCCGCATAATCTCTTTTGCGAAATCATACCAGCTGACTACTCCTTCATTGGAATAGTGATATATTTCCACTTTCTCGTTTTCGATGTTTGGCAGTATGCTAAGAATGGTTTTTGCTAAATCTTTTGCATAGGTGGGGGAACCCACCTGGTCAAAAATCACACCAAGATCCTTCTTCTCTTTTCCAAGGCGCAGCATCGTTTTGACGAAATTCGCTCCGTAACCGGAATAGACCCACGATGTCCTGATGATAATGGAGTTTTTGGGATTGATATCACGCATAGCTTCTTCGCCTGCAAGCTTCGTGGCTCCATAGACTCCATTGGGGTTCGTTCTGTCCTCTTCAGTATAGGGCGTGTAGTTTTTCCCGTCGAAGACATAATCCGTGGAGATGTGAAGCAGTTTGATATCTTCTTCCTTTGCAATCTCCGCCAAATAGCGAACGGCCAAATGGTTGACCTTGTCGGCGTTAATTTTATCCTCTTCCGCCTTATCGACGGCGGTATAGGCTGCACAATTGATGATGGTGTCGATAGAGTTGCTTTTTACAAATTGCGTGATCTGCTCTTTATCGGTAATGTCCAGGATATTTTGATCCGTAAAAAAATATATGTAGGGGAAGAGAGATGAAAGTTCCCTTATTTCCGAACCGAGTTGACCGTTGGCACCGGTGACTAAAACGTTAGCCATAGTAATTAATCCCATATTCGAAGAGATCATCTGTATCGCTCAGTTTGGGCTGTGCCTTGTCTTTTGCCGAGAGTATGAGCTTGTCGTGCGGGATCCTCCAATCGATACCGATCTCGGGGTCATCAAAGGCAATGCCCCGGTCGCATTCAGGGGAATAATAGCTGTCGACCTTGTAAGCGAAGACAGTATCGTCTTCAAGCACGAGAAATCCGTGTGCAAAGCCACGTGGGATCAGAAGTTGCTTTTTGTTTTCTTCGCTGAGTTCGACCGCGACATATTGACCGAAGGTCGGTGAGCTTTTTCTGATATCTACGGCTACGTCAAGGACTTTTCCTTTGATGACACGCACTAGCTTGGTTTGTGCGTGGGGCGGGAGTTGATAATGTAATCCGCGAAGGACCCCATAAGAACTTTTTGATTCGTTGTCCTGGCAAAAATTTATTTTATAGCCGAGAAACTCTTCAAGTTTGTCCGCTCTGTATGTTTCTACAAAGTAGCCCCGCTCATCGCCATGGATTTTCGGTTCAACGATGATGACATCCGGGATATCGGTTCTCACAAATTGCATTATCTGCCCATTCCTCTCGGTTGATTGGCCCGCTTGATCAGGTATTGTCCATACTGGTTCTTTTTCAGCGGTTGTGCAAGCTTCAAAAGCTGTTCTTTGGAGATATAGCCCATTTCATACGCTATCTCTTCGATGCACGAAACTTTTAAAGATTGACGTTTCTCGATCGTTTGGATAAATTGGCTCGCTTCCAGCAGTGATTCGTGTGTCCCCGTATCCAGCCAGGCGTAACCGCGGCCCATGAGCTCCACTTTGAGACGCTCTTCTTTGAGGTACATCTCATTGAGTGTCGTAATCTCCAACTCTCCGCGTTCTGAAGGTTTGACCTCTTTGGCTTTTTTTACCACGTCGTTGGGGTAAAAGTAAAGTCCCACTACTGCATAATTGCTTTTGGGGTCTGTCGGTTTTTCTTCGATACTTATGACGTTGCCGTTCGTATCAAATTCCGCCACCCCGTAACGCTGAGGATCATTGACATAATAGCCGAAGACAGTGGCTTTATTCTCATCTTCGGCATTTTTGACGGCCGTAGCAAGCATCTTGGTCAGTCCATGGCCGTAAAAGATGTTATCACCCAGGACGAGGCAGGCATCATCTCCATCGAGGAACTCTTCACCCAATATAAACGCTTGAGCTAATCCATCCGGACTTGGTTGAATGACATATTCAAAACGCATTCCGATCTCATTACCATCACCGAGAAGATTTTTGAAGTTGGCTTGATCCTGGGGTGTGGTGATGATAAGTACTTCTCTGATTCCGGCAAGCATAAGCACGGAAAGAGGATAGTAGATCATCGGTTTGTCATAGATCGGTACCAATTGTTTGGAGACCCCTTTTGTTATCGGGTAGAGTCTAGTACCTGAGCCACCTGCCAGTATGATGCCTTTCATTTAGCAGCCCTTAAATGAGCTGTAAAAATAATTCGTAGCCTCGACAAATCCATCCACCGCTCCACAATCAAAACGTTTGCCTTTGAATTTATAGGCGATGACTCTTCCCTTTTTTGCTTGCTCAAGTAAGGCATCGGTGAGCTGGATCTCTCCGCCTTTACCTGGTCGCGTGTTTCGCAAAATATCGAAAATGTCAGGAGTGAGGATATAGCGTCCGATGATTGCCAGGTTGCTTGGAGCATCTTCAGGATTCGGCTTTTCTACCATATCGTCCACTCTATACGTGTCATCTGTGCCATCGATGAGATTCCCTGCAATGATACCGTATTTGTCTGTCTTGTCTGCAGGTACCTCCTCTATAGCCACCACGGAACAGTGATATTTTTCATAAATAGACACCATTTGCTTAAGCACGGGGGCGTCACCGTCGTTATAACAAAGATCATCAGCAAGAATAACGGCAAAAGATTCTTGACCTATGAGAGTTTCCCCGGTGAGGATGGCATGTCCCAAACCTTTCATTTCAGTTTGTCGGGTATAGGTGAAGGTGCATTGGTTGATGAGTGCACGGATCTCATCGAGCAGAGGCTCTTTACTCGTTCCTTTGATCTGGTGTTCCAACTCGTAAGAGATGTCAAAGTGATCTTCGATGGCACGTTTGCCTCTACCTGTGACGATAGCCATCGTCGTGATACCGGCCTCAACCGCTTCCTCTACACCATATTGGATGAGCGGTTTGGTTAGGACGGGAAGCATCTCTTTTGGCGTTGCTTTGGTTGCTGGGAGGAAGCGGGTTCCATATCCGGCTGCCGGGAATAGACATTTTTTGATCACAAAAATCCTTCTTACTAAAAATTATCTATAATTTATCGTCAATAATTATTGATATTGTAGTCAAATACCATTATCGATATGTGCCTGTAGATCAATAGAGTTTACCTATCTATTTATTGCCGATAATACCTGTCTGACAAGCTCGTCTGAATAATTTTGATTATCTGTTTCTACATAACACCTGAGCTCTGGAGCATTGCCCGATGGCCGCAAATGTATGATGACATCATTGTCCAGTGTCATCCTCACACCATCGGTTCGATCAATTTCAACAACTTTCTGATTAGTCAATCCAAAAGTTTCTATCATCTTATTTGGATTTGAAAGCACTTGCTCTATAAGTGACAAGCTCTGGTTCTTTGGAATATTCTGGATTCTGTCACTGGAAGTAAATCTTCGGGGAAGTCGTACGACAAGTTCCGACAGAGGAATTTTTTCTTTCGCTATGTGACTCGCTAAAACCATGAAGGGTAACAGTGCATCCCTGGTTGGAAGTGAGCGTAGAGTATTCCCGGAATCATTTAGATCCGAGCCTAACAAGAATCCACCATTAGCCTCAAATCCTGCAAATGAATGATAGGTTTTTAATTCTTTGAAGGCCTCTATCACATAGGGTGAACCGATCCTGGTCCTCTTGACCCCCTTAAAAAAACCACTTTTTTCAATAGCGGTATTGCAACTAACAGGAACCGCCAAAGCTTCGATACCAAGCAGTTTCGAGGTGAGTATTCCTACGATATCTCCCCTGAGCCAATTTCCTCTCTCATCAGCTATGAGCGGTCGGTCCCCGTCTCCGTCTGTGGAAAATATGAGATCAAAACCATGCTCTTCTGACCAGGATTTGGCACGTTCCTTATCCAAATCCGATACCGCTTCTGTATCAATGGGTACAAATTCATCGGATCTACCCAGGCACGTCACTTGTGCGCCAAGAGCAGTGAAAAGTTTGGCATACAAATCCCTTCCTGCACTTGAATGTTCATAGATACCTATCTTCAGACCATTCAGGCATTTGTCTCCGAAGTAGTTTTTATATCTATCGTGATAAGTGATTTGGGCAGTATTTTTTGTTTGAGGCAATTTCGGATTTACAGTTATAAACGGGTTTGAGTTATTTAAAATTCCAACTTCATCCTTTTTGCTTATTTCACCGTCTGGTCTATAAAATTTTATGCCGTTTCGATCGAAGGGGATGTGACTGCCCGTAATCATGATAGAGGGCACGTTGTCCATCATGGATTGCAAAGCCAGTGCTGGAGTCGGTAACACTCCATAGAAATCGACATCATAACCGCAAGATTCGATAGCGGCGCAGACAGATGCTGCCATCTCGGGACTACTCGGCCGATTGTCCATGGCGACTGCCACCCTTTGGAAGGTATAGTCTTTTTCAACGGTTTTCAAAAAGGAGATGGTAAAAGCGGCGCAAACGTCAGGTGTGAAATCTGTGACCAAACCTCTTGCACCGCTGGTTCCGAATTTGATACCGCTTTCTCCAATCACATTTTTATTTGTTTTCAAAAGATACCCTTTTGGTTTTTACTGTCATTTCGCGGAGATAATCAAAATATTCCAGAGTAGTTTGTCTGAAATTTATCGGATCCCTTCCGGATTATTGGATTGGAAGTTCCACGTATCTTCACACATTTTTTCCAGGCCGTATTGCGCTTCCCACCCCAGAAGCTCTTTTGCTTTTCCGGGGTTGGCGTAACAGGTGGCGATGTCTCCGGGGCGACGGGTGGTGATGCGGTAGGGGACCTTTTTGCCGGAGGCTTTTTCGAAGGCTTTGACTACATCGAGAACACTGTAACCCTTGCCGGTGCCGAGATTGACGGCTTCGCATTGGGGGGCGCTTTCGAGTGTTTTCAGGGCGGCCAGGTGGCCCCGGGCCAGATCGACGACGTGGATATAGTCGCGGACCCCCGTTCCGTCGTGGGTGTCGTAATCGCCGCCAAAGACTTGCAGCTCATCTCTGCGGCCCACTGCCACCTGGGAGACAAAAGGCATGAGATTGTTGGGGATTCCCCGGGGATCCTCCCCGATCAGGCCGCTTTCGTGCGCTCCGACGGGGTTGAAATAGCGCAGGATCGAGATACGCCAGGAGGAGGGATCGGCACGGTATAGATCACGGAGGATCTCCTCGATCACCAATTTTGTCTGTCCGTAGGGATTGGTGGTCCGGAGAGGGTGTTCCTCGGTCAGGGGGAGGAACTCCGGATCGCCGTAGACGGTAGCCGAAGAGCTGAAGACGATCGCTTTGAGACCGATCTTTTGCATACTCTTTAGCAGAGTGACTGTGCCGCAGACGTTGTTGTCGTAATATTCCAGCGGCTTCTCGACCGATTCACCCACCGCCTTCAAGCCCGCGAAATGGATAACGGCGTCACACCCTTGCATCGCCTCTTCGAGCGTATCGCCATCACGGATATCCCCTTTGACGAAGGTCAAAGGTTTGCCGGTGATCTTCTCGACACGACGCAATACCTCTTTGCTGGCATTGGAGAGATTGTCATAAACGATCACGTCGTATCCCGCATTGAGAAGCTCTACACAGGTATGTGATCCGATATAGCCGGCTCCGCCGGTAACAAATATTTTTTGCAAATATAACCTTTTTGCTTGCACCTCAGCACACTACACATTATTCAATTAGAATTGAAATAAATCTATAAGTCAACATTAGTTTTACTTTTATGTATTATAGGATTCTATACATTAATCAAGGATTATTTTAATGACTATAATAACGCAGGAGGATGAGCCAGGTAGAGGTTGGTGAAGAGTTGCATACCGTTTCAATCGTTTCCGAAGAGATCGCGGGTGTAGACTTTCTCTTTCACATCCTCCAACACTTCACTCATACGATTGGCCACGATGACATCACTGCGCTCTTTGAAACTGTCCAGATCCCGCACCACTTCCGATTGGAAAAAAAACGCTCCTCCTTCAGACTGGGTTCATAGATAATCACTTCGATCCCCTTGGCTTTGAGTCGTTTCATGATTCCCTGAATAGCGCTGGAACGAAAATTGTCACTGCCTTGTTTCATCACCAGCCGGTAGACTCCCACCGTGCCGGCGGGATAACCGAAAGAGTCTTTGGGAAGGCGATCTATGATCCGATCGGCGATGAAATCCTTTCGGGTTCGGTTGGCATCGACGATGGCGCGGATAAGATTGCTCGGTACATTAGCGTAGTTGGCCAGGAGCTGCTTAGTATCTTTGGGTAGGCAATAGCCCCCGTATCCGAAGGAGGGATTGTTGTAGTGCATACCGATCCGGGGATCGAGACCCACCCCCTCGATGACTTGTCGGGTATCCAGGCCGTGGGTTTCGCAGTAGCTGTCGAGCTCGTTGAAATAGGCGACGCGCATCGCCAGATAAGTGTTGGCAAATAGTTTGATTGCCTCGGCTTCGGTGCTGTCGGTCAGAAGGATCGGGACCTCTTTGTCTTCAGCCCCTTCCAGGAGCAGATCGGCAAAACGTTTCGCCCGCTCGCTACGCTCCCCGACTACGATCCTGGAAGGATGCAGATTGTCATAGAGCGCTTTGCCCTTGACCTGCTCCCAAATTCAGATCCAACCCCAGAGTTAGAGTTCGATTGTATATCAGGCGGCATTTTTCCTGCCTGAAACCTTGGTTGGTGGCTGATAACCCAAGGCACTGTGCGGTCGTTCCTGGTTATAGTATTGACGCCATCGTTCAATAATGACTTTTGCCTCTTTTCGGTTATGAAACCATTCCCGGTTAAGGCACTCATCCCTGAACTTTCCATTGAAGCTCTCCACATAGGCATTCTGCCAGGGAGAGCCCGGTTCGATAAAAGAGGGTCCGATCCGATGTTCTTTTAGAGTCCCCCATCGGGGATCCGTAAACCCCACGCCTTTAGGCGGCCGGGATATGGTATGCTTGAAAGATGCAAGAGTATAGAAATGGTGGGCATACAGTATGGGACTGTAAATACCATCTCGTGTGGACGACAAAATACCGTTATCCCGTCTTAAAAGGGGATGTGGGGTACCGATGCCGAGATTTGTTACGTGAGATTGCGATGAGTCGGGAGATGGTGATTTATGCAGGATCCATCAATCGGGATCATGTACATTTGTTGATAGGGATACCGCCAAATATGTCCGTATCAAAGGCAGTGCAATATTTGAAAGGGAAGAGTTCGCATAAATTGATGAGTGAATTTCGGATGCTGAAGAAGCGGTATTGGGGGCAGCATTTGTGGGCGAGAGGATACTGGGTTGCAACGAGTGGAAATGTGACCGATGAAGTCTGGATGGAATATATCAAGAACCAACAACCACCAGAGCTTGATGATGAGTTCCGAGTTGTCTGATCAACCGACGGCCTTCAGGCTGAATGACCGGCTTTCAGCCGTAATCTGAAGCCACCGGCTATTAGCCGGTGGAGACATTCACCCACTCTTTTACCACATTGGCCGTGAACTCCGGACCGTTGTCGCTTCGAATGAACTGAGGTTTCCCGTACAAGGTCATCAATCGGGAGAGGGTCTCGATGAGATGAGGGCTTCGGATGGAAGCGGCTACTTCCAGGGCCAGACACTCCCGGGTGTATTCATCCACGACAACAAGGATCTTGAGCTTCTGGCCGTTGGCGGCCCGGTCACTGACGAAATCATAACTCCAGACCTGATTGGCATGTTCGGATTGGAGTTTGATCGGATCGGAGCCGGGGCGTCTACGTCTGGGCCGTTTCTTTGGCAGTTGGAGATTCAATATCTTCCACAGGCGATAGACTCGTTTTGAATTGACCTTTTCCTTCATCTGTCG